>NZ_JBIVVA010000007.1:10129-467605 GCF_044757465.1 Streptomyces sp. NPDC091279 | reverse complement strand
GGCAGGGGGGTGGAGTCGATCAGCCGGAGGCTGTCGTGCCAGGTCGGCACCTGCCGGGCCAGGGCCTCGGTCACCTGCGAGATGAGCGGGCCGGCGGTGTTGAGGCGTTTGTTGTAGGCGGACTGCTGGGGCAGGTAGGGGAAGAGGTGTCCCAGCCGGGCGTGGGCGAAGCGCATCCAGTGCCGTGCGGAGGGGAAGCCCAGCAGGACCTGGGCGACTGCCAGGCACAGCAGTTCGGCGTCCGTCAGTTTCGGGGGTCGCCCGATCCGGCGACAAGGCGCCACATGGTCGTCGATGAACACGTACAGTGCCGTCAGAAGGGCGTCCAGGTCTGTCTTCACACACTGACCAACGGGCGCCCTTCGCCATGGTCGCTACCAGCACACACATCGGACTCACTCATCTAGTCCGCCTTTTCTCCGCGTGCCGGGTCACGCAAAACCCGTGTCATGCCGGGCAAGAAGTCCGTGAACAGCTCGTGCACCTCCAGCACCAGAGGCCGCAGCACCCGGAACCGAGCCAACGACACCCCACGGGCCGTGAGCTTCGCCCCCCGCTCGGCAAGCCGATAACTCCGCTCACGCCCCTCCGTCCGATCGAAGATCCAATACAGCACCAGCCCCATCTGGGACAGCCACATCAACTCCGGCAGAATCTCCCGAAGTTCCGGCGCCACCTTGGTCTTCGCGCCGAAGAGCACCTCCTTGTGCACGGCGATGGCAGCATCGCGCGCGTGCTCCGACTCCGGCGAGAACGGACTGAGCGGACTGTCCGGATCGGCCGCGTTCTTGAAGAACTGCACGGCGAACTCGTGGTACGGCCGAGCGATGTCCAGCCACACCGTCAGGACGCCCGCGAGCCGCGCCTCCAGATCCGTCTCCCGCTCCAGCACGCCCCGGACCGCCGCCTGGTGCTCGGCGGCGATCCGGTCGTAGAACCCCTGGATCAGGTGTTCCTTGCCGGCGAAGTAGTAGTAGGCGTTGCCGACCGACACCCCGGCCTCGTGGGCGATGGCCCGCATGGTCGTCTTGTCGTAGCCGCGTTCCTGGAACAGCCGCATCGCGGTCTCCAGGATCAGCGCGCGGGTCTGCTCGGACTTGCTGGGGGAGCCGGACCCGTCGGGACCGTCGTTCTTCGCTGACACGGGAAGAGAGCCTAGCGACTGGCGCAGGAGTCATCGACGCAGCCCGGCCCGGCGAACGACCAGCCCGAGCCCGGCTCGTACACCCACCCGTCCGCCCGCGCGTACGACCGCCCGCCCCACCGCGCCCCTTGCCGCGCCCCGCGCCACTTCGCGGCGGCCAGCACCGCCCCCTTGGCGAGCCGCGCCCCGGACGGCGTGGCGAACCGGTACGCCAGCGGCCGCTGCGCCCGCAGCGCCCACAGAACGACGATCCAGGCGGCCGTGTCCCGGTACACCTGCCCGGTGTCCCCGACGACGGTGACCTCCTCGAACGTCACCCGGTGATCGAGGTCGGGAAACCGCCGCCGCGCCTCGGCCGAACCGGCCGGCACCAGCTCCAGCGGCACCAGCTGCGGCTGCCGTTGCAGCCAGTCGCGCAGGAACGAGCAGAGCGAGCACTCGGCGTCGTAGAGAACGGTGAGCCCGCGGACCGGGACGCGCACCTCGGCGTCCCGGCCCTCGATCGCCCGCACGACCCTCACGCCCCGGTCGTCGGCGCGACCCAGCCCTGCGGCGCGACCGGCGGCAGCTGCTCCCGCTCCAGCACCCCGCGCCGCCGGATGCGGCTGAGGACATACACGTTGCCCAGATGCATCACGCCGAGCACCAGCAGCACCACGCCCAGCTTGGTCGAGAGCGCCTCGAAGATGCCCCGGGTGTCCCGGACGGCGCCGTCGCCGCTCAGGTAGAGGGCGACGAAACCGAGGTTGACCAGGTAGAAGCCGACCACCAGGAGGTGGTTGACGGCGTCGGCGAGCTTCTCGTCGCCGCGCAGCACGTCGGCGAGGAAGAACCGCCCGTTCTTGCTGAGCGTGCGGGCCACCCAGATCGTCAGACCGATGCTGACGAGCAGGTAGATGACGTAGGCGATGACCGTGCGGTCCATGCCCCCACCCCTTCTTGAACACGTTCAAAACGTTGACAGGGATGACTGTAGCCCTGTTTTTGAACGCGTTCAACCAAGAAGGGCGGGGCCTGCGTCACGGCCGGCGGCCCAGCTCCGGACGCTTCGAGTAGTCGGTGAATCCGATGACGTTCCCCCAGGGGTCGGCGATCTCGACGGTCCAGCCGGTGGCCACCGGGAACGGCTCGTCGAGCAGCGCGATCCCGGCCGCCCGCAGTGCCCGCGCCGCCTCGCGCACATCGCCCACCTCGATCCACACCCGGGCCGACGGCCACGGCGGTGTCCGGTGCCCGAGCGCCTCCTCGACCCGCAGCAGCAGCCCCGGCACCTCCCCGCCGACCTTCAGCACCGCGATCCCGGCCTCGTCCAGCCGGAACCCCACGGCGAACCCGGCCCGCTGGTAGAACCCCACGGCCTCACCGAGGTCCCCGACGGGCAACAGCACGTTGTCGAAACCGAGCAGCTCGTACGACTGATCATCTGACATGCGGTCAGATTAAGTGCCGTACCTACATGAACCCGGCATTTCCGGTGCGCGACTCCTGAACCCGCTGCACACTTCGGCAGAACCTGCTGCAAGATGGTGCGTTCATCGTCTGAGCCCACCGGAGTACCGCATGACCGACCAGCCGCCGCCCCCGCAGCCGCCCCAGCCCCCGCCCGGATACGGCTACCCCGGCCCCGATCCCGCCCCGGGCACCGGCAACCCGTTCGCCGCCCCGCAGGACGGCGGCCCCCCGAAGGACGGCCACGCCCCCGGCGGCTACGCGCAGGGCGGTTACGCCCCCGGCGGCTACCCGCCCCCTGGCGGTCACCCTCCGCCGGGTGGCTATCCGCCGGGTGGTTATCCGCAGGGCGGCTACCCGCCTCCCGGCGGCTACTTCCCGCCGCCCGGCACCTACACCGGCGACCCCAACGCCCCGTACGGGTACGACCAGTTCGGGCGGCCGTTCTCCGAGAAGTCGAAGATCGTCGCGGGTGTCCTGCAACTCTTCCTCGGCTCGCTCGGCGTCGGACGGTTCTACACCGGCCACATCGGCCTCGGCCTGGCCCAGCTGTTCACCTGCGGCGGCTGCGGCGTCTGGGCGCTCGTCGACGGCATCATCATGCTGACCAGCAACCAGATCACCGACTCCGACGGCCGTGTCCTGCGGAGCTGACGTGCCGGTCGGGCCGACTCAGCCACGTCAGCCGCATCAGCAGCGTCGGCCCCGGCATCCGGCGGTGACACCTCTCGCGGTGCTCGCCGCCGGGGCGGCCGCCGCGGCCTACCTCTACGGCACCGACCCGCACCAGCCGGGACACCTGCTGCCGCAGTGCCCGTTCCGGCTGCTCACCGGCCTGCTCTGCCCGGCGTGCGGCGGCACCCGCATGGTCTACGACCTGATGCACGGCCACTACGCCGCGGCCTGGCTGGACAACCGTCTGCTGCTGCTCGCCTCGCCCCTCGCGCTGGGCCTGCTCGGCCGCTGGACCTGGGAGGGGCTGCGCGGCCGACGCTGGCAGCCGGAGATCGGACGCTGGGGGCAGGCGGCGATCCTGGTGACCGCGGTGGCCTGGACGATCGCCCGCAACGTCGTCGGATAAGGCGGAATCCGGCGGGTCGGAGCACCCCGAACCCGCCCAATCCCCATGCGCGTTGACCGAATTCGATCACGGAACAGGAACGATCCCGCACTCCGGTACTAACAGCATCTTTACCTTCCCTAGACTTCCTTCACAGGGGGCTGGCGACGAGATCTCGTCGTGCAGGGCTGTCCCCTGCGCGTCCACCGGAGCAACCCCGTCTCGGGGCTCCGTCTTCTCGTCCCACCGCATCCCAGGAGCAACACCCATGTCCGTCCCCACTCCCCAGGCCCCGTTCGGCGTCGACCCCCAGGGCCGCCCGTACTCCTCGAAGTCCAAGATCGTCGCGGGCATCCTCCAGATCTTCCTGGGCTGCTTCGGCGTCGGCCGCTTCTACGTCGGTTCCGTCGGCGTGGGCGTCGCCCAGCTCCTGACCTGCGGTGGCCTCGGCTTCTGGGCGCTGATCGACGGCATCATCTTCCTCGTCAGCAACGACCGCACCGACAAGCAGGGCAACGTCCTGCGCGGCTGACCCACCCCGCCGCGCAAGCGGCGACGCACGCCCCGATCCCGGCGGTCCCGCTCACCCACGGACCGACCGGGATCGCGTCATTCCCCGCCCTCCGCAGACTTCCCGGCGCCGAGCACCTCGGAGACGTCGAGGACCACCTCGGCTCCATGAGCAGGTTGGCCTCCGCGATCAGCGCGTACTCCCCGTAGGGGTCCTCGACGGACGCAGCGGACATCTGGTGCCTCCTGCGGGCCTGTGTCGAGACCCCCTAGGGGACCGGACGGCCGAGAGGCCCCGTTTCCGGTGGAAACGGGGCCTCTCGGGGTGTTGGCGGTGGGGTCAGAAGCGGCGGGTGATCAGGGCCCGCTTCACTTCCTGGATCGCCTTGGTGACCTCGATGCCTCGGGGGCAGGCGTCCGTGCAGTTGAACGTGGTGCGGCAACGCCACACGCCGTCACGGTCGTTGAGGATCTCCAGGCGCTGCTCGCCCGCCTCGTCACGGCTGTCGAAGATGAAACGGTGCGCGTTGACGATCGCGGCCGGGCCGAAGTACTGGCCGTCGTTCCAGAAGACCGGGCAGGACGACGTGCAGGCGGCGCACAGGATGCACTTCGTCGTGTCGTCGAACCGCTCCCGGTCCTCCGCCGTCTGGAACCGCTCACGCGTCGGCTCGTTCGTGTCCTTCGTGATCAGGAACGGCATCACGTCCCGGTACGCCTGGAAGAACGGCTCCATGTCGACGACCAGGTCCTTCAGGACCGTCAGACCCTTGATGGGCTCGACCGTGATCGGCTTCTCCGGGGAGAGGTCCTTGATCAGCGTCTTGCAGGCGAGACGGTTCTTCCCGTTGATCCGCATCGCGTCCGAGCCGCAGATCCCGTGGGCGCAGGAGCGCCGGAAAGTCAGCGTGCCGTCGATGTCCCACTTGATCTTGTGGAGGCCGTCGAGGACGCGTTCCTTCGGGTCGATCTCCAGCTGGAAGTCCTCCCAGACCGCTTCCGAGGAGACCTCGGAGTTGAAGCGGCGGATGCGGAAGGTGACCGTGATGTACGGGGAGTCGGCGAAACCGGGCTCGGGGGCCGCGTCAGCCTTCTCCAGAACAGGGGTAGCCATCAGTACTTACGCTCCATCGGCTGGTAGCGGGTCTGGACGACCGGCTTGTAGTCGAGACGGATGGACTCGGTGCCGTCGTCGCCGACCTCGCGGTACGCCATGGTGTGGCGCATGAAGTTGACGTCGTCGCGGTTGGGGTAGTCCTCGCGGTAGTGGCCGCCGCGGGACTCCTTGCGGGCCAGCGCGGAGACGGCCATGACCTCGGCCAGGTCGAGCAGGTTGCCCAGCTCGACGGCTTCGAGGAGGTCCGTGTTGAACCGCCGGCCCTTGTCCTGGACCGAGACGTTGCGGTACCGCTCGCGCAGCTCCGCGATCTTCTCGACCGCCGTCTTGATGGTCTGCTCGGTGCGGAACACCATGACGTTGGCGTCCATGGTCTCCTGCAACTCGCGGCGCAGCACCGCCACCCGCTCGGTGCCGGTGGACTCACGCAGCCGTTCGATCTGCGCGACGACCAGCTCCGCCGGGTTCTTCGGCAGCTCGACGTACTCCGCCGTCTGGCTGTACTCGGCCGCCGCGATGCCCGCCCGGCGCCCGAACACGTTGATGTCCAGGAGGGAGTTGGTGCCCAGCCGGTTGGCGCCGTGCACGGAGACACAGGCGACCTCGCCGGCCGCGTACAGACCCGGGACGACGGTGGTGTTGTCGCGCAGGACCTCACCCTCGACGTTGGTCGGGATGCCGCCCATGGCGTAGTGCGCGGTCGGCTGGATCGGGATCGGGTCCGTGTACGGCTCGATGCCCAGGTAGGTGCGCGCGAACTCGGTGATGTCCGGGAGCTTCGCGTCGAGCTGCTCCGGCGGGAGGTGGGTGAGGTCGAGGTAGACGTGGTCGCCCTCGGGACCGCAGCCGCGGCCCTCCCGGATCTCCGTGTAGATGGAGCGGGACACGACGTCACGGGACGCGAGGTCCTTCATGACCGGCGCGTACTTCTCCATGAAGCGCTCGCCGTCCTTGTTGCGCAGGATGCCGCCCTCACCGCGGGCGCCCTCCGTCAGCAGGATGCCCATGCGCCAGATGCCGGTCGGGTGGAACTGGAAGAACTCCATGTCCTCCAGCGGCAGCCCGCGCCGGTACACCGCGGCCTGGCCGTCACCGGTCAGGGTGTGCGCGTTCGACGTCACCTTGAAGAACTTGCCGCAGCCGCCGGACGCGTAGATCACGGCCTTCGCCTGGAAGACGTGGATCTCGCCGGTCGCCAGCTCGTACGCGACGACGCCCGCCGACCGCTTGACCCCGTCGACCTCGACGATCAACTGGTCCAGGACGTAGAACTCGTTGAAGAACTCCACGCCCTCCTTCACGCAGTTCTGATACAGCGTCTGGAGGATCATGTGGCCGGTGCGGTCGGCCGCGTAGCAGGACCGGCGGACCGGGGCCTCGCCGTGGTTGCGGCTGTGCCCGCCGAAGCGGCGCTGGTCGATCGTCCCGTCGGGCGTCCGGTTGAACGGCAGACCCATCTTCTCCAGGTCGAGAACGGAGTCGATGGCCTCCTTCGCGAGGATCTCGGCGGCGTCCTGGTCGACCAGGTAGTCACCGCCCTTGACCGTGTCGAAGGTGTGCCACTCCCAGTTGTCCTCCTCCACGTTGGCGAGCGCGGCGGCCATGCCGCCCTGCGCCGCGCCCGTGTGGGAGCGGGTGGGGTACAGCTTCGTGAGCACGGCGGTGCGGCTGCGCTTCGTCGACTCGATGGCCGCGCGCATACCGGCGCCGCCCGCGCCGACGATGACGGTGTCGTATTTGTGGATCTTCATGATTCTCGCAGCCCCGTGCCTAGCGGATGTTCGGGTCGAAGGTGAAGATCACCAGCGAGCCCAGCAGGATGGTGAACACCGTGGCGGTGTAGAGCAGGCCCTTGAGCCAGAGCCGGGTGTTCGCGCGTTCCGCGTAGTCGTTGATGACCGTGCGCAGGCCGTTGGCCCCGTGCAGCATCGCGAGCCAGAGCATCAGCAGGTCCCAGACCTGCCAGAACGGCGAGGCCCAGCGGCCGGCCACGAAGGCGAAGCCGATCTTGGAGACGCCGCCGTCGAGGACCAGCTGGATCAGCAGGTGACCCAGGACCAGGACGACCAGCACGACACCGGACAGCCGCATGAACAGCCAGCCGTACATCTCGAAGTTGCCCCGGGTGGACTTCGGGGACTTCTTGGTGCGCTGACGCGGGGCCTCGATGAGGGGCGCCGGGTGGTCGACGTCGTAGAGGTGGGCGCCCTCGACGGGGCCCACGCCGGACGCGGTGGATTCGGTGGTGGACATCGGCGTCAGCTCCCGAACAGTTCACGAGCGGCGTGGCCGAGAACGGGGTAGATCGCCCCGAGCATCAGCACCAGCCAGAGGCCCACGACGGACCAGAGCATCTGCTTCTGGTAGCGCGGGCCCTTCGACCAGAAGTCGACGGCGATGACGCGCAGGCCGTTGAGCGCGTGGAAGAGGATGGCGGCGACGAGGCCGTACTCCAGACACGCGACGAGTGGGGTCTTGTACGTGGCTACGACCTTGTCGTAGTCCTCGGGGGAGACACGGACGAGTGCGGTGTCCAGCACGTGAACGAACAGGAAGAAGAAGATGAGGACGCCGGTGACTCGATGAGCCACCCAGGACCACATTCCTTCCCGGCCGCGGTACAGCGTTCCAGCCGGCACGGAAGCCCTCCGGGAGCGGGGATTGAGAGCCGCGCCGGCTTCTCTGTCGGTCGGGCCCGGCCGGGTACGGTCCACCGGCCCCCAGCATCGTAGCCATGTGCCGGCGCGAGCTTTGCGGTGGGCCTACCTGTGTGATCAAAGTGGCATGCGTTTGAGTGATCCTTGCGGCATCTGGGGCGGGTATTTCCCATATGGGCCGGGTGCGGGTTCGTGGCTGGTCGCGCCCACGCGGCGGAGCCGCATATCGATACAGCCCCGCGCCCCTTATCGGCGTTGGAGTGGTCGTTGCTCGAACAGGTGCCCGTGTCCCTTACTTGCTCGCGGCGCCCAGGTGGGTGGTCAGGCGGTCTCTGGCCAGGCGGCGGAGTTGGTCCGCTGCTACCGCTCGCTCTTTTTCCGGGTCGTGGGAGAGACGGGTGTGGATGGTGGTGAGGACGTGGTTGAGACACTCGTCCGGCGTAACGGTGGCCAGGCTGATGACGAAGGCGTGGCCGAAGCGGGTCTCGTAGGCCGCGTGGGCTGCCCCCAGGGCCAGATGGGCGGCCTCGTACATGTCCGTGGGCAGGGCCGGGAGGGTCTCGGCGGCCAGCGCCTGGGTGAGGTCGGTCGGGCTGAGGTCGTAGGCCGCCTCGTCCGCCGCCGCGAGGAGGGCGTCCAGGTCGGGGTAGGGGCGGTGGGCCGCGACGCGGTGCGTCCAGCGGGTGCTGTTCAGACAGCTCGCCAGGAAGCGGTGGGCGTCGTCCTCGGCCGCCGTGTTGAAGGCGTGCAGGGCCGTCGGGGACGGGGTGCGCGGCTGCTCGGGGAGCGCGGGTATGGCGACTCGGCCAGGAAGGTGTGTGGGCGTCACAGGTGTTTCGGCGGAGAGGGATGGGAGAGGTGTGGCGGACACGTTAGCGACAGGTGGGCCCGCGTGTCCGACAGATGCCCGAATTTCACCCAGTGGAAAGAGTTCCGGGTTCGGGGCCGGGCTGCGGGCACCTCGTAGGGGCCCTACGTTGGCGATGTGAGCCAGCACAGGCGCCGTGCAGCGGCGCGGAACGTGAAGCGTAGGCGGGCCGTCGTCGGAGCGGCCTTCGCCGGGACCGTCGTCCTCGGGGCCGGCGTCGGGGTGTGGGCCTCCGGCGGCGCAGGCGGCAACGGCACGCGGGCGCCCTCCGAGGAACGGACCGCGGCGTCCAACGCCGACCCCGGCCTCGCCGCCACCCCGTCCGCGAGCGCGAAACCGAGCCCCAGCCGCTCGTACCCGCTCTCGCAGGCGCCCCGCACGATCCCCGCCGTCGGTTCGCACACCGCCGCGCGCGGGCCCGGCTGGCGCCCCGCGAAGGGGCAGCGGGTCGTGGTGGACGACGACACGCTGGCGGACGAGGGGAAGCTGCTCGCCTCCGAACTGGGCCTGTCCTACGCGGGCCGCACGAGCGACGTGCGCGCCGGTGACGTCCGCCTCGCGATATCCGGCGGCAAGGGCGCGAACCCGGAGTCGTACACGATGACCGTGAGCGGCGGGCGGGTGAACATCAGCGGGCCCGCCGACTCGGGCGTGTTCTACGGCACCCGCACCCTCAAGCAGGAGGTGCACGGCGGCGGCACGGCGCCGGAGGGCGTGGTCAAGGACCAGCCCGCCAAGCAGATACGCGGCTTCATGCTGGACATAGCCCGCAAGGATTTCTCCGAGTCCTGGATCGAGGACCGGGTCCGTGAACTGGGCGACCTCAAGTACAACGAACTGGGCCTGCACTTCTCCGACGACCAGGGTTTCCGCATCCAGTCGAAGACCCACCCGGAGATCGTGTCGAAGGTGCACCTCACCCAGGCGCAGGTCACGAAGATCATCAAGCTGGCGGAGAGCCGGCACATCACCGTCGTGCCCGAGATCGACTCCCCGGGACACCTGGGCGCCGTCATCACCGCCCACCCCGATCTGCAACTGCGCAACGCCCAGGGCGTGGCCACCAAGGGCGCCGTCGACATCTCGAAACCGGCCGCCGCCGCCCTCGTCGACGACCTGCTGAACGAGTTCGCCGGGCTGTTCCCCGGCAAGCAGTGGAACCTTGGCGGCGACGAGTACCAGGCGCTCACCGTCGCCAACCCGCAGGCGTCCTTCCCGCAGCTCGCCAGCGCCGCCCGCGCCAAGTACGGCTCCGGCGGCACCGTCGCCGACCTGGCCACGGGCTGGCTGAACGACCGCGCCGACACCATCCGCGCCCACAGTCGCACCATGCGCGCCTGGAACGACGGTTTCCTGACGGGAACGTCCGTGCAGCCCGCCAAGGATCTCCAGGTCGCCTACTGGACCGGCAAGGAGCTGGGCGCCCGAGCGCCGGTCGAGTATCTGAGCGCGGGACGGAAGGTCGTCAACTACAACGACGAGTTCCTGTACTACGTGCTCGGGCAGCCGAACACGTTCGTCTATCCGACGGGACAGCGCATCTACGAGCAGTGGACGCCGTTGGTGGTGCGCGGCACGGGGGCGGTGCCCGCCAGGTACGACGGCCAGATCCTCGGCGGCACCTTCGCGGTCTGGTGCGACCTCGCCAACTCGCAGACCGAGGCGCAGGTCGCGGCCGGCATCCGGATGCCGTTGCGGGCGACGGTCCAGAAACTGTGGGACAGCGGGAAACCGGACCTGACGTGGACACAGTTCACGTCCCTGGCCAACAGCCTGGGCTGACCCCGCCCGCTCGACGGCCCCCTCCCTCCATCAACGGACTCCTTCCCCCAGGGCAAACCCCTTCCCCTGGGGGAATCGTGTGAGCGTCGTGCGCGGTCGGTGGGGCGGTCCTGCACCGGTCCGGGGCAGTCCGCCGAATCCCTGTGACGAAACGGTTCTCCAGAGCGCTGTCCCTGGTGTGACAGCGCACTTCAGGACAGCAGAGGCAGCAGCGGAACCCCACCACGACCGGCCCAGCGCCGCCGTCAAACCCTCCCGGTGGGCCGCCGACGTCGTGGCGACCATGCGGGAGGGGGCGCGGCTGCGGCTCGACTACTCGGCGCAGAGCCTGTGGCGCGTCGACCGCATCATCGACGACCTGCGCCGCGAGGACACCCCGTACGTCGCCGTCGAGGGCGTCCTGCGCGGGTTCGGGGCGTACGCCGGTGAGGTCATCGCGCGGCGCACCGGCGGTGAGTGGTGGGCGACCGGCGGCGATCACTGGCTCCGCACCCCGGACGGCCGCCTCTGGGACCCCATCGACGAGGCCCGACGCCGCTTCACCGGGGATGGCTCCCTGCGGCTGCTGTGCCGCGACGCGGTGGGGGCGGGGGAGTAGCGGGGCGGCGGGGGAACGGCGGCGAAGTCGCCGGTGGGGTGGGGTGGTTGAGGCGGGGGCCATCCCCGCAGGCGCGGGGCCGATAACTCACTGGACACGATGGACGCGTAGCCGTACGGGCCATCCCCGCGTGTGTGGTGGAGCAGGCCGAGGGGCTGGTGGGCGGGAATACCCGGCAACGGCCGGACCGCCACCCCCCACAGGAGAGGTCCGGCCGTCGCGCGGTGCGGGCCGCGCGGCGGCCCGTACTTTGTTCAGCGCCGGGAGTGCGTTTTCTGTCACACCCTGGGCCGTCGTACCGGGTACGGACATGGACGAGCAGCGGTTTCAGGTCGTAACGTGCTTTTCGCGCCGGGCGCGGGGCGGCTCAGCGTGTCCGCGGCCATCGGCCATCTTCGACTGAGGAATCACGGTGCTGGGGGACGACGCGGAGTTGACCGCCGCGGTGCGTGCGGCACAGGACGGGGACGAGACCGCGTTCCGGACTGTGTACCGGTCGGTGCACCCGCGGCTGCTGAGCTACGTGCGGACACTGGTCGGCGACGCGGACAGCGAGGACGTGACCTCCGAGGCCTGGCTCCAGATCGCCCGTGACCTGGAACGTTTCGACGGCGACGCCGACCGTTTCCGGGGCTGGGCGGCCCGCGTCGCCCGCAACCGCGCCCTGGACCACCTCCGGATGCGTGGCCGCCGCCCCGCCATCGGCGGCGACGAGACCGAACTGACCGGCCGGGCCGCCGACTCCGACACCGCCGGTGAGGCCATCGAGGCCCTCGGCACCGACCGGACCCTCTCCCTCATCGCGCGGCTGCCGCAGGACCAGGCGGAGGCCGTCGTGCTGCGGGTCGTCGTCGGCCTCGACGCCAAGACCGCCGCCGCGACCCTCGGCAAACGGCCCGGCGCCGTCCGCACCGCCGCCCACCGGGGTCTGAAACGGCTCGCCGAACTCCTCGGCGACGATCCGGAATCGGCCGGCGTGCTCGACGCGCTGCCGCCCCAGCGAGAACCGCGCGATCACGCGGTGACGTCCGCGAGTGTGACGGATACGCGTGCGCGGACGCAGAAGGACATGTGATGGCCGACGAGCAGTACCGGTGGCTGGACCGTGCGACAGCGGAGATCCTGCTGCGCGGAGAGTCCCTCGAACCCGTCCCCGCCGACACCCGTGACCAGGCCGAACGGCTCGCGCGGACGCTGGAGGCGCTGACCGCCGAGCCCGTCAAACCCGACGTCGAACTCCCCGGCGAGGCCGCCGCGTTGGCCGCCTTCCGCGCCGCCCGCGCCACCGCGTCCAGGCCCGCCCCGCCGCACCCCTCCGACGCCGGTCCGATCCGGATCGACGGTCCTGAACGGAATTCCGGGCGCCCCCGGTGGAGCCGTCCCTTCCGGTTCGGGCTCACGGCCGTGCTGGCCGTCGGGATGGCGGGCGGGGCCGCCGTCGCCGCGACCAGCGGGGTGCTGCCCGCGCCGTTCGACGACGCCCCGTCGCGCCCCGTCGCCTCCGCCTCGGTCGCGTCCACCCCGCAACGTCCGCTGCTGTCACCGTCGTCGCGCTCCGCGCTGCCCGAGCCGACGTCCGGGGTCCCGACCTCGCGCGCCCCGCACGGGGACACCCGGGGCACGCCCTCGCCGGGCGGCGACCGCGCCGCCGGGCAGTGGGACGGCGCCCTGTCCGCCTGCCGTGACGTGCGCGCCGGCAAGGAACTCTCCGCCGACCGCAGACGCGCCCTCAAGGACGCGGCCGGGGGCACGGGCCGCGTCCGCACCTACTGCACGTCCCTCGCCGCCGACCCCACCACCACCGGCCGGGGCCGCACCGGAACGGACGGCGGCACCCGCGCCGACCGCCAGACCGACCAGAGCGACGACGAAGGGCATCACATAACCCCGGGCAGCAAGGGCAGCAAGGGCAGCAAGGGCAGCAAGGGGATTAAGGGTGATGTGGGGGATGGGGGCAGTAAAGGGGGCAAAAGCAGCAAAAGCGCTAAAGGTGGTAAAGGGCGCGAGAGTGGTGAAGGTGGCAACGGGGGCGACGGGGGCGACCGTGGTGGTGCCGGTCGGGATCGGGGTGGGCGGGCTCGGGCCGGGTGACCTGCGGGTTCTTCCTCGTCTCGGGGGGTTGCGGACGATCTTGGCCAACTGGTGTGACGTTTTCGGTCGTACCGGCGCAGTAGTGAGTGGGCCGACTGGTCATCGGCCGTCGCATGAGCCGGGGGTTCCCCCCGTACCCACGGCTCGTGCAACCTGGCGCGGGCGGGACACGTTCCCCCGGTCCCGTCCGCGCCCCATACGTTCACCCGTGGACGACGACCTTGTCGCCGTCGCGGACCTGGCCGTACAGGGCGGCGATCGCCGTTTCGTCGCGGACGTTGACGCAGCCGTGCGAGCCGCCCGCGTAGCCCCGGGCCGCGAAGTCGTACGAGTAGTGCACGGCCTGGCCGCCGCTGAAGAACATCGCGTACGGCATCGACGAGTCGTACAACGTCGACCAGTGGTGGCGCGACTTCCAGTAGACGTGGAACACGCCCTCCCGGGTCGGTGTGCCCGTCGCTCCGAAGCGCACGGCCATCGTCGACACGGTTCGGCCGTCGATCATCCAGCGCAGGGTTCTGCTGGCCTTGTCGATGCAGAGCACGCGTCCGGTCAGGCAGCGCGGGTCCGGTGGGCCCGGCGGTTGGCCGCCCATCAGGTAGAGGTCCCAAGTGCCGGGCTCGCGGGACATGTCGACCAGTCGTTGCCAGGTGACGGTGTCCATGACGCCGGTGCGGGGCAGGCCCCGTTTGCCCTGGAAACCGCTGACGGCGCGTGCGGTGAGGTCGTCGTAGGTGCCGGTGGGGCCGTCGTAGAGCCACTCCGTCTGGCGCAGCCGGGCCTGGAGTGCGCGCACGTCCGGTCCGGTGTCGCCGGGTGACCAGAGGGTGCGGGGGGTGTCGGGCGTGACTGCGGCGTTCGACGGGGGTGTGGGGGTGGGGAGTTGGAGGTGCACGGGGTAGGTGGGCTTGTTGTCGGGGGTGCCTGTGCTGGTGCCGGGTAGGGGTTGCACGGTGCAGGCGCACAAGGTTGCCAGCAGCGCGGCTGCGAGTGCGGCTGCGGTGGTGTGCCTTCTGCTGCGCATCGCGGGCCTCCGTGGTCGTCCTGGCTCTGCTCCGGCCGTGCCAACTCGGATGCTGCCCACGGGGGTCGGGCCGTGAACTGTGGCGGGCGGTGATGTCCGGGACCGCACGGTCAGACCCGCGTGACTGTCAGACCTCTGTGACTGTCAGACCCCCGTGCAAGACTCGTTTCCATGTTCGGTGTCATCGATCTGCCCACCTATCTGGCCGGCCTCGCCCTGATCGTCCTGCTGCCCGGTCCCAACTCCCTCTACGTCCTGTCCGTCGCCGCCCGGCGCGGGGTGCGCTCGGGGTACACGGCCGCCGCCGGTGTCTGGTGCGGGGACACCGTGCTGATGACGCTCTCCGCGGCCGGGGTGGCCTCGCTGCTCCAGGGGAACGCGGTGCTGTTCGGGATCGTGAAGTATGCGGGCGCGGGGTATCTGACGTGGCTCGCGGTCGGGATGCTGCGGGGGGCTTGGAGTATGTGGCGGGCTCGGCGTGAGCGGGTTGCCGAGCGGGGCGGGGAGGCTTCGCCTGGGGAGGAACGGCCGTTCAAGCGGGCGTTTTTCGTGAGCCTCGTCAATCCGAAGGCGATTCTGTTTTACGTGGCCTTTTTTGTGCAGTTCGTCGATCCTGCGTATGCGTATCCGGCGTTGTCGTTCGTTGTGCTCGGGGTTTTTGCGCAGGTGGCGAGTTTTGTGTATCTCAGTGCGTTGATATTTGGGGGGACTCGGTTGGCTGCGGTGTTTCGGCGGCGGCGGGGGTTGTCTGCGGCGGGTAGCTCCGCTGCGGGGGTGTTGTTCTTGGGGTTTGCGGCGAAATTGACTGTCGCCAGCTCTTGAGGTGGGCGGGGTGAGGGGCTTGCCCCTGGGGTGAGTGCGGCTGGGCCGGGGTGGGGGTGCGCAGTTCCCCGCGCCCCTTGAGGGGTTGTGTGTCGGGTGCGGCGCCGTGGGGGCTGGTCGCGCAGTTCCCCGCGCCCCTAGAAGACCGGTTCGTGGTTGCGTGCGGCGCCGTGGGGGCTGGTCGCGCCCGCGCGGCGGAGCCGCATATTGATACGGCCCCGCGCCCCTGGAAGACCGGTTCGTGGTTGGGTGCGGGGTCGTGGGGGCTTGTCGCGCCCGCGCGGCGGAGCCGCATATTGATACGGCCCCGCGCCCCTTAACGGCGTGGCCGGGCCGTGTGTTGACAGGGGCCCGGCGCTCCTCAATCCGGTTTGCCGGGCCGTGTGTTGACGGGAGTCCGGCGCTTCTCAGTCGGCGTTGTTGGGGCGTCTTTCCGGTCAGGGCTGCGGGGGTGGGGGGAGGGAGGTTTCTTTGGTGTAGGTGTGTAGGGAATCGGGGGTTGTTCCTGTCCAGGCTATGTAGCCGTCTGGGCGGATCAGGTAGAGGCCTGGGGTGTACGGGGGTGGGGGTGGGCCCGTGAGGGTGGGGAGGTCTTTGATCGGCGGAGGCGGGGTGTCGAGGGACAGCAGGGTCCAGTGCGGGCCCCTGAACGCGTCGAAGAGACGGGTGCCCGCGACCGTGGCATCCGGGGCCCGGTCTCCCGCCCGGACGGGGCCCGGATCGGCGCGGGTTTCCCGGGTGAGGGGCGATTCCCGGTAGGACAGGCCCAGTTGGCGGGTGGCCGCGCCTCGGCGGACCGTGCCGCGGTGGACGCCGGTCGAGATGCCGAGCATGCTCGCGGCGATCGGGCGGCGCTCCTCCTCGTAGGTGTCCAAGAGGGTGGCCGGTGCCCCGCCGGTGAGGACCGCGCCCAGCTTCCAGCCCAGGTTGTAGGCGTCCTGGACGCTGGTGTTGAGGCCCTGGCCGCCGGCCGGGGAGTGCACGTGGGCCGCGTCCCCGGCGAGGAAGACCCGGCCGGACCGGAAACGGTCGGCGAGGGCCGCGCGGGGGCGGAAGTCGGAGGCCCAGCCGACCTCGGTGACGGCGTCGGCCGTGAGATGGGAGCGGGTGGCGACGACCGCCCGGACACCCTCGGGGGAGAGGTCGACCGTGCTGCCCTCCGGGAAACTCGCCGTGACCTGGAAGTCGTCCGTGCCGGCCAGCGGGCAGATCGCCAGGTAACCGTCCGGGGCGTCCGTGAACACGTGCCAGTGGGTCCGGGGCAGCCCGGTGATCCTCGCGTCCGCGACCAGCATCGGGTGCGGATCGACCTGTTCGCCGGTCATCGCGATGTCCAGCGCCCGGCGGACCGTCGACCGGCCCCCGTCGGCGGCCACCGCGTAACGCGCCCGCAGACTCACGCCGTTCGCGAAGGACAGCGTGACGCCGTGCTCGTCCTGGGAGAGGCCGCTGACCTCGTGGCGGAAGGCGATCCGGCCGCCCAACTCCGTCAGCCGGTCGGACAGGATCTGCTGGGTGCGCCACTGCGGCACCATCCAGGGCTCCAGGTACGGGGAGTCCTCGGTCTCCTCCGCCGGGTCGAACATGGCACGTTCCTCGGCCGGTTCGCCGTTCCGCCAGAAGAGCTGGGTGGGGTAGGGGCCGCCCGCCGCCCTGATCGCGGAGATCACGCCCAGGTCGTCGAAGACCTCCATCGTGCGGGGCTGGAGGCCCTTGCCGCGTGACCCCGGGAACAGGCCAGGCGCCTTCTCCACCACCAGCGCCGCCACCCCGCGCCGGGCCAGGTCGATGCCCAGGGTGAGGCCGGTCGGGCCCGCGCCCACGATCACCACATCGGTGTCCATGGCACGCCTCCTTAACGTCGTTAAGCTCCGTTGCTCACCAGAGTGCCCTTAACGCTGTTAAGGTGTCAAGTGTGAGTACGGAACGACGCACCCCCCTCGACCGCAAGCGGGTCGCCGACACCGCCCTGACGCTCCTGAACGACGTCGGGCTCGACGGGCTGACCCTGCGGGCCATCGCCAAGGAGCTGGACGTCAAGGCGCCCGCCCTCTACTGGCACTTCAAGGACAAGCAGGCCCTGCTCGACGAGATGGCGACGGAGATGTACCGGCGGATGGTCGCGGCCACGCCCCTCGATCCCGCCGACACCTGGCAGGAACGGCTGCTCAAGTCCAACCGCGGGCTGCGCACCGCCCTGCTCGGCTACCGCGACGGCGCCCGCGTCTTCAGCGGCTCCCGTTTCACCGGCATCGAGCACGCCGAGCAGCTGGAGGACACCCTGCGGCTCCTCGTCGACGCCGGTTTCTCACTCGGCCGGGCCGCCCGCGCCGCCTCCACGACCTACCTCTTCACCCTCGGCTTCGTCACCGAGGAACAGGGCGTCCAGCCCATGCCCGGCGAACGCCGCGACGGCTACGACATCCCCACCCGCGCCGCCCGTCTCACCGACTTCCCCCTGGCAGCAGCCGCCGGCCCCGAACTCTTCACCGACTACACCCCCCACTTCGAGGAAAGCCTCCACCTCATCCTCACCGGCATCGAGGCGACCTACGGGAGTACAGGGTCCTGACCAGAATCTCCGGACTCCCGTCAACACGCGTCCGGGCAACGCCGGTTGAGGAGCGCCGGGCTCCTGTCAATACACGGCGCAGCAACGCCGCCAAGGGGCGCGGGGCTGTGTCGATATGCGGCTCCGCCGCGTGGGCGCGACCAGCCACAACGGCGCCGCAGCCGAACGAACAACCCGTTCTCACCGCCACGGCGCCGCAGCCGAACGAACAACCCGTTCCCTCCCCCCCCACGGCGCCGCAGCCGGACAGCAACCCCGTCCCGTTAGCGCTTGACGCTCCGTTTCAGGGCCCGCGCCCTGCGCACGACCCGCCGCGCCGTCGCGTTGTGCGGCAGGAACGCCAGCCGTTCGGGGATGCCCCCAGGCAACCCCAACGCGGTGAGCCGCCGTTTCTTGAAGTACCGCCGGGTTCGCCCCCCGAGGTGCCGCGAGAGGTACCGCTCCGCCGCCCCCCGCAACCCGGGATACAGCTGCGCCTGCATGGTGAACCCGACCGCCTCGACCAGCCCGGTCAACTCCTCCCCGGCGAGGGGCTCCTCACCCGCACGCCCCTCCAGATCCGGCAGCAACGCGTCCGCGAGGACCGTCGGCATCCGGTTGCTGTTCTGGTACGGCGTGAGCCGGTCGAGCAGCCGCTCGGTGCCGATGCGGGCGACGGGCAGCCCGTAGAACGCGGACGCCGTGAACAGCGCCGTCGAGAAGCAGCCGACGACCAGTCCGGGCGGCGACTTCTCGAAGAGGATCTCGGCGAGTATCGGCAGGTCGAGCACGGTGAGGTCGACGCCGAGCAGTTCCGCCTCCGCCTCCAGCGCACGGCTGTAGCGGGCCGGCGCGGTGGGGTGCGGCTTGAAGACGATCTCGCGGTGACCGCGTGCGACAGCGCCCCTGAGCATCCGGATGTGCAGGTCCTCCTCCTCGTCGGGAGTGAGGATGTCCAGCGCGGAGAGGTACTGGCCGAGCAGGAGCGCCGAGTTGTCGGGAAGGGACGGCAACTCCGTGACCGAGGACGTCAGTTCACTCAGCGACTTGAGGAACGCCTCCGTCGGGACCAGCTCCGCCGGCACCCCGAACTCCGTGAGCAGCAGCGGCGTCAGACCCGGCACCAGGTCCAGGTGGAGCAGCCTGCGCACCCGCGTGCCGACCAGCGGGTCGATCTTGTTGCGGGTCGGGCCGTAGCTCATCAGGCCGTCGGCGTAGACGTGGACCGGCGCTTCGGGGAACAGCTGGGCCACCGTGAGCGCCGGGGTGACCTGGATGGACTCCACGACCAGCTCCACCCGGTCGTCGCCGAGGTCCCACAGCATCCGCAGATACCGCTCCAGGATCGGGACGTCGTCCGCGCGGGGCGTCCACGCGCCGGGGTGGAAGGGGCTGATCGCCTCGTTCCAGGACAGCACGCCGTCGAAGCGGGCGCGCAGCGGCTCGAAGCCGGGCATCGCGTCGACAGGGGTGGTCGTCTCCGGCGTGGTGGAGTTGTTGAACACCAGCAGCAGCCGACGGTCCTCCTCCGTGAACAGGTCGGAGTCGATCGCGGCGGCCAGCGTGGCGGCGCCGTACAGGGTCGAGACGCAGAAGATCCGGGTGGTACGGGACATCAGGCGGCCGCCTTCGCGGTGGTGGTCCGGCGCCGCAGCCGCCGCAGCCGGGCGGAACGGTGCGGGTCCATGGTGTCGAGCACGTCGTCGAGCGCGTCCTGCGGCATGCGCTGAAGGGCGGCGGCGCTCATCGTCCGCAGCTGCTTGGCCACGGCGGGTTCCCACTTGGCCCGGTCGGAGAGGTGGTGGGCGATGATCGCGCAGTAGGTGCGCACGGCCTTGGGCAGCAGCCGTTCGGCGTCCGGGTCCTTCGCGGTCTCCTCGATGACCTGGTCGAAGGCGCGGATGAAGTCGAGCTGGCGGACGTCACCGATCTGGGTCAGCGACGAGGCCACCCCGCGCCGGTAGAACACGCCGAGCAGGCTCACCACGGCGAACGACTCCGCCTCCCGGTGCAGCTTCCAGATCCACGGCCGGTCCTCGGCGGTGCGCAGCCCGTCCGTGAAGTGCAGCAGCCCACGGTCGAGCAGCCGCCGGTGGTAGACACCTGCCCACGCGAACGCGTAGTCCACGGAGGTGGTGCGGTCGGCCGGCAGGATCGCCTCCCGCGGGTTCAGCACCTCCCGGCGCCGGCCGTGCGGCACCCGTTGCACGGTGCGGGCGCGCGCGGTGCACTGGACGTGGTCGGTGCGCACGAAGTCGCAGCCCAACTCCTCGATGGAGCCGACCAGTCGGCTGAAGTAGCCGGGCGCGAGCCAGTCGTCGCCGTCCAGGAACGTCAGATACTCGCCGGTCGCGGCGTCCAGTCCGGTGTTGCGCGCGGTGGCGAGTCCTCCGTTCTTCTCATGACGGATATGGCGCACCTGGGCCACCTCGGAGAGCTGCGCGGCCGCACGTTCGAGAATGGCCGGAGTCTCATCCTTCGAATGGTCGTCCACCAGCACGAATTCAAAATCCGCGCGCGCATTGAGACGGAGACTTCGCAGGGTGTCCGGGGCGTATTGCTGCACGTTGTAGAACGGCACGATCACGGAAAGCTTGGGCACCCGAGAAACCCTAGGAGCAGGCCCGGAGCCGTAACTTTCCGGTGCCGGTACAGGGGGTGAACTCCATGTGACGGAACGGTGCACCAGCTGTACTTCCGGTCGATCGGCGGCCCAGTTCGGTTTACGGCGGGGTGTTGTTAACTCTTTGTTGAGGTGCGGTTGGGCCGCTCCTCGGAATTGCTTCCTAGCGTCTAGGGCGTGCCACCAAGTACTCCGAAGCCCATACGCATCGCGGTCCTCGCGGACTCCGACACCCGTTGGAAATGGGGAGCGTTGACGGCGGCCCGGATCGCGCCGGGTCCGTCCAGGGAAACCGAAACCAGCGACGACGCGCAAGCCGGACCCCGGCTCAGCGGGTTCCTGCTGCGCGGCCGGTCCACGCCGACCCCGCGCCAGCTCGCCGAGGTGGGCGTCCGCGCCGACTCCCTGCGCGAGGTCACGGCCGCCGAGTTCCTGCGCGCCATGACCGAGGAGGAGTACGACATCGTCGTTCTCGCCCTCGTCGGCGGCGGTGTCCAGGCCATGCTGCACGGCCTGGCACACGGGTGGCAGGGGCGCGAGCGGCGTCCCGTCGTCGTCACCGGCTATGTCGGCGTCGTCTACGAGAAGCTCGCCGACGGTCTGCTGCTGCGGCACGGCGCTGACCTGGTGCTCGCCAACTCCCGCCAGGACGCGGAGCGTTTCCGCGCCGTGTACGAAGGGGTCGGCGCCGACGCCTCGGCCGTCACCGAGGTCGCGCTGCCGTTCCTCGGCGGGGCGCCCTACGAGGGCGAACACGACCCGTACACCGTGGTGTTCGCCGCCCAGCCGTCCGTCCCGGACAACCGGCGCGACCGTACGTACCTGCTGGAGCGCCTGATCCGGCACGCCCGCACGCACCCCGAGCGCGAGGTGCTGCTCAAGCTGCGGTCCCGGCCGGGTGAACACACCACGCACATCGAGGAGTTGCCGTACCAGAAGCTGGCCGGGCGGCTCGACGCGCCGGCCAACTTCCGCCTGGTGTACGGGAACATGGGCGAGGTCCTCGACCGCACCGACCTGCTGGTGACCGTCAGTTCGACGGCCGCGCTGGAGTCGTTGCACCGCAGTGTCCCCACCGTCGTCCTCACCGACCTCGGCATCCGCGAGACGCTCGGCAACCACCACTTCGTGGGCTCCGGCTGCCTCGCCTCCTGGGACCAGCTGGACGAAGGGCACCGCCCCGAGCCCGACCCGGAATGGGTGGCCCGCCAAGGTGTCGTGGCCGACGGAACGTACGCCACCGCCTTCGACGCCGCCCGGGAGCGGATCGCCGGGCTGCTCGGCGCCCCGGCCGCGCCGCTCGCCCCGTACTACACACCGCAGACCGCGCCCGGCTATCTGCCCGGCATCCTCGCCCGTCACCACCTCGGCCCCGACGGGAGCCCGCTGCCCGGGGCACCCGCCGCCGACCGGGCACCGGGACCCGTCCGGCAGGTCGTACGCCGGGCCGCCCGCGGCGCCTACCGCCACGGCGTCCAGCGCGTCGCCCCCGTCATCCGGCGGATGGGCGAGCTGTGAGCGCCGTCGAGCAGCCGCGGCCCGGTGGATTCCCGAAGCCTCAAGGAGAGCAGGTCATGTCCGACACCGCAGCCAGGGTGCCCCGCGTCCTCGCCGTGATCCCCGCGCGCGGCGGCTCCAAGGGGGTGCCCGCCAAGAACCTCGCCCCCATCGGCGGCGTCCCGCTGGTCGCCCGCGCCGTCCGCGAATGCCGCTCCACCCGGCTCGTCACCGACGTCGTCGTCTCCACCGACGACCAGGCCATCGCCGCCGCCGCCCGCCAGGCAGGCGCCGAAGTGGTGCTGCGGCCCGCCGCCATCGCCGGTGACACCGCCACCTCCGAGGCCGCCGTCCTGCACGCCATGGACACCCACGAGGCCCTGCACGGCGCCCCCGTCGACGTGGTCATGCTCGTGCAGTGCACCAGCCCCTTCCTGGTCCGCGAGGACGTCGACGCCGTGGCCGGCGCGGTCGCCGAACAGGGCGCGGACACCGCCGTCGCGGTGGCACCGTTCCACGGCTTCGTCTGGCGGCACGCCGACGAGGCCGCCGAGGGCGGGCACGGCGTCAACCACGACAAGACCTTCCGCCCGCGCCGCCAGGACCGCCCCCAGGACTTCCTGGAGACCGGCGCGGCCTACGCCATGGACGCCACCGGCTTCCGTGAGCACCGCCACCGCTTCTTCGGCCGCACCGAGCTGGTCCGCACGGACCCCGCGCGCGTGCTGGAGATCGACGACCCGCACGACCTGGCCCGCGCCCGCGCGCTGGCCCCCGTCTTCGACGCGGACCGCCCCGGTTCGCTGCCGACGACGGACGACGTCGACGCGGTCGTTCTCGACTTCGACGGCACCCAGACGGACGACCGGGTGCTGATCGACGCCGATGGAAAGGAGTTCGTCTCCGTGCACCGCGGCGACGGACTCGGCATCGCCGCGCTGCGCACGAGCGGCCTGAAGATGCTGATCCTCTCCACGGAGCAGAACCCGGTCGTCGCCGCCCGGGCCCGGAAGCTCAAGATCCCGGTCCTGCACGGCATCGACCGGAAGGACCTCGCGCTGAAGCAGTGGTGCGAGGAGCAGGGCATCGCGCCCGAGCGCGTGCTCTACGTCGGCAACGACGTCAACGACCTCCCCTGCTTCGCCCTCGCGGGCTGGCCGGTGGCGGTCGCGAGCGCCCACGACGTCGTACGCGGCGCCGCACGCGCGGTCACCACCCTCCCCGGCGGTGACGGCGCGATCCGAGAGATCGCCAGCTGGCTCCTCGGTCCCTCTCTCGACTCCCTCGACAAGTAAGGACAGTTCCTGCCATGAGCACCAACTCCCGTATCCGTTCCTTCGGTTCGCGCGAGGCCGGCCCCGGCCGCCCCGTCTACGTCGTCGGCGAGATCGGCATCAACCACAACGGCGACCTGGAGAACGCGTTCAAGCTCATCGACGCCGCCGCCGAGGCCGGCTGTGACGCCGTCAAGTTCCAGAAGCGCACCCCCGAGATCTGCACGCCGCGCGACCAGTGGGACATCGAGCGGGACACCCCCTGGGGCCGCATGACCTACATCGACTACCGCCACCGCGTGGAGTTCGGCGAGGACGAGTACCGCCAGATCGACACGTACTCGAAGAAGAGGGGCATCGCCTGGTTCGCGTCCCCGTGGGACACCGAGGCCGTCGCCTTCCTGGAGAAGTTCGACGTCCCCGCCCACAAGGTCGCCTCCGCGTCCCTCACCGACGACGAGCTGCTGCGCGCCCTGCGTGCCACCGGCCGCACGGTGATCCTCTCCACCGGCATGTCGACGCCGAAGCAGATCCGGCACGCGGTCGAGGTCCTCGGCAGCGAGAACATCCTCATGTGCCACGCCACCTCGACGTACCCGGCGCAGGCCGAGGAGCTGAACCTCCGCGTCATCAACACCCTCCAGGCCGAGTACCCCAACGTCCCGATCGGCTACTCCGGCCACGAGACGGGCCTTCAGACCACGCTGGCCGCCGTCGCGCTCGGCGCCACCTTCGTCGAGCGGCACATCACCCTCGACCGCGCCATGTGGGGCTCCGACCAGGCCGCCTCCGTCGAGCCGCAGGGCCTGACCCGTCTGGTCCGCGACATCCGCACCATCGAGGCCTCCCTCGGTGACGGCGTCAAGAAGGTCTACGACTCGGAGCTGGGCCCGATGAAGAAGCTGCGCCGCGTCTCCGGCGTCGTCGCCGAGGCGGAGATCGCCGCCGCCGCGGGCGAGCCGGTCGCGGTCTGACCCACCCGGTCCGACACTCCCAGGGGACGTTTACACCCGATGAGCCTCCGCGCCAAAGCCGCAGGGCACCCCACTCTCGCGTTCGTCGAGAGCCCGGTACAACTTCTCAACGTGCTGGAGTGGGCGCACGGCCACGCGGCCGGCGCGGGGCTCACCCTGGTCGTGCTGTCCCCGACCGACCCGATGACCCGCGGGCAGCTGCGCCGGATGGCGGAGCTGGCCCGCGACGAGGGCCACCAGGTCCGCTGGGAAGAGGCCAGGGGCGGGCCAGCGGCACCGTTCCAGACCATCGGCGGGCTGACCGGGATGCTCCGGCGGGCCTCCCGCATCGTCCTGGGCGACCCGTTCTCCCGTTACGTGCAGCTGCTGCTGACCATCACCAGCGCCCGTGACCTCGTCGTCGTCGACGACGGCACCGCGACCATGGAGTTCGTCGCCCAACTCGCCCGCGGGGAACGGCTGGTGCGCTGGCACCGCAAGGGCGGCCGGCCCGGACCCCGCGACCTGGTCTTCGCGCCGGTCTCCTCGGTCGCCAGGCGCCGCCTCACCCCGAGCGGCAAGCGCCGGGTGACGGTGTTCTCCTCGATGCCGGTGACCGACAAGCCCGAGGGGGTCACGGTCATCGAGAACTCCTTCGCGTGGACCCGCGCCCGGTTCGGGCCGCCCCGGCTCACCAGGGGCGCGGACCTGGTCGGGACCTCGCTGGTGGAGACCGGTGTGGTCGACGACGGCCACTACCTGGAGGCGGTGCGCAGCCTCGCCGGGGCGCACGGGGTCACCCGGTACTTCGCGCATCGGCGCGAGAGCACCGAGAAACTGCACCGGCTGGCCGTCGAGACCGGGTTGGAGATCGTGCGGCCGGATCTGCCGCTGGAGCTGATCGCCCGGCGGGGGCCGATCGGGCGCACGATCCTCAGTTTTCCGTCGACGGTCGTGCACACGTTGCCGTTGGCGCTGGCCGGGACCGAGGTCAAGGTTGCGGTCTGTGACATCGACCCGGCCTGGCTCACTCAGCATGCCTCGCCCCGGGCGCAGGGGTTTCTCTCCGGCGTCACCGGCACGGCGCGGGATGTGACCCGCCTCCAGTCGGTCGCCCCAGCGATGTGACCTCCGGTGGTGGGGCGGGGACGACGGGTTGTGTTTCGGCTGCGGCGCCGTGGGGGCTGGTCGCGCCCGCTGCGGCGGAGCCGCACATCGATACAGCCCCGCGCCCCTGAAAAGCCAAAAGCAGGGCGTTGCCCTGGCCCCTGTTCTCCGTGGAGGGGGCCGTTACTTTACCCAGGTGTGGGGGAGCGTATGCGTCCACGGCGTGGGAAATTTCTCTCGGGGGGCTGAAGTTTCGGTGATCATGGGTGGTTGAGGGGGAAGGCGTCCTACCCTTCAGAGGGTGAAGCAACTGATGTCACCAGAGTCCGATGCCGAACTTCTCCGCGAAGCCGTGCTCCCCGGCACGCTGCCCGAGGCGCTGCGTGCCGAACTCGTCGCGTTCCGGCGGGACCTGCACATGCACCCGGAGCTAGGCAACCAGGAGTTCCGCACCACCGCCGCGCTCAAGCGGCGCCTGGAGCAGGCCGGTCTTGAACCACAGGTCCTGTCCCTGGGCACCGGGCTCATCTGTGACATCGGCGACCCCGACGACGACCGTCCGATGCTCGCCCTGCGCGCCGACATCGACGCCCTGCCCATCCCGGACATGAAGAGCGGCTGCGCCTACCGCTCCACGGTGCCGGACCGGGCGCACGCCTGCGGCCACGACGTCCACACCACCGTCGTGCTCGGCGCCGGGCTCGTGCTGGCCGAGCTGCACCGGCAGGGGCGGCTGCCGCGCCGGGTGCGGCTGCTGTTCCAGCCCGCCGAGGAGGTGCTGCCCGGCGGCGCCGACGAGGTCGTCGCGTGCGGGGTGCTCGACGGCGTCGGCCGGATCGTCGCCGTGCACTGCGACCCCCGCGTGGACGCCGGCCGGATCGGGCTGCGGCACGGCGCGATCACGTCGGCCTGCGACCGCCTGGAGGTCTCCCTCGACGGCCCCGGCGGCCACACCGCCCGCCCGCACCTCACCACCGACCTCGTCACCGCCGCCGCCCGCGTCGCCGTCGACGTGCCCGCGCTGGTCGCCCGCCGGGTCGACAGCCGCAGCGGCGTCGCCGTCACCTGGGGCCGCATCGAGTCGGGCCACGCGTCGAACGTCATCCCGCAGCACGCCGAGCTGTCCGGCACCGTCCGCTGCCTCGACCTGCCCGCCTGGCGCAAGGCACCCGACCTGGTGGTCGCCGCTATCGACGAGGTCGCCAACCTGCACCGGGCCAAGTCGGAGATCACCTACGTCCGTGGCGTCCCGCCGGTCGTCAACGACCCCGACGTCGCCGACCTGCTGCGGGACGCGATGACGCTGCGGCGCGGGCCCGACTCCGTCGAGAGCACCGAGCAGAGCCTCGGGGGCGAGGACTTCTCCTGGTACCTGGAGCATGTGCCCGGCGCGATGGCCCGGCTCGGCGTCCGCACCCCGGGCGAGCGGACCGTGCGCGATCTGCACCAGGGAGACTTCGACGCCGACGAGGCCGCCA
The DNA here is from genome assembly GCF_044757465.1 of Streptomyces sp. NPDC091279. Lineage (NCBI taxonomy): Bacteria > Bacillati > Actinomycetota > Actinomycetes > Kitasatosporales > Streptomycetaceae > Streptomyces > Streptomyces sp. NPDC091279. The sequence continues at coordinate 441,000 of NZ_JBIVVA010000007.1, read as the reverse complement.
TCACCGTCGGCGTGGAGCTGTTCACGGCCGCCGCGCTGCTGGACGCCGGTACCTGACCGGACAGCCCGACAGCCCGACAGCGAGGGGGTGCCCGTTTGGCGCCCCTTCGTCCCCTTGTGTCACCCTGATGTAACCGGCGGCGCACAGACGTAACCAGGCGTCGGCACGGTTCGATAACAGCCGCCGTCACCCCTGTTTCGGCCCGCTCTACGCGCGTACTGTGCGCCGCAATCGCCGTCTTGGGCGGGACACCGGGGGAGCGGACCGGCCATGGTTCCGTTGGGACGAAGGGTGCTTGTTGTGGGCTACACATCTCGGACGTCGCGGAGGCGCACGTTCTCCCTGGCCGCGGTCACCGCCGTGGTCGTCACGCTCGCCGCCACCGGCTGCGGCAAGTCCTCCACCGACTCGACGGGCAGCTCCTCCGGGTCCGGAAAGTACTCGGGCAAGGGCATCGGGCTCGCCTACGACGTCGGCGGCAAGGGCGACCAGTCCTTCAACGACGCCGCCTACGCGGGCTTCGAGAAGGCCGAGAAGGCGTTCAAGCTCAGCGGCCGGGACGTCGAACCCAGCGACAACGAGACCGACGCGGACAAGGAACAGCGCCTGGAGCAGCTCGCCCAGGCCGGGTACAACCCCATCATCGGCGTCGGCTACGCGTACGCGCCCGCCGTCAAGGAGGTCGCCGCCAAGTTCCCGAAGGTGTCCTTCGGCATCATCGACGACGAGACCATCAAGGCGAAGAACGTCGCCGACCTGGTCTTCCACGAGGAGCAGTCCTCCTACCTCGCCGGGGTCGCGGCCGCCAAGGCCACCAAGAAGAACCACATCGGCTTCATCGGCGGCGTCGACAACCCGCTGATCCACAAGTTCGAGGCCGGGTTCGACCAGGGCGCCAAGTCCATCAACCCGAAGATCAAGATCGAGTCGCAGTATCTGACCGAGACCGCGGCCGACGGCGGCTTCTCCAGCCCCGACAAGGGCGAGAACGCGGCCGAGGGCCAGATCGACTCGGGCGCCGACGTGGTCTACGCGGCCGCCGGTCTGTCCGGGCAGGGCGTCATCAAGGCGGCCGCCGCGCACAAGGTCTGGGCGATCGGCGTCGACTCCGACCAGTACAAGCAGAACGCGCTGGCCAAGTACAAGGACTACATCCTCGGCTCCGCCCTGAAGAACGTCGGCGGCGCCGTCTACGACCTCACGAAGTCCGTCGTCGACGGCAAGCCGCTGAGCGGCGAGGTGCGCGCCGACCTGAAGTCGGGCGGGGTGGGCTTCGCCGACTCCAACCCGAAGTACAAGGCGATGCCGGCGGTCGTCGCGGCCGTCGAGAAGGCCGAGAAGGACATCATCGACGGGAAGGTCACCGTCAACACCAAGTGACCCCCGACGCCCCTTTCGGGCGCCGTCGACCCCCTGCGCCCCTCGCCTTGTGCGAGGGGCGCATTGCCGTCCGTCATCGGTGAAGGATCTGTGGCCACAGGTCGGTAACGGACCGGACAGAAGGGGTTTTCCGTCTGGTCTACGCGCGTTACGCTGCGCCGGAACCAGCGCCGGTCCAGGCGCTTGTACAAAGGAGTCTCCTTCCATGCGCCGGGTGTCCCGTATCGCGGTTGCAGGCGCTGCAACTGCCGCTCTCGCTGTGGCTGTTTCCGCCTGCGGCAGCAGCTCGACCAGCTCCACCTCCTCCTCCGGCGGCGACAAGGGCCTGGCCCTCGCGTACGACGTCGGCGGCAAGGGCGACCAGTCCTTCAACGACGCCGCGACGGCCGGTCTCGACCAGGCCGACAAGGAGTTCGGCTACAAGTCGACGGCCGTCGAGCCGCAGGACGGCGAGTCGAGCGCCGACAAGGTGCAGCGCCTGGAGCAGCTCGCCAAGTCCGGCTACAACCCGGTGATCGGCGTCGGCTTCGCCTACGCGCCGGCCGTCAAGGAGGTCGCCGCCAAGTTCCCGAAGGTGACCTTCGGCATCGTGGACGACGAGACCATCAAGGCCGACAACGTCGCGGACCTGGTCTTCCACGAGGAGCAGGCCTCCTACCTGGCCGGTGTCGCCGCCGCCAAGACCACCAAGTCGAACACCGTCGGCTTCGTCGGCGGCGTCGACAACCCGCTGATCCACAAGTTCGAGGCGGGCTACAAGCAGGGCGTCGCCGACACCAAGAAGGGGATCACGGTCAAGTCGCAGTACCTGACCGAGACCGCCGAGGAGGGCGGCTTCTCCAGCCCCGACAAGGGCGAGAACGCGGCCGAGGGCCAGATCGACTCGGGCGCCGACGTCGTCTACGCGGCCGCCGGTCTCTCCGGACAGGGCGTCATCAAGGCGGCCGCCGCGCACAAGATCTGGGCGATCGGCGTCGACTCCGACCAGTACAAGCAGGACGCGCTGGCCACGTACAAGAAGTACATCCTCACCTCGGCGATGAAGAACGTGCAGGGCGCGGTCTTCACCCTCGCCAAGTCCGTGCACGCCGGCAAGCCCGAGACCAGCGAGGTCCGCGGCAGCCTGGCCAACGGCGGCGTGAGCCTCTCGGAGTCCAACCCGACCTTCAAGAACAACGCCGACATGCAGGCCGCGATCAGCAAGGCCGAGGCGGGCATCAAGGACGGCAGCATCAAGGTCAAGACCTCCTGACCCGCTCTTGACGCCGGGCCGGTGGGTCCATGGCCATGGGGGCGCTGTAATGACAGCGTTACGGCCGCGGAACGGGGCGCGGGGACGATGTCTCCTCGTGCCCCGTTCGCGCGGCAGAATGCTCGGAACGGATCGACAGCCGATCGCGAGACGATCACGATCGACCGGGGTCCGAGCACTAGGCAAAGCAGGGGCGCTACGCGCGTAGAGAGGCCCCTTTCCCGAGGAGAGTGTGCGCCATCGACGCGACCAGTAGCCCTCCGCTCGGCGATCGCACCGCGATCGCTGTCGAGCTGGCCGGAATCACCAAACGGTTCCCCGGTGTCGTCGCCAACCACGACATCCACCTGAGCGTCCGCAAGGGCACCGTGCACGCCCTGGTGGGGGAGAACGGCGCCGGCAAGTCGACCCTGATGAAGATCCTCTACGGCATGCAGAAGCCGGACGAGGGCACCATCGCGGTCGGCGGCGAGCAGGTCACGTTCGCCAGCCCCGCCGACGCCATCGCGCGCGGCATCGGCATGGTCCACCAGCACTTCATGCTGGCCGACAACCTGACCGTCCTGGAGAACGTCGTCCTGGGCAGCGAGAAGCTGTACGGCATCGGCGCCGGCGCCCGCAAGAAGATCCGCGAGATCTCCGACCGCTACGGCCTCGGGGTGCGCCCCGACGCCCTCGTCGAGGAACTCGGCGTCGCCGACCGGCAGCGCGTGGAGATCCTCAAGGTCCTCTTCCGCGGCGCCACCACCCTCATCCTCGACGAGCCGACCGCCGTGCTGGTCCCGCAGGAGGTCGACGCCCTCTTCGACAACCTGCGCGAACTGAAGGCCGAGGGCCTCTCGGTCATCTTCATCTCGCACAAGCTCGGCGAGGTCCTCTCGGTCGCCGACGAGATCACCGTCATCCGGCGCGGCACCACCGTCGGCACGGCCGTCCCCGCCGAGACCACCCCGCGTCAGCTCGCCGAGATGATGGTCGGCAGCGAACTGCCCACCCCCGAGACGGCCGAGTCCACGGTCACCGACCGCCCGGTCGTCGAGGTCCGCGACCTCACCGTCTACGCCAGCGGCGGCGCCTCCCTCGGCGTCGAGTCCGAACCGTCCGGCGGGATCGGCCTGGCCCACGAGGGCGGCGAGGTCAAGAAGGTCCTCGACGGCGTCACCTTCACCATCCACGCCGGTGAGGTCATGGGCATCGCCGGCGTCGAGGGCAACGGCCAGACCGAGCTGATCGACGCGCTGATCGGCACCAAGCACGCCGACTCCGGCGCCATCGCCTTCCTCGGCGAGGACATCACCGGCTGGTCCACCCGCAGGCGCCGGGTGGGCGGCGTCGGCTACATCCCCGAGGACCGGCACCGCCAGGGGCTGCTCCTGGAAGCGCCGCTGTGGGAGAACCGCATCCTCGGCCATGTCACCGAGGCCCCCAACGCCAGCGGCTTCTGGCTCACCCCGAAGGCCGCCCAGGCCGACACCCGCCGGATCGTCGAGGAGTACGACGTCCGCACCCCCGGCATCGACGTCACCGCCGCCTCCCTGTCCGGCGGCAACCAGCAGAAGCTGATCGTCGGCCGGGAGATGAGCCACGCGCCGAAGTTCCTGATCGCCGCCCACCCCACCCGGGGCGTGGACGTCGGCGCGCAGGCGCAGATCTGGGACCGCATCCGGGAGGCCCGCCGCGAGGGCCTGGCGGTGCTGCTGATCTCCGCCGACCTGGACGAGCTGATCGGCCTGTCGGACACCCTGCGGGTGATCTACAACGGCAGCCTCGTCGCGGACGCCGACCCGGCCACCGTCACCCCGGAGGAGCTGGGCTCCGCCATGACGGGCGCCGCCTCCGGCCACCTGGAACACACCGACTCCGATGAAACCGCGGCACCCGCAGCACCCACTGCCCCCGCAGACCCCGTGAGCACCGAGAGCACCGACGACCCCGCGCACGCCGCCGGTCCGGAGGACGAGGCCCGATGAAGAAGTTCGACAAGGAGCGCGTGCTCCTCGCGGTGGCCGGGCCGGTCATCGCGCTCGTCGCGGCGATCCTGCTGACCTCGATCGTGCTGATCGCGTCCGGCAAGAACCCGTTCCAGCCGTATGTGCTGATGCTGGAGCAGGTCGGGTTCTCCGATGTGCAGGTGCTGATCCTCAACCAGGCGTCGATGTACTACATCGCCGCCCTCTCGGTCGCCGTCGGCTTCCGGATGAACCTCTTCAACATCGGCGTCGACGGCCAGTACCGGCTCGCCGCGATGATGACCGCCGTCGTCGGAGCCCACCTCGCGCTGCCGTCATTCCTCCAGATCCCGCTGCTGCTGCTCGTCGGCGCCCTCACCGGCGCCTTCTGGGCCGGTATCGCGGGCGTCCTGAAGGTCACCCGGGGGGTCAGCGAGGTCGTCGCCACGATCATGCTGAACGCCATCGCCACCAGCGTCATCGGCTACCTCACCCTCTCCGACGTCTTCGGCGTGCAGGTCGGCAACAACATGACCACCGGCACCATGAAGGCCTCCGGCTGGGTGCCCGGCATCGACCTCGGCGCGGACGTCGGCGAGATCTACGGCCTGGTCTTCCTCGCCGTGCTGCTCGGCGTCGCCTACTGGGTGATCCTCAACCGCACCCGGTTCGGCTTCGACCTGCGCGCCACCGGCGCCTCCGAGACCGCCGCCGCGGCCTCCGGCGTCGACGCCAAGAAGATGGTCCTCACCGCGATGCTCATCTCCGGCGCGGTCGCGGGCCTGTCCGGGCTGCCGCTGCTGCTCGGCGACGCCCACACCTACAGCCTCAGCTTCCCCACCGGACTCGGCTTCACCGGCATCACCATCGCCCTGCTCGGCCGCAACAACCCGGTCGGCATCGCCTTCGCCGCCCTCCTGATCGCCTTCCTCGACAAGGCCTCCCCGGCCCTCGACTACGCCACCCCGGTCGCGTACGAGAAGGAGATCGCGACGATCATGCAGGGCCTGATCGTCTTCGCCGTCGTCATCTCCTACGAGGCCGTCCGCCAGTGGGGGCTGCGCAGGCAACAGCGCCAGGTCGGCGCCGAACTGGCCGCGGCCGCCGCCCAGAACACCGAGAAGAAGGAGGTGGCGGCCCGATGAGCACCGCGACCCTCAGCAAGCCCGAGGCGAAGAAGCCCGGCACGCGCAGCCGCCGCCTGTCCCTGCCGGTCCTCCTGCTGATCATCGCGGGCGTCCTGGTCCTCACCTCGGTGGTCCGCCTGATCACCGGCGCCGACGGCATCACCTCCACCGGCCAGATGTCCACCGCGCTCAGCCTCGCCGTCCCGATCGGCCTGGCCGGGCTCGGCGGCCTGTGGTCGGAGCGGGCCGGCGTCGTCAACATCGGCCTCGAAGGCATGATGATCCTCGGCACCTGGTTCGGCGCCTGGGCCGGCTACCAGTGGGGCCCGTGGACCGGCGTCGTCTTCGGCATCGTCGGCGGCGCCCTCGGCGCGGTCCTGCACGCGATCGCGACCGTCACCTTCAACGTCAACCACATCGTCTCCGGCGTCGCCATCAACATCCTCGCCCTCGGCTCCACCCGCTACCTCTCGAAGTTCACCTTCGAGAACGCGCCCGGCGGCTCCTCCAAGCAGTCCCCGCCCATCGACTCCCTGGGCAGCTTCGACGTCCCCGGCCTCTCCAGCGCCCTGGAGACCCTCAACGACAAGCACTGGTTCCTCGTCTCCGACCTGGCCGGACTCGTCGGCGGTCTGATCACCGACCTGTCGCCGCTGACCGTCGTCGCCGTCGCCCTCGTTCCGCTCTCCTGGTACGTGCTGTGGCGCACCGCGTTCGGGCTGCGGCTGCGCTCCTGCGGCGAGAACCCGGTCGCCGCCGAGTCGCTCGGCGTCAACGTCTACAAGTACAAGTACATCGCCGTGATCGTCTCCGGCGGCTTCGCGGGCCTGGGCGGCGCCTACCTCTCGATCGTCGCCTCCAACGTCTACCTCGACGGCCAGACCGCCGGGCGCGGCTACATCGGCCTCGCCGCGATGATCTTCGGCAACTGGATGCCGGGCGGACTCGCCCTCGGCGCGGGCCTGTTCGGCTACACCGACAGCCTCAACCTGCGCGGCGGCACCACCAACGTGCACGCCCTCATCCTGCTCCTGGCGATCCTCCTCGTCCTCGGCGCGGCCTACCTCGCCTGGAGGAAGCGGTACACGCCCGCCGTCATCACGCTGGTCACCTCGGCCCTGATGTTCGTCTGGTACGCCACCACCGACGACGTCCCCAAGCAGGTCGTCACCGCCACCCCGTACCTCGTCACCCTGCTGGTGCTGTCGCTGTCCGCGCAGAGCCTGCGGATGCCGAAGGCGGACGGCATGCCCTACCGCAGAGGACAGGGCAAGTGACCGGCGCCGTGGACTGGCCCGCGCTGCGCGCCCTCGCCCGCGAGGCCATGACCCACGCCTACGCCCCCTACTCCGGGTACCCGGTCGGGGTGGCCGCGCGTGTCGACGACGGCCGGATCATCTCCGGCTGCAACGTCGAGAACGCGTCCTACGGCCTGGGCCTGTGCGCCGAGTGCGGTCTCGTCTCGGAGCTACAGCGCACCGGGGGCGGCCGGCTGACCCACTTCACCTGTGTCGACGGCCAGGGCGAGATCCTCGTCCCGTGCGGCCGCTGCCGACAGCTCCTGTACGAGTTCGGCGGCGCCGACCTGCTCCTCGAAACCCCGGCGGGCATCCTGCCGTTGGCGGACATGCTCCCGCAGGCCTTCGGCCCCGGGCACCTCACGGCCGCCCAGTAACTCCCGCGCGGCCCCTCTGCCCGACACGGAGGGGCCGCGTCTTTCTTTGACCGTCGGAAGGAAAGCCAAGGCCATGGACGTCATCTCCGTCATCCGCACCAAGCGGGACCGCGGTGAACTCAGCGACGAGCAGATCGACTGGGTCATCGACGCGTACACCCGCGGGGAGGTCGCCGACGAGCAGATGTCCGCGCTCGCGATGGCCATCCTCCTCAACGGCATGAACCGGAGCGAGATCGCCCGCTGGACCGCCGCGATGATCGCGTCCGGCGAGCGCATGGACTTCTCCGCGCTGTCCCGCCCCACCGCCGACAAGCACTCCACGGGCGGCGTCGGCGACAAGATCACGCTCCCGCTGGCCCCGCTCGTGGCGGCCTGCGGCGCGGCCGTCCCGCAGCTCTCGGGCCGGGGCCTCGGCCACACCGGCGGCACCCTCGACAAGCTGGAGTCCATCCCCGGCTGGCGGGCCCTGCTCTCCAACGAGGAGATGCTCGCCGTTCTCGACACCACCGGCGCGGTGATCTGCGCGGCGGGCGACGGCCTGGCCCCGGCCGACAAGAAGCTGTACGCGCTGCGCGATGTCACCGGCACGGTCGAGGCGATCCCGCTGATCGCCTCCTCGATCATGTCGAAGAAGATCGCCGAGGGCACCGGTTCCCTGGTCCTGGACGTGAAGGTGGGCACGGGCGCCTTCATGAAGACGATCGAGGACGCGCGTGAACTGGCGTCCACGATGGTGGGGTTGGGCACCGACCACGGGGTCAAGACGGTCGCGCTCCTGACCGACATGTCGACCCCGCTGGGCCGCACGGCCGGCAACGCCCTCGAAGTCCGGGAATCCGTCGAGGTGCTGGCGGGCGGCGGCCCCTCCGACGTCGTCGAGCTGACGATCGCGCTGGCCCGCGAGATGCTCGACGCGGCCGGTGTGAAGGACGCCGACCCGGCGAAGGCGCTGGCCGACGGTTCCGCGATGGACGTCTGGCGCCGGATGATCGCGGCGCAGGGCGGCGACCCGGACGCCCCGCTGCCCACGGCGAAGGAACAGCACGTCGTCACCGCCCCGGCCGCGGGCGTCCTGACCCGCCTCGACGCCTACGACGTCGGCATCGCCGCCTGGCGCCTGGGCGCGGGCCGCGCCCGCAAGGAGGACCCGGTGCAGGCGGGCGCGGGCGTCGAACTGCACGCCAAGCCCGGCGACCACGTCACCGCGGGCCAGCCCCTCCTGACCCTCCACACCGACACCCCGGCCCGCTTCCCCTACGCCCTGGAGGCGACGGCGGGCTCCTACGACATCAGCCCCGAGGGAACGCCGTTCACGGCGACCCCGGTGGTGCGGGAACGTATCGCCTGACCTGCGCTTCCTTCGTCTGGGTGAACGGGATCGGCGGACCATCGCCGGTCCCGTTCGACGTGCTGGGAGCGACGCTCACGCGAGAGAAAACCGTCATGAGCGCACGCGCCGTCAGCCAGGACCCCGGTCGGAGCTGGGACGACATCACCAAGGTGGCTGCCTACGCTGCGGCGGGCACCCCCTCTGCCTCCTCATCGACCGCTGGGCCCCCGAAGCCCCGTCGGCTGACCGCCCCTCAGCCCAGCACCGTCGCGATGGCCACCAGGACCGGGACCGACAGGACTGTGGAGACGAGGATCGAGTCGCGGGCCAGGGTCTCGGCGACGCGGTAGCGGCTGGCGTAGGTGTAGAGGTTCTGGGCCGCCGGGAGGGCCGAGGTGACGACCACGTCGAGGAGTTGGTGGCCGTGCAGGTCGAACACGCCCGCCGCGAGCGCCCACGCGGCCAGCGGCTGGCCCACCACCTTCAGGGCGACCGACAGGAACACCGGATGCCGTTCGGCGCCCTTGCCCGGCATCGTGCTGCCGCACAGGGAGATCCCGAACGCCAACAGCACCGCGGGCACCGACATGTTGCCGATCAGCGTCAACGGCTCAAGCACCGGCCCCGGCACCCGCAGCCCCGATGCCGAGACCGCCACACCCGCCAGGGACGCGAGGGCGATCGGGTTGGTCAGCGGGGCCAGCAGACGACGCCACAACGGGTCCTGCCCGTCGCCGCCCGCCAGATCGAGGACCATGAGGGCGACCGGGGTGACGACGACCAGCTGGAAGAGCACCACCGGCGCCACCAGTGACGCGTCCCCCAGCACATACACCGCGATCGGGATGCCCAGGTTCCCGGAGTTGACGTAACTGGAGCACAGGGCGCCGATCGTGGTGCGGCCCACGCCCCACCCCCGGGCCACGCCGACCGCCGCGAAGACCCCGGCCGCCACCGCCGTGCTCACCGCCGTCACCAGCAGGCGGCTGGAGAAGACGACCGAGAGATCCGTGCGGGCCAGGGTCGTGAACATCAGCGCGGGGGAGGCCACATGGAACGCCAGCTTCGTCAGCACCTCCCGGCCGTGCTCGCCCAGGTGACCCTGGAGCCCGATGACATACCCGACGCCGATGACGACCGCGATGACCGCGAACCCGGTCAGAACGCCCTGCACGACACCTCCCACGGGTGAGCGAGGGCGTCGGGTATCCAGGGGGGCGCTGATCCTTGGGGCATACACCAACCCAACCCGGGAGAAGGGGGACAGGTCAATGTGATCCCGACCAGTGGACCGGCCGCCGGGCGCGATGAGTTACGCCCGCTCGTCGGGTCTACCGGTCGTGGACGCCATGACACCCGTCGTAGTCGCGCCGCCGGGACCCGTCACCCGGGACGAGGTGAGGGGGCTCTGCGACGACGTCAGGGCCGGGCTCGCGGCCGGTCGGAACGGCGTCGTCGTGGTCGACGTCGCCGGGATCGGGCCGCCCGGCCTCGCCGCCGTCGAGCTGCTGGCCCGGCTCCAGCTGGCCGCCCGCCGGGCCGACGGGCGGATTCGGCTGCGGGACCCCGCCCCCGCCCTACGCGCCGTCCTCGACCTGGTCGGCCTCCCCGTCGAGGTGGAGGGGCATCCCGAAGAGCGGGAACCAGCGCTGCGTGTCCAGGAAGAAGTGGAACCCGGTGAGCCGGCCGTCTGAGATCTCCAGCACCTGGATCGCCCAGGGCGCGAAACCGCCCTGCTCCGGGTCCGGCTTGTACTGGGCGAACCCCGGCAGCCCGTTCACCCGCACCGGCAGCAGACGCGAGCCCGCGCAGGCCGCGCCGATCGTCGTCATGAACCCCGCGATGTCCGCATGCCCGGTCAGCCACAGGTCGAACGGCGGCATCGTCATGATGGCGTCCTCGTGCAGCAACGCCGTCAGCGCCGTCATGTCGTACCCCTCGAACGCCGCCACATAGCGCTCCAGAAGCTTCTGCTGCTCCTCGTCCAACGGATCGGAGACGGCCGCGCCAGCCCCCTTGTCCTCCCGCTCGGCGAGCGTCGCCCGGGCCCGCTGCAACGCGCTGTTGACCGACGCCACCGAGGTGCCCAGCAACTCGGCGACCTCGCTCGCGCGCCAGGCCAGCACCTCCCGCAGGATCAGCACCGCCCGCTGCTTGGGCGGCAGTTGCTGGAGCGCGGCCATGAACGCCAGCCGCACCGACTCCTTGGCGACCGCCGCCTCCGCCGGGTCCTCGACGGCCGGCAGCACCCGCGCGTCCGGCATCGGCTCCAGCCAGGTGGTGTCCGGGCGGGGCGACAGGGCGGCCCGGGCCAGCGGTGTCGCGTCGGAGAGGTCCATCGGACGGGCCCGTTTGTTGCCCGCGCTCAGCATGTCCAGGCACACGTTGGTGGCGATCCGGTAGAGCCACGAACGGAGGCTGGACCGCCCCTCGAACGTCCCGTAGCTGCGCCACGCCCGCACCATGGTGTCCTGCACCGCGTCCTCCGCCTCGAAGGACGACCCGAGCATGCGGTAGCAGTACCCGGTCAGCTCGGTCCGGTACTTGTCCAACGTGATGTCGAGGTCCGTCGTCATCGCCGTCCACCCACCCCTGGCGTTCCCATAGCGCACCATCGCGCCCCACTCCGGAACCTACCCCAGCCCACTGACAACGTCCCCCACAGCAGAAAACCCCCAGGCGGGGGCCGGTCGGGTTCAACAGTTCGACGGGTGGAAGCCCTCCTATTTCGGCCGCCGACAACGGCAACACCCTGCTTTCAAGGGGCGCGGACCTGTTGCCAACGACGACGACAACGCCCTGCTTCTAAAGGGGCGCGGGGCTGTGTCTTATATGCGGCTCCGCCGCGTGGGCGCGACCAGCCGGGCCGGGGACGATGTCGCCGACGACGACGGTAACGCCCTGCTTTTAGGGGGCGCGAACCTGTTGCCAACGATGACGGCAACGCCCTGCTTCTAAAGGGGCGCGTGCCTGTGTCTTATATGCGGCTCCGCCGCGCGGGCGCGACCAGCCCCCACGGCGCCGCAGCCGACCGACAACCTGCCCCGCACAGACCCCGGCGTCAGCCGGTAGGCACCGGTTGCGCCCGGGACGCCGCCCTGCTACCCGCCAGGGTGATCGCACCGACGCCCAGCACGGCCAGCAGGCCCACGCAGACCGTGCCGCCCCAGCCCCCCGAGTGGAACGCGACCGCCCCGACCGTACTGCCGGTGCTCGACCCGATGTAGTACGACGACTGGTACAACGCCGACGCCTGCGCCCGCCCCCGCGTCGCCGTCCGGCTGACCGCCGACGACGCCACCGCGTGCCCCGCGAAGAACCCCGCGGTGATCAGCACGAGCCCGAGCAGCACCGGCACCAACGAGTCCACCAGCGACAGCAGCAGCCCCGCCGCGGTCGTCCCCCCGGCCAGGTAGAACGTGCCGCGCCGACCCAGCCGTTCCACCAGCCGACCGGCCGTCGACGCCGACACCGTACCGACCAGGTACACCAGGAACACCGACCCCACGACACCCTGAGCGAGCCCGAACGGCTGTGCGCTCAGCCGGTATCCGATCACCGTGTAGACGCCGCCGAACACCGTCATGAACAGGGCGCCGATCGCGTACAGGCGCCGCAGCAACGGGTTGGACAGATGGTCGCGGACCGTCCCGAGCAGCACCCGGGGCCGCAGCGACCCCGCCGTGAAGTGCGTCGGCGCCGGAAGCAGCAGCCGGAACGCGACCGCGCACCCGACCGCGAGGGCGCCGATCACACCGACCGCGACCCGCCAGCCCCACTCCTGCGCGACCCAGCCGGTGATGATCCGGCCGCTCATCCCGCCGACGCTGTTGCCCGCCACGAACAGGCCGATCGCCGTCACCAGCGCCTTCGGCCTGACCTCCTCGGCGAGATACGCCGTCGCCGACGCGGGCAGCCCGGCCAGCGCCGCGCCCTGCACCGCGCGCAGCGCCACCAACGTGCCGATCGACGGCGCGAACGGCACCAGCAGGCCGACGGAGACCGCGACCACGAGGGACGCCGTCATCACCGTTCGACGCCCGAACCGTTCCGACAGGGCGCTCATCGGCAGCACGAACAGCGCGAGACCGCCGGTCGCCGCCGCCACCGTCCAGCTCGCGTCGCTCGCCGCGACCCCGAACTCCCCGGAGATCAACGGCAGCAGCGCCTGCGTCGAGTAGAGGAGCGCGAACGTCGCGACGCCCGCCAGGAAGAGCGCGAAGCTCATCCGCCGGTAGCCGGGGGAGCCTGGGGCCAGCCGGGTGTCTGGGGAGGAAAGGGAGGAGGAGGCGGCGGAGGCGGAGGGAGCGGGTGGGGCTGCGGCGCCCTGGGTGGTGGACGCCCCGGTACTGGCGGGAGACATGCCTTCGACGATAGGGACGACCGACTCATCCGTCCAATGCCCGAACTGGCCATAATCGTTCCCATGGAGCATCAGCAGAGGTCACAGGGGAACCTGTCACCGTCCAGTGACACAGAAGCCATCGTGCTGTCGCTCGTCCCGCGGCTTGCGCACTTCGCCGGGGTGGCGCGGACCGAGCACGTCACGCGGGCCGCGCACGAGATGCGGGTGCCGCAGTCGACGTTGTCCCGGGCGCTGGTGCGGCTGGAGCAGGATCTCGGCGTCGACCTGTTCGCCCGGCACGGCCGCACGGTCTCGCTCACCCCGGCCGGGCGCGCCTTCCTGGGCTCGGTGGAGCGGGCGCTCGCGGAGATCGGCCGTGCGGTGGAGGAGGTGCGGGCGGATGCCGACCCGGCCACCGGGAAGGTCGCCTTCGGGTTCCTGCACACGATGGGGGCGGAGACGGTGCCGGGGCTGCTCCAGGCGTTCCGCGCGGATCATCCCCGGGTCCGTTTCTCGCTGGTCCAGACGTACGGCGAGGCCATGCTGGAGCGGCTGCGCGCCGGTGAACTCGACCTGTGCCTCACCTCTCCGGTGCCGGACGCCCCCGATCTCGTGGCTCGCCGCCTCGACGAGCAGAAGCTGTACCTGGTCGTGCCGGCCGATCATCGGCTCGCCGCGCGGCGTCGGGTGCGGCTCGCGGAGGCCGCCGAGGAAACGTTCGTCACCCTCGAAGCCGGGTACGGGTTGCGGCGTATCACCGACGCCGCCTGCCTCGAAGCGGGCTTCAAGCCTCGGGTGGCCTTTGAGGGGGAGGAGGCGGAGACGTTGCGTGGGCTGGTGGCTGCGGGGCTGGGGGTCGCGCTTCTCCCGCCGCCGGTCTTTCCTCGCCCCGGGGTCGTCGAGCTGGCCGTCACCTCGCCTCGGGCGGTCCGGGAGATCGCCCTCACCTGGCTGGACGGCCACCCGGACACCCCACCGGTGACAGCCTTCAAAAACTTCCTCCTCTCAAGAAAGGGCAACTTGCTAACCCAATAACCCACCTCGGGCTGCCGTTTCGGCCTGCGCCCGGCGCTGGCTGGCCGCACAGTCCCCCGCGCCCGTAAAGACAGGGCGGTGCCGCCCAGGGCTCGCGATCCGACCACCGCCCGGCGGTGGCTGGCCGCGCAGTTCCCCGCGCCCCTTAAAGACGGGGCGGTGCCGCCTCGGGTCCCGTTTCGGCCTGCGCCCGGTGGTGGCTGGCCGCGCAGTTCCCCGCGCCCCTTGAAGACGGGGCGGTGCCGCCCTGGGCTTGAGTTTCGAGTGCCGCCCGGTGGGGGCTGGCCGCGCAGTTCCCCGCGCCCCTTTCGGGGCGCTGCTGAACCGGCGCCGCATTGACTCGCCCCCTGAAGGGCCCGTTTCGGCGACGCCGCGTGGGCGCGACCAACTGGGCCGAGCCTTTTCGCCGACGGTCCGGCCACGCCGAGTAAGGGGCGCGGGGAACTGCGCGGCCAGCCCCCACCGGCCGGCAGCCGAATCGAGAGCCCGAGGCGGCACCGCCTTGCTTTTAGGGGGCGCGGGGAACTGCGCGATCAGCCCCCACCGGCCGTCAGTCGAATCGAGAGCCCCAGGCGGCACCGCCTGTTTGCCCTCGCCGGTCGGCAGTCGGGTGGCTAGTGTCGGTGTAGGGACTTTCCGAAGCCCGCGGCCAGCGGCATGCGCAAGCCCAGAGGCGGCGGAGCCGCGAGCGCATCCTCCACAGGGCGCGAGAAGGCCCGCCCGAACAACGCACCCATCACGAAATCCTCCGCGAGGGCATGCACTTCGGCCCGGTACTGATGCAACCCATGCCCGTCGGCATGGACTTCGAACCGGCACACCTCCCGATTCGCCTTCTTCGCCCGCGAGGCAAGCCGGAACGACAGCTCCGGATCGGTCCGCCGGTCATTCGTGCCGTGCACGACCATCACCCGCCGCCCCACCAGCTGCTTCACCGGTTCGAGTGGCGCAGCGAGATCCTCCTCGGGCAGACAAGGGGCGATCGCCAGCACGGAGTTGACGGCCTCGTGCCCACCGGAGCGCAACGCCGCCCGCCCGCCCATGTCGACGCCGACGAGACAGACCGGCACATCCCCGTAGCGCCGGACGACCTCGTCGGCACCCCACTCCGCGTCCTGCGCGAGCCGCGCCGCCTCTCCGTTCCAGCCGCGCCCGCGATAGTGCACGACGTGCACCGCGAGCCCCTCGCCCCGCCCCGCCCGGGCCAACCTGCGCCCGAGCCCCCGCACGGACGCCGTCGCGAGCAGCGGCGACGGTCTGCGGGCCGAGTCCTCGTCGCCGCGCGGCAGCAGCAGCACCGCCCCGCTCACCGCCGTCGGTCGCGGGCCGAACGCCCTCCCCAGCCGGGCCCGCCGCACCGGCGTCACTTGGTGTGCCATGACAGAACAGTGTCAGAAGCGACGGTGTCCCCGCCCCGTCCGTGCGGTCACCGTTCCGTATCGACGGGGGCACACACCCGGACGTCTACGCGCGTAGGAGATGAGGAGTTACAGTGCGGACATGACGAGTCAGAGCATCGCGAACACCCCGACGCCGGACCAGATCCGCCGGGCGCCGAAGGTTCTGCTGCACGACCACCTCGACGGCGGCCTGCGTCCGGGCACCGTCGTCGACATCGCCCGGGAGACCGGATACGCACGTCTCCCGGAGACCGACCCCGGCGCACTGGGCCTCTGGTTCCGGGAGGCCGCCGACTCCGGCTCGCTGGAACGGTATCTGGAGACCTTCTCCCACACCGTCGCCGTCATGCAGACCCGGGACGCGCTGGTGCGGGTCGCCCGCGAGTGCGCCGAGGACCTCGCCGCCGACGGCGTCGTCTACGCCGAGGTGCGGTACGCGCCCGAACAGCACCTCGCGGGCGGACTCACCCTCGAAGAGGTCGTCGAGGCCGTCAACGAGGGCTTCCGGGACGGGGAACGCCTCGCCCGCGCCGACGGCCACCGCATCCGCGTCGGCGCCCTGCTCACCGCGATGCGGCACGCGGCCCGCTCCCTGGAGATCGCCGAACTCGCCAACCGTTACCGCGACTTCGGCGTCGTCGGCTTCGACATCGCGGGCGCCGAGGCCGGGTTCCCGCCCACCCGGCACCTCGACGCCTTCGAGTATCTGAAGCGGGAGAACAACCACTTCACCATCCACGCCGGCGAGGCCTTCGGGCTGCCCTCCATCTGGCAGGCCCTCCAGTGGTGCGGCGCCGACCGGCTCGGCCACGGAGTGCGCATCATCGACGACATCGAGGTCGCCGACGACGGCACCGTCACCCTCGGACGGCTCGCCTCCTATGTGCGCGACAAGCGCATCCCCCTGGAACTGTGCCCGTCCTCCAACCTCCAGACCGGGGCCGCCGCCTCCTACGCCGAGCACCCGATCGGACTGCTGCGGCGGCTGCATTTCCGTGCCACCGTCAACACGGACAACCGGCTGATGTCGGGGACCAGCATGAGTCAGGAGTTCGAGCATCTCGTCGGAGTATTCGGTTACACGCTCGACGACATCCAGTGGTTCTCTGTCAATGCGATGAAATCAGCGTTCATTCCTTTCGACGAACGACTCGCGATGATCAACGACGTCGTGAAGCCCGGATATGCGGAACTGAAATCCGAATGGCTGTTCCAGCAGACCGCGTCCACCAGCGGTTCTGTCGAATCTATCGAGTGAACACAGGAGTTCGGGGCGCGTAAATGCGGCCGGTATTCACAACCCGTCCGCATTTCGATGTTTGCGGCGGGTGCCTTCGCGTGTTTACGTTCGGGGACCGCTCGTACCCTGTAACCCCATTTCGAGGACGCATTTCATGAAGCAGTCTGCTGCCAAGACCCTCGGTGTCGCCGCCCTCGGTGCCGCCTTCGCCGCCGCCGGTGCGGGCGCCGCCAGCGCGGCCCCGGCGCTCCCGGACACGACCCAGGCGCTGGGCACCGTCACCTCGGCGCTGCCCGCCGCGGGCCTCGCCAACGCGCTGCCGGGTGCCGGTCAGGCGCTGACCCACGGCACGGCCGCCGTCCAGGCCGGTGTCGCCGCCGCGCAGCCGGCCGCCGCGAACGTGCTGGCCGACGGCCCCACCGCCCCGGTCAAGGGTCTCCTCGGCGGCCTGCCCCTGCTGAGCGGCCTGCCCACCAAGGGTCTGCCGATCAACGGCATTCCGCTCGGCTGAGCCTCCTCGACGCGCCGACGGGGCGCACCCCTTGGACACGGGGGTGCGCCCCGTCGCCGTTCCCCGTGGCCGTTTCCCGGTGGCCGTTTCCCCGTGGCCAAGGGGGGCGCGCCGCTACCAGGCGGTGCGGGACTTGTTCTCGGCGGGGAGCAGTATCCACAGGGCGATGTAGAGCAGGAACTGCGGGCCCGGCAGCAGGCAGGACAGCAGGAAGATCACCCGCATCGTCGTCGCGGAGGTGCCGAAGCGCCGGGCGAGCGCGGCACAGACTCCGCCGATCACGCGGCCGTTGGTGGGGCGGACAAGGGCGGACATGTGCTGCTCCTTCGTGAGCGTCATCTGACCGGGGCGCCGGTGCGGCTGCCCCGTCCGAACTCCACGCTACGCCCGCCCCCCAAGACAAACCGTCCGTCTACGGGACGATCCCGACCCTGGGAATCGTCGGGGTCCGACCCTGAGACGCTCCCTCCTTCGGGGCGTCGCTGCGCCGTTCGCGCGCACCCCGGCGACGGGCCCTGGCCCGCCCGCCCGGCACCACCACGGCGTGCGCGAGGGCCACCCCTACGGTGTTCAGGAGCACCGCGTCGATGTCCGGGACCCGCCCCGGCACCCCCGTCTGCAACAGGGCGATCGCCAGCGACACGAGGAAGCCCGCCGCCACCGTCCGCACGAAGGAACCCAGCGGCGGCGCCTGGAGCCTGCCGTGCGCCAGCGGGATCAGTACCCCCAGCGGGGCGAGCAGCGCGAGGCCCTCGGCGATCCGGCGGGCCGCCGTCGGGCCGCCCAGCGCGAGGTCGGCGCGGATACCGGCGAACGGATGCAGATTGGCCGGCGCCACCCAGGGCACGTCCAGCGGTCTCAGGGTCAGCCAGGCGACGAGCACCAGGTGTGCGACGAGGAGGACACCTCCCGTCACCCGGAGTCGGATCGCGGGGCTTTCGCCGTTTGAGCCTTCACGCTGCACGCCACCCAAGACGCCACGCCCGGCGGGAACGGTTCCGGTGCGCACCGCCCGCCCCATGAGGCGTCCGCCACACCCGGCCTCAGCCCTTGCCGACCTCGGACGACGGCGGGGTCAGGGTGCCGGGGCGGGAGCGGACGTCGTCGGTGCACTCGTAACGGCGCAGCACGTCCGTGCCCGGGCCGCCCAGGATCACCGAACCGTCGCCCTCGGCCGCCGCCGAGTCCGAGAACGTACACACGATCTGCGCGAGCGCGTACGACGTGAGGTCGGCAGGCGGACTGCTCAGCCGCAACGTGTCCTCCGGATCGCCGTGCCGGGGCCCGTCCACCGTCATCCCGCCGCGCACGTCCGTCGTGTACCCGGCCTCCTGCTCCGACGACGACGGCGTCGCCGCCAGTTCGTCCAGCAGACCCTGCGCCACCAGGACGCGCCGCGCGGAATCCGCCGTTCCGTCCGGGACCCGCACCGTGCGGTCCACCGCGACCAGGGACTCCCCGCACAGCAGGAACACCTGCACCGGCAGCCCCCGCGCGGCCTCCGTGGAGACGTTCGGGTCGGCCGGCGAGCACTGCACCCGCGAGGGCGCCGCCCCGAAGTCCGTCGGCACCTGCGTCGAACGGATGCCGCACCCGGCCAGCAGACCGGCCAGCAACGGCACCGCGAGCAGCGCGCGCGCCCTCATCGGACCTCCCCCTCCGGCGCGTCGCCGTCGTCCGGCTCGGCCGTCAGCTCCGACACGTCCCTCGGCAGCCGGAACGTGAACACCGCACCGCCTTCAGGGGAGTTGGCGGCGGTCAGCTCACCGCCGTGGAAGTGGGCGTTCTCCTGGGCGATGGCCAGGCCGAGGCCGCTGCCGTCGGAGCGCGGCCGGGAGGCGCTCGCCTTGTAGAACCGGTCGAAGACGTGCGGCAGGACGTCCTTGGGGATGCCGGGACCGTGGTCGCGCACCGCGATGACGATCTCGTCGCGCCGCTCCCCGGCCGTCCGCACCGACACCCGCACCGGGGAACCGCCGTGCTTGAGGGCGTTGCCGATCAGGTTGGCGAGGATGACGTCGAGGCGGCGCGGGTCGAGGCGGGCGTGGATGCCGCGCTCGGCATCCAGCTCCACCGCGTCCAGCCAGGCGCGGGCGTCGATGCAGGCGGTGATCTGGTCGGCGACGTCGACGTCGTCCAGGACCAGGCGGGCGGTGCCCGCGTCGAAGCGGGTGACCTCCATCAGGTTCTCCACCAGGTTGTTCAGCCGCCGGGTCTCGCTGACGACGAGGCGCACGGCGGGCTCGATCATCGGGTCGATGCTCCCCGACTCCGCCTCCAGCTCCTCCTCCAGCACCTCGGTGACGGCGGTGATGGCGGTGAGCGGCGTGCGCAGCTCATGGCTCATGTCCGCGACGAACCTGCGGGACGCCTCGTCCCGGCCCGCCATGTCGGCGACACGTTTCTCCAGCGCCTCCGCCGCGAGGTTGAACGTCCGTGACAGATCGGCGAGTTCATCGGTGCCGGAGACCCGCAGGCGGGTGTCGAGCTTGCCCTCGCCGAGGCTGCGGGCGGCCACCCCGAGCCGGTGCACCGGCTTCAGCACCGTCGTCGCGGCGGCCTGCGCGAGCAGCGCCGAGCCGACCAGGGCCAGCGCGGTGGCGATCCCGAGGGACCAGGCGAGGGAGTTGAGGTCCTTGGCCTCCGGCTCAAGGGACTTGAGCATGTAACCGGTCGCGCCGCCGTTGATCACCTGCGTGCCGGCCGCCAGATACGGGGTGCCGTGCTCGACCACCCGCTGCCAGTACAGGTGATACGGGTACTTGTTGGCGGAGTCGACCTTCTGCTTCCTGTTCACCGCCTTCTGGAGTGAACTCGGCACGTCCTGGAGGGAGAAGCCGTCCAGCGCGCCCGAAGTCCCGTACACGGCCTTGCCGCCCGCCGACTCGGCGACCAGCAGCACGCTGAAGCGCTGGCTGCTGTCGGCCATCTGCCCCGCCGTGCGCTGGAGTTCGTCCTGCGAGGGGTTCTCGGGCAGGGCGCCCGCGCGGTTCTGCATCTCCTGCTGGAAGTCGCGCAGCACCGCGTCCTGGGTGCGGGTGAGCACCGCCTCGCGGTTGAGCCAGTAGGCGATGCCCGACGCGGACACCGCCGCGGTGAGCGCCACCAGGCCGAACACCAGCGCAAGCCGCAGCCGCAGGCTCGTGAAGCGCAGCCGCGACCAGATCCCCTTACGGGCCGCGGCCCAGCCGCGCCCCGCCCCGTCCGCGTCGGTCACTGAGGAACGTCCAGGCGGTAACCGACCCCGCGCACCGTGCGGATGAGCGTCGGCGACGACGGGATGTCCTCGACCTTGGCGCGCAGCCGCTGCACACAGGCGTCCACCAGCCGGGAGTCGCCCAGGTAGTCGTGCTCCCACACCAGCCGCAGCAACTGCTGCCGGGACAGCGCCTGTCCGGGCCGCCGGCTCAGTTCGAGCAGCAACCGCAGCTCGGTCGGGGTGAGTTGGAGATCCTCGCCGTTCTTCGTGACGGTCATCGCGGCGCGGTCGATGACGAGGCTGCCGAAGGTCGCCGCGTCGTTCGCCTCGCGCTCACCGCGCCGCAGCACGGCCCGGATACGGGCGTCCAGGACCCGGCCCTGCACGGGCTTGACGACATAGTCGTCGGCACCCGACTCCAGGCCGACGACGACGTCGATGTCGTCGTTGCGCGCGGTCAGCAGGATGATCGGCAGCTGGTCGGTGCGCCGGATGCGGCGGCACACCTCGAAACCGTCGATGCCGGGCAGCATCACGTCCAGCACGATCAGGTCAGGGCGCTGCTCACGCAGCAGTTTCAGGCCATCCTCTCCCGTGGCAGCGGTGGCCACGCGGTGTCCCTGGCGCGTCAGTGAGAGCTCCAGGGCCGTGCGGATGGCGTCGTCGTCCTCGATCAGCAACAGGGAAGGCACGGGGCTCATTCTGGCCCATGCGGGGGCGGGGTTTCGACTCCTGTACAGGTACGTACCCGTAGCGGCTGATTATGTGATCGTCCTGTGCGTGCCGCGTGGTGGGCCCCTGTGACAGCTCTGTGACAGTCGGCGGACAAGGCGATGAAGTGGCCCCGGCACAGTTTTCGACATCGGCGGGGCTCAAGCGCCGGAGCGAACGGAACACCGGAAGTCCACGACGGGGGGCGCGAGATGAACACCCTGCACAGCACCAGCAACTGCGCGGTGGTCACGCGACTGCACGACGTGACACGGGGTTCGGAGAAGTCCGGTGCCGTCATGACCGGGCGGGGGTGCGGTCGCGGCACCGGGCGTCAGCACACCGCCTACATGACGGTGGTGGACGCCGGTACGGGGGAGACGTACGGGGGAAGCGAGTACAGGGAGGGCACGGGGGAACGTCGTTCGCTGACGGAGGCGGAGTTCACCGCCTACGTCCAGGAGCGCCGCGCCTCCCTGTACGCCACCGCCTACCACCTCACCGGCGACCGCTTCGAGGCCGAGGACCTGCTCCAGAGCGCGCTGTTCTCGACGTACCGGGCGTGGGAGCGGATCACCGACAAGGCCGCCGTCGGCGGATATCTGCGCCGGACCATGACCAACCTGCACATCAGCGCGTGGCGCCGCCGCAAGCTGAACGAGTACCCGACCGAGGAGCTGCCGGAGACGCCCGGCGACACGGACGCCATGCGCGGCACCGAACTGCGCGCCGTCCTGTGGCAGGCGCTGGCCCGGCTGCCCGAACTCCAGCGCACGATGCTGGTCCTGCGGTACTACGAGGGCCGCACCGACCCGGAGATCGCGGAGCTTCTCGACATCAGTGTCGGCACGGTGAAGTCGAGCATCTGGCGCTCCCTGCGCCGGATGCGCGAGGACGAGGTCCTCACCTTCGGCCGTGACGAGCAGGACGCCTTCGGGGAGCTTGTCGCCTGAAGGTTCGAGGGGGGAGACGGCGGGCAGCGCTCGGGGGAGCGCCGCCGGTCGTCACCGCGGGGGATCACGGGGGATCGCTCGGGGGAACGGGGGGAGAACGGGACTGGAGGGCCGGGGGGTCCATCCAGTCCCGTTCTCATGTCCGCCCCTTCGCGAACGGGATACGGCTTCACTTCCGTGAGACCCTCTAGCGCCCGGGGTGGCGTTCACTTTCGTGAGACCCTCTAACATCCGGGTTGGGGTTCACTTCCGTGAGACCCTCTCACTGTTGCGACAGGGTCTCCACGTACGTCAGGTCGTCCGGTTCGTGGCCGACGGCGAGGGCGATGGACGGGTCCGTTCCCTCGACCGCGTACGCCGCGAGCCGCTGGCCGGAGTCGCCGCCTTCGGGGTCGCAGGGCGGCAGGACGGCGGTGCCCACTCTCTCGCCGGCCGTGAAGTCGACGTTCGACACATCGCCGTAGCTGCGACCCTCGTACGTCACGCGGTACGCGCAGGAGGACACGCCCTCCACGCGGGTGCAGGCGGCGACGGAGGTCAGCAGGGCGGCCGTCAGGAGCAGGCGGCGGACAACGGGCATCGGTGGGTTCCTTCTGCGTCGGGGCTCTGTTCTGGGACGCGGAAGTGGCCCGATTCGTTCCGTCAGTTGGTCGGGGCCGGGGCCGGGGCCGGGGTCGGGGCTGGTTGGCGGCCCACCGCCGCTGCCGCGAGGCGGGTGAGGGCCTCGTCCTTGTCGCAGGGGTGGGCGCCCAGGGCGGTCTGGCGGACGACGATCGTGCGTTCCTGGCGCATCAGGCGCCAGCCTCGGCGCAGCAGGAACGGCACCGACTTGCGCCCCTCCTTCAGGTCCCGCAGGAAACGGCGGCGGAACGTGGTCAGCGGGCCCCGGCTCAGGCACAGCGCGTCGGCCAGCAGGCCCAGTTCCCGGCAGCGGGCGACGATCTCGGCCGCGAAGATGCCCTCCGCCACGAAGAGCGGGGTGCGGGCGATGTCGACACCCTCGGTGCCGGTGCGGGCGCTGAGCGAGATGTCGTAGACCGGCACCTCGGTGCGGCCGGTGCGGCACAGCTCGGCGATCGCGGCGACGGCCGCCTCGGTGTCCCAGGACCCCGGGTGGTCCCAGTCGATGTCCGAACTCCCCACCACCAGCGGCAACGTGGGATCGTCGCCCTCCTTGTAGAAGTCGTCGAGCCGCAGCACGGGCAGGCCGCAGCGGGCGGCGACGAGGGACTTGCCCGAGCCCGAGGGGCCGCAGAGCAGCACGACGCGGGCGGAGGAGGGGAGATGGATGCTCACGGGACACCAGTTTGACGTATTCCGTACGCCCTGCCGACCCCGCGGGTCGTCTTTGGAGTGCGCATCACACCTCAACTACCCTTCGTGTCGACCTGATTACCCTGCGCCCCACAGAAGGTGGCATCAGCGATGGCACGACAAGCGCCCTCCCCGCACCCGACCGCCCAGCGCGCCCTGATCGCCCTCGCCACCGCGGGAGTGGCCCTGGGCGCGGGCGCCGCGACGGCCGCGGCCGACACCGCACCCGTGGTGGACGTCATGCGGACCCGGCCCACGACCCTCGGCAAGATCGACCCGCAGGCCGGTCTCCAGGCGGTGACCGGCTCCGTCGGCTACGTCACCGGACCGCTCTCGGCCCTCAAGCCCAACCCGCTGGCCGGCACCGGCGTCGACCCGCTGGACAACGGCGTCGGCACCCAGCTCGCCGACTTCAAGGCCGTCAACACCCAGATGCTGACCGCCCCGATCGCCCAGGCCTCGTCGATCGGGAACATCCCGGTACTGGGGCAGGTGACCGGACTGCTCGGCGGCGTGGGCGGCTGACGCCCACCGCCCAGAAGGGAGCCGCGCCCACCCCGGACGGGGGACGGCCGCGGCTCCCGGTCTGTGGTGGCCCGGTCGACGGCCACCCGGCGGTGCGGTGTGGGTCAGTAGGCGGAGCCTGTGGCGCCCAGGGCGCCGGTGGGGTGCCAGACCGTTTTTGTCTCCAGGAAGGCCGTCAGGCGGTCGGTGCCCGGTGTTGCCGTCCAGTCGGTGCCCGGGTGGGGGCGCAGGACGCGCTTGAGGTTGTCGGCCGCCGCGATCTCCAGCTCCTTCGCCAACTCTTCGCCGGCGCCCGCGAGGTCGATCGCGTTGACGTCCTGGTGGGCCGCGAGAGGCGCCGCGATCTCCGCCGTTGTGCCGGACAGGACGTTGACGACGCCGCCGGGGACGTCGGAGGTGGCGAGGACCTCGCCGAGGGAGAGGGCCGGGAGGGGGGACTTCTCGGAGGCGATCACGACAGCCGTGTTGCCGGTCGCGATCACCGGGGCCAGCACCGAGACCAGGCCGAGGAACGACGACCGTTGCGGGGCCAGGACGGCTACCACGCCGGTCGGTTCGGGGGAGGAGAGGTTGAAGTACGGGCCCGCTACCGGGTTTCCGCCACCGACCACCTGGGCGATCTTGTCGGTCCAGCCCGCGTACCAGACCCAGCGGTCGATCGTCGCGTCCACCACCGCGGCCGCCTTGGACCTCGACAGGCCCTCCGCGTCCGCCACTTCACGGCCGAACTGCTCCTTGCGGCCCTCCAGCATCTCCGCGACGCGGTAGAGGATCTGGCCCCGGTTGTAGGCCGTCGCGCCCGCCCAGCCGCCGAACGCCTTGCGGGCCGCGACGACGGCGTCCCGGGCGTCCTTGCGGGACGAAAGGGGCGCGTTGGCAAGCCAGTTGCCGCCCTTGGAGTCGGTCACCTCATACACCCGGCCGCTCTCGCTGCGGGGGAACCTGCCCCCGACGTACAGCTTGTAGGTCTTGAACACCGACAGTCGCGCGTCAGACATCGAGGTACGCCTCCAGGCCGTGCCGGCCGCCCTCGCGGCCGAAGCCCGACTCCTTGTACCCGCCGAACGGCGAGGTCGGGTCGAACTTGTTGAACGTGTTGGACCAGACGACACCCGCCCGGAGCTTGTTCGCGACCGCGAGGATGCGCGAACCCTTCTCCGTCCAGATGCCCGCCGACAGGCCGTACGGCGTGTTGTTGGCCTTCGCCACCGCCTCGTCGGGGGTGCGGAAGGTCAGCACCGACAGCACCGGGCCGAAGATCTCGTCGCGGGCCACGGTGTGCGCCTGGGCGACGTTCGTGAAGAGCGTCGGCGCGAACCAGTAACCGGCGGAGGGGAGTTCACACGCCGGGGACCAGCGCTCGGCGCCCTCGGCCTCGCCCTGGTCGACCAGCGCGGTGATCCGGGCCAGCTGCTCGGCGGAGTTGATCGCGCCGATGTCGGTGTTCTTGTCCAGCGGGTCACCGAGCCGCAGCGTGGCGAGCCTGCGCTTCAGCGAATCCAGCAACTCTTCCTGGATCGACTCCTGGACCAGCAGCCGCGAGCCCGCGCAGCAGACCTGGCCCTGGTTGAAGAAGATGCCGGTGACGATCCCCTCCACCGCCTGGTCGATCGGGGCGTCGTCGAAGACGATGTTGGCGCCCTTGCCGCCCAGTTCGAGCGTGAGCTTCTTGCGGGTGCCCGCGACCGTCCGCGCGATCTCCTTGCCGACGGCCGTCGAACCGGTGAAGGCGACCTTGTCCACGTCCGGGTGCGCGACCAGCGCGGCGCCCGAATCGCCGTACCCCGCAAGGATGTTGACGACGCCCTTGGGCAGGCCCGCCTGGCGGCAGATGTCCGCGAAGAACAGCGCGGACAACGGCGTCGTCTCGGCCGGCTTCAGCACCACCGTGTTGCCGGTGGCCAGCGCCGGGGCGATCTTCCACGCCAGCATCAGCAGCGGGAAGTTCCACGGGATGACCTGGGCGGCGACGCCCAGCGGCCGGGGGCTCGCGCCGAACCCGGCATGGTCCAACTTGTCGGCCCAGCCGGCGTAGTAGAAGAAATGCGCGGCGACGAGGGGCAGGTCGGAGTCCCTCGTCTCCCTGATCGGCTTGCCGTTGTCCAGCGTCTCCAGAACGGCGAGTTCGCGGCTGCGTTCCTGGATGATCCGGGCGATGCGGAACAGGTACTTGGCGCGTTCGGCGCCGGGCAGCGCCGACCACTTCTCGAACGCCTTGCGGGCGGCCCGGACCGCGCGGTCGACGTCCGCGGACCCGGCCCGGGCGACCTCGGAGAGGACTTCCTCCGTGCTGGGGCTGACGGTCTTGAAGACCTTGCCGTCGGCCGCGTCGGTGAACTCGCCGTCGATGAACAGGCCGTAGGAGGGCGCGATGTCGACGACGGCGCGGGACTCGGGCGCCGGTGCGTACTCGAATGCGGATGCCATGGGGATCAGTCCACCGTCACGTAGTCGGGGCCGGAGTAGCGGCCGGTGGCCAGCTTCTGACGCTGCATCAGCAGGTCGTTCAGGAGCGAGGAGGCGCCGAAGCGGAACCAGTGGTTGTCCAGCCAGTCGGCGCCCGCGGTCTCGTTGACCAGCACCAGGAACTTGATCGCGTCCTTGGTGGTGCGGATGCCGCCGGCCGGTTTCACGCCGACCTGGACGCCGGTCTGGGCGCGGAAGTCGCGGACCGCCTCCAGCATGAGGAGGGTGTTGGCGGGCGTGGCGTTGACGGCGACCTTGCCTGTCGACGTCTTGATGAAGTCGGCGCCCGCCAGCATGCCGAGCCAGCTGGCCCGGCGGATGTTGTCGTACGTCGACAGCTCGCCGGTCTCGAAGATGACCTTCAGGCGGGCCGGTCCGGAGGCCTCCTTCACGGCGACGATCTCCTCGTACACCTTCAGGTACTTGCCCGCGAGGAACGCGCCGCGGTCGATGACCATGTCGATCTCGTCGGCGCCCGCGGCGACCGCGTCCCGGACGTCGGCCAGTTTCACGTCGAGGGCGGCGCGGCCGGCCGGGAAGGCGGTGGCGACCGAGGCGACCTTCACCGTGGAGCCGGCCACGGCCTCCTTCGCGAACGGCACCATGTCGGGGTAGACGCAGACGGCCGCGGTCGCGGGGGTGGCGCGGTCGGTGGGGTCCGGGTGGACGGCCTTGGCGCCGAGCGCGCGGACCTTGCCGGGGGTGTCCGCGCCCTCCAGGGTCGTCAGGTCGACCATCGAGATGGCCAGGTCGATGGCGTACGCCTTCGAGGCCGCCTTGACGGAACGGGTTCCGAGGGAGGCGGCGCGGGCCTCCAGGCCGACGGGGTCGACGCCGGGGAGGCCGTGGAGGTAGCGGCGTAGGGAGCTGTCGGACGCGGTGAGGTCCCTTGGGGCGGGTGCGGTGGGCATGGTCACCAGCCGAGCATATCTACGCGCGTAGCGGCAGGACAACCCCCTGCGGGGCGCTGGGCGCTTGGCTTGGGCGGTGTTCTTGGTGCGGGTGCGTGGTGGTGTTTGCGCAGTTCCCCGCGCCCCTGGGGGGTGGGGGGTGTGGGGAGTGGGTGGGTGCGGGTTCGTTGTGGCTGGTCGCGCCCGCGCGGCGGAGTCGCAGATTGGCACAGCCCCGCGCCCCTTGGGTGGGTGAGTGCGGGTCCGTCGTGGCTGGTCGCGCAGTTCCCCGCGCCCCTTAAAGGCAGGGGGTTGCTCTGGCGTTGGTTGTGTTGCTTGGCTCGGCTGGTTGTGGTTGTGGCCCTTGGGGGTGGGGGTGCGGGTTGTGGGGGGTCGGGCAGAATCGGGGTATGACGTCTCCGGAATCGCAGTCTTCCGCGCCGCAGCCCTCGGTGCCCGAACCCGAGACCCGGGATCGGGTCTATCGGTCGTCCGGTGCGATCGCCGGTGGTGTCCTGATGCTCGCGATCGTCGGCTGGCTCGGCATCGACGCGGTGGTGCGGGGGCAGGGCCGTACGCCCTGGGTGGCGCTGGCCGTGTTGATCCTGGCGGTTCCGTTGATCGTCGCGTTCACGTTCCGGCCCGCGGTGTACGCCAACGATGAGCGGGTGCGGGTCCGGAACCCGTTCCGGGTGATCGTCGTGCCGTGGGGGCGAGTTGCCGTGCTGCGGTCCAGCCTCTCCAACGAGGTGATCACCGAGGGCGGGGCCAAGTACCAGCTCTGGGCGTTGCCGGTGTCGTTGCGGGGGCGTAAGCGTGCCGGCCGACGGGAAGCTCGGGCGACGGCGGCCGGTGAGGCGGGGGCGGGCGGCGGGCGTGTCCTTGGCGGGCTTCGGGGGCCTGCTGGAGCCGGGGGGAGTGAGCCCGTGCGGGCCGAGGGGGACCGGGCGATGGACGACTTGCGGGCGTTGCTCGCGGCTGACGAGGAGCAGCGGGGGACCCGGCGTGAGGTGGGCGACGTGAGCGTGCGGTGGGCGTACGAGGTTGTCGCGCCTGCGGTTGCGGGGGCGATCTTGCTGACGGTCCTGCTCGTCGTGGGGTAGTGAGCGGGGGCGCGCGCACAGCTGCGCAGACCTTCGCGAGCCTGCCAACGCGGGCCGGGGCCAACCCCCTAGGGGCGCGGGGAACTGCGCGATCAGCCACAGCGGCCCCGCAGTCATCCACTCACCGCACCCCCCCAACTACCCCTCCAGTACCGTGAGTTGTTGGGTTGCTCGGGTCATGGATACGTAGCGGTCTACCGCGCCCTCGATGCCTGGGCCGAAGGATGTCGGGTTGACCAGGATGACCAGGTCGAATTCGAGGCCCTTGGACAGTTCGGGGGTGAGGGAGCGGACCCTCGGGGTCGGACGGAACGTCGGGTCGCCGATGACGCAGGCGATGCCCTCCGGGTGGGCCGTCAGCCAGGTGGTCAGGATCTGGTCCCGGTCCCCCGGGGCGCCGTACGTGACCGGGATACCGCTGGCGCGGATCGAGGTCGGGACGTTGGCGTCCGGGATCGCCGCGCGGATCACCGGCTCCGCCTCCGCCATCACCTCTTCCGGCGTACGGTAGTTGACGCTCAGGGAGGCCACGTCGATGCGGTCGAAGCCGACCCGCTCCAGCCGTTCCCGCCAGGACTCCGTGAACCCGTGCCGGGCCTGCGCGCGGTCACCGACGACGGTGAAGCTGCGGGACGGACAGCGCAGCAGCAGCATCTGCCACTCGGCGTCGGTCAGTTCCTGCGCCTCGTCCACGACGACATGCGCGAACGGCCCGACGAACGGCTCCGGGTCCCCCGTCGGCAACCCGCTCTCGTCGATCAGGGAGTCGCGCAGGTCCTGCCCGTGCAGCATGGTCACCGCGCCCTCGCCGTCCGGGTCGGCGGCGAGGATGTTGTCGATGACGCCGGACATCCGCTCACGCTCGGCGGCGACGGCGACGTTGTGCCGGTGCTGGCGGCGGGCGGTGTCCGGGTCGCCGAGCCGTTGCCGGGCCGCGTCCAGAAACGGCAGGTCGGACACGGTCCAGGCCTGCGGTTCGGGGCGCTGGAGGGCGCTCACCTCGGCGGGGGTGAGCCAGGGCGCGCACCGGCGCAGATACGCGGGCACGGTCCACAGGTCGCCGACCAGGTCCGCCGCCTCCAGCAACGGCCACGCCCGCCCGAACGCCGTGCGCAACTCCCGGTTGCGGACCAGGGACTTGCGCAGCAGATGGTCCGGGGCGTCACCGTCGTGCTTCTCGATCAGGATCGTGAGCAGCTCCTCCCAGACCTGCTCGCGGGCCTCGTTGTGGGCGGTGCCCGGTTCCGCCGCCTCGAACGCGGTGGCCCAGTCCTCGGGGCTCAGCCAGATGTCGTTCCAGTGGGTCGTGACGTTCATGCCCTTCGCGGGCGGTTCCTCGTAGAAGCGGACGGCCGGTTCGACGGCCCCGACCAGGCGCGCGGACGACTTGAGGCGGGCCACCTCCGGGTCGGGCTCGGGTCCTGCGGTCGCGCCCTCGGCGACCAGGTCCCGCACGGTGCAGGTCCGTACGCCCTCCTCACCGAGGCTCGGCAGCACATCGGCGACGTACGCCAGGTAGGGCTGGTGCGGGCCGACGAACAGCACCCCGCCCCGCCGGTGTCCCAGCCGCGGGTCGGAGTAGAGCAGGTGGGCCGAACGGTGCAGGGCGACGACGGTCTTGCCGGTGCCGGGCCCGCCGTCGACGACGAGGGCGCCGCGCGAACCCGCCCGGATGACGGCGTCCTGGTCGGCCTGGATGGTGGCGAGCACGTCCCGCATCCGCGCCGAACGGTTACCGCCGAGGCTCGCGATGAACGCGGACTGGTCGTCGAGGGCCGCGTGCCCTTCGAGGCCGTCGGCGGTGAAGACCTCGTCCCAGTAGTCGCTGATCCGGCCGCGTGTCCAGCGGTAGCGGCGGCGGCTGGTCAGGCCCATCGGGCGGGCGTGGGTGGCCGCGAAGAAGGGCTCGGCGGCCGGGGAACGCCAGTCCAGCAGCAGCCGTCGGCCCGTGCTGTCGGTGAGGCCGAGGCGGCCGATGTAGACGGGCTCGGGGTCGTCGGCGTGCACGATGTGCCCGAGGCACAGGTCGAGACCGAACCGGCGCAGGGCCCGCAGGCGCCCGGTGAGCCGGTGGACCTCCAGGTCCCGTTCCATCGCGGCCCGGCCGAGCCCGCCGGGGGAGCGGCGTTCGGCGTCGAGACGCGCGGTCAGTTCGGCGATGGTCGCCTGGAGGCTCTCGGCGATGGCCAGGAAGTGCCGCTCGTCACCGGCGATCAGCGCCGGGTCGTCCTTGGCCGCGAGCCGCTCGGGCAGCTCGAACGCGCTGCTGGTCAGGGGTTTCATCCCGTCGGCTCCGATCCGGTCCCGCGAACGGGGCGGGCATTCGCACCCCGCGCCCCATGAACCGACAACTGCACACCCACGTCGCGAACCGTCCCTGCTGTGATGAACCGGATGTCCGGGCTGTGATGAACCGGATGTCCGGCTTGGAGCAGCGATTCTCCGCCACGACGGGGGCCTTGCCGCAAGCCCCCCGGTGCGCTATAGCTTGAAAGTGCCGGGACAGCCGGAAAGTGGCGGGACGGGATTCATGGTCCGGCCCTTTTTTCTGCCCTCCTCACCTCCCTCACATCGGCTTGGCCCATACCAGGGACATGTAGGCGCTGAGGTAGGTCCCGCCGAGCACGGCCGTCGTCAGGGCCAGGGCGCGGTGGCGGAGAGAGGCGCGGGCCAGGTGCAGGGCGAGGGGGAGCAGCAGCGGGAACGCCGGGAGCAGGAAGCGGGCGCGCGAGAAGTAGACGCCCCCGCTGCCCAGGACGATGACCAGCAGCACGCCGGAGAACACCAGCAACGGCAGCGGCTGCCGGTCCGCCACCGCCACCCCGAACAGCACCACCGCCCCGATCAACGTGCCCGTCACCACCAGCAGGAACAACGGCGGTGACGCGTCCTGCGCCAGCAACTGCCGGACCCGGCGCAGGGTCTCGGCGCCGCCGTCCCACTCGTTGTGCCAGAGCCGTTGGACGGCGAGATAGCCGTCCCAGCGGCCCAGCCGCAGCCCCACCCAGCCCACGTACCCGCCCCAGCCGAGCGGCGCGAGCAGGGCGGCGCCGAGGAACCGCAGGTCACGGGGGCGTCGGCGGAGCCGGTACAGCGCCCAGCCGACGACGGCCACCACCACCGCGAGCCCCGTGGGCCGCGTCAGACCGGCCAGCACGGCCAGGCTCGCGGCCCGCAGCGGACGGTCGGTGAGGACGGCGTACAGGGCCCACGCGGCGCACGCCGTGAAGAGGGACTCCGTGTACCCCATCCACTGCACCGAACCGACCGGCAGCGCCGCCCACAACACGGTGAGCAGCACCCCGGCCCGCTGCCCGTACAGCCGGTCCCCGACGGCGAAGACGCCCCACGCGGCGACGACGGAGGCGACCACGGCGATGGCCAGGCCGACCGAGGCGCGAGAGCCGGGGGTGACGGCGGCGAGCGCCTTCGTCAGGTACGGGTAGAGCGGGAAGAACGCCAGGTTGTTGGCGTCGTAGGCGGTGCCGAGGGTGTGCGCGTAGCCGTGGTCGGCGATGCCGAGGTACCAGTTGGCGTCCCACTGGGTGGCGAGGACATGCCGGACGCCGGTGTGCCGCCGGTGCGCCCACAGGGTGAGCACCAGCAGCCCGAGGCCGCGCACCCCGAGGTAGGCGAGCAGCGCCGGGACGGGGGAACCGCGGGGCGTCGGTGGCGGGGGCAGGGCCCTCGTCAGGAGGGGCGGCCGGAAGGCGGTCGTGGACACGGCGGCGGCTCCAGGGCGGACGCGGCGGATACGGTTCCGCTCCACCGTTGCCCGGCGGCCGGGGGAGGACGGGGACCCCGGTCAAGTTCCCGCCTCACA
Source organism: Streptomyces sp. NPDC091279 (assembly GCF_044757465.1). Classification (NCBI taxonomy): domain Bacteria; kingdom Bacillati; phylum Actinomycetota; class Actinomycetes; order Kitasatosporales; family Streptomycetaceae; genus Streptomyces; species Streptomyces sp. NPDC091279. The sequence goes on along the minus strand of NZ_JBIVVA010000007.1, from coordinate 408,769 downwards.
TCACCCGATAGGGCGACGAAGAGGCCCGTGACTGACCCCTCCGCCGCCCTCCCGGTCAGATACCGGCGGCCGTGGCCAGATCCCGCTTGAGGGCGTCGAGCAGTGCGGCGGCGGTCCCCCGAGCCTCGGGAAGCTCACCGGAGCCGCTGACCGGAACAACGACCTCCAGATAGCACTTGAGCTTCGGCTCGGTGCCGCTCGGGCGGACGATGACCCGGGCGCCGTCGAGCGTGTAGCGCAGCCCGTCGGTGGGCGGCAACGCGTCGGTGCCCCGGGTGAGGTCCTCGGCCCGGGTGACGGCGAGCCCGGCCAGCGAGGTCGGCGGCTGTTCCCGCAGCCGTCGCATGGCGTCGGAGATCAACGACAGATCGGCCACCCGCACCGACAACTGGTCCGTGGCGTGCAGCCCGTGGGCGACGGCGAGGTCGTCGAGGACGTCGAGGAGGGTACGGCCGGTCTCCTTCAACTCCGAGGCCAGCTCGGTGAGGAGCAGCGCGGCGGTGATGCCGTCCTTGTCACGGACGCCCTCCGGGTCGACGCAGTACCCGAGCGCCTCCTCGTACCCGTACCGCAGCCCCTCGACGCGGGCGATCCACTTGAACCCGGTGAGGGTCTCCTCGTACGGCAGCCCGGCCCGCTCGGCGATCCGGCCCAGCAGCGAGGAGGACACGATCGACTCGGCGAACGTCCCCGAGGCGCCGCGCCGCACCAGGTGCGCGGCGAGCAGGGCGCCCACCTCGTCGCCCCGCAGCATCCGCCAGGCGTCCCCGTCCTTGACGGCGGCGGCGAGCCGGTCGGCGTCGGGGTCGTTGGCGATGACGAGGTCGGGTTCGGTGGCCCGGGCGCGCGCGAAGGCCAGGTCCATGGCCCCCGGCTCCTCCGGGTTGGGGAAGGCGACGGTGGGGAAGTCCGGGTCGGGCTCGGCCTGTTCGGCCACCAGCACCGGAGCCGGGAACCCGGCCCGCGCGAACGCCGCGAGGAGCGTGTCCTTGCCGACCCCGTGCAGGGCGGTGTAGACGGTCCGAGCGGTACGGGGAGACCCGGGAGCCAACACGGCATCGGTACGAGCGAGATAAGCGTCAAGGACCGAGTCCCCGAGGATCTCCCACCCGTCCTCGGCACGGGGAACGTCGTGCAGCGAGACGATGGCGTCGATCTCGGCGGCGATCTCCGCGTCGGCGGGCGGCACGATCTGGGAACCGTCGCCGAGGTACACCTTGTAGCCGTTGTCGCGGGGCGGGTTGTGACTGGCGGTGACCTCCACACCGGCGACGGCGCCGAGATGCCGTATCGCGAACGCCAGCACCGGCGTCGGCAACGGCCGGGGCAGCACGGCGGCACGGAGACCGGCGCCGGTCATCACGGCGGCGGTGTCGCGGGCGAAGTCGGCGGACTTGTGCCGGGCGTCGTACCCGATCACGACCAGCCCGTCGCCCTGCCCCCGCGCCCGCAGATACGCGGCGAGCCCGGCGGCGGCCCGGATGACGACGGCACGGTTCATCCGCATCGGCCCGGCCCCCAACTCCCCCCGCAGCCCCGCGGTACCGAACCGCAAGGTCCCCGAGAACCGCTCGGCCAACTCCACCCCGTCCCGAGCCTCAAGGAGCTTCCCCAACTCCTCCCGAGTCTCCGGATCAGGGTCCTCCCCCAACCACACGGCAGCTCGCGAGAACACTTCGTCGTACACCTGGGATTACCTCTCGTGAGCTTTCAACGCGGGTTCACTGATCCCATTTCAGCCCGTCCGGCGTTTGAGGACGAGGCCGTTCAGGCCGAAGCGGGGGTCTGGGGGCGGCAGCCCCCAGGGGGGCGGGACTACAGCCGGCCGAGGACCTGGGCCAACAGCGAGCCCATCCGCGTCGCGGAATCCCGCCCGGCCTGCAAGACCTCCTCGTGGTTGAGCGGCGCACCGGTCATCCCCGCGGCAAGGTTCGTGACGAGGGAGAGCCCCAACACCTCGGCCCCCGCCTCGCGCGCAGCGATCGCTTCGAGAACCGTGGACATGCCCACAAGATCCGCCCCGATCACCCGAGCCATCCGAATCTCCGCCGGAGTCTCATAGTGCGGCCCGGGGAACTGGGCGTACACGCCTTCCTCCAGACTCGGGTCGACCTCCTTGCACAGCGCCCGCAGCCGAGGCGAGTAGAGGTCGGTCAGATCGACGAAGTTCGCGCCGACGATCGGCGAGGCCGCCGTCAGGTTGATGTGGTCGCTGATCAGCACCGGCTGCCCGGGCCGCATGCCCGCGCGGAGCCCCCCGCAGCCGTTGGTCAGCACGATCGTCTTGCACCCGGCGGCGACGGCGGTCCGCACGCCGTGCGAGACGGCGGCCACCCCACGGCCCTCGTAGTAGTGGGTGCGGCCGAGGAAGACCAGCGCGCGCTTCTCGCCGGTGCGGTACGAACGGATGCGCCCGCCGTGTCCTTCCACGGCCGGGGGCGGGAAACCGGGCAGCTCGGTGACCGCGAAGTCGGCCTCGGGCGTGCCGAGGCCGTCCACGGCGGGCGCCCAGCCGGAGCCCATCACGAGGGCGACGTCGTGGGTCTCGGCGCCGGTCAGTTCGCGCAGTCGGGCGGCGGCGGCGTCGGCGGCACCGTAGGGGTCGCCCTGGATGTCGTCCGGAAGAAGAGATGCGTTCACGGCGTCGAGCGTAGCCGCTTTCCGCCTACGCGCGTAGATGACAGAGGCCACGGGATGGCGATCGTTGTCTTGTCGTTTCCGACCACCACCACCGACCGCCCCGGGCCGCACTCGGCGAAGAGGGGAGGAGGGACAGTGCGGCCGAGGCGAGGGCGTCGCCCGCGTCCAGATGGTCAGCAGGGCCGCTTGCGCAGTTCCATCACGTAGTCGTGGGGTGCCCCGGCCGACTCCGCCGCGTCGGCGATCTCGCCGAGGTGGCGGGCCGAGGGCAGGCCGCCCTCATAGCCGTTGAGGACGTAGACCCAGGCGGGTTCCTCGCCGTCCAGGGTGTGGACGCGGACCCGCATGCGGCGGTACATGCCGAGGCCGACGCCCTCCCAGCGGTCGAGGGACTCCTCGTCCGGCGGGGCGATGTCGTACAGGGCGACGAAGACCTGCGAGAGGGGGTCCTCGACGAGGGTCGGCAGGGCGCCGTCCCAGCCCATGTGCTCGCCCCCGAAGGTGAGCCGCCACTCGTTCAGCCAGCCGGTGGCGCGCATCGGCGAATGCGGGGCGCGGCGGGTCATCAGCCGCGCGTCGAGGTTGCCGGCGTACCCGGCGTAGAGCGACATGGGTCCGAGGGTACGGCAGCCGGACCACCTGCCCCTCCGGTGTCATGGGCACCACCGTCGGCCCCCCGCGCGGTGCCGCCTTGAAGGGTGCGGGACAATGGGGCATGTGACTCGGATCGTGATCATCGGTGGCGGACCCGGCGGCTATGAAGCGGCGCTGGTGGCCGCGCAGCTCGGCGCGGAGGTGACCGTCGTCGACTGCGACGGTCTGGGCGGGGCGTCGGTGCTGACCGACTGTGTCCCGTCGAAGACCCTGATCGCGACGGCGGAGGTGATGACCACCTTCGACTCCTCCTACGAGGAACTCGGCATCATCGTCGCCGACACGCCGCCCAACAGCGGCTCCGCCGCGGGGCCCCCCGACAAGCAGGCGGCGAGGGTCGTCGGTGTGGACCTCGGCAAGGTCAACCGGCGTGTGAAGCGGCTCGCGCTCGCCCAGTCGCACGACATCACCGCCTCCGTCACCCGGGCCGGCGCCCGCGTGATGCGCGGCCGGGGCCGGCTGGAGGGCATGCAGGGGCTCGACGGCTCCCGCAAGGTCGTCGTGAGCGCCGCCGACGGCTCCGAGGAGACGTTGACCGCCGACGCCGTGCTCCTCGCCACCGGCGCCCACCCGCGCGAGGTGCCGGACGCGCTGCCCGACGGCGAGCGCATCCTCAACTGGACGCAGGTCTACGACCTCACCGAGCTGCCGGACGAACTGATCGTCGTCGGTTCCGGTGTCACCGGCGCCGAGTTCGCGGGCGCGTACCAGGCCCTCGGCTCCAAGGTCACCCTCGTGTCGTCCCGTGACCGGGTGCTGCCCGGCGAGGACCCGGACGCCGCCGCCGTTCTGGAGGACGTGTTCCGGCGCCGTGGCATGAACGTCATGGCCCGCTCCCGCGCCGCCGCCGCCAAACGGGTCGGCGACCGGGTCGAGGTCACCCTCGCCGACGGGCGGGTCATCACCGGCTCGCACTGTCTGATGGCCGTCGGCGCCATCCCCAACAGCGAGGGGCTCGGTCTGGAGGAGGCCGGCGTCAAGGTCCGCGACTCCGGGCACATCTGGACCGACCGGGTCTCCCGCACCACCGCGCCGGGCGTGTACGCCGCCGGTGACGTCACCGGCGTCTTCGCGCTGGCGTCCGTCGCCGCGATGCAGGGACGTATCGCCATGTACCACTTCCTGGGCGACGCGGTGGCCCCGCTCAACCTCAAGACCGTCTCCTCGAACGTCTTCACCGACCCGGAGATCGCCACCGTCGGCATCACCCAGTCCGACATGGACGCCGGGAAGATCGACGCCCTCGGCGTCAAGCTGCCGCTGCTGCGCAACCCGCGCGCCAAGATGCAGGGCATCCGCGACGGCTTCGTCAAGCTGTTCTGCCGGCCCGGCACCGGCATCGTCGTCGGCGGGGTGGTCGTCGCGCCGCGCGCCTCGGAACTGATCCATCCGATCTCGATCGCGGTCGACAACAACCTGACCGTCGAACAGATCGCGAACGCGTTCACCGTGTACCCGTCTCTTTCGGGTTCGCTCGCGGAGGTGGCACGTCAGCTGCACAGCCGGAAGGCGGTCGGCGAGGGCTGAGCGGCCCGGGGCGACTCCCTGTCGGGTCCCCGCTGGTCACGGCGCGTTGCCCGGGCATGCGCTCGGCATAGTCGGGGCGGGTAGGCCTTATATCACTCCCCGACCTCCTGTACGAACAACTTCGGTTATCCGGCGCAAACTGCTGAAAGCAGACGGTCGTTGGGGTTACTGTCAGTTTCGTGTTCGCTGCAGAACGTCGCCAATTGATCCTCGAAATGGTGCGAGCGAACGGAGCCGTGTCGCTCCGTGAGCTCGCCCGCGTCGTCCAGACCTCAGAAGTGACCGTACGGCGGGACGTGCGCGCACTGGAGGCAGAAGGACTCCTCGACCGCCGGCATGGCGGTGCGGTACTGCCGGGCGGGTTCACGCGAGAGTCCGGCTTTCCGCAGAAGTCACATCTCGCGACCGCCGAGAAGACGGCCATCGCCGACCTCGCCGCCAACTTCGTGGAAGAAGGCGAGGCCATCGTGGTCGGGGCGGGAACCACCACCCAGGAGCTGGCCCGCCGGCTCGCCCGGGTGCCCGGTCTCACCGTCGTCACCAACTCCCTGCTCGTCGCCCAGGCGTTGGCCCATGCCAACCGGGTCGAGGTCGTCATGACCGGCGGGACCCTGCGCGGCTCCAACTACGCCCTCGTGGGCAGCGGGGCCGAGCAGTCCCTGCACGGGTTGCGGGTCTCCCGCGCGTTCATCTCCGGGAGCGGGCTCACCGCGGAACGTGGGCTGTCCACGTCCAACATGCTGTCCGCGTCCGTCGATCGTGCGCTGGTCGCTGCCGCGGCGGAGGTGGTGGTGCTCGCCGATCACACCAAGCTCGGGTCCGACACGATGTTCCAGACCGTGCCGACGGATCTGATCACTCGGTTGATCACCGATGAGCCGCCTGCGCATGATGATCGGGCGGGTGCGGAGTTGCAGGCGCTGGCCGATCAGGGGGTTCAGATCGCTGTCGCCGGGGGGGAGGCGGGGCCGGTGGCCTCGCGGCCGGGGCGGCGGGAGGTGCCGGTTCCTGGGCCCCGGCGGGGGGTTCCTGGGGCGGGGCCCGGGTTGCGGAGTGCGGCTGCTTCCGTGCTGGGGGAGGGTGGGGCGGCGGAACGGGCGCGAGTCGCCGATATGCGCCGACGCTAGGTCGGGGAGGTGGGCCCGCCCACTCGCCGTGGGGGGCGGTCGCGCGGGGCGCGGGTGCGGGTGCGCGCGGGGCGCGGGTGCGGGTGCGGGTGCGCGCGGGCTGAGGCCTTGTGCGCAGTTCCCCGCGCCCCTGGGGTGTGGGTGGTGCCCGCCGGTGCGTGTCTGCCGGTCCGTCGTGGCTTGTCGCGCCGTTCCCCGCGCCCCTTAACGGCGTTGGCCTGGCCGTATGTTGAAAGGCTCAGCGGCCCTGGTCGCGCCCACGCGGCGGAGCCGCATATCGACACAGCCCCGCGCCCCTTGGCGGCGTTGGGGCTTGCTCGGGGTGAGGGGGTGGGGCGATGGCATGCTGGGGGGATGGTGGATGGGGTGGGGCGCGTCATGCGGGCCGATGCTCGGCGGAATTATGAGCGGCTGGTCACCGAGGCTCGGGGGGTGTTCGCCGCGCACGGGGCGGACGCGTCGTTGGAGGACATCGCCCGTCGCGCCGGGCTCGGCATCGGCACCCTGTACCGGCACTTCCCCAACCGGCACGCCTTGCTCAGCGCCGTCTTCGAGGACGCGGTGGGCGACCTGCTGAGCCGTTCCCGCGAACTCCTGCACGCCCCGGAACCGTGCACGGCGTTGGTGACCTGGTTGCGGGAGATGGTCGCCCACGCGGGGGAGTACCGGGGTCTTTCGCGGGCCCTGATGACCGTGTCGACGGACACGACGTCGGCGTTGGCCGCCCGTTGCGGTGACCCCATCCGGGAGGCCGGCGGGGCGTTGCTGACCCGGGCCCAGCAGTCGGCCTCGGTCCGCCAGGACATCACCATCACCGACCTCCTCCAACTGACCCACGCCATAGCCCTGGCCGCCGAGGAATCCCCCACCGACCCAGCCCTCGCCGACCGCCTCCTCACACTCACCCTGCGAGGCCTGAAGGAAACCTGAGCCGCAACGCCGTTAAGGGGCGCGGGGCTGTGTCGATCTGCGGCTCCGCCGCGTGGGCGCGACCAGGGCCGCTGAGCCTTTCAACATACGGCCAGGCCAACGCCGCTCAGGGGCGCGGGGAACTGCGCGACCAGCCACGACGGACCGGCAGACACGCACCGGCGGGCACCACCCCCACCCCAGGGGCGCGGGGAACTGCGCACAACACCTCAGCCCCCCACGGAGTGCCCCTCACCACGTCACGGGGAGTTCCAGCAATCCCTGGACCGCCTCGGCGGGTTTGAAGGGGATCTCGTCGGGCGGAACGGCCAGGCGGAGGCCGGGCAGCCGGTCGAAGAGGGCGTGCAGGGCGATCTCCAACTCCGCCCGGGCGAGATTCTGCCCCAGGCACTGATGGATGCCGAAGCCGAAAGCGACATGATGACGCACCGGCCGGCGCCAGTCGAGGCCGTCCGGATCGCCGTAGACACTCTCGTCACGGTTGATGACGGCGGCCGAGAAGATCACCCCCTCACCCGCCCGGATCGTCGTCCCGGCGATCTCGATGTCCTCGACAGCCATCCGCAACATGTCCGCGATCGACAGCAGCCGCATCAACTCCTCGACCGCGTCGGGCAACAGCCCCGGATCAGAGCGGAGTTCGGCGAGCCGCTCCGGATGCTGGAGCAGCGTGAAGACGCCGAGCGAGATCATGTTGGCGGTCGTCTCGTGCCCGGCGACCAGCAGGATGAAGGCCAGGTTGACGAGGTACGCGCGGTCGACCTCCCCGGAGCGCAGCTCCCGCCGGACGAGGTCGTCCAGCAGCCCGGCGCCGGGCTCCTCCCGCTTCCGGTCGATCAGGCCCTCGACATACGCGCCGAGCCGTTCGCGAGCGTCCCGCACATCACCGGGCCCGGGACCGCGCAGCAGCCGACGGGACTGTTCCTCGAAGAAGTCGTGGTCGTCGTAGGGCACGCCGAGCAGGGCGCAGATCACCATGGACGGCACGGGCAGCGCGAACGCGGCCACCAGATCCACGGGCGGCCCCTGCGCGATCATCGCGTCGAGCCGTTCGTCGACGATCTGCTGGATGCGCGGGCGCAGCGCGGAGGTCCGTTTGAGGGTGAAGTCGGCGGCCACCATGCGGCGTTGGGCGCGGTGTTCGGGGTCGTCGACGCCGAGGAGCGCGGCGCGCTCGCGGGACGGGGCGAAGCGGAAGGTGTGCGCGGGGAAGCCGGGGCGGGTGCGGTCGGCGGTCAGGCGCCGGTCCGCCAGCAACTCGCGGGCCACAGCGTGACCGGTGACGAGCCAGGCCTCGCGGCCGTCGAAGTGGGTGACACGTGCCAGTGGGCGGGTGGCGCGGAGGGGGTCGTAGGCGGCGGGCGGGTGGTAGGGACAGGTCCGGTCCTGGGGGAAGGGGACGGGGTCCGGCCCGTCTTTCTGCCCCGCTGTCATTCCTGTGCAGTCCGGCATGACGACCTCGCAAGACGACGTGTGCCCCCGTGCGGATCTTCATTAGAAACGCCGGGCGACTGGACGAACGACGGAGAATCCGGTCAGCCCACCCACCTGATTCGGCCGGAACCGTTATGCCGTTCGAACGACCGGCGCTGCCGCGCAAGAGGGGCAGTGGGCAGGTGCGGGTAGGTGGGGGCTGGCCGCGCAGTTCCCCGCGCCCCTTAAAAGCAGGTGGGTCCGGGCAGCCTTGGACCAGAAGGGCCGCCGCCTGGAGTTGGTCGCGCCCGCGCGACGGAGCCGCATATGGGGAACAGCCCCGCGCCCCTTAACGGCGATGACCCTGGCGCGTCTCAACGCAACGTGCCCGGCGCCGCAGCCAACTGGCTGCGGCGCCGGGCACGTTGGACCCTGCGTTGTGGGGTCAGTCCTTGATTTCGCAGATGGGGGCGCCGGAGGTGACGGAGGCGCCGATCTCTGCTGCGAGGGCCTTGATGGTGCCGGCGCGGTGGGCGTTGAGGGGCTGTTCCATCTTCATGGCTTCGAGGACGACGATGAGGTCGCCTTCCTTGACCTCCTGGCCTTCCTCGACGGCGACCTTGACGATGGTGCCCTGCATGGGGGAGGCGAGGGTGTCGCCGGAGGCGACGGGGCCGGACTTCTTCGCCGCCCGGCGTTTGGGCTTGGCGCCGGCTGCGAGGCCGGTGCGGGCGAGGGACATGCCGAGGGAGACGGGGAGGGAGACCTCAAGACGTTTGCCGCCGACCTCGACGACGACGGTCTCGCGGCCGGGTTCCTCGTCGGACTCCCCGTCGACGGCGGCGGTGAACGCCTTGATGTCGTTGACGAACTCGGTCTCGATCCAGCGGGTGTGGACCGTGAACGGGTCGGCGGAGCCGGTGAGTTCGGGGGCGAACGCGGGGTCCTGGACCACGGTGCGGTGGAAGGGGATCGCGGTGGCCATGCCCTCGACGCGGAACTCCTCCAGGGCGCGTGAGGCGCGTTCCAGGGCTTCCTTGCGGGTGCGGCCGGTGACGATGAGCTTGGCGAGCAGGGAGTCCCAGGCGGGGCCGATGACGGAGCCGGACTCGACGCCCGCGTCCAGGCGGACGCCGGGGCCGGTCGGCGGGTCGAAGAGGGTGACCGTGCCGGGCGCGGGCAGGAAGCCGCGGCCGGGGTCCTCGCCGTTGATGCGGAACTCGAAGGAGTGGCCGCGCAGTTCGGGGTCGCCGTAGCCGAGTTCCTCGCCGTCGGCGATGCGGAACATCTCGCGCACGAGGTCGATGCCGGCGACCTCCTCGGTGACCGGGTGCTCCACCTGGAGACGGGTGTTGACCTCAAGGAACGAGATCGTGCCGTCCATGCCGACGAGGAACTCCACGGTGCCCGCACCGACGTACCCGGCCTCCTTGAGGATGGCCTTCGACGACGCGTACAACTCCGCGACCTGCGCCTCGGACAGGAACGGCGCCGGCGCCTCCTCGACGAGCTTCTGGTGACGCCGTTGCAGCGAGCAGTCACGGGTGGAGACGACGACGACGTTGCCGTGCGTGTCGGCCAGACACTGGGTCTCCACGTGCCGGGGCTTGTCGAGGTACCGCTCCACGAAGCACTCGCCGCGCCCGAACGCGGCGACCGCCTCGCGCACCGCCGAGTCGTACAGCTCCGGCACCTCTTCGAGGGTGCGGGCCACCTTCAGACCGCGCCCGCCACCGCCGAACGCGGCCTTGATCGCGATCGGCAGCCCGTGCTGCTCGGCGAACGCGACGACCTCCGCCGAGCCGGAGACCGGGTCGGGGGTGCCGGCGACCAGGGGGGCGCCGGCGCGCTGGGCGATGTGCCGGGCGGCGACCTTGTCGCCCAGGTCGCGGATGGCCTGCGGGGGCGGGCCGATCCAGATCAGGTCCGCGTCCAGGACGGCCTGGGCGAACTCCGCGTTCTCCGACAGGAAGCCGTATCCGGGGTGGACGGCGTCCGCACCGGACTCGCGGGCCGCGTTCAGGACCTTCCCGATGTCGAGATAGCTGGTCGCCGGGGTGTCACCGCCCAGGGCGAACGCCTCGTCCGCGGCCCGGACGTGCAGAGCGTCCCGGTCCGGGTCGGCGTAGACGGCCACGCTCGCGATTCCCGCGTCGCGGCACGCCCGGGCCACGCGGACAGCGATTTCGCCACGGTTGGCGATGAGCACCTTGCGCACGATTGAGGCTCCCTCCTTGAAACAAGCCGAGTTTAGGGACAGCCGACACGGCGCATCGACCCGTCCCCCGAGGTGAGCTTGCCCACACGGAGCGTGAACCGAGGTCCGCTCGACCCGGGAAATCCCTTGTCGCACCTCGGTACGCCGGACTCCTCCCGGAAACCCTAGCCCTCCTACGCGGTGCAGGTCTCTGTGAGAGCGCGCTGCGGGGTACCGGGTTTCTTTGTGGAGTCCCTACTAATGGCCCAATGAATCTTTGCGCTCGGTGGAACCCTTGTCCCGAGGTTTACCCGTTAGTAGCGTTCACGGTGTAGGCGAACCGTCGAACGCTGGGAGGGGGCGGGGCCGGTGATCCGCAGGCCTGTGGCGTGGACCGTGGCGGTCGTGCTGGGCGTGGAGGCGTTCGCGGTCGGGGCGCTCAACTGGCTCCTCGGCGTCGTCGCCGACCGCCAGCACATGTCCCTGGCGCGCGTCGACCCCGCGCTGATGGTGCGCTCCACGCAGATCGCCGCGATCGTCTTCGGCCTCTACTTCGCCCTGTGCGCGCTGGTCGCCCTGCTGGTGGCGGTCCGCGACCGGGAGCCGGCCGGCCTCGGCAGGGCGCTGCTGATCAGCGCGGCGGTGGTGCACGGGATGCTGGGCGCGTTCGGGTGGGGCCTGGTGGGCTGGACGACGTTCCTGTACATGGTCGTCGTCCTCGCCCTGATCGTGCTGCTCCTGGTGAGCTACGACGCGCCCGCCGACCGCCGGGCCGAGGGCGGGCCCGGAGAAGGGCCCCATGAAGGGCCCGGGGCGGCTCCTGTCACGCCTCCTGCGGCGCCCACAGCTCCGTGATCCCCACGCCCAGCTCGGCCAGCAGGCGGCGCACGAGGGGCAGGCTGAGGCCGATGACGTTGCCGTGGTCGCCGTCGATGCCGTCGATGAACGGCGCCGAACGGCCGTCCAGCGTGAACGCCCCGGCGACGTGGAGGGGCTCGCCCGACGCCACGTACACGGCGATCTCCGCGTCGGTGGGCTCGCCGAAACGGACCACCGTGGACGCCGTCGCCGACACGTGCCGTTCGCTCGCCGTGTCCCAGACGCAGTGGCCCGTCTGGAGGGTCCCCACGCGGCCCCGCATCGCCTTCCAGCGGGCGGTGGCCTCCTCGGCGTCGGCGGGCTTGCCGAGGGCCTGACCGTCCAGGTCGAGGACCGAGTCGCAGCCGATCACCAGGGCGCCGTGGACCTCCGGGCGGGCGGCCACCACCGAGGCCTTCGCCTCGGCCAGCGCGAGGGCCAGGTCGGCGGGGGTGGGGGCGGTGACCGCGTCCTCGTCGACGCCGCTGACCAGTACCTCGGGGGTGAGGCCCGCTTGCCGCAGGAGGTTGAGGCGGGCGGGGGATTGGGAGGCGAGTACCAGTCGGCGCATGCGGTCACCTTAGCGGCGGGCTGGGGCGGCGTTCTGGCGGGCGGTACCGGTATCCGACCTGCCGGTGCGGGGGGTTGTCGGTGTCCGACCTGCCGGTGCGGGTCGTTACTGGTATCCGGCGCCCAGGACTATCAGGGCCAGGATCATGGCCAGGGCCAGGAAGAGGCCGAGGCGTCTGAGGGTCTCCTGCATCTTGCGGAGATCTTCGGGTGGCTCGTTCTCCGGGTCGGACCACAGCATGCCCTCCAGGGTGCGGGGGGATTGGCTGCGCCGCCTGAGTATGCGTACTCAGGTTTGTGGGCGGGTGCGGGTTGGTGGGGGCTGGGGTTTTGCGCCCGCGCGGCGGAGCCGCATATCGATACAGCCCCGCGCCCCTAAAAGCCAAAAGCAGGTGGGCTTGGTCAGGTTGGCCAGTAGGTGCGGGACCAGGACGTGGGGCCTGGGGGTGGTAGGGGGGCGGTGGCGATTCTGGAGGGGTCGGACCAGGATGAGGGGGTGGGGGGTGTGGGGGGTGGGGGTGGTGTTGCTGCTGCTGCCCTTGCTCTGACCACCGTTAGGGCTGCTGCTAGTTCTTCTGGGGTGGGGTTGCCCCTGAGTACCCTGATGTCCATGGGGGGTCCTGGGGTTGGAGGGGGATTTAGAGGGGGATGTTGCCGTGCTTCTTCGGGGGGAGCTGCTCGCGCTTCGTGCGGAGTTGGCGTAGGCCTCGGACGATCTGGGCCCGGGTGTCCGAGGGGCGGATGACGGCGTCGATGTAGCCGCGTTCGGCCGCCACGTAGGGGTTGAGGAGGGCGTCCTCGTACTCCTGGATCAGGCGGGCCCGGGTCGCGTCGGCGTCGGACGCGTCCGTGATCGTGCGCCGGTGCAGGATGTTCACCGCGCCCTGCGCGCCCATCACGGCGATCTGCGCGGTCGGCCACGCCAGGTTCAGGTCGGCGCCCAGGTGCTTGGAGCCCATGACGTCGTACGCGCCGCCGAACGCCTTGCGGGTGATCACGGTGATCAACGGGACCGTCGCCTCGGCGTACGCGAAGATCAGCTTGGCGCCGCGCCGGATGATCCCGTCGTGCTCCTGGTCGACGCCGGGCAGGAACCCGGGCACGTCGACGAAGGTGACGACCGGGACGTTGAACGCGTCGCACGTCCGCACGAACCGGGCCGCCTTCTCGGACGCCCTGATGTCGAGGCAACCGGCGTACTGCATCGGCTGGTTGGCGACGATGCCCACCGGGCGGCCCTCGACCCGGCCGAACCCGGTGAGGATGTTCGGCGCGAACAGCGGCTGCGTCTCCAGGAACTCGGCGTCGTCCAGGACGTGTTCGACCACCGCGTGCATGTCGTACGGCTGGTTGGCGCTGTCCGGCACCAGCACGTCCAGCTCGCGGTCCTCGTCCGTGACGGCGAGGTCCGCCTCCTCCGGGAACGACGGAGGCTCGCTGAGGTTGTTGGACGGCAGGAACGACAGCAACTGCTTGACGTACTCGACGGCGTCCTTCTCGTCCCCGGCCATGTGATGGGCCACGCCGGACGCGGAGTTGTGGGTGCGGGCGCCGCCCAGTTCCTCGAAGCCGACGTCCTCGCCGGTGACCGTCTTGATGACGTCGGGCCCGGTGATGAACATGTGCGAGGTCTGGTCGACCATCACCGTGAAGTCGGTGATCGCCGGGGAGTAGACCGCGCCGCCCGCGCACGGGCCGACGACCAGGCTGATCTGCGGGATGACACCGGAGGCGTGGGTGTTGCGGCGGAAGATCTCGCCGTAGGCACCGAGGGAGGCCACGCCCTCCTGGATGCGGGCGCCGCCGGAGTCGTTGATGCCGATGACCGGGCAGCCGGTCTTCAGCGCGAAGTCCATCACCTTGGCGATCTTCTGCCCGTAGACCTCGCCGAGGGCTCCGCCGAACACCGTGAAGTCCTGCGAGAAAACGGCGACCGGGCGGCCGTCGACGGTGCCGTACCCGGTGACGACGCCGTCGCCGTAGGGGCGGTTGGCGTCGAGGCCGAAGTCGGTGGAGCGGTGCCGGGCGAACTCGTCCAGTTCGACGAAGGAGTCCTCGTCGAGGAGGAGCCCGATCCGTTCGCGGGCCGTCAACTTGCCCTTCGCGTGCTGCTTCTCGACGGCACGGGCCGAACCGGCGTGGGTGGCCTCGTGGATGCGGCGTTCCAGATCCGCGAGCTTCCCCGCCGTCGTGTGCATGTCGATCTCTTCCGGCTCGGACATCGGGATGCGGCTCCCTGCCTGCTCAAAAGGGCGTGACGGTTACTCATCCGTAGAGTAGTGCGGGGCCTGGCGATCGGCAGTGCGGTCTTCACCACATCCGGCGCAGCACACCCGGGCACGGCACGCCTAGGGTGGGGCGCATGACCCCGCGAGACGCTTCCGACGACAGTCGCTGGTCCGACCTGGGACGCCCGCCGCTGAACGGCACCGCCCTGCGCCGGGCACTGGTCCGCGACGGCGGCCTGTGGAACGACGTCCAGATCGTGGCGAGCACCGGCTCCACCAACTCCGACCTCGCCGCCCGCGCGGTCGCGGGCCGGGCCGCCGAGGGCGCCGTCCTGATCGCCGAGGAGCAGACGGCGGCCCGCGGGCGCCTCGACCGGCGCTGGAGCGCACCCGCCCGCTCCGGCCTCTTCTTCTCCGTCCTGCTCGAACCCGCCGTCCCCGTCGCCCGCTGGGGCTGGCTGCCGCTGCTGACCGGCGTCGCCGTCGCCACCGGGCTGTCCCGGGCGGCCGGCGTCGACACGGCACTCAAGTGGCCCAACGACCTCCTGGTCACCGTCGACGGCCAGGAACGCAAGGCCGGCGGCATCCTCGCAGAGCGGGCCGGCGATAACGCCGTCGTCGTCGGCGTCGGCATCAACGTCACCCTGCGCGCCGACGAGCTGCCCGTGCCCGGCGCCGGGTCGCTCGCCCTCGCGGGCGCCGCCGGCACCGACCGGGACCCGCTGCTGCGGGCCGTTCTGCGGGCCCTGGAGCAGTGGTACGGGCGCTGGGTGGAGGCCGACGGCGACCCCGCCGCCAGCGGCCTCCAGGAGACCTACGCGGCCGGCTGCGCCACCCTCGGCCGTACCGTCCGCGCCGAGCTGCCCGGCGGGCGCGAGCTGGTCGGTGAGGCCGTCGCGGTCGACGGTGACGGGCGGCTGGTCCTCGCCACCGAGAACGGGGTGCAGGAACCGGTCGGCGCCGGGGACATCGTTCATCTGCGGCCGGTGTGACCACCGGCTGAGCAATATCGGCGCGGCGGGCGTTAAGGAGGAGGAACGGCGGGGGAGCGGCGGCGCCACGGGAGTGAGCTACCGCACACCTGCCGTAGAGTTGTGGCCGGTCGATACCTGACCGTGGCAGATCGGAAGGGCAGCAGGCGTGACCGTCGACGACACGGGTTCCGGCACCGGCGCGCACGGCCGCGTGGACCCCGAGGACGCCGATACCGGCGAGGACCCGCTCGCCCTGCGCCTCGAACAGCTCATCCTCGGCGCCGAGCGCCGCTACACCCCCTTCCAGACCGCCCGCAGCGCCGGTATCTCCATGGAACTGGCCTCCCGCTTCTGGCGGGCGATGGGCTTCGCCGACATAGGCCAGGCCAAGGCGCTCACCGAGGCCGACGTGCTCGCCCTGCGGCGCCTCGCCGGGCTCGTGGAGGCGGGGCTGCTCAGCGAGGCGATGGCGGTGCAGGTGGCCCGTTCGACGGGGCAGACCACGGCGCGGCTCGCCGAGTGGCAGATCGACTCGTTCCTGGAGGGCCTCACCGAGCCGCCCGAGCCGGGCATGACCCGCACCGAGGTGACCTACCCCCTCATTGAGCTGCTCCTGCCCGAGCTGGAGGAGTTCATCGTCTACGTCTGGCGGCGCCAGCTCGCCGCCGCGACCGGGCGGGTCGTGCAGGCCGCCGACGACGAGGAGATGGTCGACCGGCGGCTCGCCGTCGGCTTCGCCGACCTCGTCGGGTTCACCCGCCTCACCCGGCGCATGGAGGAGGAGGAACTCGGCGAACTCGTCGAGGCCTTCGAGACCACCGCCGCCGACCTCGTCGCCGCGCACGGCGGGCGGCTCATCAAGACCCTCGGCGACGAGGTCCTGTACGCCGCCGATGACGCGGGGGTCGCCGCGGAGATCGCGTTGCGGCTCATCGAGACCATGGCGAACGACGAGACGATGCCTGAGCTGCGGGTCGGGATGGCGTTCGGGACGGTCACCACTCGGATGGGTGATGTGTTCGGTACGACCGTGAATCTTGCCTCGCGGTTGACGTCGATAGCTCCTCGGGACGCTGTCCTTGTCGACAGTGCGTTTGCTCAGGAGCTGATTCGGATGGATGAGGCTCCGGCCTCCGAGGCTGCTGCGGGGGAGGTGGGGCCGGGTTATCGGTTTGGGCTTCAGCCGATGTGGCAGCGGCCTGTGCGGGGGTTGGGTGTGGTGGAGCCGTGGTTGTTGGCTCGGCGGGACGGGGCCGCGGCCGCGGGGTGAGGGGCCGTTGCCGGGTGCGGGTGGGTGGGGGCTGAGGTTTTGCGCAGTTCCCCGCGCCCCTGGGTGAGTGGTGGGTGCTCGCCCGTGCGTATGTGACGGTTCGTCGTGGCTGGTCGCGCAGTTCCCCGCGCCCCTTAGCGGCGTTGCCGGGCCGTCAATGTCGATACAGCCCCGCGTCCCTTTTCCGGGTGGTCTGGGGGTGTCATTATTTGGGCTGGGGTTAACTCTCGTTAACTGGAGGCGTTGTGGGTGAGGTGCGGTTTGGGGAGTTTGTTGGGGTTCGGCGGGAGGGGGGTGTTGCTGAGCTGGTGCTTGATCGGCCCGGGGCCATGAATGCCGTGTCCAGTGGGATGGCTCTGGCCATCGCGGGGGCGTGTGAGGCTCTTGCCGGGGACCGGTCGGTTCGGGTTGTGGTGGTCACGTCGACGCATCCGCGGGCCTTTTGTGTGGGGGCCGATCTGAAGGAGCGGAATTCCTTCAGCGACGCCGATCTGCTACGGCAGCGGCCGGTCAGCCGGGGGGCCTACGGCGGGGTTCTCGCGCTGCCGATGCCGACGATCGCCGCGGTGCACGGGTTCGCGCTGGGGGGTGGGTTCGAGTTGGCGTTGTCGTGCGATCTGATCGTGGCCGACCCCACGGCCGTGGTCGGGCTGCCGGAGGTTTCGGTGGGGGTGATTCCCGGGGGCGGGGGGACGCAGTTGCTGCCCCGGCGGGTGGGGGCCGCCCGGGCCGCCGAGCTGATCTTCACCGCGCGGCGGGTGGCGGCGGCCGAGGCGGTCGGGATCGGGCTCGTCGACCTGCTCGTGGACGAGGGCCAGGACCGGGACGAGGCGCTGGCGCTGGCCGGGCGGATCGCCGCGAACTCACCGGTCGGCCTGCGGGCGGCCAAGCGGGCGCTGCGGGTCGGGCACGGGCTCGATCTGGCCGCGGGCCTTGAGGTCGAGGACGCCGCCTGGCGGACCGTGGCCTTCTCCGGGGACCGGGCCGAGGGGGTGGCGGCGTTCAACGAGAAGCGCGCGCCCCAGTGGCCGGGGGAGTAGCGGCGGGAGCCGTTCGGTCACCCCGCCGCGTCGTCAATGTCCCTAATTGTCCGAAACGTCCCTAGCCTGGGGCGATGAGTGAGGACAGGCGGCTCACGGCCGTGGTCGCGTTGGCGCAGGGGATGGCTGCGGCTCACGGTTCGCGCGAGGCCTGGCGGGCGGCGGCGACCGGTGCCTGTCACGCGCTGGACGGGAGTTTTGCCGCGCTGTCGGTGTGGGAGCGCGGAGTGGGGCGGCTGCGGGTCCTCGTCAATGTGGGGGAGCGGGGCGCGGGGGAGGCCGAGTTCCCCGAGGACGAGTCGTATCCGGTGCACCAGTTCCCGGAGATCACCGAGTTCCTGCACGAACGGTGGGCCGGGGGCGGTGAGCCCAACGCCTGGGTGGAGACGGCGGAGGGGCCGGCGGCCGGCAACCGCCCCGGCTACGTCCATCAGCGCGTCGCCGCCCTGCGCCGCCGGGGCCGGGGTTCCTGTGTGGTCGCGCCGATCGTGCTCAACGGCCGGGCCTGGGGCGAGCTGTACGTGGCCCGCCCGGCCGACGCCCCCGTCTTCGAACGGGCCGACGCCGACTTCGCCACCGTTCTGGCCTCCGTCGTCGCCGCCGGGATCGCGCAGGCCGAGCGGCTTGAGGAGGCCCGGCGGCTGGCCTTCACCGACGCCCTCACCGGTCTCGCCAACCGCCGTGCCGTCGACGGCGAACTGGACGAGGCCATCGAACGGCACCGCGTCGAGGGCGTCGTCGTCAGCCTCGTCGTCTGCGATCTGAACGGCCTCAAGCACGTCAACGACACTCACGGGCACGCCGTCGGAGACCGGCTCCTGGAGCGGTTCGGGTCGGTGCTGTCGCTGTGCGGGGCGATGCTGCCGGGGACGCTGGCCGCTCGGCTGGGCGGTGACGAGTTCTGCCTCCTCGCGGTGGGCCCCTCGGCCGACGACGTGGTGCGGGCGGCCGCCGAACTGTGCCGCCGGGCCGCCGAGTTGGAGTTGGGCGAGGGGGTGGCCTGCGGGGTCGCCTCCACCGCCGACCCGATCGGGCCTGTCCACTCGGCCCGCCGGCTCTTCCGGCTCGCGGACGCCGCCCAGTACCGGGCCAAGGCCGTGCGGGCCGCCGTTCCGGTGGTCGCCGGGCGGGAGGGGCCCGACGATCCCGTCATCCGGCTCGCCGACCAGCCGCCCCGGGGTGACGGGGCCGAACGACGACGGTTCCGGGGGCGGGGCGGGGACGCGGGGTAGTGCTCGGTGTGAGGTATCGGTAAGGGGCGGGGCCCCGATCCACTGGTGACATCGTGGAATTCACTGCGTACGCTCCTGAATATGGATATGCACACTGTGGTGGTGGGGACGTCCGGGGTCACGGCCTCCGACGTTCTCGCCGTGGCGCGCGCCGGCGCCCGGGTCGAACTCTCCGCCGAGGCGGTCGCCGCACTCGCCGCCGCCCGCGAGGTCGTGGACGCGCTGGCCGCCAAGCCCGAACCCGTCTACGGCGTCAGCACCGGCTTCGGCGCCCTCGCCAGCCGGCACATCAGCCCGGAGCTGCGCGCCCGCCTCCAGCGCAACATCGTCCGCTCGCACGCCGCCGGGATGGGGCCGCGCGTCGAGCGGGAGGTCGTGCGGGCGCTGATGTTCCTGCGGCTGAAGACCCTCTGCTCCGGCCGCACCGGCGTGCGCCCCGAGGTCGCGCAGACCATGGCCGATGTCCTGAACGCCGGGATCACCCCCGTCGTCCACGAGTACGGCTCCCTCGGCTGCTCCGGCGACCTCGCGCCGCTCTCGCACTGCGCCCTGACCCTCATGGGCGAGGGCGACGCCGAGGGCCCCGACGGCGTCGTCGGCCCCGCCGGTGACCTGCTCGCCGCGCACGGCATCCAGCCCGTCGAACTCCGCGAGAAGGAGGGGCTCGCGCTCCTCAACGGCACCGACGGCATGCTCGGCATGCTGGTGATGGCCCTCGCCGACCTCGACGTCCTCTACAAGACCGCCGACGTCACCGCCGCCCTCTCCCTGGAGGCCCTCCTCGGCACGGAGAAGGTGCTCGCCCCCGAACTGCACGCCATCCGGCCGCACCCGGGGCAGGCGGACGCCGCCGCCAACATGCTGGCCGTGCTGAAGGGTTCGGGGCTCACCGGGCACCACCAGGACGGGGCGCCGCGGGTCCAGGACGCCTACTCGGTGCGGTGCGCTCCGCAGGTCGCCGGGGCCGGGCGGGACACGGTGGCGTACGCCCGCCTCGTCGCGGAACGGGAGTTGGCCGCCGCCGTCGACAACCCCGTTGTGCTGCTTGGCGCTGGGGGAGGCCGGGTCGAGTCCAACGGCAACTTCCATGGGGCGCCGGTCGCTTACGTTCTCGACTTCCTCGCCATCGCCGCCGCCGACCTCGCCTCCATCGCCGAGCGGCGTACCGACCGGCTGCTCGACAAGAATCGCAGTCACGGGCTGCCGCCGTTCCTCGCGGACGACCCGGGCGTCGACTCCGGGCTGATGATCGCTCAGTACACGCAGGCGGCGTTGGTCAGCGAGATGAAGAGGCTGGCCGTTCCGGCGTCCGCGGACTCGATTCCCTCGTCCGCGATGCAGGAGGACCACGTGTCGATGGGGTGGTCCGCCGCGCGGAAGCTGCGGGTGGCTGTCGGCAACTTGGCGCGGGTGCTGGCGGTCGAGCTGTACGCGGCGACTCGGGCGGTCGAGCTGCGTACCGGGCTGGAGCCCGCGCCGGCGTCCCGGGCGGTCGTGGACGCGGTGCGCTCCGCGGGGGTGGCGGGGCCTGGACCTGATCGGTTCCTGGCGCCCGACCTTGAGGCGGCGGACGCGTTCGTGCGGGGCGGGGGTGTGGTGGCCGCGGCCGAGATGATCACCGGCCCCCTCCGCTGACGCGGGGCCAGGGGAGGGGCGGTTCGGTTGCATGCGGGGTGCGGGTCTGTGGGGGCGATCAGCCACGACAGTGCCGTTCCGCCCCTCAACCCGTGGGCCGGGCAACGCCCGGCTTTGATAGGTGGGCTCCAAGACAACAGACTTCTACCTGAGTGACCTTCGTACCGCGTCGGCCAGCGAAGCCGCGCGCACGTCGTCCCCTCCGACGACGTTGTTCATCACGTAACCGAAGGCAATTCCGTGATGAGGGTCGGCGAACCCGAGTGAGCCTCCTCGTCCCGTGTGGCCGAAGGAGTGTGGGCCGGCCATCGGGTTGGAATCGGTGGGCAGCATGTACCCGGAGCTGAATCGGCTCGGGATCAGCATCACTTGATCCTTCCCGCCCGTTTGCTCCCTGGTCGCCGACTCCAAGGTCTCCGGAGCGAGCAGGCGCGTACCGTCCACCTCGCTGATCAGCGCGGCATACATGCGTGCCAGGGCGTAGAGGCGGATTCGGATGCTCTCCGTGTACCTGCCGGTGCTCAGGAGGCCGGTGACGAGGGCGAGATCGCCGCGTGCCTGCTCCAGGAGTGTGGCGCCGCCGAGTTGGTCGTCGAGGGTGCGGAGCGTGCTGATGCGCTGCTCGATCGTCGAGACCATCGTGTCCGTGACCTGATCCCCGTCCAGCGCCGAGGCGAAGGCGGACGGCGCGTCCACCCAACTCGCCGCGAGACCGGTCAGGGCGACGCCGGTGATGGTGAGAAAGCCCCGGCGATCCATGCGGCCGCTCCCCACGAGTTCGGACAACGCCTCCACGGTACCGGCCTCGGTCCACGGGGCGGTGAGCCCCGTGACCTCCCAGACCGGCAGCCACCGGGGCCAACCTTCCCTCGGCGCCTGCTCGTACGGGACGCGCAGCAGGTCGGCGAGTACGCGTTGGGCGTCCGCGTCCGGCTCTTGGCCCTGCTCCCACTTCCACACCGTGGTCCGGTTGGTCGCGAGCGGGATTCCGAGCGACCGCCCGTGGGCCTGCATGAGGCGGGCGAACTCGGCCTTTCCCCATCCACGTGTCTGGCGGAGGAAGCTCAGCGGGTGGACCGCCAACGGCTCACCAGGCATGTCATCACTTCCCGTCATGCGCTATTCGCTCAAGGCGTAGTGGGGAGGCTACTTCGCGTGGCCGCGCACGGGGAGGGCGGCCGCCCATGAGGAACCCCCTGGAAACGTTCCGCCTTGCCAGCAGGGGCCGTTGACTGAGTATCACCGTGCGCACGTGCGCAGACGGTCTTCCGAATCACCGCTGACCCGCCCTGTCCCGGCGCCGGACTGCCGCTCATCGTGCGCCCCATGACCGCCGTCCCACGGCAACCCACGTCTCCCACGGCCGTGGGGCGGCCATCGACCTCCCGTCGGAGCCCTGACGGGAGAACCGAAGAGGAAGGAGCACGAGGTGGCAGAGAACTCGACACCGCCTCCGGACCGAAGCGGCCTCCTGGTGGCCGTGCAGGAGTTGACCGCCGTCCACGACCGGTACGACAGCCTCCGGTCGGACAACCAGGGCAGTTCCGGCGACGCGCCGTGGCCGGGTGGCGACGGCAACCTGCACGACAGCGAGTAGGTACCAAGCGGTGAGGGCCGGTGCGCTTGGCCGCGTCGGCCCTCTCTGTGTCCGCATCAGTGGTCGAACCCATGGAGGACGCATGATGGAACACCGGTTGATCAGCGCCATCGAGGCGGCGCTCGGCTGGAATGGAGCCGAGGAACTCGGCAAGGACTTCGTGCGGGGGAGCGTGGACGATCCCGCACTCGTCTCCCGCATCATGACCCCGAACCGCCTGCTCGACATCGCCATGCGCAGGAGCCTGAACCGCCCTCAGTTCCGGTGCTTCCAGAAGGGCGAGGAGGTCCATCCGGCCGTCTACTACACCGACAGCGTCAGTCCTCGGGGCCAGAGCATCTCCATGGTCAACATGCGCGGCCTGGGCAGGCTCCTGGGAGAAGGCGCGACGGTGATCATGGACCAGGCCAACGTCTTCGATCCGACCATGGAAGTCGCCTGCCGGGCCATGCAGTGGTGGTCGAGCGAGCGAGTCCAGGTCAACGCGTACCTGACGACGAACGACGCCTCCGGCTTCCCTCTGCACTGGGACGATCACGATGTCGTCATCGTTCAGCTCGCGGGTGAGAAGGAGTGGGAGGTCCGTGCGACCTCCCGCGCGGTCCCGATGTACCGGGACGCCGACCCCAACACCACTCCGAGCGACGAGATCATCTGGTCCGGCCCGATGCGGACCGGCGACGTCATGCACATCCCCCGGGGCCACTGGCACCAGGCGACACGCACCGGCAGCGGCTCCGGCAAGAGCCTGCACGTCACGTTCGGCATCACCAAACGCACGGGGGCGAGCTGGCTCGCGTGGCTGGCCGACTGGTGCCGCGAACACGAGATCTTCCGCCACGACCTCGACCGCTGGCAGGCAACCGACAGCGAAGCCCTGACCGCGGCCGCCGCTCAACTGGTCGGGGAACGCCCGCCGTCCGACTTCCTGGCCGCCTGTGAGCAGGCGACGACCCTGCCTCGGCACGTGCCGTTCCTCGACATGCTCGGGCCGCTCGACGCCGTGGTGTGCACCACCCATTTCCCGCCCCGGGTTCAGGAGCACGGAGAGACCGTCGGCATCGTGGCCTCGGGGAAGAAGCTCACCCTCGCGGCCAAGGCCCTGCCCGCACTTCGTCTGCTGCTCAGCGGCAAGCCGGTGGGGCTGGACCACGGCACGGCCGTCGTCGGAGCCGAAGTCAGGGACGTTGCTGAGATCCTGGTGGAGGAGGAGCTGTGCGCGGTGCTGACCCCCGAGTTGTCCTCGGGCTACACCGGTCTCGTCACGAACGTCGGCTCCTGACCGGGGCGCTCGACGTCGGCGTCACGGCACTCGACACCAGTACCACCTACCTCGGCTTCCGTTCGCATCAGGTCCTGGCGCGGACGGCCGGAGACCTGCTGCCGGAGTTCGCCGTTTCCACGAAGGTGGGCTACTTTCCGCGACCGGGCGGGGCGGAGCACTCCTTGGACCCCGTACGGCTGCACGCGGCCGTGGAACAGGCGGCTGAGGATCTGGGGCGGGAACCGGATCTGGTGTTTCTGCACAACCCGGAACACTCGCTCCGCGAGGTCGGCCCGGATGGCCAGGAGGTGCTGGCAGAAGCGTGCGCTGCCCTCGATGACGCTGCGAGCAAGGGCCTGTGTGCCGCCTGGGGCATCGCCTCCTGGGAGCCGTCAGCCCTGGTGGGACTGATCGGCCCGACCGTACCGAGGCCGGCGACTCTCATGGTCCGGGCCGGTCTGCTCGTCGGAGTCGGAACACTGGACGCCGCAGACGCTCTCGTCGAGGTGTGGGACCTGGGCCCCAGTGAGGTATGGGGCATGAGCCCCTTCGGCGGTAGTACCAGCGACTCGGTGTGGGGCGCGATCGACCCCCGTGTCTTCCTCGGTGACAGCTGTCAACTGTCGCGCGTGCAGGCGACGTTCCTGGCTGCCTATCACCTCCCGAGGGTCGGCGCTGTGGCTGTGGGCACTGATGAGCCCGCCCATCTCGGCGAACTCGTCGGCGCCCTGGTCGGAGAGGTCGAGGAACGAACGGTCCGGGAGTACCGGAGTCTCCTGCGGGACCGTTCACGCGATCAGCCGGTCTGAAGCTCCTTGACGACCTGTTCGGCCATGCGCCGGGCGGGTTCCAGCCGAGGGTCCTCCGGGTGTGCGTACGGCCCGAGGATCTTCGAGCAGGCGAACAACGTCATCACCTTGCCGTCCCGGCTCTCGAAGTCGGACCGGCGCTCGTGCCGTACGCGATCGGCCAGAGCCGGGACAGCGAGGGAACTCGCCCACAGCGAGGCCGAGTCCAGCCCCAGCGGCGCGTCACCCCAGTCCTCCCAGTCGAAGAGACTGAACGCCGGAGCGGTCACGTTGGCCCAGTTCAGATCCGCGTGAGCGGGCACCCACTGCTCGATGGTCGTATCGACATCGCCGGAGAAGACACCGCGGACGGACTCGGTGACGAGGGCCTGGGTGATGGTGTCGGTGTCCGGGGTGGCGATCCGCCGCGTGCTCTGGGCCGCCAGCGCGTCCAGCGAGGTGTTCAACGCCTCCCACCAGGCGTCCGGGAGCTCCGGGGCTCCACTCAGGACGGCGCTGCCGACAGGAGCCCCTGGCAGGAGCTCGGTTTCGTCGGCTCGCCACATCACCGGCCCGTCCGTGGCCCGCCAGACCACGCATCCGTGCCATTCGGGCTGGGCGACGCCCTTCAGACGGGCGGCGCTTTCCGTCCCGTTCCAGCCCTGGTCGGAGATCTTGTCGAGCGGGCGCCGCTCGATCCGTACCCAGGTGTCGCGGTCTGTTCCGGCCCCCACGGAGCGGCGCTTGCGCACCATCGTGTCCGGGAGCAGCCCCACGTGGAGAGACCGCTCGACGCGATCAAGAACCTCGTCAACCGGCTGTACACGCAGGTCGACAACCTGACCCGTGGAGACCGAGAGCGCCATGGACGTGACCGTAGCAGTGGTGCGGTGAGAGGTGCCCGCTGTCAGTCGTGCGTGCGCAGGCCCGGCTGCTTGGGGGCGTACCGGACCTGCTTCTGCCGCTCAGGGAACCCGCACGTGCCGGACGCCTACTTCAGTTTTCTGGACTGGGCCTTCGGGATTTCTGCCGGGACCGTGTAGTCGAGCTTCTTGCCGGTCATGGCTGCCGTGAGGTTGAGGGAGTAGTACGTGGCGAGAGTGTTGCCGTGGCGGGCGATCTCCGCGTGGGCGACCATCTTGCCGGCGCCCTCATTGGTGACAGCGAACGCCACCGACTCGTCACCGGTGCCGGAGGACTGCTCCTCGGCGACCTTCGTGTACTTCTGCGTCTCCTGGCCCTTGGCCGAGACGGTGAACCCGCCCGCGCAGGCGGCGACCGCGTCCTTGGCGGACTTCAGGGTCTCCTGGGCGCCCTCGCCCTCGTAGGAGGAGAGGGAGACCATCGTGACCGTGGAGTCGAGACCGCCACCGGACGTCGCGTCCTTGGGCGTCTTGGTGGTGATCAGGTCGGTGTAGGCGCTCTCGTCGCCCGGCGCGAACCCGCTCACCGCGTAGGCGAGCGGCGCGCACGTGGCGTCCTTGGCCGTCACCGCGTCCTTCGACGCGGCGAACCGCTCGGTGGCCGCGGCCGGCTGGATCTCGTAGCCCGGCAGATCCGCCTTGGCGACGATCAGCTTCTTCAACTCGGCCGCGCTGTACGTCTTCGCGGCGGACTCGGAGGAGGAAGTGCCCTTCTCCTTCGCGTCGTTGGAGCCGTTGTCGGACGACTCTCCACCGCACCCCGTGATGAGGACGAGCGACAGTGCGCTCACGGAAACCGTGGCGACCAGGCGCGCCCTCGATGATCTCTTCATGAGCGGACTATGAGGTTTCAGTCAAGGAAACGTCAAATCGCTTTAAAAGCCCAGGCGTTCGCGGCGCACCGAGTAGACGACGAAGCCCGCCCCCAGGGTCAGGCAGAGGGTGCCGCCGATGACGTAGGGCGTGGTGTCGAAGCTTCCGGTGTCGGCGAGGCGGACCTCGTCGCCGTCGGTCGAGGACGTCACCGACACCGCTCTGGCCTGCGTCGTCGCGGTCACCGAGGGTTCGTCGCGGGCCGGGGCGTCCTGGGACGCGTTGGCGGAGGGGACGAACCACAGGGCGCCGAGGAGGGTCCCCGCGGCGGTGGCGGTCAGCAACGGACGGCGAGCGGATGACACGGAATATCGATCCCCTTGTGGCGCTGGTGAATTGGCCGTGTGGGGCGATGTTAGTGAAAGGCGCGGGTCACGGGAAAGTCACGGGAGCGACGGGCCGTACGCTCCGGGCATGAGCATCGAAGAGACCTCACGTTTTGTCCGGCTTCGGGTGGAAGTCGTTCTCGAAGTGGCGGACCCGGACGCCGTCCGGAAGGCCGCGCTCGCCCGGATCACCGACGAGGGTGTGACCGACGGGGAACGGGTACCCGCACAGCAGGCTGTGACCGAAGACACCGCGGAGGCCCTGGCCTACCTCGTCGACCCGTTCGACCTGGTCAGCGCGGTGCCGGGGGTGGAACTCGCGCAGGCCTCCTGGTCCAGCGAGGAGATCGAGTACGACCCCGATTCGCCCGACTGGGACCTGGACGAGGATGATGAAGAAGGCGACGACGCGGAGGACGGCGTTCGCTGACGCGGCTTGGGGAAATCGTGACCCCGGTCGGCAACCGCCGTCCGGGGTTCGCTCGTCTCAGGGAGACGCACCGACCGGCCGCCGCACCGCGACGCATCCCCGGCGACGTGGCATGCCCCACATGTTTTCGCATCGCGGAACGGGATGAACCGGTCGTAGCGTTGAAGTTCGTTATACGGGGACTGTGGGTTCCGGGTTCGGCGACGATGGAGAAGCGTGTGATGACGGACAGTAAGCGGCGCAAGGGTCTGATGGCCGCGTCCGCACTGCTCGGCGGTGTGCTGGTGCTCTCGGCCTGCTCCGGCGGTGACGACGCCTCGGGCAGCGGCGGCAAGGAGTCCTCGCAGGCCGAGGCGGACAAGGCCGCGGCCCAGAAGAGCTCGGCGGCCGACATCCAGATCACGCCGAAGGACGGCTCCGACAACGCCTCGATCAACAACTCCGCCGCCGTCAAGGTCGCCAAGGGCACGCTGACCAGCGTCTCCATGAAGACCACCGACGGCGCCGAGGTCGCGGGCCAGCTCTCGGCCGACAAGACCAGCTGGAAGCCCACCACCCAGCTGGAGCGCTCGACCACCTACAAGGTGACGGCCGCCGCGAAGGACTCCGACGGCCTGGTCGCGCACGAGAACGCGTCGTTCACGACGGTCTCCCCGACCAACAGCTTCATAGGCAACTTCACCCCGGAGAACGGCTCCACGGTCGGCGTGGGCATGCCGGTGTCGATCAACTTCGACAAGGCGATCACCAACAAGGCCGCCGTCCAGAAGGGCATCACGGTCAGCTCCAGCAGCGGCCAGGAGGTCGTCGGCCACTGGTTCAACGCCAACCGGATCGACTTCCGCCCCGAGGACTACTGGAAGGAGAACTCCACCGTCACGCTGAAGCTCGCGCTCGACGGTGTCGAGGGCGCCTCCGGTGTCTACGGCGTGCAGCAGAAGACGATCACCTTCCACATCGCGCGCAACCAGATCTCCTACGTCGACGCGAAGACCAAGCAGATGGAGGTCACGCAGGACGGCAAGACGATCAAGACGATCCCGATCTCGGCCGGTTCGCCGCAGAACAAGACGTACCAGGGCACCATGGTGATGTCCGAGAAGTTCAAGGAGACGCGCATGAACGGCGCGACCGTGGGCTTCACCGACGACGACGGCAAGGGCGAGTACGACATCAAGGACGTGCCGCACGCCATCCGCCTCACCAACTCCGGCACCTTCATCCACGGCAACTACTGGGGCGCCAAGTCCGTCTTCGGCAGCGTCAACACCAGCCACGGCTGCGTGGGCCTGTCCGACACCAAGGGCGCCGACGACAAGGGCACGCCGGGCTACTGGTTCTACACGAACTCGATGGTGGGTGACGTCGTGGTCATCAAGAACACCGGCGACAAGACGGTCTCCCCGGACAACGGCCTCAACGGCTGGAACCTCAACTGGGCCGACTGGAAGGCCGGTTCGGCCGTCTGACCCGCACCGCCCGACCCCACAACCCCGCTTCACCGTTCTGCTCCGACGCGGTTGTGCCGATGCCGTCCCTGCGGGGGCGGCATCGGCGTTCTCCGGCGTCCGGTCAGGCCTGTCGGGCGGAGGAGCCCGCCCGGGTGGCGTCGGTGCCCCAACTGGCCAGCAGGCGCAGGGCGTCGGCCGACGGCGAGTCGGGTTCGGCGTGGAAGGTGACGAGGTACTGCTCACAGTCGTCGGGGAGGTTGAAGGACTCGTAGGACAGGAACACCTCACCGACCAGCGGATGGCGCAGGTGCTTCACGCCGTGGTTCTTCTCCTTGACGTCGTGCCGGGCCCACAGCCGCCGGAACTCCTCGCTCTTCACGGAGAGTTCACCGACCAGCGCGGAGAGCCGGGAGTCGTCCGGGTGGCAGCCGGCGTCCATCCGCAGATAGCTGACGACGTCGGAGGCCTTCTGGTCCCAGTCGAGGTACAGATCCCGGTACTCGGGCTTCAGGAACACCAGCCGCGCCCAGTTGCGGTCCTGCGGGGGCAGCTCCCCGAAGTCGCCGAAGACGGCCGCCGCCATCCGGTTCCAGGCGAGGATGTCGCACCGCCGTCCCGAGATGTACGCGGGCAGCCCGTCCAGCGAGTCCAGGAGCTGGCGCAGCGCGCCCCGTACCTGCTGGGTGCGGGCGGCCGGTTTCTTCTTGAGCTGCTTCGGCTTGGCGAGGTGCGTCAGGTGGGCGTGCTCGGCGTCGGTGAGGCGCAGGGCGCGGGCGATGGAGTCGAGGACCTCGGCGGAGACGTTGCGGCCGTTGCCCTGTTCGAGGCGGGTGTAGTAGGCGACGGAGACCCCGGCCAGCTGGGCCAGTTCCTCGCGGCGCAGCCCCGGTACCCGGCGGTGCCGGCCGAAGTCGGGCAGGCCCACGTCCTCCGGCTTCAGCTTGGCCCGCCGGGTGCGCAGGAACTCACTCAGCTCGGCCCTGCGGTCCAGGGGCGCCGAGGAGGCGCCGGGCATCTCGTCCATACGCCCAGTATTCACCCGGGCCCCGAGGTCGTACGCCGGTGAGTCTGTCCCCGCCAGTGGTAGGCACAGCAGTCGTACGTTGGAGCGAGGGGTGGGTAGTCCTTGCCGATGGGGGCAGGCTGGACGGCGTACCCGACTGAAACCGGCCGGGTCAGCCACCCTCACAAGGAGTTCTCCGGCATGACCACTGTCGCCGCTTACGCAGCACCCGCCGCCAAGGCTCCGCTGGAGCGCACCACGATCGAGCGCCGCGCGGTCCGCGAACACGATGTGCTGATCGACATCGAATACGCCGGAATCTGCCACTCCGACATTCACCAGGCTCGCGAGGGCTGGGGCGAGGCCATCTTCCCGATGGTTCCCGGCCACGAGATCGCGGGCGTCGTCTCCGAGGTCGGCCCGGGCGTCACCACGTACCAGGTCGGCGACCGGGTGGGCGTCGGCTGCATGGTCGACTCCTGCCGGGAGTGCGAGAACTGCCTCAAGGGCCTTGAGCAGTACTGCCTGGAAGGCAACACCGGCACCTACAACGCCGTCGGCCGGGACGGTGAGCCCACCTACGGCGGCTACTCCCAGAAGATCGTCGTCGACGAGAGCTTCGTCGTCCGCATCCCGGACAGCCTCTCCCTCGACGTCGCCGCGCCGCTCCTGTGCGCCGGCATCACCACGTACTCCCCGCTGAAGCACTGGAACGCCGGTCCCGGCAAGAAGGTCGCCGTGGTGGGCTTCGGCGGCCTCGGCCACATGGGCGTCAAGATCGCGCACGCGCTCGGCGCGGAGGTCACGGTGCTCTCGCAGTCGTTGCGCAAGCAGGAGGACGGCCTGAAGCACGGCGCCGACCACTACTACGCCACCAGCGACCCGAAGACCTTCGAGGAACTGCGCGGCAGCTTCGACCTGATCATCTCGACGGTGTCCGCGCCGCTGGAGCTGAGCCAGTTCCTGTCGCTGCTGAAGACGGACGGCGCGCTGGTCAACGTCGGTGCCCCCGAGGAGCCCGTCTCCCTCAACCTCTTCTCCGTCATCATGGGCCGCAAGACCCTCGCCGGGTCCGGCATCGGCGGCATCCAGGAGACCCAGGAGATGCTGGACTTCTGCGCGGAGCACGGCATCGGCGCGGAGATCGAGCTGATCTCCGCGTCCGAGATCAACGAGGCGTACGAGCGCGTACTCGCCAGCGACGTTCGCTACCGCTTCGTGATCGACACGGCAACGATCTGAGCAACCAGCCCCAGACCAACTGACGGCCACACAAGGCCCCGTTCCCCACTCCCGGGGGGGGTACGGGGCCACCGCCGTCATCCGGCAGGCCCGAGCGGGTAGCCGACGGCTAGGGCGCGCCCTGTTTTTAAGGGGCGCGGGGCGGTATCGATATGCGGCTCCGCCGCGTGGGCGCGACCGGCTGGCCTGGGCGGGCCGGGGAGGGGTTGGGCGACGCCCGGTTTTTTCGGGC
Source organism: Streptomyces sp. NPDC091279 (assembly GCF_044757465.1). Lineage (NCBI taxonomy): Bacteria > Bacillati > Actinomycetota > Actinomycetes > Kitasatosporales > Streptomycetaceae > Streptomyces > Streptomyces sp. NPDC091279. Next base: position 378,345 of record NZ_JBIVVA010000007.1, on the reverse strand, counting down.
GGCGGTGGCTGGCCCGAGCGGGTGGCCGACGGCTAGGGCAACGCCCTGTTTGTAAGGGGCGCGGGGCGGTATCGATATGCGGCTCCGCCGCGTGGGCGCGACCAGCCACGACGGCGGGTCAGCCGCCCGACAACCCTGTCCTACCGCCCGCGCCCGCGCCCAAGCAGCCACAGCAAGTAAGGTCCCCCCACCAGCGAGGTGAGCGCACCCACAGGCACCTCCAGCGGAGGAAGCCCAGTCCGCGCCACAAGATCCGCCCCGACCAGCACCACCGCCCCGGTGACCCCGGAACACACCAGCGGCAACTGAGGCGTACGAGTAAGCCGCCGAGCCACCTGCGGAGCAGTCAGCGCGACAAACCCCACCGGCCCCGCAGCCCCCGTCGCGGCAGCGGCAAGAACGACGCCCAGCACAGTGAGCCCCAGCCGCGTCAGATCCACCCGCACCCCCAGCGCAGCGGCCGTCTCCGGGTCGAGCCCCAACGGCCGAGCCGCCCGCGCCGCCCACACCAACGCGGGCAGCGCCAGCAGCAGAACGACCCCCAGCGGCCCCGCCTGCTCCCACCCCCGCCCGTTCAGGCTCCCGGTGAGCCACAGCTTGACCTGCTCGGCGGCCTCCAACTCACTGTCGGTGAGATAGAGCTGCACGATCGCGGAGAGCGCGACCCCGATCCCCACCCCGGTCAGCACGAACCGGCTCGGCTGCATCCCGTGCCGCCACGCCAGCACATACACCAGCCCGGCCGCCGCGAGCCCCCCGACGACGGCCACGAGCGGCACCGCCCCCGGCGAGGCGACGGCACCGGTGGCCAGCGCCAGCACCGTCGCGGCGGCGGCCCCGTGTCCGACGCCGATGACATCGGGGCTGGCCAGCGGGTTGCGGGTGACGGTCTGCACGAGGGCCCCGGCGAGCCCGAGGGCGGCACCGACCAACGCTCCGAGCACGATCCGCGGCACCCGCAACTCGTTCACGACGAGGTCGTTCGCGGTGCTCTCGCCGCGCACGGTGCGCCACACCTCGCCGGGTGACACGAACGTCTGTCCGACGCACGCCGACAGCACCATCAGGGCCAGCAGCAGCCCGAGCAGCAGCACACCGACCAGCAGGGAACGCCGGTGCAGCAGCACCGAGAGCCGGGGAGTGGGCCGGAGCAGGATCGCCTGGGCGGACGGCAGCAGCACGGCACGGCGGGCCGCAGCAGGCGGAACATCGGGGCCAACGGCGACTGCGGCACGGTCCCGGGCACCCGGCGGCACGGGCGCGTCGCCGACGCGGTGAGCCTCAACGGCACCGTGCGCCTCTTCACCCCGCCGAGCCTCACCGGCCCCGCCCCGCCGAACCCCGCTCACCAGACAGCCCCCTCGCAGCGGACCCCGTTGAACTCCCGCCCCCGAAGCGGCCCCCCACCCAGCCCACGCATCGGGCCCCCGCCCACTCCACGCGCCACCGGGCCTTCGCCCAGCCAACTGGCCACCGGGCCCCCGCCCACTCCACGCGCCACCGGGCCTCCGCCCAGCCAACTGGCCACCGGGCCCCCGCCCACCCCACGCACCACCGTGCCCCCGTTCAACTCACGGCCCCCCTGCGTCGCACCAGTACCACCAGGACCGGTACGCCCACCAGGGCGGTCATCACGCCGGCCGGGACCTCCGCCGGGGCGCGGACCACGCGGCCCGCGACGTCGGCGCCCAGCAGCAGCGCGGCGCCGAGCAGGGCCGACAGCGGCAGGATCGCCCGATGCCCGCCGGACGTCACGAGGCGCCGGGCGAGGTGCGGTACGGCGAGGCCGATGAACGCGATCGGCCCGGCGGCGGCGACCGCGGCGGCCGTCAGCAGAGTCGCGCCGAAGGCCGCCGCACCCCGGATCAGCCCCACCTTCGTGCCGAGCGCCCGCGCCGTCTCGTCGCCGAGGGCCAACGCGTCCAGGCCCCGCGCGCAGACCAGCACCAGCACCGCCCCGGCCAGCAGGAACGGCAGCATCCGCCCGACGGTTCCGGCGTCCCGCCCGCTGAGCGCGCCCACCTGCCAGAACCGGAACTGGTCCAGCGTGGCCGAACTGGACGTCAGCACGACCGTCGTTCCGCCCGCCGTCATCGCGGACAGCGCGGTCCCGGCCAGCGCCAGCTTGACCGGCGACGCCCCGCCCCGCCCGCGCGACGCGACCCCGTACACCAGGCACGCGGCGACGACGGCACCGGCGAACGCGTACCAGACGTAGCCCGCGAAGCCGTTCGCGAGGCCGAACGCGATGGCGACGACGACCCCCGCCGCCGCACCCTGGCTCAGCCCGAGGATGCCCGGGTCGGCGAGCGGGTTGCGGGTGACGGCCTGGAGCGCCGCCCCGGCCACGCCGAGCGCCGCGCCCGCCGTCAGCCCGACCTCGGTCCGCGGCAGCCGCAACGACCGTACGACCAGCGCGTCCGGTGAACTCCCGCCGTGCAGCAGGGCGTCGAGCACCGCCGCCGGGGGCACCGCGCGGGTGCCGACGGCGAGCGAGAGCAGGACGGCGACGGCGACGGCGAGCGCCGCCGCCGGCCAGGCGAGGCGTCGGCTCACTTGCCGAGATGCTCGGTGAGCTGCTTCACGACCAGACGCGCGGCGGTGGGACCGGCGTTGAGGTACCAGGGGTCGTCGTCGACCTTCACGGCGTGCTTCGCCTTGACGGCCTTCATCGACTTCCACAGCGGACCGGCGAGCACGCTCGACGCGTCGGTCTTGGACGCGTCGCCCTGTACCGAGTAGAAGATCCAGTCACCGTCGGCGGTGTCGATGCTCTCCGAACCGATGTCCTGCGAAATCGCCTTGAACTGCTGCGACTTGGGCCGCTTGAGCCCCATGTCGGCGGCGATCGACCCGGTGAAGGAGGAGACGCCGAACATCCGGGTGCGGTCGGGCGTGAACCGCAGCATGGAGACGGTGCCGTCGCCGAGCGTGGCCCCCTTCTTCCCGGCGTCGGAGACGATCCCGTCGAGCAGCTTCTGCGCGGCCTCGCCCTTGCCGACGGCGTCGCCGACGAGGAGGAGGTCGCGCTTCCAGTTGACGCCGTTGCCCGCGGTGATCACGGTGGGGGCGATCTTCGAGAGCTTGGGGTAGAGGTCGCCGAGGGAGGCGTTGGCCAGGATGAGGTCCGGCTTGGCCTTGGCGAGGGTCTCCAGGTTCGGCGCCTGCCGGGTGCCCGCGTCGGTCATGGCGGCGAGCTTGGACTTGTCCTGCGGGAACGCGTCGGCGAGGTAGTCGGGCACGAGCCCGGCGTTGTCGGCGCGGGTGGTGGCGGCCGGGACGACACCGAGGGAGAGCAGGTCGTCGAGCTGCCCGGTGCTGAGGGCGGCGACCTTCAGGGGCGCGGACTTCAGGGCCGTCTTCCCCTTGAAGTGCGTGACCGTACGCGGGAACACCCCGTCCTCGGCCTCGCTCGACCCCATCCCGGCGGCCAGCTCGCTGGGCGCGACGGACGGCCCCTCGCTGGCCCCGATGACCTGGTTGCGCCCGGAGTCGGATGTCCCGGAGCCCTCCTTGCCGCCGCCGTCCGAGGAGGAGCAGCCGACCAGCAGCCCTCCGACGACCACCACGGCCAGCCCGGCCTTCACACCGATTGCACGCACAACGACTCCGATCATCCTATAAGGCAAGCCTTACCTTAACCGCTCCCCGGAGTTGCCCACATCACGGGGGAGGGGTGAAGGGGGAAGGGGCGCGGGCGGATGCCTCGGGAGATCGGAACGGCGAGGCCCGAGCCGTCGGCCGAAACGCTGGACGCGCGAGAGTCGGGAGAGCCTCAACGGCGCCGAGTGCCAGGGGAATTGGGCCCCTGGTCCCGGGCTCCCGTCGGCCGCAGCGGGGACAGCAGCTCGTCCGGGACCGGGTAGGGCCGCTCCGGCGGCAACAGCTTCCGCGCCGCGTCGAGATCGTCGTCACGTACGAGGGCGTGGATCTCCCGGGCGAGCGGGGTCACGTCCCGGATGCCGACCGTCCACTCGTCCGCGTACCGCCGGACCGCCTCACCGGAGAGCCCGAGCTGCAACGACCGGTACGGCAACGGCCGCAGCCGCAGATCCCGCTCCGGGTCCCACTGCACCCGGGTCGGGGACCGCTTCAACTCCCTTTGCCAGGAGGCGAGATCGGCGTGCACCCCGGGCACATAGCTCGACAGGCACGCGTTCCGCAACGCCCACGCGAACCCGTCCCGCGTGATCTCGACGGCGAGAACGGTCTCCTGCCCCTCCTTCGTCCCCCACCCGCAGCGGTACATCATCCACAGGAACGACGGCTTGATCCACGTCATCCGCTCCCGCTTCCACCCCCCGGGAAACCGCCCGTCCCGCGCCGCCGGCCCCCCGATCCCGACCGGATACGCCTGATAAACGGTGACCGTGGCCCCACCATGAACGGCCCGAACCTCACACTGCCTCTGCTCCATACCCTTCAGCGTGCGGGGGAACGGAAGGGCAGAGCCACTGAATTACCCCCGGGGCCGCACGGCCGACGGTGCCGCGAACCGCCGAGGGCGCCGTCGGTATCTCGGCCCTGTACCGGCCTACCGCCGTACCGTCTCGCCTCACCGCAGAGCCTGCTGGGTCACCGGTCCCTCCGGCACTCGCAGGGGGCAGCCCGTGCCGACTCGGGTTGTCAACTCGGCTCTCAGGGTGGTGAGTTCGGCCATGCGGGCGTCGAGCACCTGGATCTTTTCCTCGAAGAGGGCCGACAGGGCTGCCGCGGTGTCCGGGGCCTCGCGGAGTCTCTCGCCGGTGTGTGCGATCTCCGACAGGGAGAAGCCGAGTGTCTGGGCGGTGCGGACGTATTGCAGCCAGGTCAGGGTCTCGGGTGGGAAGTCGCGGTATCCGTTGGGCAGGCGTCGGCTTTCGACCAGGCCGACCTTCTCGTAGAAGCGGATCGTGTCCCTGCTCATGCCTGCCAGTGCGGCAAGTTCACCGATGCGCATGACCCTCCATCGGATATCGGGCTTGACCTTGGAGCGTAGTCCACTGTTTAGCGTCAGGTGTCGCTGTCACCTGACCAGCAGGAGTCTCGTCGTGAGCCGTCTTCGCCCGTCCGCTCGTCCCGCCGCCTACCTCCGCGTCGTGCGCGCCAGCGCCTGGTACGACCTGGTCGTCACGGCGGGGTTCGCGACTCCGTGGACGTATGCGCTGGTCCACGACGCGCTGTCGTCGACCGGCAGCGCGCTCGGGCTCGGCGGCCTGCCCGAACTCGACCTGTGGCAGACCCTGTTCGCCAATCTGATGGGCTCGCTGGTGGTCGTCTGGGCCCTGCTGCGCCTCGTCGGGCCACGGCTGGAGCACGGGTTGTTCGACGGCATCGCCCGGGTCCTGTTCGCGACGTGGCAGGCCTACGCGCTGGTCCATGGAGCGACGCGGCTGCTGTGGCTGTTCCTCGCCGTCGAGGTGACGTTCGGCGTACTCCAGCTCGCGCCCTGGTGGCGCCGGAACACGGGCCTCGCCGACGGACGCCCCCTGGGCACGGCGAGCCGGTGACCCGAGGGCCCCGACAGCGGCCACGGGCGCGCCCTCAGTGCGGCAACGACGCCGGGCTGCCCCCGTTCGCCTCGTAGCCCGCCACCGCCAGGGCGCGGTAGACCGCGAACTCCGCCGCCGGGTCCGGGGAGAGCGTCCAGGGCAGGGCGCCCACGTGGCCGTCTATGTGGACGAGCTGGGACATGGCCTCGGCCCAGCGTTCGCCGCGGACCAGGAAGAAGACCAGGAGATGGCGGACATGGGCCAGCATGGGGTCGTCGGAGCGGGCGGCGTGCACCGCGAAGAGGGCGCCGTGCATCGCCTTCGTGACGACCTCGCTCTGGTAGAAGCCTCGGACGAGGTTCACCTCGGGCAGGTGCTCGAAGACCGCGAACAGCGGCATCGCGGCGAGCAGCGAGCCCTGCGGGGCGCGGGCGGCGGCGGCCTCCGCGAAGGAGTTCGCCAGCTCGCGGGAGCCGTGCCACTTCTCGCACCAGTAGTGCAGGGCGGCCAGGTGCGCGCCCATGTGCGCCGGAGCGCGGTCCAGGATCTTCAGCCAGAGCTGCTCGAACTCCGCCTGGGGATAGGCGAGTCCGCGGGCCACGGACAGCTCGACGAGGTACGGGATCGGGTCGCCCGGCGCCAGCAGCGCCGCGTCCTCGCACGCCGACAGCGCCTCCTCCATGATGATCCGGAAGTCGTCCGTGCCCGGCGTCGACGTCCGCCACGCCTGCTGGACCAGGAACTCCGCGTGCACCGCGGCGCCGCCCGCGTCCTTCGGGTTCTCCGCCCGCCACACCCGCAGCCACTGCCCGCCCGGCGTCTGACCGACCCCGCCCGGCCGCTGCGCCAGCTCCAGCGACGCGGCGCCCGCGAACGCCTGCACGCGCTGCCAGCGCAGCTCACCCGCAGCCGCCGTGCCGGCCAGCAGCTGCGCGGCCGCGCGGTAGTCCTGCGTGTGCTGCACCACGTCCAGGACGTCCAGCAGATCCTGGTCGGGCCCCGGCATCCGCACGTCCAGCTCCTCCTGCGGCGCGAAGCCGTAGTTCGCCGGGTCCGCCGCGTCCGGGTGGCCCGGCGGGACCTGCTCGATCACGCCCCGGCGCCGCCGTATGACCGGCAGCAGCACGAAGCCGATCATGGCCACGGAGATCAGGACCCACAGAATCGTCATGCGACAAGCGTTCCAGACACCGCCGACAATTGGCCAACCCGCCCCCGAGCCTGTGGAAAACCCGTCACATGGGCCGGGGGGAAACCCTGCGGAACGGCCCCGTGACCCTCGTCGTCCGCCACCGGACCGCCGCGCGCATTACGCTCGGTGTCCATGAGCGACAGGCACCCCAGTCAGCACTTCGAGACCCTCGCGATCCACGCGGGCAACACCGCCGATCCCCTCACCGGCGCGGTCGTCCCGCCCATCTACCAGGTCTCGACCTTCAAGCAGGACGGCGTCGGCGGACTGCGCGGCGGCTACGAGTACAGCCGCAGCGCCAACCCCACCAGGACCGCCCTGGAAGAGAACCTCGCGGCGCTGGAGGGCGGCCGCCGGGGTCTCGCGTTCGCGTCCGGACTGGCGGCCGAGGACTGCCTGTTGCGTACGCTGCTCAGCCCCGGCGACCACGTGGTCATCCCGAACGACGCCTACGGCGGCACGTTCCGGCTGTTCGCGAAGGTCGTCGCCCGCTGGGGCGTCGAATGGTCGGTCGCCGACACCAGCGACCCCTCCGCCGTGCGGGCCGCGATCACCCCGAGGACGAAGGTCGTCTGGGTGGAGACCCCCTCCAACCCGCTGCTCGGCATCACCGACATCGCGGCCGTCGCCCAGGTCGCCCGCGAGGCCGGCGCCCGGCTGGTCGTCGACAACACCTTCGCCACGCCCTACCTCCAGCAGCCGCTGGCGCTCGGCGCGGACGTCGTCGTGTACTCCCTGACCAAGTACATGGGCGGCCACTCCGACGTCGTCGGCGGCGCCCTGGTCGTCGCCGACCAGGAACTCGGCGAGGAGCTGGCCTACCACCAGAACGCGATCGGCGCGGTCTCGGGGCCGTTCGACTCCTGGCTGGTGCTGCGCGGCACCAAGACGCTCTCGGTGCGCATGGACCGGCACAGCGAGAACGCCGCCAAGGTCGTCGACATGCTCACCCGGCACGCGCGCGTGACGCAGGTGCTGTACCCGGGCCTGCCCGACCACCCCGGTCACGAGGTCGCCGCCAAGCAGATGCGTTCCTTCGGCGGCATGGTGTCGTTCCGGGTGCAGGGCGGCGAGGAGGCGGCCGTCGAGGTCTGCAACCGCGCCAAGGTGTTCACCCTCGGCGAGTCCCTCGGCGGCGTCGAGTCCCTGATCGAGCACCCCGGCCGGATGACGCACGCGTCCGTGGCCGGTTCGGCCCTGGAGGTGCCGGGCGACCTGGTGCGCCTCTCCGTGGGCATCGAGAACGTCGAAGACCTCCTGGAGGACATCCAGCAGGCGCTCGGCTAGCCGACCCGACCGCTCACCGGCGTCACCAGCCGGTGAGCGGCGGCGTCGTCTGCGACGGCGGCTCCACCCAGGGGCGCACGGTCAGCGCCCAGACCGCGAAGGCGGCGACGCCGGTCAGCAGGAGCAGCCACAGCAGCCGCCGGACGGCCCTGCGACGGCGCAGCTGCCGTTGCCCGCGCCGCACGGCAGCGGCGTACAGTCCCGGCGGTACCGCAGGCGGCGGCCCGTCCATGAGGCGCCGCACGGCGGTCTCACGCCGGTTCACCGGCGCCGCCCGCAGGCCGCGTGACCGGTGAACGGCACGCACGCGTGGCGGCCGTTTTCCCCGGCTGCTCCCTCACGGCTCACAACGGAGTCACCTCCGTCACCGGGGGCGCCGGTTTCCTGGGCGGATGCAGCAGCGTGGCCGTCGCTCGGTCGCAGATCGCCCGGACGCGTCCAGGAGCCAGCCCCAGCAGGGCCGCGGTCTGCTCCTCGGCGACGCCCTCATGGAGTCTGAGGACCAGGACGAGGCGTTCCGGCGGGGTCAGCCGGGCGAGGGGGCCCCGAGGGCGGGTGCGGCCGCCGTGGCGGTGCCAGGCGGCGCGGGTGAAGCGGGCGACCAGATGGCGGCGGGCGCGGTCGTAGGGGTCCTCGCCGCGCGGTCGGTCCCAGCGCGCGTACGTGTGCGCGAGGGCGAGCGTCAGCAGGCGTCGCGCGCGGGGGTTGCCGTTAGGCGCCTCCGCCGTCAGCAGGGTCGCGGCATGCAGCAGCCGTCCCGCCGCGCCCGCGACGAACGCCTCGAACTCCCGGGCCCTGCGGGCGTCTTGAGCGGCCTGCCGGTCACGCACCACGCCCTCCCGCCTGACGCGTCCCGCGAGGGGACGGGCCCGGCCGACGGGAGCGTCCGCGACAGGGCTCGGTCCCATAGGAGGGCAGCGACGGCCCTCCGTCAAGAGGGGGGCGGCCACGCACGCGTGGCGGCCGGAAACCCCGCGAACGCTATGAGGCGGACGGCGTCTCGTCCGGTCCCGCCACACCCTGCGTCGACATCCGCGCGGACAGCGCCACGTTGAACCGGGTCAGCAGCGAGCAGAACGCCTCACGCTGCTCGGGCTCCCAGTCCTGGGTCAGCTCGGCCATCAACTGGCGCCTGGACGACCGCACTTCCTCCAGGCGGGCGAGCCCGCGCGGGGACAGCTGAAGGACCACCGCGCGGCCGTCCTCCGGGTGCGAGGTGCGTTTGACGAGCCCGGTGTCGACGAGCGGCGCGACCTGGCGGGTGACCGTCGACGAGTCGATGCCCATGCTGGCCGCGAGCGCCTTCACCCCCATCGGGCCCTCCTTGTCGAGCCGGTTGAGCAGCAGGTACGCGGCGCGGTCCATGGAGTTGCGCACCTGGCCGACCCCGCCGAGCCGGGTCTGCTCGGCACGGCGGGCGAAGAGCGCCACTTCGTGCTGCAACGTTTCGAGGAGACCGGTGTCACCGGCGGTCGTCATGTCCATCGACATTCCAGGCGTTGTGGGCATGGCCGGGGGCTCGCTTCATGAAGGGGCTGCTGGGATGGGGGACAGGTTACGCGGCCGGGCGGCGGGTCGTACCTGCGCTGTGGAAAGCCGGTCTCGGAGGTTGGTCACACAGGCCGCCGACAGCCGTGAACTGCGATGCTTGACTCATGAGCTACAGCACGGCTGACTCCTTGCGGCCCGTGACCCTCGACGACGTACGAGGCGCCCAGAAGATGCTCACGGGCGTGGCGCGGGTCACGGCGATGGAGGGCAGCAGGCATCTGTCCCAGCTGGTCGGTGCCCCGGTCCACCTCAAATGCGAGAACCTCCAGCGGACCGGATCGTTCAAGCTGCGCGGCGCGTACGTGCGGATCGCCGGGCTGCTGCCCGAGGAACGGGCCGCCGGAGTGGTCGCGGCCAGCGCAGGCAACCACGCCCAGGGCGTCGCCCTCGCCTCCGCGCTGCTCGGCGTGCGGGCGACCGTGTTCATGCCCAAGGGCGCCCCGCTCCCCAAGATCAGCGCCACCCGCGAGTACGGCGCCGAGGTCCGCCTGCACGGCCAGGTCGTCGACGAGACACTGGCCGCCGCGCAGGCCTACGCGGCCGAGACCGGCGCGGTCTTCATCCACCCCTTCGACCACCCGGACATCATCGCGGGCCAGGGCACGGTCGGCCTGGAGATCCTGGACCAGTGCCCGCAGCTGCGCACCCTCGTGGTGGGCATCGGCGGCGGTGGCCTGGTGGCCGGGATCGCCGTCGCGGTGAAGGCACTGCGGCCCGATGTGCGGATCGTGGGCGTCCAGGCGGAGGGCGCGGCGGCCTACCCGCCCTCGCTGACGGCCGGGCACCCGGTGTCGATCCCCCACCCGGCGACGATGGCCGACGGCATCAAGGTCGGCCGGCCCGGCGACGTGCCGTTCGGCATCGTCGCCGACCTGGTGGACGAGGTCCGCACGGTCAGCGAGGACGAGCTGTCCGCCGCGCTGCTGCTCTGCCTGGAGCGGGCCAAGCTGGTGGTGGAACCGGCGGGGGCGAGCCCGGTGGCGGCGCTCCTCGCCCGGCCGAGGGAGTTCGAGGGGCCGGTCGTGGCCCTGCTGTCCGGGGGCAACGTCGACCCGTTGCTGATGCAGCGCATCCTGCGCCACGGCATGGTCGCGCAGGGCCGCTACCTCGCCGTCCGGCTGCGCCTGACCGACCGCCCCGGCGCCCTCGCCTCGCTGCTCGCGTCGCTGTCGGAGGCGGACGCCAACGTCGTCGATGTCAGCCACGTGCGGACCGACTCCCGGCTCGGGATCACCGAGGCCGAGGTCGAACTCCACCTGGAGACCAAGGGCCCGGAGCACTGCGCCGAGGTCGGCCGGACCCTGCGCGAGGCCGGTTACACGGTCATCGACTGAGGTCAGAGGCGTCTCGCCGGTCGGCTCGGAATGACTTTGTCACTCGTTCGGGTAACCCCATTGAGAGACGCGATACATCGCGTTATGGTGTGTCTCGTGGCATCCGCTGGGCGGATCAATCGGCACAAACCTAGGCTTCTCGAAGAATCCCCGATGACGTGGAGACAGATATGCCAGGCGCCATCCATGCGGAAGGTCTGGTCAAGACCTTCGGCGACGTACGGGCTCTGGACGGCGTCGACCTCGATGTCCCCGAGGGCACGGTCCTCGGCCTGCTCGGGCCCAACGGCGCGGGCAAGACGACAGCCGTCCGCTGTCTGACGACCCTGCTGCGCCCCGACAGCGGCCGGGCCGTCGTCGCGGGCCTCGACGTCCTGAGACACCCCGACGCGGTACGGCGTTCGATCGGCCTGTCCGGCCAGTTCGCCGCCGTCGACGAGTATCTGACCGGCCGGGAGAACCTCCAGATGGTCGGCCGTCTCTACCAGATGAAGGGCAGGGCGGCGAAGGCCAGGGCCGTGCAGCTGCTCGACCAGTTCAGCCTCACGGACGCCGCCGACCGGCCTGCCAGGACCTACTCCGGAGGCATGCGCCGACGGCTCGACCTCGCGGCGGCCCTGGTCGTCTCCCCGCCGGTGATGTTCATGGACGAGCCGACCACCGGACTCGACCCACGCAACCGCCAGCTGCTGTGGGAGGTCATCAAACAGCTCGTCTCCGGCGGCACGACGATGCTGCTGACCACCCAGTACCTGGAGGAGGCCGATCAACTCGCGCACGACATCGCGGTGGTGGACCAGGGCCGGGTCATCGCCCGCGGCACCTCCGACCAGCTCAAGGCCCGCACCGGCGGCGAGCGCGTCGAGGTCGTGGTGCACGAGCGCACCCGCATACCGACCGCGATCGAGGTCCTGAACGGCTTCGGCAAGGGTGACGTCTCCGTCGACGAGCACACCCGCAAGCTGACCGTGCCCGTCTCCGGCGGCGCGGTCCTCCTCGCCGAGGTCATCCGCGAACTGGACGGACGCGGCGTCGAGATGGACGACATCGGCCTGCGCCGCCCCACCCTCGACGACGTCTTCCTCTCCCTGACCGGCCATGCCGCCGAGGCCGGAGAGGGCGACGAAGCCGATGAAGGCGACCCGGGCGACAGAGACGAAGCGGCAGACGGGGCGAGGGCGCCGGACCCGCGCACGGACCGCAGCCGGAAGACGGAGGTAGACCAGTGAGCACCGTTCCCCACACCGCCCCCGAGGCCGCCCCCGTACCGGCCCGCCGCAACCCCATCGGCCAGTCGATCCGGGACTCCCTGGTCATCACCCAGCGGAACCTGATCCGCATGACCAGGATTCCCGAGATGGTGCTGTTCGGGGTCATTCAGCCGGTGATGTTCGTGGTGCTGTTCACCTATGTCTTCGGCGGCTCCCTGAAGATCGGGAACACCACCGACGCGGACGTCTACAAGAACTTCCTGATGGCCGGGATCTTCGCGCAGACCGTCACCTTCGCCACCGCAGGGTCCAGCGCGGGCATCGCCGACGACATGCACAAGGGGCTCGTCGACCGCTTCCGCTCGCTGCCCATGACGCGCGGCGCGGTTCTCACCGGGCGCACCCTCGCCGACCTCGTCCAGACGGCCATCACCCTGCTCGTCCTCGCGATCGTCGCGCTCATCGTGGGCTGGCGCCCCGGCTCGGCCGAGCCGACCGACGCCGGGAAGATCCTGGCCGGCTTCGGCCTGCTGCTGCTCCTGGGATACGCCTTCACCTGGATCGGGGCGCTGATCGGCCTGTCGGTGCGGACCCCGGAGGCGGCGACCTCGGGCGGGATCATCTGGCTCTTCCCGGTCACCTTCATCTCGAACGCCTTCGTGGACTCCGGCCAGATGACTCCCTGGCTGCGGCACATAGCCGACTGGAACCCCTTCAGCGCCACGGTGCAGGCGTGCCGACAGCTCTTCGGCGACCCCGGCCTCTCCCAGTCCGGTGCCTGGCCCATGCAGCACCCGGTGTGGGCCTCGCTGATCTACTCGGTCCTGATCGTCGCGGTCTTCCGGACCCTGGCAGTCCGCACATACCGCTCGGCGACCGCCTGACCGGCCCGCCTGACGGGCCCGCCTGACCGGCCCACCCCGCCCGGCGGCCCCGCCGGGCAGCAGCCTCGGGCAGCCGCCGCCCCGGGGAGCCCGGAGACTCCCCGGACCGCACGGACGTTGCCCGGGAAGGACCGCACGGACGGTGGCCGGGAATGGCGGAACCCCCGGAGTCACAGGGCAGGACACCGGGGGCTCGCGAAGGGCTTGCGGGGGTCGGCCGGGTGGGGCCGGGGGCAGGTCAGCCGTTGTAGGGCTCGGCGCTGAGGATCTTCACCGAGGCCTTCTTGCCGTTCGGCAGCTCGTACTCGGCGTCCTCGCCGACCTTGTGGCCGATCACGCCGGAGCCCAGCGGGGACTGCGGCGAGTAGGTCTCGATGTCGGAGCTGGCGTACTCGCGGGAGGCCAGCAGGAAGGTGAGGGTGTCGTCCTCGTCGCCGTCGAAGGCGATCGTGACGACCATGCCAGGGCCGACCGCACCGTCAGCGGTGGGCTTGGCCTCGCCGACCTGGGCGTTCTCCAGGAGCTGGGTGAGCTGGCGGACCCGCAGCTCCTGCTTGCCCTGCTCCTCCTTGGCCGCGTGGTACCCGCCGTTCTCCCGCAGGTCGCCTTCCTCGCGCGCGGCTGCGATCTTCCCGGCGATCTCCGTGCGCGCGGGACCAGACAGGTACTCCAGCTCGGCCTTGAGCTGGTTGTACGCCTCCTGGGTCAGCCAGGTGACGTTCTCACTGGTCTGGGTCACAGGTGCTCCTCGTAGGTACTGGGAATACAAAGCATCGCCCTACCCAGAAGAATGTTCCTTCATGGAAGGGCGAAACCACGAGCCTAACAATTCACCGGCCGAAGGGGGAGGACATAAGGCATCAGAAACCCGTCGGTACTGGTCAGCGGCGAGGTATCGCGACCGGCGCCGGTCGCGTCAGTCGGCGTGACAGCCGAGCAGCTCCGCCGTGGTCCCCGGGGCCGTCGTACGGAGGGTGAGCATCCGGTCGATCCGGGTGGCGCGGCCGTCGAAGCGGAAGTCGGCGCGGCCCACCTCGGCGCCGTCCGCGGACTGGGAGCGCAGCGTGCAGTAGCCGTCGGCACCGGCGTCCTTGCGGACCTCCAGATGCACCTTCACCGAGTCCTTGCCGGTGTCGAAGGCGATCACCTCGGCGCTGATCTTGTTCTGCACGACGTAGTAGTAGGCGAAGTAGCCGACCACGGCGAGCAGCACGGCGCCGAGCACCGCACCGAGGACCTTGAGCTTGTGATCCGCCCGCTCGTCCGAGGAACGGCCGTAACGGCCCTCGGGCAGGTGCGGGGTCGCGGTGCTCATGATCGGTCCTCTCGCAAGGTGCGGGACCGAGGTCCCGAAAGGGGCTTCCGGAGCGGACCCCGGAATTATTCGCCCCCCGATTCGGTCACTATAGAAGCCGCCGATCGCACTCCCGTCCGCGGGGGCGCCGACTGACTGAGGATTGAGTCTTGACTGACCAGCTGCGACTGATGGCCGTCCACGCCCACCCCGACGACGAGTCGAGCAAGGGCGCGGCCACCATGGCGAAGTACGTGTCCGAGGGGGTGGACGTGCTGGTCGTGACCTGCACGGGCGGGGAGCGCGGCTCCATCCTCAACCCGAAACTGCAAGGTGACGCGTACATCGAGGAGCACATCCACGAGGTACGCAAGAAGGAGATGGACGAGGCCCGGGAGATCCTCGGGATCAAGCAGGAGTGGCTTGGGTTCGTGGACTCGGGGCTGCCCGAGGGCGACCCGCTGCCCCCGTTGCCCGAGGGCTGCTTCGCCCTGGAGGACGTCGACAAGGCGGCCGGTGAGCTGGTGAAGCAGATCCGTTCGTTCCGTCCGCAGGTGATCACCACCTATGACGAGAACGGCGGCTACCCGCACCCCGACCACATCATGACCCACAAGATCTCGATGGTCGCCTTCGAGGGGGCGACGGACACCGAGAAGTACCCGGAGTCGGAGTTCGGCCCGGCGTTCCAGCCGAGCAAGCTCTACTACAACCAGGGCTTCAACCGGCCCCGCACCGAGGCGCTGCACCAGGCGCTGCTGGAGCGCGGCATGGAGTCGCCGTACGGGGACTGGCTCCAGCGGTGGAAGGAGTTCGAGCGGGTGGAGCGCACCCTGACCACGCATGTCCCGTGCGCCGACTTCTACGAGATCCGTGACAAGGCGCTGCTCGCGCACGCCACCCAGATCGACCCCGACGGGGGCTGGTTCCGGGTGCCGCTGGAGCTTCAGCGGGAGGTCTGGCCGACGGAGGAGTACGAGCTGGCGAAGTCGCTCGTCGACACCTCCCTCCCCGAGGACGACCTCTTCGCGGGCATCCGCGACAATGCCTGACATGAGTGCAAGTCTGAGCATCGCAATGACGCACCTCGTCCCCCTCGCCGAGGTGGACGAGAACAAGGTCACCCCCGGCGTCCTCGGCTTCGTCGTCTTCGCGGCGATGGCGGTCGCCGTCTGGGGGCTGATGAAGTCGATGAGCAAGCACATGAACAAGGTCGACTTCAAGGAGCCCGGCTCCGAACCGGCCTCCGAGACGGCCGCCCGGGCGACGACGGGGACGCAGACCGAGTCGAAGGCCGGGGCGAAGTCCGAGGAGTCGGCGGCCGGCTCGGCGGGCTCGAAGACCCAGGGCTGACGTTCCGCGCGACCCTCACCGACGGCGATCCGGACAGTGACCCGTGCGGTGGTCCGGACAGTGGTCCGGCGGTGGTCCGGACAGTGGTCCGGGGCGGTGCAGGTGTCGCGCGGAACGGCGGTCAGCGTGGAACGTCGGTCAGGGCGGGGCGGCGGTCAGACCTGGAGTTCGCCGGTCGCCACCCCCATGACCTCGCGGGCGTGCCGGCCCGGGACCATGCCCAGGCGCCAGGCCTGCCAGCCGGTGTCGAGGTCGACGCCGCGTTCCAGCAGCAGCCGGTAGGCGGCCACGTACTCGTCCAGCTTCTCGTCCCGCAGCGGATGGCCGGTGCGGGACAGCTCCGTCAGTTCTTCTTCGGCGACCGCCGTGCCCACCTCGGTGCCGCCCGGCGCCGCGTAGGGGAGCAGGGTGCAGCGCAGGAAACGCGCCCAGTCCTCGCCGCGCCGGTCACCGTACGACGTGAACAACGCCGTCGCCTCCTCGCACAGGGCGAGCGCCTGCTGCGCGCGCCCGTTGCCCGCGTCCACCACGACCAGCTCCAGGCACGTCCACGCCTCGCCGTGGGCGACGCCGATGCGCTGGAAGTCGGCGCGCGCGTCGACGAGGAGCTGGCGGGCGAAACCGGAGTTGCGCAGCGAACCGGTCTGCGCCGCCCGCTGGTCCCGGGTCACCCGCGCCGAATGGTGCCGGGCGCACGCCAGCCCGTAGACGTCCCGCATCCGCGAGAACATCGTGCGCGACCGCTCCAACTCCCGTACCGCCCGGTCGAGATCACCGGTCTCCTCCAGCGCCTGGCCCAGGTAGTAGACGGTCCAGGCCTCGCCGCGCGCGTCCTCGTTCTCCCGGTGCCTGGCCGCCGCCTGCCGCAGCGCGTCGACCGCCGGTGAGGCGTCCCCCGCCACCAGCCGGGCCCGCGCCAACTGCGTCAGCGCCCACGCCTCGCCGCGCGCGTCCCGGGTCCTGCCGTACAGCTCCAGGGCCGTGCGCAACTCTTCCTCCGCGCGGGGAACGTCGCCGAGTCGCAGCGCCAGCTGCCCGAGCTGGAAGTGGGCCCACGCCTCGCCGTGCACGGACTCGCCCGCGCGGTGCAGCACCAGGGAGTCGGTGAGCAGGGTCAGCGCCCGCGCGAGATGGGCGCGGTCGCGTTCCACCGCCGCCAGCGCGTGCAGGGTCCAGGCGCGGTCGGTGGCCAGTTCCGGCGCGGCCTGGAGGTCCAGGGCCTCCTGGAGTTTCGCCGCCGCCTCGGTCAGATTGCCCTGGTGGTGCAGGGTGATGCCGAGCGAGCACAGGGCCCGCGCCACGCCCGCGTCGTGCTGCGCGTCCCGGTACAGGTCGACCACCGACGCCAGCGTCGTCCGCGCCTTGTCCAGTTCGCCGAGCTGCCGGGCCGCGATACCGGTCCGCCACTGCACCGAGCGCACCAGCAGCCCCTGATCGACGGCCTGCGCCAACTCGCTGATCTCGCCCAGGCGGTAGAGGTCACCGCGCAACAGGCAGTAGTCGCACAGGGCGCCCAGCAGGTTCAGCACGGCGGCCTGGTTGACGCCCTCCGCGTGCCGCAGCGTGGACGTGATGAAGCTCGTCTCGTCGTCCAGCCAGCGCAACGCCTCGTCCAGCGAGGTGAATCCGTGCGGGCTGAACCGGTCCGAACGCGTCGACATGTTGCCGTCGACCAGCCGCAGCACCGAGTCCGCGAGATCGGCGTAGTTCACGATCAGCCGCTCCTGCGCCGCCGCCCGCTCCGCCTGCTCCTCCTCGTCGAGCAGCCGGGCATGCGCGAACGCCCGTACCAGATCGTGCAGTCGGTAACGGTTGCCGCGCACGTGCGCGATCAGCCCCGCTCTCGACAGCGCGGCCAACTGCCGTTTCGCCTCCGTCTCGTCTGTCGCCAGCAGCGCGGCGGCCGCCGCCGCGCCCAGCGACGCCCGCCCCGCGAGCGCGAGGCGCCGCAGCAGCCGCCGGGCCGCCTCCGACTGGTCGGTGTAACGCAGCCACAGCGCCCGCTCGATGGGCTCGACCGGCCCGTACACCCCCAGATCCGTGGCCAGTTGACGCGGCGAACGCGGCCCGAGCGCCGACCCCGCCACACTCAGCGCCAGCGGCAGCCCACCGCACAACTCCCTGATCCGGTCGGCGGATTCGGCATCGTAGGGCCCCGCGCTCTCCTGCGCCGCCGCCTCCAACAACTCCTCGGCCCCCGCCGCGTCCAGCTCCTCCACCGCCAACTGGTGCACCTGCCCCGGCAGTTCGGGCAACTCCAACGGGCGCCGCGCGGTGACCAGCACCAGACTGTCCGACCGTTCAGGAACCAACGCCCGCACCTGCTCCGGGTCCGAGGCATCGTCCAGAACGATCGTGACGGCGACGTTGGTCAGATGCTGCTGGTACAACTCGCCCAGCCGCCGCACCTGTTGGTCGGGGGAGGAACGCTCCCGGAACAGCAGCTGTTCGCGCGGCGCGCCGAGCCGGTTCAGCAGATGCAGCAGGGCGTCCCGGGTGGGCAGCGGCTGCTCCTCGGGGCTCGCACCCCGCAGGTCGACGACGCAGGCGCCCCGGAAGTAGTCCTTCAGCTCGTGCGTCGCCCGCACCGCGAGCGCCGTCCGCCCGCTGCCGGGCGCGCCGTGCAGCACGACCACCGTCGGCCGGGTCTCGGTCGCCGCCCGCGACGCCTGCACCCACTGCCGAATCCGGCCCAGTTCGCCGCGCCGGCCCGCGAACACGCCCTTGCTGTCCGGGAGATGACCGAACGACTGGGTCAGCACCGTCCGCCCCCGGGCCGCCCCGCTCTTGTCCGCGCCGCGCAGCTGGGGCCCGCCGGTCTTCTTCTTCGGCCCCGTCGACGCGGCCAACACCCGCTGCTGGTCCAGGAACGGCCGGATGCCCCGCACCTCAAGCGCCGTCAGCCACTGCAACCTCAGCTGCTCGGGGCCGCCCGGCTGACTCGCCGCACCGGCGCGGTGATGGGCGGCGGGCAGATGCGCACCGGCCACCTTCACCACCGTCGCGGCGGCGCCCACCAGGCCCACGGTCACGCCGACGCCCAGCGCGGTCGCCGTGTCGGTGCCGGCGACCAGGTCGGACACGGCAGCCGCGACGGCGGCAACGGCAGCCACCAGCAAGGGAGTTCCGGCCCCGTCCTGCGCGTACCGCTGCCCGAACGTGAGCCGTCCCGCCTCCGTCTCGTCCAGCGCCCGCGTGTACGCGCCGTACTCGTCGGCGGCCGACCGCGCCATCACGTCCAGCGCCCCACGCGCCCGCGACAGCAACACGCTCCCGTCGCTGCGCCCACCCGACCGCCGCACCTCCTCCTCCACGGCCCGCACCAACAACCGCTCGACATCCCCCCGATGCCCGTCCCGCATATCCCGTCCCCCTCCGGCGCCAACTCCATGGCCTACGAGTGTCCGTCGAGACGGACGCGAAGGCGAGGGGGCGGGGGTCCGGGGGTGGGGGCCCCGCATCCGGGCGGCGGACGTCCGGACGCACCTATCCCCATCCCCTACGCGGGTCCGTCCGACTGCTCACGACCGAACGTGTTGTTCGTGCGGGGCGCGTCACAGAGGCGAACGGGCCGAGATCTGTCATCACCCAACGCGGACGGCTCAGGCTCAGTACGCGTTGAGCTCCTCCCGTCCGGCAGAAAGGATATGCATGACTTCTCCGCCCGGAAATCCCAGACTCCAACCCTCCGCAACCCAACCATCGGCTTCGTCGCTCAGGACCGTAAACCTGAACTGAACTCCTCGGTCGGGCAGCAAGTACTGGTTGGTGTTGTCGCCGGCCTCCTGCGCGCGTAAACCCGTTCTTCCCTGGAGCCTTCCCTGCCTCAGCCAAATCATCGACGCTTAGGGCTGTCCCGTAAATGATCTTTGTGTTGTCTCGGGAGGGGGAGGCCGCGGGACGGCCCGCTGGCCTATCCGGCGAGGGCGAGGTTGTGCATCCGGGCGATGCCGAGCATGGCGTGGTGGACGCCGTCGCCTTTGAGACGGCAGTCGCGGAGGATCTTCCAGGTCTTCATGCGGGCGAAGACATGCTCGACACGGGCGCGTACATGTTTGTGGGGCTTGTTGTGTCTCTCTTTCCAGTCCGGGAGTTCGGCCTGCCCGCGCTGTCTGCGGTGAGGGATGACGAGTCCGGTGCCCAGGTAGCCGCCGTCGGCGATCGTGAGGGTCTTGCCGACGGCGGCCTCGGCGCCGGATTCCTCCCACGCCTTGCAGTCGTTGCGGTTCCCGGCCAGCGGTCGGCCGACCACGACGACCAGGCGGGTGTCGGCGTCGATGACGACCTGGTGGTTGGTGGAGTACCGATAGTTCTTCGACCGCTCGGCGATCGTGTGGTCGCGGGTGGGCACCAGGGTGCCGTCGACGATGAGCACGGCGTCCTTGGCGAACCGCTTGCGGGGCTGGAGCGCGAGCATCGGCCCGAGGTGGTCGATGATCCGGTCCGCCGCCGACTTCGACACCCCGAACAGCGGCGCGAGCTGCCGCATGGTGAGGTTCGTGCGCCAGTACGTGGCGACCAGCAACGCCCGGTCCTCCAGCGGAAGGCTCCACGGCCGGCCCTTGCGGACGGCTTCCGCACCCTCGCGTCGCAGCACGGTCACGAGCTTGCCGAACTGCCGCGGGCTCAGCCCGGTGAACGGGGCTATCCAGGACGGCTCCGAC
The DNA here is from genome assembly GCF_044757465.1 of Streptomyces sp. NPDC091279. Lineage (NCBI taxonomy): Bacteria > Bacillati > Actinomycetota > Actinomycetes > Kitasatosporales > Streptomycetaceae > Streptomyces > Streptomyces sp. NPDC091279. The sequence continues at coordinate 358,104 of NZ_JBIVVA010000007.1, read as the reverse complement.
GCCGTGATCACACCAGCCACACCAAGATCATCTCACCCGTGACCAGCAGTTACGGGACAGCCCTTAAGCTCCTGGCCACAGCCAGTTGATCACTTGTGTTGCAACGACCCCTGGAATTCGCCCACTGCCGGTGGGGCTTTGCGATCATTTGGCGAATGAATTCTAATTGCTCGCCGCACCCGCTGAAGGGCGCGCTACTTCTTTCGCGTAAGCGATCGTCTCGGTGACCACATCCACATCAGCCTCCCTCGCCATGGGCATCAGATAGAGCCCCTCTGGAGAATCAATACGGATCTCGCATACGCAATCTCCAGTATCCATGGCACGGCATTCAACGTAGCTGGCATCTTCGTGAATGCTGGCCACCATGAAGAGGCGATATCGACGCCCGGAAATCTCCGCAATCCTCACCCGAGGAACCCTTCGAACGTGAGTCCGCCTCCGCGCGTACTCCAGCGTGCACCATAGCTTCCGCTTGGATGCCATATGTCGCGAACAGTTCCCCCATAGTGTGCCGAGGCGGAACCCAGTGTGTCTGTACTACCTGGATTGGTCAGCAACTCAAGGACCATGTCGTCGCCCATTTCCGTACGCTCTGCATCCGACGCGAGGGTCGGGAACTTGCTCGCATGAACCGGCCCTCGACTGGGGTCTGCATGCTTCTGCAACGCCCGTCCCGCATTGCTTTGACCGCGAGCAATCTTACCGGTACGCGTGTCGATTTTGGCCTTCTTGTAAGGCCCAGTCGCCGCCTCAGCCAGCTCGTCAACGGATGCATCTCCGCAATTGTGAACGAGTACCGGAGTCGCCCCCGCCACCACATAGTACGTATGCAGGTTCTCGACGGTGAGGTCGTATGTCGTGCCGTGGTGGTGGAAGTTGTGGACGCTGGTGAGTGTGGCTGTGGTGCCGGTTGCTGTGCGGAGTTTTGTGCCGGGGGTGAGGTTGCGGGCGTCGGTCCAGTGGTGGTGGGTGGCGTCCCAGAAGGGGTGGTGCCAGGTTGTGGTGAGGGTTTCGCGGGTGGGGGGATGGGGTTGATTCCGGTGGGGCGAGGTCGTTTTCAGGGTGAGGGTGGTGAAGTCTTTGTCGGTCTTGGTGACGATGACCCGTTGGACCTGCTCGGGCGCGGTGAGCCCGGTCTGCGGGTCCGTCGCGAGAACGGTGTCGCCGACTTTCAGCTTGCTGATCGGCGTGGAGGTGCCGTCGGAAAGGCGGACCCCCGTATCCGGCGCGAAGCTGTGCACCGCGCAGGATTCGACCGCCTCGGCCCCCGCGCCCTCCGTCTTGCCCGCCTCCGCCAAGAAATGTTCCGCGTCGACGGCATCGTCGGCGATCTTGGCGGCTTCTTCCGCGTCCTTCACGGCGGTGTAGGCGCGGTCCAGCGCGCGCCAGACCTTGAAGGCTTCGACGCCCACTTTGATGGCCTTGAAGGCTTTGCCCCAGGGAACGGCGGTCAGGGCGGTGTTGACGCAGCCCATGACGTCGCCCTTGGTGAAGCAGTTGTAGGCGTCGGTGAGGCCGAGAACGTCCGCGACCAGGCTGAGCAGTTGGTGCTTGAAGCCTGAGATCTGTTTCTTGGCGGCCGCCGCGGCCGCGTCCGCTGTCGCTTTCTGCCGTTCGAGCGCGTGCTGTTCCGCCTGTGCGTTGGCCGTGCTGTTGCTGATGTCGGCCTTGTACTTCTTGGCGTACGACTTGGTGTTGTTGGGGGTGCTGCCCGAGCCGGGGTGGTCGTTCATGGCCCGGTGCATGGAGTCGGAGTCGGTGGGCGTGCCGTTGGTGCAGTAGGCGCAGTTGCGGGTGGGGCAGTCGATGTCGGCGCAGGCTCCGGTGGGGTCGGAGGTGGCGACGGGGGAGTCGTCGGCGTAGTCGTAGGCGTTCCAGGACTGCGGGGAGCCCGAGTCGAGGAGGGGGTCGGGACTGAGGAAGCGGCCGATGGACGGGTCGTACTCGCGGGCGCCGAGGTTGGTCAGGCCGGTGTTGTCGTCCTGGGTGCCGCCGACGTAGCCACGTTGTCCGATCCAGGTTCCGGTCTGGTTCCGTGTCTCGCCGAACGGCTTGTACTGGCGGCGGGTGACCTGCTGGGTCTGCGAGTCGATCGCGAGGGTGCCGGTGCCCAGGCGGTCGGCGACGAGATAGGTGTACGTGCCGTCGGAGGAGTGGGTGGCCACGGTCTGGCCGGCGAGGGAGATGTAGCGGACGCCGTCAGCGCTGGTGGCACCTGCCTTGAGGGTGATCTCCTCGTCGCCGGTGTAGAGCGTGGTGGCGTCCGGGCTGTGCCGGATCAGGAGGCTGCCGTCGGCGTCGTAGAGGTACTTCGTGTCACCGCTGGAACCGGTCGAGGCCAGTTCCGACAGATGGCCCTCGTCGTCGTAGGTGAAGGTGTCTGTTCCCGCACGGGTGGTCCGGGTGCGGACGTCGCCGTCCTCGTCGTACGTGTAGGAGTCGGTGGTGTCGGCGGCCGAGTCGGCGGGCGTCACCTTGTCCACCGCGGACACGGCGTGGGCCGGGCCCTTGCCCGCCGCGAACGGCGTGTACGAGGCCGTCACGTCGCGGGAGGTGTCGCCGGACGGGTCGTGGTCCACCTGGGAGGAACGGGCACCTGTCGCGTCGTAGGTCCACGACTGCCAGTAGGGCGAGGTGCCGCCGACGGTGGTGGAGGCCTTGGGCGCGGGGGTGGCCGCGCAGTCGTCGGTGGCCGTCCAGGCGTCCTTCAGACGTTGCGCCCAGTCGTAGTCGAAGCACTGGGTGTCGGTGGAGCCGGTCTGGAGTCTGTCGGCGATCTTCGTGACGTTGCCGGACGGCTGGTAGCTGTAGCTGGTCTTGTCGGCGATCGCGGCGCCGGACTGGGTGATGGTGGTGGAGTCCGTCAGACGGTGCGTCTGGTCGTCGTAATTGAGGGTCTGCTGCGCGAAGTTGCCCGAGGTGCCGTAGGTGAGCTGGTAGGGCTCGTCGAACTCGGTGTAGCTGAGCTTCTGGACGTACCCCCAGGTGTCGCCCGCGACCGCGGTGGGGCGGTTGTAGGCGTCGTAGGTGTAACCGACCGTCTCCTGCGGCAGTTTGACCGCGGCCGGTACCGCGTCGGTGTACGAGGAGAGCGTGCCGGTGAGGTTGTACCGGTTCTGCGTGGTGTAGGTGCCCTGGAGCGCGCCTTCGGCGGCCGGGACGACGAGTTGGGTGGCCTGGGGCCAGCCGTGGCTGTCGTAGCCGGCCACTTTCTCGGTGTAGGCGGAGCCGCTGGTGCCGCCGACGTAGCGCACGGACGCGGTGGGCTTGCCCTTCTTGAGCGTGTCGTACGTCCAGGCGGCCAGCTCGTTCGTGGTCGACGGCGTGGCGCCACCGGTGATGTCGTACGCGGCCTTCTTGCGGCCCATCTCGTCGTACGCGTAGCCGATGGTCTTGCCGCGGCTGTCGGTCGCGGTCAGCAGCTGGCCGGCGTTGTCGTAGGTGGAGCTGGAGGAACCGGTGTCGGGGTCGGTCTGCGAGGTGCGGCGGCCCAGGAGGTCGTAGCCGCTGCTCCAGGTGTGGCCCTGGCCGTCGTCCTGGCCGGTCTGGTGGCCGGCCGGGTCGTAGGAGTAGGTGACGGAGTCCGCGGCGCCGGTGGCCGTGGTGCCGTGGTAGCGCAGCAGCTTGACCAGCTGACCCCGTGCGTCGGTGTAGGAGGTGGTGGGGGTGGCGCCGTACGGAGTGGTACCGGCGGACGGGGTGACGTCGACGCGGTCGGAACCGGGGTAGGCGGTGGTGGTGCGCCAGGTCTCGGATGCGAAGTGGTAGGCGATCGACGCGGTCGCCCGGCCCGCGCCGTCGTAGAGGGTGCCGGTCTGGGACGGCGTCTGGTTGTCGGCCGCGTCGACCAGCGTGCCGCTGGGCGCCCCGTTGTTGTAGTACGCGTCGGAGGAACTGACCGGCCAGCCGTGCGAGTCGTAGACGGTGTCGGTGATCGTGCGGCCGCCGTCGAGGGTCCCCGTCTGTGTCTCGCGCGGGCGCAGCAGCGCGTCGTAGAGGGAGAGGGAGGTGCGGTAGGTGTTGGTGTCGTCGAGCGTCTGGGTGGTGACGGTGGACGGTGCCGACGGCGAGAGGGTGTAGCTGTACTTGGTGTTGGGGTTGTTGTCGGTGGGGAATCCCGGGTTCCACACCGCGGTCAGGCGGCCCAGCGGGTCGTAGGTGCTCGTGGTGGCGTAGCCGGCGGCGTCGGTGGTCTTCAGGTCGAGGCCGCGGGCCGGGTCCAGCGTGGTCGTGGTGGTGAAGCCGGCCGCCTGGCCGGTGACTTTGGGCCGGGTGACCGAGATGGCGGTCGGGGAGGTGCCGGTCGCGGGGGTGTAGGCGGTGGTCGTGACCCGGCCGTCGGCGTCGGTCTCGGTGAGTTCACGGCCGTAGGAGTCGTAGGTGTTCTTCAACGCCGTCACGTAGTGCGGGGTGCCGTCGGCCGCCACCGAGTCGGCCTTCTGGACCATCGTGACGTCGCCCTTGGTGGGCGTGGCGGTGTTGTCCGTGGAGCCGTCGAAGAAGGACAGGTCGTCGCTGAGCAGGTCCTGGGGGTACTTCGGCGTGGCGGAGCAGGAGACGGCCAGTTCCTGGACCCGGCGGGGCACCGGCAGCAGATGGCCGGCGGCGTCCGTGCTGTACCAGGTGCGGGTGCACTGGTCGTCGGTCGAGGTCGCGACGTCGCCCAGGTCGTCCACGGTCTGCGGCAGGCCGGTGGCGCCGTCGATCGTGTAGTCGATCTCGGTGGTGCGTCGGGTGCCGTCGGCCTTGGTGGTGACGGTGCGCGCCCGTTTGATGTTGGTGCGGTGCGCGATCAGCGGGTCGAGCCCCGCCTTCGTGCGGGACTGGGTGGCTGTCGCCGCCGAGCTCCAGGGGTCGGTGACGCCGTCGGAGAGCAGTGCGCCGCCGTCGCCGTTGTACGAGAGGGCCTCGAAGGTCTGGCCGGCCAGCCAGTCGGAGTCCTTCTGCGGATCGTCGTCGGCCGTGTCGTCGAGCGTGACGCTGCGGGTGCCGGAGGAGGTCTTGTCGCCGTCCATGCCGCGGAAGTACGTCTCCCGGGACAGCGTGATCTTCGCCGGGGCCGTGCCGGTGCGGGTCTCGACCGAGCCGTAGCCGCGCCACTGGTTCCAGGTGCGGTACTTGGCCTGGGTCATCGGGTCGTCGTTGTAGTGCCAGGCCGGATCGCCGACGTAGGTGTAGGACGTCTGGACGGGCAGGCCTCCGGCGGTGGGGTCCTGAGCGGTCACCGAGTTGACGACGAACTTGTTGAACCAGTCGAGCTGCGGGGAGGTCTGGCCCGGCGGAGTCCAGTACTGCGGGTAGCAGCGGTAGGTGTTGGCGTCCGCGCTGGAGGGCAGCACCACGGTGCCTTTGCGGTGGCATTGCGGCGCGGTGTAGTTGACGGTGATGACTTCGCCGGACTCGGTGGTGACGGTGGTCAGCCGGTACCGGGTGATCGGCTGGTAGCCGTCGAGTCCGTCCACGCGGTTGGCCAGCGCCTGACCGGCGAACTTCACCGGCGGCAGGTCCAGGCTGCCGCCGTCCTTGCCGGTGTGCACGATCTGGCTCAGCCACAGCGAGGCAGTGGTGGTGTCCCCGGTCGAGGGGAAGGTGTGGGTCAGCGTCCAGGCGTCGACGTCCTTGTAGGCGGTGCCGACCAGGGTCTGGGTGCGGATTCCGGTCAGGCGTTTGGTGGTGAAGAACGCCGGGCCGTGGTTGGCGCAGGTGCCCGAGGACGCGCAGGTCTGGTCGATGGGGACGTCCGGCCAGTGCGAGGCGTTGGCGGTCGTCATCTTCGAGGTGGCGCAGTCGAAGCCGGAGTCGGCCAGGCAACGCTCCGAGGTGTCGAAGAACACCTGGGCGGCGGCCGGTGCGGTGGTGTCGTAGACCTTGCCGGCCAGCTGACCGTACTGGATCTTGGCGAGATAGCCGCCGCGGGCGTAGCTGGTGGGTGTGGTGGTGTTGTCCCGGCCGTAGTGCCCGGTCTCGGGTGTGTACCAGTAGCTGAGGGCGTTGCCGTGCGGGTCGACGGTGTAGTCGAGGTTCCACCGGTAGCCCTGCTGGCACCAGGAGGTGGCGAACGTCGCCGCGTGGCATGGTTCGCCGGTGTCGTTGCCGTAGACGGGTGTGGTGAACACCGAGTTGGTGGTCGCGTCGCCCGTGGCCCAGCCGGGCAGCCGGTTCCTGCCGAAGTAGTACTGCGTGCCGTCCGCGGTGGTGACGACGAAGTACTCGTTGTCGTTGTCGCCGTTGACCGTGTCGGTCTTGACCTGGATCTTCTCGCCGTTGTCGCCCTGCGGGTGCCAGGTGTCGGAGGTGTCGTCGTGGACGAGGGTGTTGGACGAACCGTTCAGCGACAGGGTGAGGGAGTCGACGTCGTCGGACCAGCACTCGTCGGACGTGCTGGGGGAACCGTTCGCCGTGTCGTCGGAGCAGGAGGCGTAGCTGCGCTCGACGAAGCCGGGTGAGTAGTCCCAGCCGTCGCCGATCCAGGAGGACTGGGCGTTCGTCGAGGAGGTGCGCCCGTCCACGCCCTGTGAGCTGTAGCTCAGGGACACGTTCGGGGTGAGGCTGCCGGGGACGTCGGGCACGGAGATGGGGTACGAGTAGCTGAAGGCACCGGTCGAGCCACCGGCCGACCACTGGCCGGACGGGGCCAGGGAGGTGGCGGCGTAGCTGCCTCCGCCGCCCGAGGCGTCGGCCTCCGCCGCGAGGACCAGGGGCCGTGCCGTGGCCGAGGCGGACAGGGTGACCTGGGCCGAGACCGTCTGGGCCTTGGCATCGTTGTCCGAGACCAGCGGGGTCCGCTGCCTGCACGCGGTGGCCTGCGGGGTGGTCAGGGCGCAGGCCGGCAACTGGACGAGGCGCAGCCGGCCGCCCCAGTCACCGCCGTAGGCGTCCTTGAACGCCGCGTAGTCCAGGGCGACTTGAGCGGTACCGCCGGACGTAGCGCGGTCCGGCCGCACGGTGAGGACGACGCCGTGCACGCCGAGCTTCTGCGCGGCCGTCTGCCCCGGCAGCGTGACGTGGACCCGCGCGCCCGCCTTCGCCCGGCGCGCGCCCTTCGCCGACGCGATGGTCACCGGGGCGCCGGTGGCGTGCGCGGCGGCGGCACCCGGTGCGGGAACGGTCACGTCGGCGGTCGCCTTGGCGGGCCAGGACGTGTGCGCCGCGGCGGCGCTCCAGCGCGCCATGTGCGGAGTCTTCGCGGCCTTGCCCGTGACCGGCGAGACAGGTACCGATTTTTCCTTCTCCGCCGCTACGAGATGGTTCGCACTCTGTCCTGTCGCAACGGCGTCCGTCGGTGCGAGGAATCCCCCGAGCAGGCCGAGCGTAATGACCGGGACAATCCACAGAGCCGGGACCCTGCGTATCCGCATGGTCTTTCTGTAGATCTGCCAACGTGAATTCCGACGCACTCAGGACCCCCCGAATTCGAGCACAGTTGCCGAGGGCTTATTTGATCATTACGCGCACGGTCCTCACAGCCCCTTCACATGGTCAAAAGGTATAGAAATCGCCATGTACGGCCCTTTGTTCGATCAACACCGGAGGGTAAATGGGTCAACTCGCACATGAACGGTGCCAATTGATCAAAGTGTGCCGCAACTGGTTCACCGGGTAGCAAAGTTGTACGCCTCCATGTGTGCGCTCCGGGCGCCGACCTCGCCGTGATGCCTTCGGTGCTCTGTTGCCGATTTGGCCGGTTGGTGGATAACCTCCCTCGCGCCTATAGGCGTTTTCCATTCGGACTCACATGGGGGGACAGATGTCCGACCTATTCCGCCGACGATCCGTCGGCGATTCATTCAGAAGAAGCCCGCGAATACCGGGCCGATTTCTGGTCCTCGCCGCGATCGGCGCGCTCTGTCTGACTCCGCTCACCGCTCCCTCGGCCGCGGCCGACTCCCCGCCCGACTCCCCGCCCGGCTCCGTCACGGACGTCAGCACGGACCAGCCGGACCTGACCCCGGCGCCGTCGGACGGCACGAAACCGCCGGCGCCCACCGGCTCACTGCGTCCGGGTGACAGCGGCGGGCTGACCGCGGCCGAGGAGACGGCACTCGCCGGAGCCCAACGGCAGGCCGCGGCGACGGGCCGGCCGGTCAGGGTCGACGCCCTGACCACCGAGACGGCCACCACGACGGCGAACCCCGCCGGAACCGTCACCTACGACTCCAGCCTGCTGCCGGTACGGGTGCGCAGGGCCCACCGCTGGATTCCGGTCGACGCCACCCTCACCCGCAACTCCGAAGGCACCTGGAGTCCCCGAGCCGCGGCCGAGCCCCTCACCCTCTCCGGCGGCGGCGCCACCCCGCTCGCCACCATGACCAAGGGCAAGGCGTCCCTGGCCCTGTCCTGGCCGCGCGGGCTGCCCACCCCGCGCGTCTCCGGAGCGAGCCTGACCTACCCGGGTGTGCTGCCCGACGTGGACCTGCGGATCACGGCCGACACCCAGGGCGGCTGGTCCGAGGTGTTCGTCGTCAAGAACGCGCAGGCCGCGGCCGACCCCGCGCTCGCCCGGCTCGCCCTGACGACTCGGGCCAAGGGCGTCACCGTCGCCGAAGACGGCCACGGCAACCTGGCCGCGACCACCCCGAACGGCGAGGTGCTCTTCAGCGCCCCGCAGCCGGTGATGTGGGACTCCCGCGCCACCGGCGCCGCGCACACCGCCGCCGGAGCGGGCCCCGCGCCCACGGCCCGGGTCGCCCGGGTCCGGGGGCGCCTGCACGGCCGGACCCTGTCCCTCGTGCCCGACGCCGGGCTGCTCGGTGACCCGCACACCCGGTTCCCGGTCTACATCGACCCGACATGGAACCCGCACTACGCCAGCGGCTCCGAGCAGCACTATGTCGAGACCCAACAGGGCTGCCCCACCGCGAAGAACTACGACTCCACCCAGTACGGCGACCCCGGCGTCGGATACAACAGCTGGACCGGGTGCATCGGCGCGGAGCGTTCCTACTTCCAACTGGCCGTGCCCGCCGGCATCGCCGGTGCCCACATCGTCTCGGCCACGGTGAACGCCAAGGAGAACTACTCCGCCAGTTGCAGCCTCTCCTCCGACGTGTCCCTCTACTGGTCCGGCGCGATCAGCTCCGCGACCACCTGGAACCGGAAACCGGCACTGACCGGGAAGCTGGCCACCAAGAACTTCGGCCCGGCCTGCACAAGTGAACCGTCGGGCGGCTTCCCGGTGACCTCCACGATCGCCAAGGGCGCCGCCGCGCACTGGAAGAGCTGGACGTTCGCCCTGGTCAACAGCCACACCGGCAGCGGTGACGGCGACTACTTCAAGCGGTTCGACAACAACCCCTCCCTGTCCATCACCTACAACCACGTGCCCGACAAGCCCGGCACCCTGGCGACCAAGGTCGGCTCCACCTCGCTGGGCTGCGGCACCGCCGCCCCCTATCCGATCGTCGGCAAGACCCTGGCCACCACCCCGCCCACGCTCACTGCCACCGTCAGCGACACCGACAAGGACGCCCTGGCCGCCACATACGCGTACTGGGTCGGCAGCGGTACGGCCACCACGGCCACCAGCGCGACCGTCGCCAGCGGCGCCAAGGCCCCCAAGCAACTGCCGTCGTCGTTCATGAGCGGGCTGGCCGACGGCAGCGTGGTCAGCTGGAAGGCCACCTCCAGTGACGGTGAGGACACCTCGGCCACCTCGGCGACCTGCCACTTCACCGTCGACCTGCACAGCCCCGCGCAGCCGACCATCACCTCCGCCGACCACCTCTACGAGGAGGACTCCGCGGGCGTCACCGCCGCCGGCACCCCAGGGAAATTCACCGTCTCCGTGGACCCGGGCACCAGCGGCAACAACGCGGCCACGTTCCTCTACGGCCTGGACGCCGCCCCGCCGACCTCCCACACCCCGGCCGCGCAGACCGCGACGGCGAGCAACAACGCCGCGACGCTCACCGTGACCCCGGTGGCCCCCGGCACGCACACGCTCTACGTCTACGCCGTCGATGCGGCGGGCAACGTCTCCTCCCCGCAGCAGTACGAGTTCACCGCGCTGGGACATGCCACGAAGACATACGCCGACCTGTCGGCCGCGTTCGACAACACCGCCGTCACCGACGACAGCAAGCGCGCCACGGGCGACGCCGACGGAGTGGGCGCCACCCTTTCCCTCCAGGACCTCAAGGCGGCCGGCTGGCAGCCGGGCGGCAAGATCACCGTGGACGGCGCCACCTTCACCCTGCCCGACTTCGGTGCCACCGGGGGCGACAACGTGCTGGCCGCCAACCAGACCATCCAGATGAACGGCGCAACCGGCCAGGCCCTCGTCCTCCTCGGCTTCTCCACCTACGGTTTCGTCGGCTCCGCGCACCAGCAGACGGACGTCACCAGTCCGGTCGTCCCGGACAACACCAACACCTCGGCCACCAATTGCAGCCTGGGCAACGGCACTTACGAGGACTGCGTCACCCCGCAGGGGTCTCTCACCTACGGCGACGGAACCTCGCAGCACTACTACATGACCATGCCCGACTGGGTGTACGGATCGGACTCCCTGGCCGCCGTCACCCTGCCGCACCGCAACACCCCGAGCGCGCAGGAGACCCGGAGCGCCAACATCTACGCCTTCGCGGTGCCTCTCAAGACCGGTGCGACCCTCAGTTCGGTGACGCTGCCCGACCTGGCCGCCGCCGCCCGTCAGTACGTGCCGGGCATGCACATCATCGGCATGTCCGTCCGTGACACCGCCACCGCCGCAGGCGGTGCCGCGTGGAGCGGCAGTTGGACCGCCCCCACGGAGGAGCGGTTCCAGTTCTCCGGCATGGGCGCCTTCGGCGACCAGACCATCCGGACGGTCACCCAGACCAGCGTCGGCGGCGACACCGTCCGGTTGCGGCTGTCCAACGCGCTGGGCACCGACCCGCTGACCCTCGACCACGTCACCGTCGCCCCGTACGGCAACGGCGCGACAACCGCCGCCACGCCCCTCGATGTGTCCTTCGGCGGCAGTGGATCGGTGGTGATCCCCGAGGGCGGTGAGATATACAGCGACCCGATCCCGATCAGCCGGGCTGCCGGCACCTCGCTGACGACCAGCATGCATCTGGTCAACAAGGTGACCTACCTGGTCATGCATCCCTGGGCGGCGACCGACACCCTCAGCTACGTCAGCGCCGTCGGCAGTGGCGACCACACCGCCGACACCGCCGACACCGCGTTCAAGGCGACAGGCTCCACCTCCGGCCACTTCTCCGACATCCTCACCGAGGTGGACGTCAGCACCTCGGACCATCGGCCGGGGGTGTCCGTGCTCGGCGACGGCCTCGTCAACACCCGTACTGCGGGCAACACGGCGGGCTACAACACCGCGCGCTTCAACCAGGTGCTGTCCTACCGGCTGCGTACCAACGCCGACGGCATCCCGGTCTACGGCGTCGTGGCCTCCGGCATCGAGAACAACTATCTCGGCGCGGACCAGGGCGCGGGCGCCGGTGGCCGTGCGGCCGTCACCCGCCTCGACCGGGACGTGCTGTCGGTGCCGGGCATCCGTACCGTCGTGATCACCCAAGGTCTGGAGGACATCGTCGCGGGCCACGACGATGTCGACGTCGACAACGCCCTCGGTCTGCTCCGCGACCAGTTGAGGGGCTGGGGCATCAAGGTCGTCCTCACGACCCTGACCCCCTGCGACGGCTACAGCGCCTGCACGGCCGCGGTCGACCAGAACCGGATCGACACCAACACCTGGATCACCGACCAGTCCGACCTCACCTCGCCGACCGTGAGCACCATGGACGCGGAGTCACTCGTGTCCGTCCCGGACGCGGCCAGCACGGCCGACCCGCAGGCGCTGCGGCTGGGCAACGACACGGCGCCGGCCGACTTCGACTCCGGTGACCACGTCAACCTCACCTCGGACGGCTACCTCGCCCTCGGCAACGCCTACGACCTGGCCGCCCTCGGCCCGGACGCGTAGCGCAGCGGCCCCTGCCCGGATGTGCCGCACGGATCGTGAGGCACACCGGACAGGGGCCGCTGTCCGTCGGACGGTCCCCCGCCCCCCCCAAATAAGGCGACCCCGTGGGGGTTTGGTGGTGTCTGTGGGGGCGGGGGCTGGTTTTCGGACCGGGGGTGGCTGTTTCCGGACTGATTTGGTCTAGATCTTTGCAGTTGTATCCGTCATCGATCGACAATCGCTCGCATGTACAGATTTCAACATCATTGGTCGGTGGTGCTGAGCACGCCGCTCACGTTGAGAACCTCGTGGCAGCCCGCCGCCTGACGTCCGGTGGCCGGGGTGCCCGGCTTGTCGCAGGTCACCGTGATGGAGACGGTCTCGCCCTCGGGGATCTTGATGGGGGTCACCCAGTGGTAGTCCTGATTGCGGAAGGTCTCCATCCCGATGGTGGTGATCTTCCGGTCGCCGAAGTTGATGGTCAGCACCCCCTCATCACCCTGGAAGTTGGCGATGACGATGTCCGTGACACCGAAGACGCTGTTCTTGGGGACCGTGTAGGTGCCGGTCTTGGTCTGACCGGTGGTCGCCTGGACGTCGATGGTCTGCGAACTCTGGCCGCTGCTCCCCCCGCCCGAGGTACCGCCGCTGCCACCGCCACCGGTGCCGCCGCCCGTCGCACCGCTGCCCGCACCCGCCGAGGGGCTCGCGCCGCCCGCGCCGCCGGACGCACCGCCGCTGCCGCCACCCGGTGTCTGCTGTCCGCCGGTGGTGGGGCGGGCCTGGATCGCCTCGTCGGCCGCGTCCTTGGCCGCGCTGCGCACCGCGGGGCGGACCAGCGCGAACCACGCGATCAGCAGCGCCAGCAGGATCGCGAGCAGCGCCAGCAGCCACTTGGGGAAGATCGGGATCTGCACGAACTCGGCGTCCAGCGGCGCCTGGACGCCGTGGTCGTAGGGGGCCGGCTGCTCGTCCTGGTCCCGGTCGTCGGCGGTGTCGACGGTGAACGGCCACACCTTCTGGGCGCCGAACCACACCGGCTTGCCGGTGCGGACACGCAAGCCCACCTCGGCCGACTCGCCGGGCTCCAGCTTCGGCTTGGCCGGGTTGAAGGCGAACGCCAGTTCCTCGCCCGCCTGCCCCGCCGTGAAGCCCAGCTGCGCCGGGGTGTTGCCCTGGTTCTGGACCGCCAGCCGGTACCGCCCGCGCAGCCAGCCGCGTCGCCGGCGCGGGGCCAGCTCGGTGCGCAGCTCGCGGAACTCCCCGATGTGCACGGTCGTTTCGGGCACCCGCACCGACTCGGGGTGCTCGGCGGGCAGCACCCGCACGGCGAGCGGCATCTCACCGGCCCGGATCTCCGGCGAGCGCGGCGGCTCCAGACGGATCGTCACGGTTTCGGACGTGTGCGGGTAGAGGGAGACGCGCGCGGGTACGACCGTGGTCCAGGGGGCGCAGTCACCGACGACTTCCAGGCTGTACGCCTCGACGATGTCGCTGTCGTTGCGGACGGTGAGGCTGGTCGTGGCGGTGTCGCCCGGCGTCACTGTCACGGCCGGGATGTCGAGGCCGGGCGCACCGGGGCCCGGAGAGGCTGCGGAAGGTGTCACGCCCTCACCGTAGAAGCGCCCGCGGGCATGTCACGAGGAAGGCGAGGGCAAGATCCGGGCAGTCGCAATGCCCTGACAGTCACAGGTAACTCCCGTGCCGACAACGGTCGTTCGTGTCCCCCGTCGCCTCCCTGACCGCCACGCCCCGCCTGCTGAGCCTTCCGACCGACGCCTCCCGACCGACGCCCCGCGGCGTCCGTCACCTCCCAGTACCCCGCCTTCCCGTGCCCGCACCCACGAATTCACGAAACAGGTAGAACCCCATGTCCAGTGCACAGGAGAAGAGCCTGCCAGGTCACCGGAGCCGGGTGACCCTGGCCGTGTACGCCGCCGATCCGATCCTGCGGATAGGCGTCGTGCACCAACTGCGTCAACGGCCCGAGGTCGATCTGCTCGACGACGCCGACGCCGAACGGGCGATGGTGTCGCTGGTGGTCGTGGACGCCGTCGACGACGACGTGACCGCTTTACTCGACCGGCTGCGGCTCAACACCGTCACCCGCACCGGCCTGGTGGTCGGTGACCTCGGCGCCGGTGCGCTGCAACGCGTCATCGAGTGCGGTGTCTCGGCCGTGCTGCGGCGCTCCGAGGGCGACCAGGACCAGTTGCTCCAGCTGGTCCTGGCGATCGCCAACGGCGAGGGCGTCCTCCCCGGTGACCTGCTCGGCAGGCTGCTCAGCCACGTCAGCGGGTTGCAGCGCTCGCCGCTCGATCCCCGGGGCATGTCGCTGTCGACCCTCACCACGCGCGAGGCGGACATGCTGCGGCTGGTGTCGGAGGGCCTGGACACCGCGGAGATCGCCCGCAAGACCGCGTACTCGGAACGGACCGTCAAGAACGTGCTGCACGAGATCATCACGCGGCTCGAACTGCGCAACCGGGCCCACGCGGTGGGCTACGCGCTGCGCAACGGGCTGATCTGACACCGGCGTCGACGCCGTACGGGAAAGCCGCGGTGCCCGAAAGCGCACCGCGCGCTTCCCCCGGGTACGGCTCCGCCGCCCTGCCGTACCGGACCCGGCCCGGGCAGGGTGGCGGAGGCGCTCCGGATGGGTACGTCGGGCCGCCGCACCGGAATGTGAAGGGGACCGTCATGGGAACGGCTGGCCCCGGCGGCCGCTACCGCCTGGGGAGACTCGGGACGTCGTTGCTGCTGCTGATCCCGCTGCTGGGGGTGAGTGCGGCTGCCGGACAGGGCAGCGCGGTGTCCGCGCCCCGGGCCGCCGACGCGGCCGAGACCCGCGTCGCGTACGCGGGCACCCGGCACCGCAGCCTCGGCACGGTCGCCTCCGACACCTCCAGCACCCCGCTGTTCGGCGCGGGCCCGGCCCACTACGACATCCAGCCGGACGCCCTCGGCAGCCAGCTGGTCTTCGCCAGCCGCCGGGACGAGAAGGACCCGCAGATCTATCTGCGCGCGGCGGACGGTTCGGTACGCCGGCTGACCAGCGGTCTGGACGCGGCGCACCCCCGGCTCACCCCGGACGGGCAGAGCGTGGTGTTCGACGCGGCCGCGTCCGGCGCCACCGAGCGCGACCTGTACCGGGTGGGCACCGACGGCACCGGACTGACCCGGCTCACCGACACCGCGGCCGACGAGGAGTACCCGACCGTTTCCCCGGACGGGCAACGGCTGGCGTACAGCAGTGACAGCGACCCGCTGGCCGGGACACAGCTCTATGTGCGGCCGTTGGCCGGAGGTACCGCCACCCGGATCACCGCCCCGGCGTACGGCACCGCCACCGAGCCGGTGTGGAACCCGGTGAACGACGACGCGCACCGCGAGCTGATCGCGTACACCCTCACCACCACCGAGAACGGCGGAAGCGTCTCCCGGCTGCGGGAGATCACCGCGTCCGGCACCGGTTACACGTCGCTGCTCACGGGCGACTACGTCGCGTGGCGCGGGCATCAGGCGGCCTGGCTGCCCGACGGCGACGGGGTGCTGTTCGTGAGCCCCGAGGAGACGTGTTCCTGCCAGAACACCTGGGACCATGTGTTCCGCACGACCGCCGGTTCCGGCCAGGAACCGACGCTGGTCCTGAACGAGGACCGGGAGCTGGCCTGGCCGACCTGGCTGGGGCCGCTCGACACCGGCGGCCCGGTGGTGGAGCGCACCTCGGCGGCCACCCCGCAGACGGTGACCCTCCAGGACGCCCGCATGGACGGCTCCGACCCCAGAGACCTGGGCCTGACGATCCTCGACGAGGACCCGGCCGCCGACACCAACACCGATCCCACCAAGGACCCGCTGTTCCAGCCCACGGCCGGCAAGGACCCGTGGACCGAGCGGCAGAACTACACGCCCGACGGCCGCAGGATCGTCGTCACCCGCTTCGAGACCGTCGACGGTCAGCGCGTCGAGCGGATCTGGATCGCGAACGCCGACGGCACCGACCCGCAGCTGATGCCGCTCGCCGGGCGGGCCGCGACGGACTGGGACACCGACCCGACGTTCTCCCCGGACGGCAAGTACCTGGCGTTCACGCGGAGTTCGCCGGGCGGCGTCGGGGACGCGGCGGGGCCCAGCCGCATCCTCATCGCGGACGCGTCGACCGGCGCGATCACCGGGCAGATCACCCCGCCGGACGGACAGCAGCAGGGCCAGGACGCCCAGCCCACCTGGTCCTCCGACGGCACCACCCTGGCGTTCACCCGCAACCAGGTCATCGACGGCACCGGCGGCAACAAGCACATCTGGACCGTGCCCGTGGACCACCTGGACCAGCAGCGTGACCTGAGCGCCACCATCTGCCCGGGCGACTGCCAGGTCATCGACGACAGCCCGGCGTTCTCCCCGGACGGACTCAGCATCGCCTTCAACCGCAAGAGCGGCGGCGGCGCCGTCGACGAGCGGGACGGCATCCTGCGCACCTCCCTGTCCGGCGCCGACTGTCAGGTGCTGCTGCCCGCGGCGGCCCGCAACACCGCCGACGGGTGCCGCACGCAGCTGCCCGACACCTCACTCACCGGGCCCTTCCAGCCCCGGGACGCCGCGTGGACGGCCGACGGGACGGGGCTGGTGTTCAGCTCCCGTGCCGAAGTCGCCGTCAACAGCCCTGAGAAACTGCGCCTGTTGGACATTGCGTCCGGCGATGTCACGCCGCTCACCTCGGAGTTGCCTGGCCGTCAGAAGGAGCCCAGCGTCCAGCAGTCGGTGGACCTCGCGGTGACCGCGCCGGGCACCGTCCCCGACCTCACCGTGGGCAAAACGACCACCCTCACGGTCGACGTCGTCAACAACGGGCCCGCCGCCTCGCCCGGCACCGTGCTCACCGCGGCCCCGCCGACCGGCGTGCGCATCACCGGGCTCAGCTACCCCGGCGGCACCTGTGACGCCGCCTCCCTCCAGTGCGACGTCGGCGTGGTGCCGCCCGGCAGCACCGTCCCGGTCACCGTCACCCTCACCGGGGTCACCCCCGGGGACGCGCCGATCGACTGGTCGGTCACGGGCACCGTTCTCGACCCGCAGCCCAGCGACAACACCGGCCGCACGGTCGTCCCGGTCGTCGCGGAACCCCCGTCGAGCCCGACCCCCACACCGACGACAGCGCCCCCGACGACCGCCCCTCCCACCACCACGCCTCCCACGACCGCGCCCCCGACCACCACCCCGCCGACCACCACCCCGCCCACCCCGGGCGAGCCCGACGCCGGGCCCGGACTGAAGCTCACCGCGCAGCCCAACCCCGGCTATGTCGGCGGCCGGGTCGTGGTGACGTACACCGTGCGCAACGGGCGCAACGCGCTGGCGACCGGGCTGAGACTCCGCATCGGCCTGCCCAACGGCATCCCCAACAGCGGACCGCCGGCCGGCTGCGACACCAACTGGGTGTGCGCGCTGCCCGACCTCGACCAGGGCGCCTCCACCGTCGTCCGGGTCGTCCTCAGCCCCGACAAGGCGCTCACCGCCCAGCTCACCGGCACGCTCACCACCACCGGCACGGACGCCGACCAGAGCGACAACACCGCCCGCCAGCGCCTGCGCATCCTCCAGCCCCGGATCGTCGCGGTCCCGGCCATCGGCAAGCCCGGCTTCGTCACCTCGGTACGCGGCAAGGACTTCCCGCCCGGCGTGCCCGTCCGGTTCACCTGGAAACCCGGGATCACCGCGGCCGCCGCGCCCACCGTCCCGCTGTCGAACGGCACCTTCATCGGGCAGCTCCTCATTCTCGCCAAGGACGAGACCGGACCCCGCATCATCACCGCCCGGGGTCCCGGATTCTCCCCGGTGACGACCGACTTCCTGGTGGTCACCGGCAGCATCCAGCCGCCGGACGAGGTGACCCGCCGATGATCCACGAGGTCGACGAGGGGCTGCGGCGGCTGCTCGCGGAATCCGGTCTGGAGGCGTCGGGCATCGACGTCGCCTTCGACGCCCCCAGCCGGGAGTGGGCCGCGCGCCGCAGCGCGCCGACGGTCTGCGTCTTCCTGTTCGACATCCGCGAGGACGCCGTCCGCCGGGGCAGCGGCGCCGGAGAGGTCTACGACGAGGAAGGCCACCTGGTGGCGCGGCGCTCCCCGCCCCGCTGGTTCGAGCTGACGTACCTGGTCACGGCGTGGGCGAGCCGCCCGCAGGACGAACACCGGCTGCTGTCCCAGGTGCTCGCCACCCTCGTCAACACCGACACCCTGCCCGCCCGCCTGCTCACCGGCACCCTCGCCGAACTCGGCCTGACCGTCGGCGTCGACACCGCCGGGAGCCAGGACAACACCCCCGCCGTCTCCGACGTGTGGTCGGCCCTGGACGGCGAGCTGAAGGCGTCCTTCTCGGTCCGGGTCCGCGCCCCCCTGGCCGGGCTCACCAAGGCCGCCGCGCCGCCCGTCACCGAAGGGCTCGTCATCCGCTCCACCGACCGCACCGCAGACCCCGAACAAGGACGCAGGCTGCGCTACACGGAGACCAGCGACCCAGGCCCGCACGGCTACGCGGGCCCCCGGGAACGCCCCGCACCTGCCCGACGCCGCCGCCGGGGGGACCGCCAGCCGTGAGCCACCCCGCCGAAGTGATCGACGCGGCCGCCGACACCGTTGTCGAACAGGACGACCTGTGGGTGCGGCTGCGGGCCGTGGAGGAGCGGGTGCGGCGCGCGGTGGCCGTGCGGCGCGCCGCCGACCCGGACCCCGACGACCCGTACCGGGGGCAGTACCTCGCCCCCGACGCGGTGGACCGGCTCCTCGACGGACCCGCCCAGGACCCGGCGGGGCGGACGCCCTGGCAGCCGGTCGCCGGGTCCGTCCTCGGCACGCTCGCCGCCCGGTTCGACCTGTCCGACCTGGACCTCGACCTGCTCCTGGTCGCCCTCGCCCCGGACCTCGACGCCCGCTTCGAACGGCTCTACGGCTATCTCAACGACGATCTGACGCGCCGTCGGCCCACGGTCGGGCTCGCCCTCGAACTGTGCGGGCTCACCCGGGCGACCTCCGCCCGGTTCCGGCTCGCCCCCGGGGCACCGCTCATCGCGGGCGGCCTGCTGGAGGTCACCGAGCCCGAACGGCCGCCGCTGTCCCGGGTGTTGGTGGTGCCCGACCGGGTCACCGGGCACCTCCTGGGCAGCACGCGGCCCGACCCCCGGCTCGCCGGGCTGCTCGGCGAGGTGCGCGCGGACCCGACCGCCGAAGACGCCGACGTACGCCGGGCCGCGCTCGCCGCCGCCACCGGCCTGGTCCAGCTCCGCAGCCGGGGCGGCGACGCCGAGGGCCTGGCCGTCGCCGCACTGGACGCCGTCGGACGGCGCCCGCTCGTCCTGGACGCGGCGGCGCTCGCCCGGCGCCCCGCCGACGTTCCCGACCTCGCCCGGGTCGCCGCGTTCGAGGCCCGGCTGACCGGCGCCGGGGTCGTCCTCGGCCCGCTGGACGCGCTGCCGGGCCAACCCGCCGAACGGGCCCGGGTGTTGGGCGCGTTGTGCACCGCCCTGCGCGGCATCCCGCTGTTCACGCACGGCACCCTCGGCTGGGACCCGGCGTGGGCCGCCGACACCCCGGTCGTGCTGACCGTGCCCGCGCCCTCGCCCGCCCGGCAGGCGGCGCGCTGGCGGCACGCCCTCGACCTCGCCGCCGGGGACGGCTCCCCGGTCGGTGACGCCGACCAGCTGGCCCGCGCGGTCGCCGCCCACCGCCTCGACGCCGGGCAGCTGCGCCGGGCCGCCGACGTGGCCGTGCGCACCGCCCGCCTCGCCGACCGGCCCGTGCACCCCGACGACCTGCGCACCGCCGTCCGCGCCCAGAACGGCGCCGGACTCGACCGGCTCGCCCGCCGCATCGAACCCGGCGTCGGCTGGGACGACCTGGTGCTGCCGCCCACCACCCACCGGCGGCTGCGCGAACTCGCCCTCCGCGCCCGCCACCGCGAACAGGTCCTCGGACAGTGGGGGATGCGGCCGGGCGGCGGCCGGGGACGCGGCGTGATCGCCCTGTTCGCCGGGGAGTCGGGCACCGGCAAGACGATGTCCGCCGAGGTCGTCGCCGCCGACCTGGGCATGGACCTGTACGTGGTCGACCTGTCGACGGTCGTCGACAAGTACGTGGGGGAGACCGAGAAGAACCTCGAACGGATCTTCACCGAGGCCTCCGCCGTCAACGCCGTGCTGCTCTTCGACGAGGCCGACGCCATCTTCGGCAAGCGCTCCGAGGTCAAGAGCGCCCACGACCGGCACGCCAACATCGAGTCGGCGTACCTGCTCCAGCGCATGGAGTCGTTCGACGGCATCGCGGTGCTGACCACCAACCTGCGGGCCAACCTCGACGAGGCGTTCACCCGCCGCCTCGACGTCGTCGCGGACTTCCCGGTGCCGGACGCGGGCCACCGCCTCGCCCTGTGGGAACGCTGCCTCGGCGACCGGCTGCCCCGGGCCGCCGACCTCGATCTCGCGTTCTGCGCCGACCACTTCGAGCTGGCCGGCGGCTCCATCCGGGCCTGCGCGGTGACCGCCGCCTACCTCGCGGCGGAGACCGGCGAGCCCCTCACCATGCGGCAACTGGTGACAGCGGTCGCCCAGGAGTACCGCAAGCTCGGACGGCTGGTCCTGGAGGGCGAGTTCGGCCCCTACCTCGCGGACGCCCACGGCGCCTGACGTCAACGGCGCCTGACGTCAACGGCGCCCGCGGCCACCGCCGTTGAGCCGGTGGCCGCGGGCGCCGCGTCGGTCAGGAGGAGTCGACGGACATCCGGTCGCTGAAGTCCCCGTCCGAGCTGCGGTCCTGAGAGCCGAACTGGATCGTCGCGAACGGCTCACCCGGCGACGGCAGTTGCTGGGAACCCTGCGACGACATGTCGGTGTCGGACTCGCTGCTGGAGCTGGAACTCATGTCACTGTCCGGAGCCGGCGCCGGAACGTCGTCCAGCGTGTAGGTCGCGCCCGCGCCGCTGCCGTTCTTGGTCACCCAGCCCGCGTCGATGTACGCCTTGATCAGCTTGTCCCGGCGGTCCTTGGGGAAGTCGCTGCGGGTCATGCCCTGCTTGTGGGCGGCGGCGGTGCTGGTTCCCGCGCCCGGGGTCTGGCCCTGGGCGCTGCTCTCCTCGTAGTCCTCGTAGGCGAGGAAGGTGGCCTTGTCCTCGGAGAGCGCGGCCAGCGCGAAGTTCTGCATCTGGTCCTCGGTCAGCGTCGTCTGGCCGTTCAGCGCGTCCTTCGCCTCCGTGTAGAACTCCGCGACGTCGCTCGGGTCGCGGCCCACCCGGATCAGGTCGTTGGTGTCGGGCGCGTTGGACCAGGTGTCGTAGGCGGCGTTGTCGAGGTAGATCTCGATGCTGACCGGGATCATCACCCGGTGGTAACTGCCCTGGTTCGCGGCGTAGTTGACCTCGAAGCGTAGGTTGCCCGTGGCGATGCCGGTCAGCGCCTGCTCGATGCGGCGCCACATGCCGGTGCCCTGGTTCAGGGACCACTGCGGGACGATGTTCTGGGTGACGTCGCTGCCGCCGACCTCCAGGCCCATGACATGGCCCCGGTCGAAGCCGGCCCCGCCGAACAGGTCCTTCCACACCATGGCCTCGGTGGGGGCCCCGCGCTTGCCCATCTTGTCCTTGTAGGCCGCGTGGAGCTTCTTGACCGCGATCGGGTTCGGCGCCGCCGCCCGGCCCGCCGTGCCCGTCGGCGCGATGGGTCCCGTCACCCGGCTGGGGCGCTCGATGAGCAGGTCCCGCGCGGGCTCGGCGCCCTCCCGGCTGGGGTTGTAGTGCGTCACGACCGCGTTCTCCAGCACGCTGGCGCTGGCCCGCTGAACCGTTTCCTCATGCGCGCACCCCGGGCCGTGCTGGTGCGCCACCGGCCCCGACCCCGACCCCGACTCCGATTCCGGCCCGGACTCCGGCAGTCGTTGCACCGTGGAGCCGGGTGCGGGTGCCCCTTCCTCCGGGCGTCGCTGCACGTCGGGCACCGGGCCCGACATGACCTTGTGCGCGTTGGCCTCGGCGGCCCGCTCGAACCTGTCGGAGGGGTCGGAGACCTTCAGGCCGTCGCCGCGATCGGTGCCGGAGACCGGGCCCTGGCGCTGCTGGACGACATGGGTGAGTTCATGGGCGAGGGTGTGCTTGTCGCGGCCGCCGTCGCCGATCACCACGTTGTCGCCCGAGGTGTACGCGCGGGCCCCGACGGCACGGGCCGAGCGGGCGGCGGCCGCGCCGGTGTGCAGCCGTACCGAGGAGAAGTCGGCGCCGATCCGCGCCTCCATCTCCTGGCGCACCCCGCCGGGCAACGGCTTGCCCCCCGATCTCAGGACGTCCCGCACCCCGGTGTCCGCCTGCTGCGGCGCGGCCGTGGGGCGCACCCGGCGGGCGATCATCTCGGTGGCGGCGGCGTTGCCCGCGGACCGCTGCACCGCGTTCAGCGCGGCGGCGGTGAGCGGCGGCGGCACGGCCGCACCGGTGCCGGACGCCTCGCGGCGGGCACCGGCCCGGCCGCCCGACGGCTGCCGCTCCTCGGCGCTCTCGCCGCGCTGCCTGGACGTGCGCATTCCGCTGCCTCCTCGTCGCCACCGACCTGGCCCTCCAGAAGATCGCGCGGGCAACCGGAGTGTCCAGGTCCGCACGGGCAGCGCGAGGGCAACCGCAGGTGGCGCCCGGACGGCCGGTGCGGGGCGTCCGGAAAGGCAGCCGTCCTGCCCCCGGTCAGGTCCGAACGTCTCTCCCGCCACCGCGCACCCGCACCGAAGACTCGCCCTGGACACAGGCGTACCCGCACGGATCGTGAAGAAGGAGCCCAGCATGCCGACGTACCTCACCCCGGGCGTATACGTGGAGGAGGTGCAGTCCGGTGCCCGACCGATCGAAGGGGTGGGCACCGCCGTCGCCGCGTTCGTGGGATTCGCCGAGCGCGGCCCCTTCCACGCCCCGACGCTGGTCACCAGCTGGGACCAGTACTCCCAGACCTTCGGTGGCTTCACCGAGGGCACCTACCTCGCCCACGCCGTCTACGGCTACTTCTCCAACGGCGGCGGCGCCGCGTACGTGGTGCGCATCGGTGGGTCCGCGCAGGACACCTCCGCCCCGGCGGCCGGTGGCGGGCGGCGCGCCGACGCCAAGGCCGTCGAGTCGGTGGAGCTGGGCGGCTTCCTGGTCGCGGCCAAGCCCGGCGTCTCCGGCGTCTCGGTGGAGATCGCCGAGGTGGACGGCGAGAACCCGCCCGAGGACCGCTTCAAGGTCCTGGTCCGCCAGGGCGACCAGGTGGTCGAGACCTACGAGGCCTCCACCCGCAAGAACGTCAAGGGCTACCTGGTCAGCCAGGTCCGCGCCTCCAAGCTGATCGACGTCACCGAGCAGCGCGGCGCCACCCAGACCAAGCCCCCCGCCCAGACCGTCGCCCTCCCCGGCGCCCCGCAGCCGCCCGCCGCCTCGGACTCCGGCGAGGTGGCCCGGCTCGACCCCGCCGAGTACGTCGGTGACGCGGCCGCCCGCACCGGGTTCGCCGGACTGGAGTCGATCGACGAGATCACCATGGTCGCGGTGCCCGACCTGATGAGCGCCCACCAGCGCGGCGACATCGACGCCGAGGGCGTGCGCACCGTGCAGCTCGCCGTCATCTCGCACTGCGAGCAGATGGGCGACCGGGTCGCCGTCCTGGACACCCCGCCGGGCCTCTCCGCCCAGCAGGTGCGCGCCTGGCGCAACGACGAGGCCGGCTACGACTCCCGTTACGCCAGCCTCTACTACCCGTGGGTGCGGGTCTTCGACCCGGCCGCCGGGCACAACACCACCGTCCCGCCCAGCGGCCACGTCGCCGGGGTGTGGGCGCGCAGCGACGCCGAACGCGGGGTGCACAAGGCGCCCGCCAACGAGGTCATCCGCGGCGCGGTCGACCTGGAACTCCGGCTCAGCAAGGGCGAACAGGACCTGCTCAACCCGATCGGCGTCAACTGCGTGCGGGCCTTCCCCGGCCGGGGCATCCGGATCTGGGGCGCCCGCACCCTCTCCTCCGACCCGGCCTGGCGCTACCTGAACGTGCGCCGGCTCTTCAACTACCTGGAGGAGTCCATCCTGCTGGGCACCCAGTGGGTGGTCTTCGAGCCGAACGACGACCGGCTCTGGTCCAGCATCCGGCGCAACGTCACCGCGTTCCTCACCGAGGAGTGGCGCCGGGGAGCCCTGTTCGGCCGCACCGCCGAAGAGGCGTTCTACGTGAAGTGCGACCGCGACAACAACCCGCAGGAATCCATCGACCAGGGCCGGGTCGTCTGCGAGATCGGCGTCTCGCCGGTCAAGCCCGCCGAGTTCGTGGTGTTCCGGCTGGCCCAGTTCTCCGACACCACCAGCCTCATCGACGAGTGACCCGCGGGTCAGCAAGGAAAGGTGACAGACAGTCATGGCAACGGGCGATGCGCTTTCCACCCATGTCTTCGGCGTCCAACTCGGCGGCTACCTCGTCGAGTCGATCCAGGAGATCAGCGGACTGACCGTCGAGGAGGAGGTCGTCGAGGTCAAGCAGGTCAGCGCCGAGGGCAAGCAGATCATCCGCAAGCAGCCCGGCGCCCGGCAGGCCGGTGAGATCACGATCACCCGGGGGCTCGACCAGAGCAGCGAGTTCACCAGCTGGATCAAGGAGACCCTCAACAACGGCGCGGTCAACTCCGCCCGCCAGAACCTCACCATCGAGATCAAGGACACCGAGGGCAACACGGTGCGCCGCATCCAGCTGATGCAGGGCTGGGCGTCCAAGTGGGAGGGCCCGTCGCTGAAGGCGGGCGAGTCCTCCCCGGCCACCGAGTCCGTCACGATCGTGTTCGAGGAGATCGTGGTCGAATGAGGCGTCGTACGGTCACGGCGGGCAACCTGGAGGAGATCCTCCAGGCGACGGCGCCCGCCCAGCCTGCGGAGCAGCAGGCGGCGGCCACCCCGGCCGCCGCCCCGCCGCGCCGCCGGGAGGACCACGGGCTGCGCACGGAGTTCGAATTCGAGCTGCCGCGCGGCTACGTGGACGAGGAGGGCACGGTGCACCGGCACGGCGCGATGCGCCTGGCCACCGCCCGCGACGAACTGCGCCCCCAGATCGACCTGCGGGTCAAGGAGAACCCGGCCTACCTCAGCGTGGTGCTGCTCAGTCAGGTGATCACCCGGATCGGCGCGGTCACCGATGTGCACGCCGGGGTCGTGGAGCGGATGTACGCCACCGACGTCGCCTTCCTCCAGGACTTCTACCGCCGCGTCAACAGCGAGGGCCACACCCGCGCCGCGGTCACCTGCCCGCACTGCGAGGGCGACTTCGAGGTCGACCTCTCGGGTGGGCGCCTGGGGGAATCGTGACGTACGCCCTTCCCCGGCTCCGGGAGGAGATCGCGTACATCGCCTACCACTTCCACTGGCGGCGCGAGGAGATCCTCGACCTGACCCACGACGAGCGTCGGCAGTGGGTCGCCGAAATCGCCCGTATCAACACCCGCGTGAACGAAGGCGGTTGAGCACATGGCATGGCGGGACAGGCTGCGCCGCCGGGCCCCCGCGCCGGATGCCGGGGACCGTCCGACGACGGCCCCCACCGGCGCGACCCCGGAGGCCGACGCCGACCCGGGTTCCACCGTCCCCGGCGACTGGGACGGCGGCTGGCGCCGCACCGCGCCCCCGCGGCTCACGGTGGCCCGGTCCCCGCTCGGGGTGAGCGACGGCCTCGTCTTCCGCTCGGGCCTCACCTCCTGGCAGAACCCGTCGTTCGACTCGGGACTCGGCCACGCCGTGCTCCCGGCGGCCCCGGCCGGTCTGCTGCGCGGCGTCGCCCGCCCGGCCACCCCCCGCTCCACCCAGGTCGGCGGCGGCCCCCTGCTCCTGCGCGCCCTGCGCCCCGAGGGAGCGGCCGACCTCCCCTCCCCGGCGACAGAACAACCTCCCCGCGACCTCCCCAACACCCCTGCCCGCAACGGCCGTTCAGCCGACGCCGCCACCCGGGCCCCCGACCTCACCGCCACCGCGTCCCCCGCCGTACTCCCCACCCCCACCCCCACCCCGGCCCCGCCCGTCCAACGGGCCGTGTCCCCCACGGAGCACCGGACGCCACCGGCCCCACCGATCCCGCTGGTCCGACGCGTCACGGCGCTCCCGCCCACGCCCGGCCCGACTCTCCGGGGTCGAGGCGAGCAGGGGGCGCCGACCCCTGCCGTTCAGCGCGCGACGGAGCGAGGCGGCCGACAGGAGACACCTCCCGGGACCGTGCCGCGCACGGCGACTCGGCCCGCGCAGGGAGACGGCACGTCACAGGCGTCCGCCCCGGCCGTGCGGCCCCTCCCGGTGAGCCGCTCCCTGACCGCGGCCCGCCGCACATCCGGCCCGGTACGCCGGGTCACCGTCCTGCCGCCCAGCACCCCGGCCCCGGTGCAACGCGCCACCCCGGCCGAACCGCCGTCCCCGGCACCGCCGTTGACGCCGGACGAGGTCCCGGTGCGCGGCGGCCTGGACGTACAGCTGTCCGCGCTGCCGCCGAGCACGCAGACACCGGGCGCTGAGACACCGGGTGGTGCGGCGCCCGCTCCGAGTGCCGTTCCCGGCCCGGCGATGCCCGTGGTGCAACGGCAGGCGGACGGCACGGCCGAGGTGGCTGATACGGGCGGGTCTGCTGAGGTGCGGCGGTCGGGTGGCTCGGGTGAAGAGCGGCGCTCCGGCGGCACGGCTGCCGTTCAGCGGTCGCAGGGTGACGCCGGTTCACCGTCAACTGACGTGTCTGGCAAGGGCGTTGACCGCAGTGCCGGTACGCAGGAAACGGCTCCGCCCGCCTCGGGCGGTGACAGCGGTGCCGGTGCCCGGGTGCGGGGTGGGCTTGGTGCGCCGATGTCCGCGTTGCCGCCCAGCACCGAGGTGCCCGGCCCTGCGGCGCCCGCTCCAGGTGCCGTTCCTGGCCCGGTGCTGCCGGTGGTGCAACGGCAGGCCGACAGCACGGCGGAAGTGTCCGGCTCGGGCGGCCCGGCTGAGGTGCGGCGACCGGGTGGGTCGGCTCCCGTTCAGCGGTCGCAGAGTGACGCCGGTGTGCGGTCAACGGACGTGCACGGCAAGGGTGTTGACCGCAACGCCGGTGCGCAGCCAACTGGCCTGCCGGGCAAGGGCGTTGACCGTAGCCCCGGTTCGCAGTCAACGGACGTTCCTGGCAAGGGCGTTGACCACAGCCCCGGTGCGCAGGGAACGACCCCGCCCGCCCCCGGCGTCGGCAGCCGTGCCGGTGCTCGGGTGCGGGGTGGGCTTGGTGCGCCGATGTCCGCGTTGCCGCCGAGCGCCGAGGTGCCCGGCGCCGCGACCCCCGCTCCGGGTACCGCACCCGGTCCGGTGATGCCGGTGGTGCAGCGCCAAGCCGACGGCACCGCTGACACCCCGCGCCCGCAGGGAACGGCTCGCCCCTCTCCGGGCGCCGGTGCTCGGGCCCGGGGTGGGCTCGGGGCGCCGATGCCCGCGTTGCCGCCCAGCGCCGAGGTGCCCGGGGCGCCCGGCGTGCCCGCTCCGGCCGTGCAGCGGGCCCCGGCCCGAAAGGACTCGGGGTCCCCGGCAACTCCCTTGCCCTCGAAGGGCGTTGGTGGGCAGCCGTCCTCCAACCCGCCCTCCGACTCGCCCTCCAAGTCGGCCCCCGGTTCTTCGCCCGGTACGCCCTCCGGTGCCTCCTCCGGTGACGGGGCGGATGCGCCGCTGCTCGGTGCGGATGCCGTCGTTCAGCTCGCGGGGGACGCGCGGGCCGGGGGCGGCGCGGGGGAGTACGGGGCCGAGTCCGCGACGCCGTTGGTGGCGCCGTTCGTCGCCCAGCCTTCGGCTGTCGGGAACCCGGAAGGCGCCGGGGGAGACGGGCACCCCTCGTCCGGCGGGCAGCGGCCCGGCACCAGGCCCGGTGGGCAGCGGCGGTCCGGCGTTCCCGGCTCGCCGGGTCCGGTCGTCGTCGCCCGCACCGTGGCCGGGGTGAGCGAGCGCGCCCGGTCCCAGGGCGCGGACCCGGTCACCGGAACCCGTCCCGCAGCGCACCTCGCCCCTGCGGCGCAGCGCACCCTGCACCTCCTCCCCGTCCGTCAACTCGCCCTGAGTACAAGGGACTCGGAAGGCGCGGCGCCTCCTGTCGTCGCCCGTTCCGGTGGGCGGCCGGTCGTGGCGGCGCGTTGGCCGGGCGGACCGGTGCCGGGTGACGTGTCGGGCGGGAGTGCGCGTCCGGTGCCGGGTCCGTCGCCGGTCGCTGCGGCCTCCCCGCCCGAACGCCCCCCGACCGTTCAGCGGGCCGTGGCCGGGCCGTCGGCCGGGGCAGCGGGGCCGGGTGCGGGAACAACGGGCGGCTCCCCGGGCGCCGTTCGGCGGGTTCCCGTCGTGCGGCCCGCGTCGCCGGGGCAGGGCGCGCCGCCCACCGTTCAGACCAGGGCGTTGCCGGTCACCGCGCCGCAGGCGCCGCCGCTCGCGGACCGGCCGCCCCACGCACCGGCGCCCGCGGAACCCGTCCCGGTCGTGCTGCCGGTGACCGTGCGGGCGGCGACCCCGGTGCAGCGGGACGTCTCCGACACGACCGGTGCCGGGCTGCTCATGGGCGGCGGGATGAAGAAGAAGACACCACCCGCGCCCCCGCCGTCCGCCGCCGGGGTCCTCATGGGCGAGCCCGCCAAGGGCGGCCCGGCGTCCGGCCGTTCGCGCGCGGGCACCGGCAAGGGCGCGGAGCGGCGCGAGCAGCCGGCGCCGGACGCCGGACTCGACCTGGACGACCTGGCGCGGCGGCTGCTCGACCCGATGGCCCGGCTGCTCCGCACCGAACTGCGGCGCGGCCGGGAACGCACCGGACGCCCCTACGACGGACGCCGCTGAGGGCGTGGATGTGAGCTTCATATGGAACGGATGACGGACGGATGACCGACAACATCTTCGCCACCAGCGTGTTCTTCCGGCTGGCCATCGGAGGCGACGACCTGGGCGCCTTCCACACCTGCTCCGGCATGGGCGCCGAGGTCGAGATGGAGAGCTATGCCGAGGGCGGCAACAACGAGTTCACCTGGCAGCTGCCGGGCCGGGTGACCTGGTCGAACATCACGTTGACCCGGCCGGTCACCGCCGACACGGCGAAGATCGCGCGCTGGCTCGACGAGACGCTGAAGCAGGTGCGGCCCAAGGACGGCGAGATCGTCGCGCTGAAACCGGACCTCACCCGGATCATCAGCTGGCAGGTCTCCGGGATCGTCCCGGTGCGCTGGCAGGGGCCCTCCTTCGACCCGTCCAGCTCGGTGGCGGCGGTGGAGACCCTGGAGATCGCCCACCAGGGCCTGCGCCCCTCCTGACCCCCGCCCCCTCCCCTCCGTTCGCCTCTGTCCGCCCCCCCCTTCCAGGAAAGGAGGTCCCGCGATGTCCTCAGTGGTCCGCTCCAGCAGGACCAGGGCCCAGCTGACCCTGAAGGAGCCCCCGACCTCGGTCGGCGCCAAGCCAGGCAGCACCGTCGCGCAGCTCGACCTCCAGTTCAACCCCTCCACCCTGCGGCTCGGCAAGACCACCGAGTGGCGGCGCACCCCGTCCCGGATGGCGGGGGAGTCGGCGCTGCCCGAGTTCGTCGGCAGCGGCCCGCGCACCCTGAGCCTCGAAGTGTTCCTGGACGCCACCGCCACCCACGACGACTCCGTGGAACAGGCGGTCAAGAAGCTGATGAAGGCATGCGTGCCGACCCCGGCCAGCCTCGGCCGCAAGAAACCCGCCAGCCCCTGGGTGCGGTTCGAATGGGGCACCGCCCAGACGACGTCGTTCGACGGCGTGCTCACCAGCCTCGCCGTCTCGTACACGCTGTTCGACGTGGACGGCAGGCCGCTCAGGGCCACCTGCGACCTCTCCATCGAGGAGGCCAGCGTCGACCCGGCGGGCCAGAACCCGACGTCCGGCGCCCGCACCGCACGCAGCACGCACACCGTCGTCGCGGGCGACAGCCTGGCCCTGCTGGCCTGGCGGGAGTACGGCGACGCGACGGCCTGGCGGGTCATCGCCGAGGCGAACGACATCGACGACCCGATGGCGCTGGCACCCGGCACCGAACTGGTGGTGCCGGGGCTGCGCGACGAGGGTGCCGAGGAGGAACGGTGACCACACCCGAGGCGCGCGGCGGCCGGTCGTTCGCGGCGGACCCCGTCGTGGAGACACCGGGCGAACTCCCGCAGATCTGGGCCGCCCAGCTGATGAGCTGCGTCGTCGACGAGAACGTCGGCCTGCCCGACGCGGCCGTCCTCACCTTCCGCGACCCCGACCACGAGTTCCTCCAGGCCACCGGCATCACCATCGGCACCCCGCTGCGGGTCTCCGTGGTCACCGTCTCGGGCCAGGCCCGCGAACGGCTCTTCAACGGCGAGGTCACCGGCATGGAGGTCGACCGCGACACCACCGGCTCCTTCACCGTGCTGCGCGCCTACTCCAAGGCGCACCGCCTGCAACGGGGCCGCAAGGTCGTCGCCTACCGGAACATGACGGCCGCGGCGATCGTCCGCAAGGTCGCCGCCGGGGCCGGGCTCGCCTGCGGGACCGTCGAGGCCGCGCCGGTCACCTACCAGCAGCTCTCCCAGGCGAACGTGTCCGACTGGGACTTCCTCCAGTTCCTGGCGGGCGAGAGCGGCGCCCAGGTCCGCGTCGACGACCAGGGGACGCTCCAGTTCACCCGGCCCGAGAAGGCGTCCGGCGCGCCCGCGCCCTCCACCCCGGCCACCCAGAACCCGATGGTCCTGGAGTACGGGCGCAACCTGCTGGCGCTGCGGGCCTCCCTGTCGGCGGCCGACGGGGCCTCGGAGGTGGAGGTGCGCGGCTGGGACGTCACCACCAAACGCCGGCTCGTGGCCAAAAAACCGGCGGTGACCAGCGACACCGTGATGCCGGGGCTCAGCCCCCAACTCGCCGCCCGGTTCGGCAC
This sequence comes from Streptomyces sp. NPDC091279, assembly GCF_044757465.1. Taxonomy (NCBI): domain Bacteria; kingdom Bacillati; phylum Actinomycetota; class Actinomycetes; order Kitasatosporales; family Streptomycetaceae; genus Streptomyces; species Streptomyces sp. NPDC091279. The sequence continues at coordinate 327,283 of NZ_JBIVVA010000007.1, read as the reverse complement.
GTCGGCCAAGGTGACCGTCACGGACACCCCCTACCGCACCCAGGCCGAGACGACCGCCGTCGCCGGCGCCGTGGCCGACCAGATCAGCGCGGGATTCGGCGAGTTGGAGCTGCTGGCCGAGGGCAACCCCCGGCTGCGGGCCGGCAAGCCGGTGGCGCTCGGCAACGTCGGCCAGGCCTTCTCCGGCAAATACACGACGACGGCCGTGCAGCACGTCCTCGAACCGCACGGCGGCTACCGCACCACGGTGTGGGTCAGCACCAGCCCCGACCGCTCCCTGACCGGCCTGGTCACCGGCGCCAACGCACCGGGGCGCGGCCCGCGCATGCCGGGCCTGGCCATCGGCGTGGTGACCGACGTCCGCGAGACGGGCGGCGCCCAGAGGGGCGGGGTCCGCCTCACGTTCCCCTGGCTGGACGACACCTACGTCACCGACTGGGTGCGCACCGTGCAGTGGGGCGGCAAGGGCGGCGGGGGAGTGTTCAGCCCCGAGGTCAACGACGAGGTCCTGGTCGGCTTCGAACAGGGCCTGCTGGACAGCCCGTACGTCATCGGCGGCCTCTACAACGGCGTCGACCAGCCGTCCCCGCACGACGTCCCGCTCATCGACTCGACCACCGGACGCGTCAACCGGCGTTCCCTGGTCTCCCGTTCGGGACACCGGGTCGAACTGCTCGACGCCCGCTCACCCGGCCGCTCCGGCGTCCGGCTCAGCTCGGCCGACGAACGCCTGGAGGTGTTCCTCGACAACCGGCGCGACCGCATCGAGCTGACGGTGTACGCCGGGAAGAGCCGCCAGAGCCTCACCTCCGTCGTGCTCGACACGAAGGGCATCACCCTGGACGCCGGACGGGGCGACGTGAGCGTCTCCGGCCGGAACGTCGACATCCAGGGCCGGGTCGGCGTGAAGATCGGCGGCCGCGACGTCACCGTCAACGGCGCGTCGGGCGTCACCGTCGACGGCGGCCTCCTCGCCGTCCTGAAGGCCAAGCTCATCCGCATCAACTGACGCCCACCCGACGACCGTTGGCCCGGATGGCCAAGGCCGACCCGATCAACTCGCCCCGACCTCACCGCCGTTGCCCAAGTCCCTTGCCCCGCGCGACCGTTCCCGAAGGAGCACCGCATGCCAGCCGCAGCCCGTACCGGTGACCCCACCAACCACGGCGGTGTGATCGCCCTGCCGACCGGACCCGCCGCGCGGGCGGTGCTGACCGTGCTGATCGGCGGCCGTCCCGCCGCCGTGACCACCGGCCCCACCGGCCCGGGCAGCGTGCACACCTGCGTGATCCCGCCGCACGCGGTGGCCTCGGCGGTCAACGTGATCCTGCCCAACCCGGCCGCGGCCGTCCGGGGCCAGGTGCTGATCGGCGGGCTGCCCGCCGCGCGGCTGGGCGACAAGACCACCTGCGGCGCGATGATCAGCCTCGGCGCCCTGAACGTCCAGATCGGGGGCGTGTGATGAGCGAGCGGTTCATCGGGCGCGGCTGGGGCTTCCCGCTGCGGGTCGGGCCGACCGGCGGGATCGGCATGGTCGAACGCGAGCAGGAGATCGAGGAGGCCATCCGGCTGGTCCTCGGCACCGCGCCCGGCGAACGCCCGATGCGCCCCGAGTTCGGCTGCGGCATCCACGACTACGTCTTCGCCCCCGGCGACGGCGCCACCGCCGGACGCATCGCCCAGCAGGTCCGCGAGGCCCTGGAACGCTGGGAGCCGCGCATCGCCGTGGACGACGTGGTCGTCGCCTTCGACGCGATCGAGGACGGCACCCTCTACATCGACGTGCACTACACGCTGCGTTCCACCAACGACCGGCGCAACCTGGTCTTCCCCTTCTACACGATCCCCTCCGAGGAGGGGGCCGAGGAATTGGTCGCCGACTGATGGCCCTGCCCTCCCCCAACCTGGACGACCGCCGCTTCCAGCAACTCGTCGACGAGGCGAAGCGGTATGTGCAGCAGCGCGCCCCGGAGTGGACCGACCACAACGTCTCCGACCCGGGCGTCACCCTGATCGAGACGTTCGCCTACCTCGTCGACCAGCTGCTGTACCGGCTCAACCGGGTGCCCGACAAGAATTACAGCGCGTTCCTCGACCTCCTGGGCATCCGCCTCTTCCCCCCGGCGGCGGCCGGTGCCGACGTCGACTTCTGGCTGTCGGCGCCGCAGACCGACACCGTGGTGCTGCCCGCCGGGACCGAGGTCACCACCGTGCGCGGCGAGAGCGAGGAACCCCCGGTCTTCGCCACCACCGGCGAACTGCGCATCGTGCCCAGCGAGTTGACGCACCTGCTGACCGCGCCCCGCACCGGCGAGCAGGCCGACCGGACCCGGGACATCGCCGAGAACCGTGACGTGCCGTGCTTCCAGGCGGCACCGGAACCGGGCGACGCGCTGCTGTTCGGCCTGCCGACGGCGGTGCCTCGCTGCATCCTCGCCGTCCACCTGGACAGCCGCGTCGAGGGCGTCGGCGTCGACCCCCGCCAGCCCCCGCTGGTGTGGGAGGCGTGGGACGGCGGCGGCTGGCGGCGCTGCGAGACCGGCGAGGACACCACCGGCGGCCTCAACCGCCCCGGCGAGGTCATCGTCCACGTCCCCGCCACGCACACCGCGTCGGTCATCGGCGACACCCGGGCGGGCTGGCTGCGCTGCCGCGTCACCGAGGCGGAGCCAGGCCAGCCGTTCTACTCGGAGTCCCCGACCGTGCGCGAGGCGGCCGTGTTCACCGTGGGCGGCACCATGTCCGTCGAGCACGCCGAGACCGTCACCGACGTGCCGCTCGGCACCTCGGAGGGCGTCTCGGGGCAGACGTTCCGGATCGGCCGCCCGCCGATCCTCCTCGACGGCGGCCCCCCGGTGGTCGAGGTGTCCTCGGCCGACGGCTGGCAACGCTGGGAGGTCGTCGAGCACTTCGGCCGCTCCGGGCCCGACGACCGGCATGTGCGGGTGGACGTCACCGACGGCGAGTTCAGCTTCCCGCCGGTGCTGCGGGAACCCGACGGCACGCTGCGCCGGTGCGGCGCGGTGCCGCCCAAGGGCGCCCAGATCCGGGTCGCCCGCTACCGCACCGGCGGCGGCCCGGCGGGCAACGTCGCGCGCGGCACCCTCTCCGTGCTGCTCAGCTCCGTCCCCTACATCGCGCAGGTCTCCAACCGGGAGGCGGCCCGTGGTGGCGTCGCGGGCGAGACCCTCGACAACGCCAAACTGCGGGCACCCGAGGCGCTGCGCATGCAGGAGCGCGCGGTGACCGCCGAGGACCACGAGATCATCGCCCGCCAGGCGGCGCCCTCGGTCCGCCGGGTCCGCTGCCTGCCGGCCGCGACCGGTGCGGGCGCGGTGCGCGTCCTGGTGGTGCCGGACGCGGTCGCCGACGAGGGCGACGACCGGCTCCGCTTCGAGCAACTGATCCCGTCCGAGCAGGTGTTGGAGGCGATCACCACCAGCCTCGACGAACGGCGTCTGATCGGCACCCGGGTCCTGGTGGAGCCGCCCGTCTACCAGGGCGTCACCGTGGTGGCCCGGCTCGCGGTGGCGCCCGGCGGCGACCCCGACGCGGTCCGCGACGCGGCGCTGGCCGCGCTGTACCGGCACCTCAACCCGCTGCGCGGCGGACCCGACGGGAGCGGATGGCCGTTCGGGCGGCCCGTGCAGTACGGGGAGATCTTCGGCGTGCTGCAACGCGCCACCGGCAACGCCCTCATCGAGGACATCCGGCTGTTCCCGGCCGACCCGGTCACCGGGCGCCGGGGCGGGCCCACCGACCGGATCGACGTGGCGGCGGGCGCGCTGGTCTTCTCCTACCAGCACCAGGTCGTCGTCACGCCGGTCGAACCGGAGGCGCGCGGATGAGCCGGGCCGCCGTCCCCGGCCTGCCGAGCCGCTACCCGATCGGCGCGCAACTGCCCGCCCTCTACGCCGACGACGACTTCGCGCAACGGTTCACCTCCGGCCTCGACACCGTCCTCGCCCCGGTGTTCGCGACCCTCGACAACCTGCCCTCCTACCTCGACCCGCGGCTCGCCCCGGCCGACTTCCTGGCCTGGCTGGCGTCCTGGGTGGGCGCCGACGACGATCCCCGCTGGCCCGTCGAACGGCGCCGCGAGGCGGTCGGCCGCGCCGTCGAACTGCACCGCTGGCGCGGCACCCGGCGCGGTCTCGTCGAGGCCCTGCGGCTCGCGCTCGGCGCCCACGCGGAGGTCCGCGACGGCGGCGCCGCCCGCTGGTCGAGCACCCCCGACGGCGACCTGCCGCCCGAGCCGTCCGGCGACCCCGTCGTGCTGGTCTGGCCGGACCCGACGCGCGGGGACACGCGGCTGGACGCACACCGGGTCCGCGAGATCGTCCGGGCGATGTGCCCGGTCCACACCGTCTGCCGGGTGGAGATCCTGCCCGGCCCACCCGCCGACGAAGGGAGGTGACGTCATGCGCGCGTGTCCCGCCTGCGGGGCGTCCAACGGCCCCGGAGACGACTTCTGCGGCAACTGCGGCACCTACCTGGGCTGGTCGGAGGAACCACGCCCGACCCCGACCCCGACCCCGACCCCGACGCCGCCCCCTTCGCAACCCGAGGTGCAGACACCTCCGGCGGCGGAGACAAAGAGGGCGTCAACTCCCGTTCCGGAAAGGGAGACAGAGCCCGAACGACGTTCCCCCGCACCCGGCGCGGCACCGCCCCCGGAACCCCCGGCACCGTCCCCGGCACCGTCGCCGCCTGCCCCGGACCCCGTCGGGGCGGTGCTCCCGGCGAAGCCCGTGGCGCACCGCCCGGTCGTGCGGTCGGTGGAGGTGGGGGAGGAGACGACATCGGGGGTGGCGTGCCCGTCCTGCGGCGCCCTCAACCAGCCCGAACGCCGGTTCTGCCGACGGTGTGCGACGCCGCTGCGGCCCGAGGCGAAGGCGGACCCGCTGCCGTGGTGGCGGACGGTGTGGCCGTTCCGGCGCCGGGTGCGGGCGAGTTCGGGCCGGTGGACGCGGTTCCTGGTCATCCTGGCCGTGGTGCTGGCCCTGTGCGCGGGCGGTTTCCTGCTGCTGCCGGCGGGGCGGGCCCTGTACCAGGACACCCTCGACAAACTGTCCAAGCCGAAGCCGGTGACGCCGGTGCGTGTCACGGCGAGCGCCGAGGTGCCGGGTCACCCGGTGAAGAACACGACGGACGGGCTGCGGAACCGTTACTGGGGTGCGCCGGCGGCGGGCGCCTCGGTGACCTACACCTTCGGCACGCCGTTCCGCCTGGTCAACGTGCTGATCACCAACGGCACTTCGGTGGACCCGGAGGAGTACGCCCAGGAGGGCCGCGCACTCCGGATCGACCTGGAGGTGACGAGCGAGGACGGCGAACGGCACGACCGGCAACTCGACCTGAGCGACAAGCCGGGCTCCCAACCGTTCCCCACCGGCATCAGCGACGTGACCACCATCCGCCTGACCCTGCACTCCCCCACGGGGCTGACCTCGGGCCGCCACCTGGCACTGGCGGAGGTGGAGTTCTTCCAGCGGTCGTGAGGGTGGGGGCAGCGGGGACAGGGTCGGGGAGTCGAGCACCAGGGAGCGCGCGGCTGTTCCCTCACGCGGCGTCCCTCCTCGTCGGCGGCGCTGTCAGGCAGGGCGTAGCAGGCTGTCCAGGATGCGGGGCAGGGCCCAGGTGAAGTCGTCGCGGGAGGCGTCGGCTTCTTCCGGGGGGTCTGTCGGGGCGGGGTCGGCTTCTTCCGGGGGGTCTGTCGGGGCGGGGTCGGGGCGTCCGCCGTCCTGTTCGGTGGGGCGCCCCGCGTGGCCCACGGGGTGGGCGTTGAGCAGGGAGCCCAGCAGCAGGTGCCACAGCACCCGGTAGACGCGCAGCACATCGGCGGGGGGTGCGGCCGCGCCGGTGGGCCGGTGGTCGCCGGTCGACGTCCGGCGGAGTGCGTCGAGGGCGCTGTCGTTGAAGGCCGAGGCGCCGTCCGCCATGTGCTGGCCCTCGGCGATGATCCGGGCCGCCCAGCGGTGCCGGGCCAGGTAGTCGTACGCGGCGAGCCACTGGCCGATGACCTGGTGCCGGGGGTCGGGGTGGTCCGCGGGGCCGGGGAGTTGGGCCGCCACGTCCTCCGCGAGGAGCCGGAGCAGTTCGTCACGGTCCTTGATGTGCCGGTACAGGGACGCCTGCCCGGTGCTGAGCCGCTGTGCGACCCGGCGCACCGTCAGCGCGTCGAGTCCCTCGTCGTCCGCGATCCGGCGGGCCGCCTCGACGATGCGGGCGCGGGAGAGGACGCGCGGTCGGCCGGGAGCGCGTGCGTTCACATCCAGCACCCTAACGGCTGCCCCGGGCGGCCCTCCCGGCGGACGGTGCCATCCCACGACCACGCCACGGGGTTGTGACCAAGGGGCAGGATGCCTATGCTCGCCGTTAGCGAACACTGTTCGCAAACTCCGTTCCACCCCCTCCGGGCTCTGCGGCCGCCGGGCTCGAATCCACCGGGCTCGAATCCACCGGGACCGTTACGCGCAGACCGATGAGCCCAGCCCCGTCCAAGGAGTCAGCCCCTTGTCCACCCCCGCCGCTTCGTCCGCCGCACCGTCCGGGGCGAAGGCACTGACCGCGCTGATCCTGTCCGTCCTGTCCTACTCCCTGGTGCAGACGATGCTCGTGCCCACGCTGAGCGTCCTCCAGGCCGACCTGCACACGAGCGCCGTCGGCGCCTCCTGGGCGGTGCTCAGCTCGACGCTGCTGGCGAGCGCGGTCCTCACCCCGGTACTCAGCCGGCTCGGGGACAGCCACGGCAGACGGCGCGTCCTGATGATCACGCTTGCTGTGCACCTGGCGGGCAACATCGGCGCCGGACTGGCCTGGAACGTCGGCTCCCTCATCGCCTTCCGCGCGGTACAGGGCGTCAGCCTGGCGCTGTTGCCGCTCTCCCTGGGGCTGATCCGCGAGGTGCTGCCCCCGCACCGCAGGGCCTTCGGGCTCGGGCTCACCTCCGGGCTGGTGGCCGGTGCGGCGGGCGCGGGGCTGCTGCTCGGCGGGCTGATCGTCGATCACGTCTCCTGGCGGTGGCTGTTCGTCGCGGGCGCGGGGCTGACGTCGCTGGCCCTGGGGGCGGTGGCGCGTCATGTGCCCGGCGGTGGGGCGACCGTGCGGGCGCCGCTGGACCTGCCGGGCGCCGGGCTGCTGGGCCTAACGCTGGTGTGTGTGCTGCTGGCGCTGACCGAAGGCCCGTCCTGGGGGTGGCTGTCGCTCCGGGTGCTCGCGCTGTTCGCGGGCGCGGTGGTGTGCGGCGGGCTCTTCCTGGGGTGGGAGCGCCGGTCGGCGCATCCGCTGATCGACCCGGCGCTGCTGCTCGGTCGCCCGATCGCGGCGGCTCACATGGGTGCGTTCCTGCTGGGCGCGACCCAGTTCGTGTTCTACGTCCTGGTGCCCAAACTCGCCGAACTCCCGGCCGGGCCGCCCGCGCAGGCGGCCCGACCGGTCGCCCACGGCTTCGGCGCGTCGGTCACCGTCGCGGGGCTGATCCTGGTGCCCGGCACGCTGCTCGGGCTGGCGGCCAGTTCGGCGACCGGGTGGGTGGAACGCGGGCTGGGGCGACGCGCTCCGCTCGCGTTGGGGCTCGCGGTGAGTGCGGTGGGCGGGGCGTCGATGGCCGGGTTCCATGCCCGGGAGTGGCAGGCCGTGGCGGCGTACGCGGTGATCGGCACGGGGTTCGGATGGGCCATGGCGGCGCTGCCCAGGCTCATCCATGACGTCGCCCCGCCGGACGCCATCGCCACGGCCAACGGCATCAACACCGTGGCCCGCACGGTGGGCGGCGCCGTCGGCAGCCAACTCGCGGCGGCCCTGCTGGCCTCCCGGACCCCGCCGGGGACCGCACTGCCCGCAGACCCGGGCTTCACCTACGCCTTCTGGACGGCCACCGCCATCGCCGCGACAGGCGCCCTGTACTCCTCGCTGGCCGCGAGGAGTTCGGCCGACGAGGCGAAGAGCGCGGGCGAGGTGAGAAGCGAGACCTACGCGAACACGGAGGCAGGCAAGGCGTAGAGCGGCTGCCGGGAATGGGGGAAGGGCCGACTTGTTCCCGTGGAGTGACCGGGGCGGGGCAGGGCCAGACGGGGGGACTGCATGCCGATGTTCAACGAGACCTGGCGGCAAGCCGCGATTCCGGATCGCCGGAGAGGAACGCTGATGGAAACCCGTTTCGACGACTGGCCCGTCGTGACGTTCGCGGCGGACGGAGCCGACCCGAACGCCGTCCGCGAGGCCATCCTGACAACGGCGTGACCCTCCAGCGCGCAGCGCCGATGCCGAGGTGAGGTCCTTCGTCCCTCAGATTCCGAGGTCGACGGTAACGGAGAAGGGCGCGACGGTCTTCACGGTGCCGGTGAACACCTCGCCGTCCCGGTAAGTCCTGGTGGCCGGGTCGAGGACGTAGGTGTAGGTGAGGGGGACACCGGTCGCGGACTGTTCGATGCGCCAGTAGAAGGGGATGCCTGCCTTGGCGTACTGGTCGACCTTGACGATCCGGTCGGTGGTCTCCGAACCCGGGGACACCACCTCGACGACCAGGAGCACGTGTTCCGGGCGGGTGGGCGTGAGGTCGATGGTCTCCGCCCGGTACACGGTGACGTCCGGGCGCCGATTGGTGAGAGGAACGTCCTGGAGGCGGACGTCGAAGTCCGTGTCGGCGTTCCAGTCCGGGCCCGCGGCGGCGTCCAAGGCGGTCGCCAGAATCCGGGCCAGCCGGTTGTGGCGCTTGGAAGTGCTCGGGTTGACGACGACCATCCCGTCCACGATCTCCATGCCGGCGCACTGCTCCTCGGACCAGGAGTCATACTGCTCCGCGCTGATCTGCGTGCGCATCCACGCGGGGGCGACCATCTCCGCGGTCATCGCGTACCTCCTTCGAGGATGCTCGTCAGGCCCGGTGCTGCTCGATTCAGCGTACTGCCTGCTCCCAGCCGGGCACCGGCTCCGGGCCGGAGCGGAGCTCCATCGCCCGCAGGGGTGATATGGGCACAAAGGGGGCAATTTGTATCCACCACGTGATGGCGCATGAGGGTAACTGGCCCAGCGGGGCAGGGGGCCGCCGACTGACCCGTCAGGGCTGGGCGACGTGAGAGGGTGGATCGCATGAACCGGCTAGCTGGTGTGACCTCGCCGTATTTGCTTCAGCACGCTGACAATCCGGTCGACTGGTGGCCGTGGAGCCCGGAGGCCTTCGAGGAAGCGCGCCGGCGTGACGTGCCCGTCCTGCTGTCGGTCGGGTACTCGGCGTGCCACTGGTGTCATGTGATGGCGCACGAGTCGTTCGAGGACGATGTCACCGCCGCCTATCTGAACGAGCACTTCGTCAGCGTCAAGGTCGACCGGGAGGAGCGGCCGGACGTCGACGCCGTGTACATGGAGGCCGTGCAGGCGGCCACCGGGCAGGGCGGCTGGCCCATGACCGTGTTCCTCACGCCGGACGCCGAGCCCTTCTACTTCGGGACCTACTTCCCGCCCGCCCCGCGCTCCGGCATGCCGTCCTTCCGGCAGGTGCTGGAGGGCGTGCGGGCCGCCTGGACCGGCCGGCGGGACGAGGTCGCCGAGGTCGCCGGGAAGATCGTTCGCGATCTGTCGCAGCGGGAGATCGACTTCGGGACCGGGAACGGCGGCGGAGGTGCGCCGGGGGAGCCGGAGATCGGGCAGGCGCTGCTCGGGCTCACCCGGGAGTACGACCCGCAGCGCGGCGGATTCGGCGGGGCGCCGAAGTTCCCGCCGTCCATGGTGCTGGAGTTCCTGCTGCGCCACCACGCGAGGACCGGCGCCGAGGGCGCGTTGCAGATGGCGCAGGACACCTGCGAGCGGATGGCCCGGGGCGGGATCTATGACCAGTTGGGGGGCGGCTTCGCGCGGTACTCCGTCGACCGGGACTGGATCGTGCCGCACTTCGAGAAGATGCTCTACGACAACGCGTTGCTGTGCCGCGTCTACGCCCACCTCTGGCGGGCCACCGGGTCCGAGCCGGCCCGCCGGGTCGCCCTGGAGACCGCCGACTTCCTGGTGCGTGAACTCCGCACGAACGAGGGCGGGTTCGCCTCCGCGCTCGACGCCGACAGCGACGACGGCACCGGGCGGCATGTGGAGGGCGCCTACTACGCCTGGACGCCGGGGCAGTTGGCCGAGGTGCTCGGCGAGGACGATGCCCGGATCGCCGCGCACTACTTCGGGGTGACCGAGGACGGCACCTTCGAGCACGGCGCCTCGGTGCTCCAACTCCCGCAGCAGGACAGCGTGTTCGACGCCGAGAAGGTCGAGTCGATCCGACGGCGCCTGCTCGCCGCCCGTGGAGAGCGCCCCGCCCCCGGACGCGACGACAAGGTGGTCGCCGCCTGGAACGGCCTGGCCGTCGCCGCACTCGCCGAGACCGGCGCCTACTTCGACCGCCCCGACCTGGTCGAAGCGGCGGTCGGCGCCGCAGACCTCCTGGTGCGGCTGCACCTCGATGAGCAGGCGAGGCTCGCCCGCACCAGCAGGGACGGCCACGTAGGCACCCACGCCGGGGTGTTGGAGGACTACGCCGATGTCGCCGAGGGGTTCCTCGCGCTCGCCTCGGTCACCGGTGAGGGGGTCTGGCTGGAGTTCGCCGGGTTCCTCCTGGACCACGTCCTCGCCCGGTTCACCGACCCGGAGACCGGCGCCCTCTACGACACCGCCTCCGACGCCGAGCAGTTGATCCGCCGCCCGCAGGACCCGACCGACAACGCCACCCCGTCCGGCTGGACCGCCGCAGCGGGCGCCCTCCTCGGATACGCGGCGCAGACCGGCTCCGCACCTCACCGGACCGCCGCCGAACGGGCGTTGGGCGTCGTGAAGAAGCTCGGGCCCCGCGTGCCGCGCTTCGTCGGCTGGGGGCTCGCCGTCGCCGAGGCGCTGCTCGACGGTCCCCGCGAGGTCGCCGTGGTGGCGTCCGCGCCCGCCGACAAGGCCTCAACGGCCCTGCACCGGACGGCACTTCTGGGCACCGCGCCCGGAGCGGTGGTCGCCTACGGGGTCGCCGGGAGCGAGGAGTTCCCGCTGCTGGCCGACCGCCCGCTGGTCGACGGCCGACCGGCCGCCTACGTCTGCCGGCACTTCACGTGCGACGCCCCCGTCACCGACCCCAAGCGGCTGCGCGACACGCTCTCCGGATGACCTGACACCCCCTCAACTCGCGCAAAAATGACGGCCGTTCGGATTACGCACGTCCAGTCCACAAGGTGAGGAAACACGCACTTCACCGAAACGGCCTGTGTCCTTCACAGATAGCCCATAGTCTCTCCGGCGTGACGCGAACGCGGTGACGCGCCGTCATGTCCGGGGGGACATCAGGGTTCTGGGGGGATCTTTTGCTCACGTCGATCTTCATAGCCGTCGTTTCGCTCGCCCTTTTCTGGATGGCGGCGTTCACCCTGTGGTGGCAGATGCACGCGTGGCGGACGCCCGAAGTGCTCGCCTCCACCCGGTTCAGCAGGCCGGACGGCGACGCGCACGTGTCGTTCTCGCTGCTGCTGCCGGCCCGCCACGAGCAAGCGGTGCTCGACCACACCGTGCGGCGGCTGCTGGAATCCACGCACACCGACTTCGAGATCATCGTCATCGTGGGGCACGACGACCCCGGCACGACGGCGGTGGCCGAGCGGGCCGCCGCCCGCGACCCGCGCGTCAGGGTCGTCGTCGACACCCATGAGAAGAAGAACAAACCGAAGGCCATGAACACCGCGCTGCCGCACTGCCGGGGCGCCGTCGTCGGGGTCTTCGACGCCGAGGACCAGGTCCATCCGGAGCTGCTCGCCCACGTCGACCACGCCTTCCGGACCACCGGCGCGGACGTCGTGCAGGGCGGGGTGCAGCTGATCAACTTCCACTCCAGCTGGTACAGCCTGCGCAACTGCCTCGAATACTTCTTCTGGTTCAGGTCCCGGCTGCATCTGCACGCGCAGAAGGGGTTCATCCCGCTCGGCGGCAACACCGTCTTCGTCCGCACCGACGTGCTGCGCGCGGCCGACGGCTGGGACCCCAACTGCCTCGCCGAGGACTGCGACCTGGGGGTGCGGCTCTCCTCCGTCGGCAAGAAGGTCGTCGTCGCCTACGACTCCGCGATGGTCACCCGCGAGGAGACACCCGGCAGCCTGATGTCGCTGCTCAAGCAGCGCACCCGCTGGAACCAGGGCTTCCTTCAGGTCTACCGGAAGAAGGACTGGCGGCAACTCCCGGGATTCGGGCAGCGGTTGCTCGCCCGCTACACCCTGATGACGCCGTTCCTCCAGGCGTTCTCCGGTGTGGTCATCCCGCTCAACGCGGCGATCGCGCTCCTCATGGACGTGCCCGTCGGCGTCGCCTTCCTCACCTTCCTGCCCGCCGTCACCGCCCTGGTGACCTTCGTGTTCGAGATCGTCGGGCTGCACGACTTCGGCGTCCAGTACGGGCTGCGGGTCCGCCTCGTGCACTACCTGAAGCTGGTCGTCGGCGGCCCCTTCTACCAGATCCTCCTCGCCGGAGCCGCGATCCGTGCCGTCTGGCGCGAGCAACGCGGCCACGGCGACTGGGAGTTGACCACCCACACCGGCGCCCACCTCACCGAGGCCGCCCTGCCCCGCGACCTCCGAGAGGACGTCCCCGCGTGACCTCCACCCTCCCCGCGGCGACCGCCTCCCAGGTCCCCGCGCAGCGCTCGCCCGCGCCCGAAAACGACCCGGCGACGGCATCGGGCCCGCCCGGCCGCCTCCGCGCCTCCCGCCCCGACCTGCTGCTGTGCGGCGCGCTCCTGGTCACGATCCTCGCCGTGCAGGGCTGGAACATCGCCGACTACCCCGCCCTCAGCGACGACGAGGGCACCTACCTCGCCCAGGCGTGGGCCGTGCAGCAGGGCCGGGGGCTCGCCCACTACACCTACTGGTACGACCACCCGCCGCTCGGCTGGCTCCAACTCGCCCTGCTCACCTGGATACCGGCGGTCCTCAGCCCGGGCGCGATGACCGTTCCCACCATGCGGACGGTGATGCTGCTGATCAGCGCGGTCAGCGCGATCCTCGTCTACGTCCTGGCCCGGCGGCTGTCCCTGCCCCGCTGGGCGGCCGGGCTCGCGATGGCCCTGTTCGGGCTCTCCCCGCTGTCGGTCGTCCTCCAGCGGGAGATCTTCCTCGACAACCTCGCCGTCCTGTGGACGCTGCTGGCGTTCACCCTCGCCGCCTCCCCGAGTCGCCACCTCTGGCACCACTTCGGGGCCGGTGTCGCCGCCGCCGTCGGCGTCCTCACCAAGGAGACGATGCTCGTCGTCCTCCCGGCGCTGCTGCTCACCATGTGGCGGCACAGCCACCGCGACACCCGTAAGTTCGCCGTCACCGGCGCGGTCACCGCGTGCACCCTGATCGGCCTCTCCTACCCCCTGTTCGCCCTGCTGAAGGGCGAGTTGGTGCCGGGCGCCGGGCATGTCTCGCTGTGGGACGGCGTCACCTACCAGATGACCAGGCCGGGTTCGGGTTTCGTCCTGGACCCCGGCTCCGGCTCCCACGGCGTCCTACAGTCCTGGCTCTACTACGACCGCGTCCTCCCGATCGGCGGACTCGCGGGCGCCGCCTGGCTGTTGGTGACCTGGCGCTGGTCGGTCACCGCCCGCGCACTCGCCGGACCCGCCCTCACCGTCGCGATCCTCGCCGCCCTCGCCCTGCGCCCGAACGGCTATCTGCCCGCGATGTACGTCATCCAGGCACTGCCGTTCCTCGCCCTGGTGCTGGCCGGCGGCACCGCCTCCGTCGCCCACGCCGTCCTGCGCCGCGGACGGACGGACGAGGAGAAACGATGGCTGCGCGACGGACGCCGGGCCCTCGCCGTCGTGCTCGCGCTCGCGGCCGGTGCCGTCGTCGTCCCCCGCTGGTACGACGGCGCCCGCACCGCCGTCACCACCGACGCCAACGCCCCCTACCGCGCCGCCTCCCGATGGCTGGCCACCGAGGTCACCAACCCGGAAGGCACCCGGGTCCTCGTCGACGACGCGCTCTGGCTTGACCTGGTGCACCAGGGGTACCGACCCGGGCTCGGCGTCATCTGGTTCTACAAGGCCGACCTCGACCCCGCCGTCACCCGCACCATGCCCCGGGGCTGGCGCGACCTCGACTACGTGGTCGCCTCCCCGACCGTCCGGCGCGACGCGCCCGACCTGCCCCACGTGCGGTCCGCCCTCGACCACTCCACACCGGTCGCCACCTTCGGCACCGGCCCCGACCGCATCGAGATCCGGCAGATCCAGTCGGTCTCCGGAGGCGCCCGATGACCCAGGAGTCCATTGTGCCGGGCGAGTTGACCGCCCCGGCGCCGCACACCGCCGAACTCGCCGAACCCGGCGCCGTCACCCTCGTCGTCCCGACCTTCAACGAGTCCGCGAACATCCGTGAACTCCTGCACCAGATACGGGAGTCGGTGCCGTCCCGGCTGCCCTGCGAGGTCGTCTTCGTCGACGACTCCACCGACGACACCCCGGACGTCATCCGCGCGGCCGCCCGCGACTGCCCCTTCCCGGTGACCGTCCTGCACCGCGCCGAACCCGTCGGCGGACTCGGCGGCGCGGTCGTCGAGGGCATCACGGCGGCCACCTCGGAGTGGATCGTCGTCATGGACGGCGACTGCCAGCATCCGCCGTCCCTGGTACCGGAGTTGGTCGCCACCGGGAAACGCGCGGGCGCCGGGCTCGTGGTCGCCTCCCGGTACATCGCGGGCGGCAGCCGGGCCGGGCTCGCCGGTGGTTACCGGGTGGCCGTCTCACGCGGCGCGACCTGGCTCACCAAGTCCCTCTTCCCGCGCCGCCTGCGGGGCGTCAGCGACCCGATGAGCGGCTTCTTCGCGATCCGGCGCGACGACATCACCGCCGACGCCCTCAAGCCCCTCGGCTACAAGATCCTCCTCGAACTCACCGTCCGCACCAGACCGCCCCACGTCGCCGAGGTGCCGTTCGTCTTCCAGGACCGGTTCGCCGGCGAGTCCAAGTCCAGCGCCAGGGAAGGCCTGCGCTTCCTGCGCCACCTGGCCGGCCTGCGGGCCGCCGCGCCGCTGGCCCGCATGATCGGCTTCGGCCTGATCGGCGCGTCCGGGTTCCTGCCCAACCTGCTCGGCCTGTGGGCGCTCACCAGGGCGGGCCTGCACTACGTCCCGGCGGAGATCGTCGCCAACCAGCTCGGCGTCGCCTGGAACTTCGTTCTCATCGAGCATCTGCTGTTCCGCGACCGGCGCGAGCACCGCCGTTTCTGGGACCGGGCCGGACGGTTCACGCTGCTCGCCAACGCCGATCTCGTGCTGCGCATCCCGCTGATCGCCCTGTTCGTGCACCGGTTCGGGATGGGCGCGCTCGGTGCCACGGCGCTCGCGCTGGTGACGACGTTCGTCCTGCGCTTCGTCGGCACCGAGGCACTGGTCTACCTCCCGCGCAAGGCCAAGAAGGCGCGGACGTAGGGGAGTTCGCCCCCTCGTGTGACGGCCACGCGCGAAGTGCAGCGCGGCGGGTGGTGAAGAGCCGTGTGGAGCAACGCAGTTGAGGAGAGCCGCAGTGGAGGAGAGCCGTGTGAGGAACCGGACCGTTCGCCCGCGTCGCAGGAGAACCGCGCTGGTCGGGGTGGGCGCCCTGACCGCCGGGCTGCTGCTCGCCGTGCCCCAGTCCGCCGAGGCCGCCAACCTGGTCAAGAACCCCGGGTTCGAGACGGCCGGTGCGGACGACATGCCGTACTGCTGGGAGAAGTCCGGCTGGGGCGACAACGACGTCACCTTCGAGACCACGAACGACGCCCACAGCGGGGGCCGGGCCATGAAGGTGTCCCTCAGCCGCCGCACCGACGGCGA
This sequence comes from Streptomyces sp. NPDC091279, assembly GCF_044757465.1. Taxonomy (NCBI): domain Bacteria; kingdom Bacillati; phylum Actinomycetota; class Actinomycetes; order Kitasatosporales; family Streptomycetaceae; genus Streptomyces; species Streptomyces sp. NPDC091279. The sequence continues at coordinate 311,473 of NZ_JBIVVA010000007.1, read as the reverse complement.
CCGCAAGGCGCTCATCACCGAGTCCGCCGACTGCGCGCCCGTGGTGAGCGAGGGCAGGCAGTACGACCTCTCGCTCTGGTACCGGACGACGACACCGGACGCGAGCATCACCCTGTTCCGGCACGACACCACGACCGGCTGGCAGTACTGGACCGACCTCAAAACCCTGGACATGCAGGGGAGTTGGAGTCAGGCCACGGTCCGCACCCCGGTGATCCCGACCGGCACCGACCGGATCACCTGGGGCGTCTCGGTCTACGGCACCGGCTCGGCGACCACCGACGACTACACCATGGAGCAGGTCCCCGACGTGCCCCCACCGGTCACCTGCACCGGCACCAACGCCCAGTGCGCCAACGGCCGTTGGGACGTCCTGCCGACGCGGAACCCGGTACGGTCCATGCACTCCGTCGTCCTCAACAACGGCAAGGTCCTGCTGATCGCGGGCTCCGGCAACAGTGAAGTCGACTTCGCGGCAGGCACGTTCACCTCGGCCGTGTACGACCCGGCCGACGGCACCTACCAGGTCATCCCCACGCCGAAGGACATGTTCTGCGCCGGGCACGTCCAACTCCAGGACGGACGCGTGCTGGTGATGAGCGGCAACAAGGCCTACGCGGCCGCCGACGGCAGCCACGGCTACGAGGGCTACAAGGACTCCTACCTCTTCGACCCGGCCACCGAGACCTACACCAGGACCAACGACCTCAACGACGGCCACTGGTACCCCTCGGCGACCGAACTCGGCAACGGCGACGTCGTCTCGTTCGGCGGCCTGCGCGAGGACTCGACCGGTTCGGTGACCGCCGAGCGCTGGTCGGACGCGCAGCAGAAGTGGCTGCCGTCGTCGCAGGTCAACCAGACCTGGTCGTTCTGGGGCCTGTACCCGTCGATGATCCTGATGCAGGACGGCCGCCTCTTCTACTCCGGCAGCCATGTCTTCGGCAACAACATCCCGGGCACCGGCGCGGCGCTCTACGACTACGACGCCAACACGGTCACCCAGGTCCCGGGGTTGCAGGCCAAGGACGAGCGGGACCAGTCGGCGAGCGTGCTGCTGCCCCCGGCGCAGGATCAGCGCGTCCTCACCCTCGGCGGCGGCAACATCGACACCAACCCGGACGCCGGCCGCCTCACCGACGTCATCGACCTCAAGCAGGCGAACCCGGCCTACGTCCCCGGGCCCCCGATCCCGCAGGGCACCGTCGACCTCGGCGACGGCAAGGTCGAACAGACCGGCGCCCAGGGCAAGATGTACGTCTCCGCCGTCCTGCTGCCCGACGGCACGGTCCTGGAGACGGGCGGCGCGCTGCACAACCGGGCCGACCCGGTGTATGAGACGTCGCTCTACGACCCCGGCACGGGCACCTTCGACCCGGTGGCCGCCGACCCGGAGGCGCGCGGCTACCACTCGTCGGCGTTCCTGCTCCCCGACGGCCGCGTGATGACCACCGGCGACAACCCGGGCAACGGCTCCTGGAACCACAACGTGTCGCTCTACACGCCCCCCTACCTCCTCAAGGGCCCCCGCCCGCAGATCACTTCACTCATCGACACCGAGTGGACCTACGGCGACACCCAGCGCATCACCGTCAACCGCCCCATCGCGAAAGCCGAGTTGATCCGCCCGGCCGCCGTCACCCACTCCTCCGACCCCAACCAGCGCTTCGTCGACCTCCCCCTCTCCGTCGACGGCGACAACGTCGACCTGAACGTCACGAGCAACCCGAACCTCGCCCCACCCGGCTGGTACATGCTCTTCGCGGTCGACGCAGGCGGCATCCCGTCGCTGGCGAAATGGGTCCACCTGACCGGCCCGAAGTCCCTGACCCCGGACACCGCCTCCGCCCACATCCACACCTTCGCGAACGCCCCGAAGGCCAAGGCCACGGGCCCACAGAAGAAGCGCACCTCGGAGCAGGTCCCGACCACCCTCTCCGGCTGCGACCGCCACTACGGCACCGCCAACACCTGCGTCCCCACGACGTTCCCCCCGACCGTGAAGAACACCCCCACGTCCCGCTGCACCTGGCTGAGCCAGAACAACTACCCCCGCCTGAAGCTCAACGGCGCTGACGATCCCCTGGGGTTGGACGCCGACGGGGATGGAGTGGCCTGCGGGAAGGGGGACTTGGGATAGGGGGTGGAGGTGAGGCCAGGACGCCCGCGCCCGCTCCCGGGGCCGGGCGGTCCAACTCCCGCCATTCCGGGCGCAGTCCGGCGAGGCTGGTGGTGAGGAAGTACGCGGTCCCGGCGATGAACAGGACCGGCACCAGACCGACGGACGCCACCGCCGCGCCGGCGACCAGGCCGCCGAGCGGGATACCGGACCAGGCCAGCGAGTCGCCGAGGGCGTTGACACGGCCCAGCAGATGGCGCGGGACCCGCTCGAAGAGGACAGCGCCCAGCACCGGGTTGAGGAACCCCGAACCGAACCCGCTCACAGCGAAGACGGCCAGCACCACGCCCAACGGGGCGTCGAGGGCGAGAACCAGGAACCTCGGCGCCCCGGACACCAGGAACCCGGCGAAGAACACCGCCCTGCGCCGCAGCCGGTGCGCGGCCAGCGCGGCCAGCAGGCTTCCAGCCACCGCCGTTGCCCCCATCGCGCTGCCCGCCAGACCGATCACGGCGGGCCCGTGGCCGGACTCCTTGGCCCAGACGGGCAGGAGCACCGCGCTGAACGCGGCGTCGAGCAGATTGGTCACCCCCACCGTGACGATCACGGTGAGCAGCAGCAACTCCCCCCGCAGAAAGGCGAATCCGGCACCGAACCGCCGCCAGTAGCCGGACCGCTCCGAGCCGGATGCCGCTCCGGGGTCCCCCGCCGCGTGCCCCATGCCGCGAGGCAGCGCCACCCCGATGACCACCGAACCCAGCGCGAAACAGGCCGCGTTGACGAACAGCCCGGTCAACGGGCCGAGCAGCGCCACCAGGGAGCCGCCCACCGCAGGACCGAGCGTGGCGGCGAGCCGCTCCGTCGCACCGGACAGACCGGTGGCCCGCTCCAACGGCACCCCGCCCCGCTCGGCCGCCTCCACCACCATGACCTCCTTGGCCAGATCGCCGGGCCCACGGACCGCGCCGATCACCGCGACCAGGGCCAGCAGCAGCGGGAACGAGAGCAGACCCACGGCATGGAGCAGCGGAACGGCCGCCGCCGCGAGCGCGCTGACCAGGTCCGTCGACCAGGAGACGGCACGCGGTCCGACCCGGTCGACCAGCGGCCCCGCCAACGCCTTGACCAGCACATACGGGGCCATCTCGCAGAACGCCACCAGCCCCGTCCGGGTCGCGCTGCCGGTCGTGACGAGCACGAACCAGGGCAGCGCCACGGCCGAGACCCGGGTACCGGTCAGCGACACGGCCATCGCCGCCAGCACCCCGCCCAACGGCCGCAGGGACCGCCGCTCGCCGGGTATGCCCCCGGACGACGTCACGAGGGCTCCGTTCCCGCCGCTCGGGTGTCCAGTTCGGGCAGGAGATGGGTGATGACGGCGACCCGCTCGGCTCCCTCGGGTGCGGTCGCCGCCGCCTCCGGGGTGTCCCGCCGGTAGCGGGCGATGACGGCCCTCAGCTCCTCGCGCAGTTCACCGGCCTCGGCGGGCGTGAGCCGCAACGCCCAGTCGCTCATGTCGAAGGTGTCCCGCCATGAACGGGGCATCGTCTCCAGCTCGTTGAGGGTCTGCCGGGTGCGCAGGGTGTAGATGGAGGCGATGGACTGGCGGTAGGCGAGGATGGCTTCGGGCTCGCGATCGGCCAGGTCACGGTCGTTCAGCTCGGTCATCTGATGGACCGAACGCCACCAGCGTTCCCGGGCGTTGCCCCGTTCCGTGTCCTCCTCGACGAATCCGGCCGCGCCGAGCTGACGCAAGTGGTAGCTGGCGGTACCGGAGTTGACCCCGAGCCGCTCCGCGAGCCGGGTCGCGGTCGAGGGGCCGTACTTCCGCAGCAGCCCGACCAACTGCACCCGCACGGGGTGCGCCAGCGCCCGCAGCCCCTTGGCATCCAGAACGACGGCGCCGTCATCGACGTTCGAACGGCCCGGTCCGTCGGTCGGGCCGCCCGGTCGCGGGCTGCCGGTCGGGTCGTCGGGGCTCTTGGGCGCATCGGTCGTCATGACACCGAGGCTAGACCGCGAAGAGTTCTTTGCAAAGAGTCCTTCGCGAAGAAGTCTTGGTGGTTCTCGGGCGCCTGGAGAGCCGGACTCTCCCTGTCCCCGCGCCTATCCCGCGAACCGTTCCAGCGCCCGGGTCACGATCGTTTCCAGTTGGTCGTGGTGGGCGGGCGACTCGACGACATGGCCGAGGGTCGCGATGCCGTCGACGGTGAGGGGGGTGGCTCCGCTTCGGCGGGCGTGCGGGACGAACAAGGCCAGTTCGGGGGCGACTTCGACGTGGATCTCGGGTCCGTTCACCCGGCCAGAATGGCATGGGAGGGCGGGGACGGTTCAGGGGTTTTCCGGAGCGGGGCCGGTCGGCAGGCCGTGCTCGTGGACGTCCAGGGCGCGGTCCACGAGGTCACCGAGGTCGCCCTCGAAGCCGTTCTCCGCCCAGTGGATGAAGACCTCCGACAGGGCGCTGAGCAGGGACGTCGCGAAGACCCTGACCTCAAGGCCGGCCGGGTCGAGGCCGGTGCGGGCGCCGATGGTCTCGGCGAGGAGACGGCCGGTGACCGAGAGGAGTTCGCGCATCCGGGCCCGGACCGCGGGGACCTCGACGACCAGCCGGGCGCGCAGCCGCACCGCCTCCGGATGCTCCGCGCAACCGCGCGCGACGGCCTCGCGCAGCACGTGCCGCAGCGAGGCCGTCCAGGGTTCACCGGCCGGTCGGGCGCGCAGTTCGTCGAGGAGGAGCGGGTCGTACTCGTCGCTGAGGACGATGTCCTCCTTGGCCGGGAAGTACCGGAACACCGTCGACGCCGACACCTCGGCGCGGTCCGCGATCTGCTCGACGGTCGTCGCGTCGTACCCCTGCCGCTCGATCAGCGCGAACGTCGCCGCACGGATCGCCACCCGGGTCTTGATCTTCTTCCGCTCCCGCAGCCCTGGTCGGGGGCGGTCGGCGGGGGTGGGGGGAGGTGCGGCTGTCATGGAGGTCATTGTCGTCGTCCACGACGGTCATACGCGACGGCGGCCAGGACCGTCATGGGGGTGAGAACACGCCCGCACCCGAACCCTCGCCACCCCGGACCACCATCAACCGAACCCCCGAACCACCGTCAACCGAACCCCCGCGCCCCTCCCCGGGGACCCCCGTCACCCGTGCTGATACGCCACCAAGGAGATGCCGACGTAGTGGACGACGAACGCCGCCAGAGTCAAGGAGTGGAAGACCTCGTGGAAGCCGAACCAACGCGGTGACGGATTGGGGCGCTTGATGCCGTAGACGACACCGCCCGCGCTGTAGAGGAGACCGCCGACGATCACCAGGACCAGGACCGCGATACCGCCGGTGCGCATGAAGTCGGGAAGGAAGAAGACCGCCGCCCAGCCCATCGCTATGTAGCAGGGGGTGTAGAGCCAGCGGGGTGCGCCCACCCAGAAGACCCGGAAGACGATGCCCGCGAGGGCGGCCGCCCAGATGCCCCAGAGCAGCCACTGACCCTTGGCGTCCGGCAGGAGCAGCATGGTCAGCGGGGTGTAGGTGCCCGCGATGATCAGGAAGATATTGGCGTGATCAAGACGGCGCAGGACGCCGTCCATCCGTGGGCTCCAGTCGCCCCGGTGGTACAGCGCGCTCACGCCGAACAGCAGGCACGCCGTCAGCACATAGATCCCGCAGGCCAGGCGGCCCCGGGGGGAGTCGGCGAGGGCGGTCAGGACGAGACCGGAGATGAGCACGGCCGGGAACATGCCCAGGTGCAGCCAGCCGCGCAGCTTGGGCTTGACCTCGTGCGGGAGGGGGAGCGCGATGGGACCGCGGCCGACGGAGGGCTGGTCCGTGGGCGCGTCGGGGGCGGACGCAGTCATAGCCAGCATCGTACCTACGTAACCGTAAGTTACGGGTCAACGGGGGGAGATGGACCGGCGGGGAGTGGCCATCGTCATACCGGAGTTGACGTGGGGGGAGGGGGCGGGGAGGGAGGGGGAGGGGGCGGTGTAGGGCGGGCGGGGGCGTTGCCGCTGTGGGCCGCTGTGGCCAGCTGCGGCCAGCTGGGGCCGGCTGTGGGGCAGCTGTGCCCAGCTGTGACCGACTGTGGCCAACTGATCGACGTTCGGTCGTCAAAGGGCGGTTGGGTGAACCCAACGTGCACGTAAAGAAACTCTCCGAAACATTCGGATACGTGGCGATCCTCACTCCGCTCAAGTGTGAAGCCCCCTGGACAGATGGGCGCTCTCGTCGGATGATCAAATGAGTGCGGTCGGCACCGGATGAGCGCAGGGTTCTCGTGCAAGGAACCCCGTGCGGTGGCATCCGGGTCGCAGCCCCCACGGGGCCTCCCATCACCAAACCCTCATTTAGGAGCAATCGTGGCGCGCGACAACGCGGCTCCCTCGGCCGTTCCCACCCACCACAAGGAACTGATCTCGTGGGTCAACGAGATCGCCGACCTCACCCAGCCGGACCGCGTGGTCTGGTGCGACGGCTCCGAGACCGAGTACGAGCGGCTGTGCGGGGAGCTGGTGAACAAGGGCACGTTCAAGCGCCTCGACCCGGTCAAGCGGCCGCACTCCTTCTACGCGGCCTCCGACCCCAGTGACGTCGCCCGCGTGGAGGACCGCACCTTCATCTGCTCCGCGCGCGAGGAGGACGCCGGTCCGACCAACCACTGGAAGGACCCCGCCGAGATGCGCGAGGTCTTCCAGGGCAAGGAGGGCGACGGCGGCATCTTCCGGGGCTCGATGCGCGGCCGGACCATGTACGTGGTGCCGTTCTGCATGGGCCCGCTGGGCTCGCCGCTGTCCGCGCTGGGGGTCGAGATCACCGACTCCGCGTATGTCGCCGTCTCCATGCGGACGATGACCCGCATGGGGCAGGCCGTACTGGACGAGCTGGGCGACGACGGCTTCTTCGTGAAGGCCGTGCACACCCTCGGCGCCCCCCTCCAGGAGGGCGAGGCGGATGTGCCGTGGCCGTGCAACACCACCAAGTACATCTCGCACTTCCCCGAGGACCGCGAGATCTGGTCCTACGGCTCCGGCTACGGCGGCAACGCGCTGCTCGGCAAGAAGTGCTACGCCCTGCGCATCGCGTCGGTCATGGCCCGCGACGAGGGCTGGCTCGCCGAGCACATGCTGATCCTCAAGTTGACGCCGCCGCAGGGCGAGGCGAAGTACGTGGCCGCCGCGTTCCCCTCCGCGTGCGGCAAGACGAACCTCGCGATGCTGGAGCCCACGATCTCCGGCTGGACCGTCGAGACGATCGGCGACGACATCGCCTGGATGCGGTTCGGTGAGGACGGCCGCCTCTACGCGATCAACCCCGAGGCCGGTTTCTTCGGCGTCGCGCCCGGCACCGGTGAGCACACCAACGCCAACGCGATGAAGACCCTGTGGGGCAACTCGGTCTTCACCAACGTCGCCCTCACCGACGACAACGACATCTGGTGGGAGGGCATGACGGAGCAGACCCCGGCCCACCTCACGGACTGGAAGGGCAACGACTGGACGCCGGACGCCGATGTCCCGGCGGCCCACCCGAACGCCCGGTTCACGGTGCCGGCGGCGCAGTGCCCGACCATCGCGCCCGAGTGGGAGGACCCCCAGGGCGTGCCGATCTCCGCGATCCTCTTCGGCGGGCGGCGCGCCACCGCAGTTCCGCTGGTCACCGAGTCCTTCGACTGGAACCACGGCGTCTTCCTCGGCGCCAACGTGGCCTCCGAGAAGACCGCCGCCGCCGAGGGCAAGGTCGGCGAGCTGCGCCGCGACCCGTTCGCCATGCTGCCGTTCTGCGGCTACAACATGGGTGACTACATGGGCCATTGGGTCGACGTGGCGAAGGACAAGGACCAGTCCAAGCTGCCGAAGATCTACTACGTCAACTGGTTCCGCAAGGACGACGCGGGCCGGTTCGTGTGGCCCGGCTTCGGGGAGAACAGCCGCGTCCTGAAGTGGATCGTCGACCGTCTCGACGGCCGTGCCGAGGGCGTCGAGACCCCGATCGGCGTGCTCCCGGCGCAGGGCGCCCTGGACACCGACGGCCTCGAACTGGCCGACGCCGACCTGGAGTTCCTGCTCACCGTGGACAAGGAGATCTGGCGCGAGGAGGCGTCCCTGATCCCCGACCACCTCAACACCTTCGGCGATCACACCCCGAAGGAGCTGTGGGACGAGTACCGCGCGCTGGTCCAGCGCCTGGGCTGATCCCACCCGCCCACTCCGCGGCCGGTCCGGGCTGTCTCCGACCAGTGATCGTCACGACCGGCCGCGGTGCACCACCCAAGAACAGGCGAGACCCCGCACAACGGCGTGCGGGGCCCTGGGCCCGTCGTTCCGCCCTTCATCAGCCCCGAGAAGGGAGGCAACGACGGGCCTTCGCTGTCGTCAAGGGGTCGGGCTGGACAACTCCCGGCCCTTTGTCGGCGGGGGCCGGCTCATCTCAGCCCGTCCGGCGGATACTCAATGATGGGGTGTTCTAGCGAATCGCCTGGTCAGACAACGCAGAAGCCCCGTGCGGCACTTGCTTGGGCTGCACGGGGCTTCTGCGTTGTCTAGTGCCTGTCCGGCCGATCAGGTTGCAGGGAAGCAACGGTGGCTTGGCGGCCGACGTGAGCGGGGCCTGGTGCGTGCAGATGCCTGGAACGGTATGACGGGTGAAGTCCTGCCCGCTCAAGACGTCCTGGACAGGCTCTCCCTCAAGGAGTGGCAGAGCCGCTCAGTGAAGAGGTCTGCTCCCGATGGAACGGCCCTCTTCGCTGCCTGCCAGAAGCCGGTGCGAGGCTACCGAGTCAGGACATTCTCGCCTCGGTCGGCGGATGCACGGCTTCTCCAGCTCGTTATTGCCTGGGCGATCAAGGCAATAACGGCGGCAACTGCTACTCCTCGGGTGACCTCCCACGTGGTGCTCACCACTTGTCCTTGAGTGGTGGCTTCAGAGCGTAGCCGCATTGAGGACTCGAAGAGCGCGATCAGTGGAATGAGCAATCGAAATGGAAGACTGAGGAGCCCTTCGCTCTTTGCAAGCTTCCCGGTCACCCCGAGGATGGAACCCAAAATGACGGCAAACAATCCCCAGAAGATTACCTTTGATATAAAGGAAGTCTCGTCGACCTCTCCTTGATGAGATTTGACCGCATAGTAGGTGACCACACCCGCCAGGAGGGAAAAAGCAGCCAAGACGGCTGATTGAGCCAAAGAATTACGGGTTATTCCTACACCGAACCCCAAGGCGGCCCAAGACCAACCAGCAGAGAGAACGACATGCATCGCATGGATCACCGGGTCATCGGCAGTACCGAGGAGGGGGCCGAGCGCACCGAGAGATATACCGACCGCCAGCGTGGCCATAGGCGGCAGAATGAGGGAGCGTAAAGTTGACACGGCGTCCGGGAATCCTTTGTTTAGCCAGGTGCTTATGAGTCGAGCCCTTGTAGAGGATGACAACGATTGTCTCCTTGGGATCAAGGGCGCTGCTATCTACCTTTGCCGATACCGGCCGGTCAAACTGGGCCGAAACGCGTGAGGGTGCCCGCGCAGGCGTGATCGCACCCCTGCGCGGGCACCCCCTAAAGCTTCAGCAGATTACACCAGGCCATCAGTGATGCCGTACTGAACGAAGAACCTATGGTTAGGGCTTCTTGGGAAGGTCGTAGGTGGCCCAGTATGCGTTGCACTGCAACGCGGCACCAGCCGTCAGCTCAGCTTTCGCCGTCACTTCCCACAGCTCGACAACTTTCCGGGAGGCTCCCCCGATCTGCACGGTTGCAGAATGCGACTTTCCTCCGTGGAAGTAATGGGAGTAGCAACGCTTTTGCCCAGTGGTCGTGATGACCGATCCGTAGCTCCACGACCCGCCCCCGACATCCTTGGTGGCAGTCGGCTTGACGAGCGTCGGGGAATCGTCACTCAGATCGATGGTGACCACCCCCCCACTCTGAAACGTTCTCCCCCAGGAACTCCGGAGGTTGGGGGGTGTCTGCACCGAGTGGGGTAAGGGAACGTTCGTGGTCGACCCCGATCCGGTCCGCGAGGACGGGCGCCAGGGCGACGCGTAAGCCTGGGCGGCGAGACGGCCGGGGGCAGAAGGGTCACGTCGCGCAGCTTGCGGTAGAGGCGCTGGGCGAGCATGCCGGTGATGATCCGGTTGAGTTGCAGTGGCGTCGAGTTGAGGTGCTGCCACTCATGGACGGGGCCCCGCCTGTCTTCCTTCCGGTGGCAGACATGTGGGGCCCTTGAGGTTCTGCTCAGACCGACCAGGAATCTGACGGGTCGTCGATCCACGCGCGTTGTCCTTCGGCGGTCACGGTGAGGCAGAAGCGTTCGGGTCCGGGCTTTCCCTTGCTCACCCACCATGAGTAGGCCGCCGAGGCTTCGTCCCACAGTCGGCGGGGGCCGGACTGTCAGACCGAGGCCGTGTCGCCGTCGCGGAACAGGATGCAGGCCCATGAACGGTCGGTGAGTCCGTAGAACCAGACAGGCCGTGCGCCGCCGCGTTTCTCGGCAGCGGCATGCACACAGGCGCGGAGTCTGAGTCCCATGGCGAACCGTTGGGGGCCGAAGCCGCCTCCTACCGTGACGACGTTCTCGACCCGTAACCGGTGTGCAAGCAGCGCGGTGTTCCACCCGGTTCCCGTGCCGATCTCCAAGACTCGGGAACCGGGTTTCACGTCCAGGTCGGCCGGCATCCCGAACACGACGGACGGCATGGACGCGGACGACGTCGGTACCTTCCCCGGTGCCGTACCGGTGTGCTTGCCGTCATCCCGCTGCGTGACGACCGGCACGTCGGAATCTGCGTAGCCGTACCAGAGTTCGGGGTCTTCGCCGTAGTCGGCTGTGGCCTGAGCTGTGAGCGAGTGGGGAATCTCGTACCGCGCGGAACAGGGCTGTACTAACGCCTCCTTCCTTCGTGCTTTTCCTCTTCGCGGATTCGATCGAGTGCGTCGAGATAGCTCACCACGTCCGTGAGGAGACGCTGCCGGACCTCCACCAGCGCCCCGCCCAGTCCGGTGCTCCATCCCTCGGCGAGGGCTTTGGGTTCTTCAACTTGGTCCATGGTGCTGTCCTGTCAGGAGGTGGTGAGGCCCCGCCCGCGCGGAAGGGGTGAGGCACGGGCGGGACCAGGGGCCCGTCTCCGTCGGGATCACCAGCTGTTGGGGGTCAGACTGGCCCCGTCCGACGGAGACGGGGGTTGGTGGGTCGTCAGGGCTTCCGGGCCTCGTGCGTCTGGACACGTGTCGCTTCGGACTGGCTCCGACGCGGCACGCCCCAGTCGTCGAGTCGTTCGGTGATCCAGGTGGGGGCGACCTGGTACTCGCGGGCGAGGGTGGTGATGGAGGTTCCGGCGAGGTAGCGGGCGGTGACGTCGGCCTGGTCGCCGGTGAACTGGGCCTGGGCGGCGCGGACTTCGGCGGTGGAACGACGCCGGGTCCGGCCCCGGAAGACGTGTCCGGCGGGTCGGCGCAGGGCGTGGGCCTCGTGGCGGTGGCGGCGGTGGATGCCCCATTCGATGAGGCGCAGGGCGAGCCAGTCGGGGTTGACGTGGTAGTCGGCGGCGATCCGGGAGACGGGTTCGCGGGCCTGGTAGCGCTGGATGATGGCGTCGCTGTCGGCGCGGGCGGCGTCGCGGGCGGCGGCTTTTTCGGCGGGGGTGGTGGGGCCAACGGGCTTGGGGTGGGGGGTAGTTGTCACGGTGACGTCCATGGGTCCTGCGCTGCGAGTGCGTAGAGGGGGTGGGCAAGCCCGCCGACCCGATGCCGAACGGGAACGGGAACGAGGGCCGAACGGCCTTGCTGCACAGGCCAGTTGGCGTGGAAGGCGACGGGCCAGGCGGTGAGGGTGTAGGTGCAGTCCGCGTCCGTGAACCTCACGAAGAGGGGGTAGCCGTTCTTGATGTGTGCGCGGGCGGCGTGGAGTTCGGTGGGGTCGGTGGCCCAGGCGCGGAGGCGGGCGGGTCCGGCGGGTGCGGGGTAGGTGATGGTGTGCATCAGCGGCGACACCCACGGAGTGCGGGCGGGCTGGGGGTCGAGCCGCTCGGCGAGGTGCAACGCCCGTCCGCTGAGCCAACGGAGCACCAGCTTGGGCGAGATGGACTGGAAGGCGGCCAGCACGCACTGGGCGTTCTCGCCGGTGCCGTGGACAGGGCCCTCGGCGCGGACCTCGGCACGGTAGAGGGAGGGTTCCAGGGGCCGGACGCCGGTGCGGGGAAACGGCGGACAGCGTAGGGCAGTTGGGCGCCGACGTCGGCGTAACCAGCGGGGGAGGCGGAAGTTCAGCCGGGGGCGGGTGGTCATTTCGGGTCGCGCTTGCAGTAGGCGTTCCGGTGGCTCTGGGCGTTGGCGCGGGCGAGTTCGACGCGGAGGCGCTGCTCGGGGCTGGCCGGCTGGACGGTCCTGGGGTCAACGTCCCACTCGACACCGCCGCTCACGGGACGCAGGTACCAACGCCCGGCCAACTCCGCCCGGAACTCGGCGACGGTCTCCTGGCCGGTGTCCACGACCAACGTGCCCACGGCGGGGGCCGCGTTCACTTCGACGCCCCGAGAACCCGTGGGGTGTTCTGCGTCGAGGTGGTCCGCCCGTCGCCGTGGGCACGTGGGGTGGGCCACCATCCCGAGGATGCGTCGTAGAGGTTCCGTCGTCGCTGCCGGTCGGCGGTCGTACGGTTCATGGGCTGGTCTCCCGTTTTGCGGGGTGTGGGGCAGACCATGAAGGTAAGGGTGTGACGGCCAGTCAAACCATGGAACCATCACGGATAGTTCACTGAATGTGACTGGTCAACTACTGTGAAGCGCAGTAGTTGTCAGAAAACCCCCAGGTAGGACGCCATGTCGCGCATCTCCGCCGTGAGGGTCCGCTTACGGGAGCTGAGGACGTCCGTCATGACATACCGCGCCAGCGGCTGGTGCTTGAGCCACTTTCCGTGACTCCCCCGGAGCCCCGCCAACTCCGACATCGCGTCTTGGTGAGACCCCAGCGCCACATGAGATTGTGCTACGTCCAGTCGGTGACGGCCCCACCCAGGTGCGGTCGGCTTTCCCAGTGCCTTGAGGGCTTTCCCTCCCAGAATCCCTTCATCCGCCCGCCGGAGCACTCCGCGCGCGTCCCCGTCCAACGCGAGGTCTTCAACGGCCTTCATCTCGGCGGTGATCGGGCCGAACCCGCCCCAGGGAATCGGAAAACTGTCGAGTTCTCGCGCAAGAGCACTGGCCGCAGTACCCGCCATGCGACGCGCTGCCGCCGCATCGTCCGGCCTGTTGTTCCGCACCGTGGCGGCTGCGACGCGCAACCACAGTTCGCCCCACACGGCAAGCTCGGCCGGCTTCGCTGACGACATGCGCGGTTCCATCGCGTCGGCTGTTTGCAGGGCGAGAACTTCGCAGTCGTCGAACCTGTCCTGACGCAGGAGCAACCAGCACATACCAACGATTCCGGTACCTGCGATCAACGTCTGCCCGGACTCCCGTGCGAGCCGGATGGATTCCGCGAGCGCGTGATACGCCAAGTCGTACTGCCGCACCTGAGTCAGGTACTTCCCCGTGAGGAGCAGAGAGCAGGTCCGAACCTGAACGGCATCGTGCTTGTCCTGATCGCCCTCGGCGTTCACCGCAGCGAGTTCGGTTGCCCTGAGCAAGGCGGGGAGTTGTCGCGCCACGGAGTCGTACCTGTCAGCGTGGTACAGCACATGCACATCATCGACACGCTGGCGCAGAACGGAAACGTCTTCAGCCTCGGCCGCTTGGACCACCGGGGCCTCCAGCCCCACGGGCGGCATCAACGCCTTCCGTAGCTCCACGAGGTTCCGGCGGGATGCCTCGTCGCCAATGACAGGGTCGGGGGAGTCCGCAACGAACAGCGCCGCCGTAGTCACGCCGAACGCTCGGGCAACTTCATGGAGGGTAGCTGTGCGGACGTCTCCGCCCTGTTCGAGCTTTCGTACGGTCTGGATCGACAACCCGGCCATCTCGGAAAGTCGTTCTTGACTCCACCCCAAGCGGCGTCGGTGTGTCTTGACATTCAGGGCTAGTTCAGTCGGCATGGTCGACTCCCTCCTTGCACACACGGTACGCCCGCCACGGGCTTGTCTATTAGGTACCCGCGCGCCCCTGACAGAACGCGCGAGCGAGGGTCGGTATGCCTACATGGCAGCCCGGTCGGGAACGACGAAAGCCCCGCCACGCCCCCCGACTTGGGGGACATGGCGGGGCTTGGGCGTCACGCGATCAGCTGTATAGGAAGCGGGCTCGTAACGTGGCTCACGCGCCGGTGACAGGTTCCTGGTGAACCGCGTTGAGATGAACCAGCACGGTGGTCTGGTTCACGCAGGAGAAGTGCACCCCGTACAGAAGTCGTCGCCACGGCCACGAGGACCGTGCTCGGACGACTCGCTGAGCCACGGCACGGGCACCACCGAACTCCGTTGCGTTCTTGAACCGGTGGCACCCGCGGCACAGAACCTGAACGTTCCCGTCCACGTCCTCACCCCCGAGGGAGCGCAGGCCGGCCCCAACCAGCCCGTCCGGCGTTTGAGGACGAGGCCGTTCAGGCCGAACGGGGGTCTGGGGGCAGCGCCCCCAGGTCTCTTGGGTGCCGGGGGGCGCGGGCCCGCATCAGACAGCCTGGTTCAGGACGCCGACGGGGCGAAGGCGACCGGGATGTACTGGTCGTACGTACGGTCGTCCGTCGCCGTGAAGTCCGCGCGAGTAACGACCGCACACCGCACCGTTTCCCCGCACACAACCCCCTCGGCGATCTCCCGCTTGAGATTCAGCGTCGTGTCGAACGACCCACCCGCCCCGTAGGGGATCGTGATGCCCGGCGTCCCGGTACCCGTGTCGGTGATCCGGCGCGACGAACCGTCCTGCGCCGCCCGCCCACCGAGGCAGGGCCCCGGCAACGAGGTGTACGTGCTGGGGTCGCCGACCCGGACGCCGTCGGGGATGACGCAGAACGCGAGGAACACGCCCTGCGCCCGGTTGTACCCGGCACCCTTGACCCGCACGGTGCCACCGTCGGCGGGCAGTGCGACGGGCGTCGCGGCCAGCCCCAGCCGGAACGTCTCACCGTCGGCCGTGACGACCGTACGGTGGGCGAAACCGGCCGACGGCGAGGCGCTCGCGGTCCCGGCCAGGGGCAGCGTCGCGACGAGGGCGGCGGCGGTGACGGTGAGGGCGCCGCGCAGCGACGACCTGAACCTCTTGGTGGGGGCAGTCATGGGACGGAATCCGTCCTTTCGGTTCGGAACGAGGAGGGCGCGGCCGTCAGCCGACCCAGCGGCACGTGCGGATGTCGAAGACCCGCACCGCGCTGCTCTCCGAGGGAACGACCCCGGTGCAGGTCTGGCCCGCGCCGGCACTGCAATTGACGTCGCTGTCGAAGACGGTCGTGCGGATGGTGGAGCCCGCCGGGTCGCTGAAGCGGTTGTTGGCGGTGGAGCAGACGCCGCCCGCGCTGTTGGAGACGATGAACACCGCACGCGCCTGGCCTCCGCCGACGCCGGTGGTCGTCCAGGTGGTGGCGGCCGAGGCCTGCGGCGAGGTGACGAGCACGGTGGCGGCGGCGACCAGCACCGTGCTGGCCGCGACGGCCAGCCGGGAGGCGCGGCGGCGCGGGCGGGTGGTGTCCGGGGCGATCTGATCGGCCGTCATGACAACTCCTGTGGGGGGTGGAGCGGAAATGGGGTGGGGGGATCAAGGGCTTGTTCGTGGCAAGCCCTTGAGGTTTCAAATTATGATCAACTCTTGATCAATTGTCGAACGTTACGTCCGAGTAACTCCAAGAAGAGGGGTTTAAGGGGTTTCCGTCAGCCAAACGTCAGGGCGCGTCGGCAACCCGGGCCGAGAACGAGAAACCCCTCGCCGGCCCGGAGGCTGAGGAGGGGTTCGGGGAGGGGCGGGGTGAGGGGGAGGGGCGGGGGTAGGGGGAGGAGCGCGGGGGCTATGTCAGATCGGCAAGTCCCAGCCGGGGCCGTCCTCGGTGTCGAGCCACACTCGTTGGCCGACGGGCGAGACCGTGATGCCGAACTTCTCCTGATGGGGCTCGCCGGCGTCCTGCCACTGTTCCACCGCGCTCTCGACCCGGTCCCACAGATGTACAGGGCCGCGCTGCACGACCGTCCAACCACCTTGGGGATGCGGGGCAGTTCGGGCCTGGGAACCCGTGGACACGTCCCAGAGGATCTGTTCCGCCCCGGCCCCCAGCCGCTCGGCCGAGGGCGCCGCCAGCTGGGCGACCCAACCGCCGGTGCAGGTGTCGAGCTGCGCGGGGTCGATCCGGGTCGGGCGCTCCTCGCCGGGCAGCAGGGCAAGTGCCGGGTGGGGCGGACGGTCGTGAGGTCGGGCGATCATAAAACTGGTGTAACCGGGCAGGAACCGTCCCGTGGCCTCTCCGGGGCCGGTCACGTCGAGCAGGACGAGGGCGTTGGCGTAGCTCCACCCGGAGAGGGTGACCAGGATCTTTCCGCCCGGTTTCACCTGGTACAGCCACGGGAGCGGGAGGTAGCGGACGGAGCAGGTGGCGATGAGCCGGTCGTAGGGAGCGCCCTCCGGGTCGCCGCGCAGCCCGTCGCCGATGATCAGCCGGGGCGCGAAACCCGCCGCCTTGAGCGCTGCGGCGGCTGCCGCGCCGACCACCGGGTCGTACTCGACGCTGGTGAGGTGGGCGTCCCCGAGACGGTGTGCGCCGAGGGCGGTCGAGTAGCCGGTCCCGGTGCCGATCTCCAGCACCCGGTGGCCGGGTTCGACGTCGAGTTGCTGCCACATGCGCAGGACCAGCGAGGGGAGGGTGGACGAGGACGACGGGTTGCCGGTCACGGTCGCCCCGGCCGTGTCGTCGGGCCGGACGCGGCCGTCGAGTTGGGTGATCAGCGTCTCGTCGGCGTAGACCCCCTCCAGCCAGCCGGGCTCGTCCTTCTGGACGGGGCG
The DNA here is from genome assembly GCF_044757465.1 of Streptomyces sp. NPDC091279. Classification (NCBI taxonomy): domain Bacteria; kingdom Bacillati; phylum Actinomycetota; class Actinomycetes; order Kitasatosporales; family Streptomycetaceae; genus Streptomyces; species Streptomyces sp. NPDC091279. The sequence goes on along the minus strand of NZ_JBIVVA010000007.1, from coordinate 294,452 downwards.
GTAGCCGGTCGGGACGCTGCCCGGCACCGGCCTGAAGTAGGACCCCGTGAACAGCTCGCGCGCAACCGCTCTGGCGGCGTCGCGCCACTCGGGTTCCGCGAGGGCGCCGTCCTCGGTGAGTTGGTCCGTCAAGGTGTCACGGAGCTGACGCGATGCGCTCACGTTCGGGGTCCTTTCTCCAGTTGGCCGGCGATGGCATGGGCGACTGCCCCGGTGGTCTCGGCCGGCTGCCACGCCCACTGGCCGTTCGGGTTGCACTCAAGGAAGTACCAGTCATCGGCGGTGGTCACGGCGAAGTCGAACGCACCGTAGGTCAAACGGAGTTCGGTGAGGTAGGCGACGACCGGACCCGCGACCGATTCGGGCACCTCGATCGGGGTGCATGCCATCAGATCCTGACGGCGACGCCAGTCGAGATCGGGGCTGTCGATCCGGACCCCGAACAGCTGATCCCCGACGGCGGTCACCCGCGCGTCGAAAGCCTTGCCGACTTTGGCCTGGAACAGATGCGGACAGACAGCTACGGCGTCGGTGATCTCCGGCTCCCGTACCTCCCGGACCCACACGCTGTGGGGCCGACCGTCCACCCGATAGGGCGTGTTCCATAATGGCTTGTAGACCACTCCGCCGGGCTGTTGGCCGACGAACTCCCGTGCCTCGCAAGGGTCGTTGGTGATCACTGTGTCAGGCACCCGGAATCCGCAACGTCGCGCGGCCGAGAGCTGCATGGGCTTGAACTCGGCATCCCGATTGGCCCACGGATGGTTGACGTAGTGCACGCCCGGCAGCGATGCGAGGAAGCCACCCGCACCCCACCGCGCCTGTTCGGCGGCGAACCTGCGGTCCTGGTCGCTCAACCCCTGCGGCCCTTCGTACGGCGAGGGTCTGCGCACCCAGACGGACCGAATCCGGGTGGTGTCGATCTCGCGGCTCGCCGTGCGCAGGATGCCCCGCTGGCCGCCCGGACCGTATGTCGCGGTCAGTGAGGCATCCATGTGCAGGTCGGTGCCGGGGTCGAGGCGGACCACGGGAACCCTGCGTTCGGCGAGCAGTCGCAGCACCACATCCGCTGTCACGTCGTAGGGATTGGTCAGCACCAGCACCGACCTGCCGTCACCCATCAGCCGGAACTCTGGTCCTGGTCGTACGACTCGGTGCTGTCCGCGTCGGTCGCGCCGTCGGGGCCGGCTCCGTCGCCGGGGCTGGTCTTGGTGGGTGTCAGGCCACTCGTGCTGGTGCCGTGGCTACCCAACTCGACCGTCCGGCCGTGCTCGTCCACGATGACCGCGATCTGCGTCTCGGGATCGATCACCGGGATGTACTGCGGAACCGTGGTGGTGGCCACGTACGGCCCCATCCGCTGGGTACCCCACGGTGTTGGTGTGTGCGTCATCTGTTCAGCCCCTCCGTTTCCTCGGGAACTCCTCGTTCTTGCCTGATCGCGCAGCCGGTGGGAAAGGCTCGCGGTCTACGGCTCAACCTGCGGCAGGCGTTGTCGGTCACGGCCCGGCTCAAGTGGAACGACGAGAACACGCCAGAGGGGGCGTCACTCCAACTCCCCTGAGATTGCCCGAGGTTGCACACCAGTCACCCGGGAGTATCCACGGCCGCGGCGATCAGGGCACGAGCGGACCCCCCTGGCCCGGAGGCTGGCGGTGCCCCACCGGCGCGGGCAGGTGGGCGTTGGTCGGGGTGGGGCAGGGTGGGGTGGGTCAGGGGGCGTTGCGTAGGGCGTGGGTCCAGTGGGCTTCGTGTTGCTCGATGTGTTCGGCGTCGCTTCGCCCGGCGGCACCGTGGCCCTCGGCCCACAACCTCGCCCAGGGGTGGACGCCTTGGGCTGCCTGGTCGCGCAGGAAGTCGTGCAGGGCACGCGTGCGGCGCCCCAACAGGGGCACCAGCAGGCGACGTTCGGACTCGTCGAGACCGTACGCAGCGACGAAGACGCGCAGCCGGTCCGCCGCGTCCGGGCGCTGCCAGTCCGGATGCGCGGACAGCGGGACGAACCCGTGCCGGACCGGTTCGCCGTGATCACCCCATCAACGGGTCGATCCGAGATCCCTGCTCCTCAACTCCGGCCATTAGAACAGTATGTGACGCAACGTCAGCCAGCAGGCAGCCGGTGTGCCGTGCTCAGGTCGGCCCGGTCAGGTGGGCCATGTAGGCGGCCGGGTCCGGGCCGTGGGTCTGGTCCTGGGCTCCTCGGCGGACGTGGGTCAGGGTGGCGTCGGGGGCGATGCGCAGCATGGTCGTCGCGGCGTGCGGGGCGCTGGTGTCGCGCAGATGGTCGGCGTCGGTGACGGGGATGCCGGGGCCGAACATCGCCGTGGCCTCGGCGACGTTGGCCGCGGGCGCGTGGCCGGTGCGGTTGGCGCTGCTGACGTACAGGCGGGGGAAACGCGCCAGCAGGGCGGTCAGCGGCTGCCAACGGGCCCCGAAGAGCAGGACGTGGCCGTCGCGCAGGGCGGGCAGCGCCCAGACCGGTGGCGGCACCTCGGTGCGCACCGGCACCAGCAGGGTGACCAGTTCGCGCCGCAGCAGGTCGAACGCCCTGGTCAGGGCGGTGGGCGTCAGATCGAGGGCGGGGGCGAGGGCCGCCCAGGTGGTGTCGCTGTGCACCCACAGGGCGACTTCCTGGTCGGCGGGGCGGGCCTTGGCCTCGTTGACCGCCCGGGGGTCGACGGCGGCGGCGACGTAGGTGAGCGGGCTCGGGTTGGGCAGGATCACGGCGCGCCCGGCGGCCAGGGCGTGCGCGGCGGGGCCGGTGACGGCGTCGGGCAGGTCGGTGACCGGCATGGCGGGGTCCGTTCAGGAGGCGGGGACGGGGAGGGGCGCGGGTACCGGCGTTGGTGCCGGTGCGGCTGCGGTGAGGCCGGCCAGGTACGTGGCGAAGTCGGCGTCCGGGATGACGGCCTGACTCAGGCGGTAGGCGCGGTCCTTGGCCCAGGTCAGGGCGGTGCGGGTCTGGGCCGGGTCCAACTCGTGACCGAGGCGTTGGGCCACCGCGCGCACCACCCGTTGGCTCGCGAGGTGGGTCAGCACCACGGTCGGCGCCACCCCCAGATGCTCCTGCGGGTCATACGGCTGGAACGTCTGCGGGTGGGTGAACGGCGTGCCGGTGGAGATCGTGGCGACGCCGGTGCCGACGATCGGCGTCGTGACGGTGAGGGGAACGCCGGTCTCGGCGGACACCATCCGCGCGATCCCGGGCAACCGGGTCAGATCCGGCGCCGTCCACCACGGCGCGGCACCGGGCCCCAGGATCTGCGCGGCCTTCGCCGGGTCGTGGGCCAGCAGGAACAGCAGCTGCTCGGTGGCCACCATGCCGCTGCGCTCCGCCATGCCCAGCCACGAACAGGCCGCCACCCGCACCCCGGACTCCAACGCGGCCAGCGTGTTGGCCAGGCCCAGGCCGAGGTCGTTGTGCAGGTGCGAGACCAGCACCGCCTCCGGACCGGCCCCGGCCGCCACCCGCTCGAACAGCGTCCGGCTCTGAACGGGCAGCAGGTCACCGACCGTGTCGGCCAGAACGATGGTCCCCGCGCCCCGCGCCGTCATCGCCCCGGCGTACTCGGCCACCAGGGCGTGGTCCGCACGCGGCGCGTCCACCAGACAGACGTCGACGGCGACACCGTCGGCCAGTTCGACGGCCTCCTCGACCACCTCCAGACCCGCGTCCAGCGCCGCCCGGGCATCGCTGTGCACCAGCGCCCTGGCCGTGGCCTCCGACGCCGCCACGATCACCATGATCCGCGCGTGTGCCGCACCCCGGACCGCACGCAGGGCGAGCCGCACATCCGGCACGGTGCCCCGGCAGATCGCCGCCGGACTCACCGCGCCCTGCGCCTCCAGGGCCACCCGCCGCGTAGCCTCGAACTCCTGCCCGCACACCGAGGGGAACCCCGCCGCGAACACCACGTGCCGTGGCCCGTCCGCACCGAACACCGCCCCCTGCTCCCGCGCGAGACGCACCCGGAACCCGGCACTCATCAGCGTCTTCGCCTGCGCCCCGTCCCGCGCGGACTCCTCGAAGAACACCATCCGGCCTGCCCGCGCCGACTCCCGCACCACGTCCACCACCGACACCGCCCCCACCCCACGTCGACGCACCGGTCATGCACCTGATCGGCGCGACCTCGTGGGCAAGATCGTAGACGTTTCATGCAACACCGGTGTGAGCACGGCGAATCGGGGCGGCCCGGGTGAGAGCCGCCCCATCACGGACACCTGGTGCGGACGGCGCCGGCTCGCCGTGCCTTCAGGGCGAACGCCACCGGTCGACGAACGCGCCGGCCGGACCAGCGCAACGGCGGCGACCGGCACCGTCCGTTCCGCAGGCCGGGGAGACGGCGGCGGCCGAGGAAGCGGCGGCCTGGCAACTGGCCATTGGATAAACGGAGTTCAGGTGCCCGCCCGTCTCCGGAGGCGGCCGGGAGTGGGTGACACCCGCTCCAGGTGCGGGTGTTGGGGGCGGTGACCGCAGTTCACGGCCACGGGCCGCGCAGGGCTGGGTAGTCGACGTCGGCCACGCCGATCGGCGCGAAAAAACCGTGCCCCCGCGTGAACGTCCGTTGCTGCGCCCGCATCTGACCTCACGAAAGGCGCGCGTGGCGTCGATGCGCGCGAAGCCGAGGAACTGCCGTACGCCCAGGCCAACGGCTACCGCGAGGTGCTGTGCGGCGGTGATCCGAACACGATCTACGGGATCTGCAACCGCCGACCGGTCGTCGTCCGGTCGCCGTCCGGCGGGAGCACTCCGCTGACCTGCTGCCGTGAACGTTCGCTGCCCTGGCGACCTGCCGGGTGCAGCGGACCCTCCCCGGCATCTCCGGCACGAACGCGAACACGAACGCGCGGCCGTCGCACGGTGGTTGGGTCCCGGGGCAGGCGAACTGGCCTGCTGGTGAACGGAGTTCAGGGGCGCGTTCGTTCGCGGAGGGGACCGGAGGGAGCCGGGGGGAGTGTGGCGCCCGGTCCGTGCGCTGCGGGCGCGCGGACCGGGGCCGTTCGGGGGAGCCTCGACGAGGCTCAGTGCGACGCGAGTTCGCGGGGCTCCAGGGCCGCCGCGTGGGCGTCGATGCGCTCGGCGGAGAGGATCGCCGCCGCCGTGTCCGCCCGGGACGCCGCCACGACCAGGGCCCGCCCGGCGAGCGCGTGCGCGCGTCGGTGCAGTTCGGTCGGGCCGGAATCCGGGCCGGTGGTGGACGCGCGGGCCGGCGTGGGCCCTCCGCGCAGCCGGGCGACCTGCCCGGCGAGCCGTTCCGCCGCCGTGTCCAGCTCGGCGGACGGTGTGGTCCCCCGCAGCTCGTCGGTCACGGCGAGCAGCGCCGCGAGATGACCCGCGAGCTGGATGTCCAGCTCTTCCTCGCGGGACCGGTGGGGGAAGTCGGAGGTCGTGCCGGCCATCGTGCTGTGGACCGACTTCGAACGGATCGGTTCGTACATGGGATGGCCTCCTGTGCGGTGACAGGAAACCATCCTAGCTTAGATTTCGTCTAAAGTTGTGCGCGATCGCGAGGGTCACGGGATCGGGCCGCGTGGGTACGGAAGGTGAGGTCAGGGCTGGCTGTACCCGTCCAGGAAGTGCGCGATCCGGCCCATCGCGTCCCGCAGATCCCCGACCGAGGGGAGGGTGACGACGCGGAAGTGGTCCGGCTCCGGCCAGTTGAAGCCGGTGCCCTGGACGACCATGATCTTCTCGCGGCTCAGCAGGTCAAGGACCATCCGCCGGTCGTCCTTGATCTTGAAGACCTTGGGGTCGAGCCGGGGGAAGAGGTACAGGGCGCCCTTGGGGCGGACGCAGCTCACGCCCGGGATCTGCGTCAGCAGCTCGTACGCCGTGTCGAGCTGTTCCTTGAGGCGGCCGCCCGGCAGTACCAGTTCGTTGATCGTCTGGCGTCCGCTGAGCGCGGCGACGACCCCGTGCTGGCCCGGCATGTTCGCGCACAGCCGCATGTTCGCCAGGATCGTCAGACCCTCGATGTAGGAGTCGGCGTGCGCGCGCGGCCCGGAGATCGCCACCCACCCGACCCGGTAACCGGCCACCCGGTACGCCTTCGACATGCCGTTGAAGGTGAGGGTGAGCAGGTCGGGGGCGACCTTGGCGGTCGGGGTGTGGGTGGCGCCGTCGTAGAGGATCTTGTCGTAGATCTCGTCGGAGCAGACCAGCAGGTTGTGCCGGCGGGCGATGTCCGTCAGCCCCCTGAGCATCGCCTCGTCGTACACCGCGCCCGTCGGGTTGTTCGGGTTGATGATGACGAGGGCCTTGGTGCGGTCGGTGACCTTGCGCTCGACGTCCGCGAGGTCCGGCATCCAGTCCGACTGCTCGTCGCAGCGGTAGTGCACGGCCGTGCCGCCGGACAGCGAGACGGCGGCCGTCCACAGGGGGTAGTCGGGCGCCGGTACGAGGACCTCGTCGCCGTCGTCGAGCAGGCCCTGCATGGCCATCACGATCAGCTCGGAGACGCCGTTGCCGACGAAGACGTGTTCGACGTCGGTCTCGATGCCGAGGGTCTGGTTGTGCATGACGACCGCGCGCCGGGCGGCGAGGAGGCCCTTGGCGTCGCCGTAGCCGTGTGCGCTGGAGACGTTGCGGAGGATGTCCTCCAGGATCTCCGGCGGGCACTCGAAGCCGAACGCGGCGGGGTTGCCGGTGTTCAGCTTGAGGATGCGATGACCGGCCGCTTCCAGCCGCATCGCCTCCTGGAGAACCGGCCCCCGGATCTCGTAACAGACATTGGCGAGCTTCGTCGACTGGATCACCTGCATGTCTGGGAGCTTACGGCCCGGTAACGCCGGACGGGTCGTGTTTTCCGCCACTTGACTGACGGGCCTCCGTCGTGGGCGCCCGCCGTGGCGGGTGCGGGGGAGTGGGAGCGGAGGCCTTCGGTCGACGTGGCTCGTGCGGGCTGGGGGGCGGGGCTATTGCGTCCGTCGTGGCTGAAAACAGCTCCTTGTTCCCTTTCTTCCCTCCATTCACAATGCCCATGACAACTCGGAAGGTCGGAAGAACTCCGGCCGTTTTGTCCGCAGAGGGGAACCCCCACATGAACAAGCCTCTCCTTGCCGCGCTGGCCACCCTGGCCGTCGCCGGGACCGGTGTGGCGCCCGCGGTGGCCGCGCCGCAGGCCGCCGCGGTGACCGTCGACTTCGCCGGTACCGTCTCGCTCAGCAACTGTTCCGGCTCCGTCATCCGCTTCCCGGGCTCCGCGGACACCGCCCCCGCGCTGGTGCTGACCAACGGGCACTGCCTGGAGACCGGGTTCCCCGACCCCGGCGAGGTCATCACCGGGCAGTCCTCCTCCCGCACCTTCGGGCTGCTGAACTCGGCCGGCAGTCAGGTCGCCACCCTCCGCGCCAACCAGGTCGTCTACTCGACGATGACCGACACCGACGCGACGATCTACCGGACCACCACCACGTACGCGGCGATCAAGAGTGCCTACGGGATCAGTCCGCTCACCGTCAGTGCGACGCATCCGACCGCCGGGACCTCCATCAAGGTCGTCTCCGGGTACTGGAAGCGGATCTACAGCTGCAACGTCGATGGGTTCGCGTACCGGCTCAAGGAGGGGAGCTGGACGTGGAAGGACTCCCTCCGGTACACCTCCGCGTGCAACACGATCGGCGGGACGTCCGGGTCGCCGGTCATCGACACCGAGACCGGGCAGGTCGTTGCCGTCAACAACACCGGTAACGAGGACGGGGAGTCGTGCACGGTCAACAATCCGTGTGAGGTGGATGAGGGTGGGGCGGTGACGGTCCGGAAGGGGATCAATTACGCCGAGCAGATCTACAACATGCCTGCCTGTTTTACGTCTGCGAACGTGCTCAATTTGAGTGCGAGTGGGTGCACGTTGCCTAAGCCGTAGCGTTGTGCTGGAGGGGGCGGGGGGTTGTTTGTCGGGTGCGGCGCCGTCGTGGCTGGTCGCGCCCGCGCGGCGGAGCCGCATATCGATACAGCCCCGCGCCCCCTAAAGGCGGGCGTTGTCCAGCTGTTGGCCGTTGGCTGTCGGTTTGGGGTGAGGGGTGTGATGTAGGTCATTGCAGGATGACCGGCGTTTGGAGCACGGCCGACGACATCGTCTCGCTGACCTTTCTGGAGGCATGGCGGCTGCGTGAGCGGGTGCTTCCCGGGGACGACAGTCTGCGCCCGTGGCTGCTCGGGATCGCGACGAACGTCACGCGCAACACCGCGCGGGCGGCGCGAAGACACCAGGCCGCGCTCAGCAGGATTCCACCCCCCGACCCCGTGCCCGACTTCGCCGACGAGGTCGCCCGGCGGCTCGCCGACAGCGAGGAACTCGCCGCCGCGCACAGGGCGTTGAGCACGATGCGGCGCGGGGAACGTGAGGTGTTCACGCTCTGCGTGTGGGAGGGGCTGGACGCCGCCACGGCGGCCGAAGCCCTGGGCGTGGCCGTCGGCACCGTGCGGGCCCGGCTCTCGCGTGCGCGCAAACGTCTGCGCAAGCTCACCGAGCTGGAACTCAAGAACGCCAACGCCGAAGTGCAACGCCCGGCCGTGGTCGGACAGTCACCGGGTAGTCGCCGGCAGGCGGCTCGGTCCACGCAGGAGACGAAGCGATGAACACCAACCCGCTACGCCGCGAACAGCCCCTCGACCAGCACGAGTTGGCCGAGTTGCTGCCCGCGCAGGGCCGTCCGGTGCTCGCTCAGGACCGCCACCGCGTACTGAGGGAACATCTGATGGAGCACATCACCCGCGAGCACGAGTCCCGCCCCGAGCAGTCCGGGGCTGCGGCCACCCCGCCCCCGTCCCCCGTCCGCCGCCGCCTGCTTCTCGTCGCCGCGCCGCTGGCCCTGGCCGCCGTCGTGGGCCTGGGAGTTGTCGCGGTCGGCAGCGGGCAGGACGGCACCCACGGTACGGACGCCGCAGGCGTCACTGCCGCCGGTCAGCAGAAGGCCACTCGGCTGTTGGACCGGATCGCCCTGGCGGCGGCCGAGCGGCCGGCGGTCACGGCACGCGACGACCAGTACATCTACACCAAGTCCCAAGGATCGGCGGCCGAGTTGGGCGTCGACTTCAGCACGCCCGAGGAACTCGCCCAGCACCAGGGGAGTTTCACGCCCAAGCCGTACAACGGGGCTGTCCGGCAGGAGCAGTGGGACTCGGTGGACGGCACGAACGCGGGGCTGCGGAAGGGCGTCGCGGTCGCCGACCCCACCAAGAAGATGTCCATGGAGATGGAGGGCACCGGATACCTCACCTTCCGGCAGCTCCAGGCCCTGCCCACCGACCCCGACGCGCTGCTGAAGAAGCTCTCCGGGGACGCCGGGAACGTGAGCGCGAGCCGCCGCACCGAGGTCGTCGTCGAGAACCTCGGCGCCCTCATCGACGAGGCCACCCTGCTCCCCGACCTCAGTGCCGCGATCTACCGCGCCACCGCCAAGCTCCCCGGCGTGAGCGTCGTCGACCACGTCGAGGACGCCGCCGGGCGGGAGGGCGTCGGCCTCACCTTCCAGGGCGCCCCGAAGGGCTACGCCTGGGTCTTCGACGCGTCGAGCCTCAGCTACCTCGGCACAACCGACGCCGCACTCATGGGAGTTGGCGTCACGGACAAGGTCGGTGAAGCGCCGGTCGCCTCCCACTGAGGGGGCTACCCCGGGGGCGTCCGCTTCGGTGGGCGCCCCTCTCCCGTGCCCCGGCGGACCGAGTGGCCCGGTACGGCGTCGGTGCGCCGCCCGTCCTCGATGACGAGGCGGCCGTTCACCAGGACGTGCGGGATGCCGGTGGGGAGGGCGCGCGGGTGGGCGAAGGTGGAGCCGGGAGACACCGTCCGTGGGTCGAAGAGGACCAGGTCGGCCCGGTACCCCTCCCTGACCAGGCCCCGGTCAGGGAGGCGCAGGCGGGCTGCCGGGCGTGAGGTCAGGTGGGCCACACACTCCTCCAGGGTCAGCACCCCCAACTCCCTTACGTAGCGCCCCAGATACTGCGGGAACGTGCCGTACGCCCTCGGGTGCGGCTTGGTGCCCTGGAGGATGCCGTCCGAGCCGCCGGTGTGCACCCGGTGGCGCATGATCGTGCGGACGTTCTCCTCGTGGCCGACGTGCTGGAGGATCGTCGGGCCGAGCCGGTCGGCGAGCAGGAGGCGGCGGGCCGTCGTCCACGGCGGTTCGCCGCGCTGGTCGGCCGATTCCTGGAGCGTGCGGCCCACGTACGGGGTGAGGGCCTCGTCCGTGACGCCGGAGATCTCGATGGTGTCCCACGCGATGGGCACCCCGTGGCAGCCGTCCGCGCCGACCACCTCCAGGTCGTGGCGGATACGGGCGGCCGTCCCGTCGTCCGCGAGCCGGGTCAACGTCGCCTCGGGGCCGCCCTCGTTCGCCCAACTGGGCAGCATCGCCGCGAGAGTTGTCGAACCCGGGGTGTAGGGGTAGCTGTCGAGGGTGATGTCCGCGCCGTCCGCCAGCGCCGCGTCCAGCAGGCGCAGGAGTTCGGGGGCGCGGCCCTCGTTGACGCCGAAGTTCATGGTGGCGTGGGCGAGATGGAGGGCGCAGCCGGCCGCGCGGGTGAGCGCGATCATCTCCTCGTACGCGGCCAGCGCGCCCGCCCCGTAGGAGCGGTGGTGCGGGCAGTAGTAGCCGCCGTAGGACGCCACCACCCGGCACAGTTCGGTCAGTTCGGCATTCTGGGCGTACATGCCCGGCGTGTACGTCAGCCCCGACGACATGCCCACCGCGCCCTGCTCCAGGCCCTCCGCGACCAACTCCCGCATCCGGTCCAGCTCTTGGGGCGTCGCCTCGCGGTCCTCCCAGCCGACCGCCAGCATCCGGACCGTGCCCTGCGGGACCAGGTAGGCCGCGTTCACGGCGATGCCCCGGTCCAGCCGGTCCAGATACTCGCCGACCGAACGCCAGTCGAAGTCGATGTCGTCGCCGTAGCCGTTCCAGCCGGTGATGGTGGAGCGGACCTCGGCGAGGGTGCGGTCGTCGACCGGCGCGTACGACAGGCCGTCCTGGCCCAGCACTTCGAGGGTGACGCCCTGCGCGACCTTGGCCCGGTGGTCGGGGTCGCGCAGCAGGGCGAGATCGCTGTGCGCGTGCATGTCGATGAAGCCGGGGGAGAGGGTCAGCCCCTCCACGTCCAACTCCCTTCGCGCGACGGGTCGTTGGCGGCCCGATGCCTCCTGCACGATCTCGACGATCCTGCCCTCGTCGACCACCACGTCCGCGCGGTAGGACGGGGCGCCGCTGCCGTCCACGACATCGGCGTCCCGGATCACGAGTTCCGCCACGACCGGCCTCCTGAAAGGGAGTTGCGAGTGGGCCAGAAGAAAGGGGGCCAGATGGAGAGGGGTGAGATGGAGAGGGGTGAGATGGAGAGGGGTGAGAGGGGGATGAGTGAGAGGGCGATGGGCCGGAGGAGCCTGGTCAGAAGAACGTGCGGATGTACTCGACGACCGTGCCGTCAGCCTGGGCCACCGGGATCAGCTGCCACTTGTCGAACGACGTGCACGGGTGGGACAGGCCCAGGCCCACCCAGTCGCCGACGGCGAGATCCGCCACCGGGGAGGTGCTCAGCCAGGCGTGCTGATCGGAGAGGCCGGTGACCGTGATCCCGTTGGCCGGGTGTTCCGAGCCGCCGCGCCTGACCACCTGGGCGAGGGGCAGGTCCAGGTCGTAGGCCGCGTCGCGCTTGCCCGCGTTGACGAATGCCTGCTCGTCCGAGGGCTGTGACACCACCTGCGTCCACAGCCGGAACGCCGGTTCCAACGACCCTTCCTCCGGTACCCGGTTGAACGGCGTGAGCCTGCGGTAGTGGCCGTCGTCGTGCGAGACGTAGGCGCCCGAGCGCAACAACTTCAGTACGGGCGCGGAGAGTTCGGGGATGCCGGCGAAGACGTCGGCCACCGCGTCGAACCAGGCGCTGCCGCCCGCGCTCACCACGATCTCCTCGACGCCCGCGAACCGGCCCCCCTTGTCGAAGTAGTCGGCCAGCTCGGTCAGTTGACGCAGATAGGTGCGGACCCGCGCAGGACCGGCCTCCGGCACCTCGCCCTCGTAGCCCGCGACGCCGACCAGGCGCAGGGTGCGGGTGGCGGCCACCGCGTCGGCGACCTCCACGCAGTCGACCCAGGTCCTGGCGCCGGTGCGGGCGCCTTCCCCGGCGGCGAGTTCCACGACGACGTCGAGCGGGCGGGCCGCACCGGCCAGCGCCGCGTCCATCAGGGCGACGCCCGCCGCGGAGTCGACGTAGCAGATGAGCCGGAAGTCGGGGTCGGCGTCCTGCTCGGCGGCGATCCAGGCGAGGGCGGCCGGGTCGACCAACTCGTTGGCCAGGAAGACGCGTTGGACCCCGAACGCGCGGGCCACCCGGACCTGGTGGGGGACGGCGAGGGTGATGCCCCAGGCGCCGTGCTCGATCTGCCGCTGGAACAGCTGGGGTGCCATGGAGGTCTTGCCGTGCGGGGCGAAGAGGAGGCCGTGGCGGCTCGCGTAGGTCTCCATGAGCGCGAGGTTGTGCGCGAGGCGCTCGGCGGAGAGGGCGAGGACCGGGGTGGTGAAGCCGCCGGTGAACAGGTTCCGGCGCTGCGCGGTCAGCTCGCCCACGGTCAGGCCCTCGGCGTCCGGCGGGAGGCCCTTGAAGCGGTGGTCGACGCGTTCCCCGGCGAGCCGGGCCAGCGCTGCGTCCCTCATGGAGCCTCCTGACGTCTGTTGCATTCTCTGCAACGTCCATTGCGCATGTCGCTCACCGCTGTCTAACATCCCAGCCAACCCCGGGTCAACGGAGCCACCGACCCGGCGCGACGGAGCCGACCACCGGCCACCGACCCCGGCTCACCGGAGCCGACCACCGGGCTCGACCGAGCCGCCGAACCCCGGCTCACCGGAGCGGACTACCCCGGGTCGGACCCCCGCCAAGCCCCCTCCGTCAAACCTCCCGCCAAGACCCGCCAGCCATCCCGCCCGCACCCCCGTCCCCCCAGGAGCCCTACCCCCATGACCGGCACCGGACCCCGTACCGTCGTCGTCCCCGAGGTCGTCGACGTCGTCACGCTCGGCGAGTCCATGGTGACCTTTCTGCCCTCGCGGCCCGGGCGCCTCGCTGACGTGCCCTCCTTCGAGCGGGCCATCGGCGGCGCCGAGTCCAACGTCGCCTGCGCCCTCGCCGCCGCCGGACACTCCGTGCGGTGGGTCAGCCGGGTCGGCGCCGACGGGTTCGGGGATCACCTGATCGAGCGGATCGCCTCCTACGGCGTTGACACCCGGGCCGTCCGCCGGGACCCCGCACGCCCCACCGGCGTCTACTTCCGCACCGCCGAGGACCGCGCCGGGGACGGACACGAGGTGGCCTACTACCGGGCCGGTTCCGCCGCGTCCGCGATGTCCACGGCCAACCTCGACCTCACCGCCGTTCGCGCCGCGCGGGTGCTGCATCTGTCCGGCATCACCGCCGCCCTCTCCGCCGACTGCCGCGCCCTGCTCACCGCGCTCACCGCACCCGGCGAGGAACGCCCGCTGGTCTCCTTCGACGTCAACCACCGCGCCGGGCTCTGGCCCGACGCCGCCGAGGCCGGTGCCGTGCTGCTGGGGCTCGCGCGCCGGGCCGACCTGGTGCTCGTCGGCGCGGACGAGGCACTGGAGGTGTGGGGGCTCGACGGCGCCGAGGCCGTGCGGCGGGCGCTGCCCGAGCCCCGGACGCTGGTCGTCAAGGACGGCGCGCACGGGGCCACCGTCCACGACGAGCACGGCGTCACCTTCGTGCCCGCGCCGCGCGTCGACGTCGTCGCGGCCGTCGGCGCGGGGGACGCCTTCGCCGCCGGGTACCTGTCCGCGACCCTGCGCGGCCTGCCCGTCCGGGACCGGCTGCGGCACGGGCACCTGATGGCCGCCGCCGCCCTCACCACCCCCGGCGACCTCGCCGTCCCGCCCGCCCCCGGGCACGCCGACCGGCTGGCCGCCCTCGACGACGCGGCGTGGGGGACACTTCGACTCGGCCCCGGCCTGACCACCGCCGACGACGGCGACCGGGCCGAGAAGGAGGCACCCACGCCATGAGCCAGACCGTCGACCGCGCACTGAGCATCCTGCCGCTGCTCGCCGAGGGCCCCGCCGACCTCGGTCGCGTCGCCGACCGGCTCGGTGTCCACAAGTCGACCGCGCTGCGGCTGCTGCGCACCCTGCACGAACACGGCCTGGTCTACAGGCAGTCCGACCACCGCTACCGGCTCGGCGCCCGGCTCATCGCGCTCGCCCAGGAAGCCATGGAGAACCTGGACATCCGCGAGATCGCCCACCCGCACCTGGTCCGCCTCAACGAACAGTGCGGGCACACCGTCCACCTCGCCGTCCACGAGGGGGACGAGGTCCTCTACATCGACAAGGTGGAGAGCCGCTACCCGGTGCGGATGTACTCACGGATCGGCAAACCGGTCGCCATCACCGTCGCCGCCGTCGCCAAACTGCTCCTCGCCGACCTCCCCGAGAGCGAACGCCGGGCCTTCGCCGAACACCTCGGCTACCCCCTCTACACCGCCAAGTCCACACCCAACGCCCCTGCTTTCCTACGGGAGTTGGAGAAGGTGCGGGAGCAGGGCTGGGCCACCGACCTCGGGGGCCACGAGGAGTCCATCAACTGCGTCGCCGCCCCCGTCCGAGGCGCCGACGGCCGGGTCGCCGCCGCGATGTCGGTGTCCGCACCGAACGTCGTCGTCACCGCCGACGAACTCCTCACCCTCCTCCCGCTGGTGCGCCGCACCGCCGACGCGATCAGCGGCGAGTACTCGGGCCGCACCCCGGTGCCCGACCCTCTGGACCCCTCCTGATGTCCTGGACCGACACCCCTTTGCCCACCCCCGACGAAGGACCGGTATGACCGACAAGATCGCCCTCACCCCGACGACCCACACCGCCCCTCCGGCGAAGTTCTCGCACGGGGTGAAGAAGGGGAACATCCTCCAGGTCGCGGGCCAGGTCGGCTTCCTGCCCGCCGAGGAGGGCAAGGCCCCCACCCCCGCAGGACCCACCCTGCGCGAGCAGACCCTCCAGACCCTCGCCAACGTCAAGGCCATCCTCCAGGAGGGCGGGGCGAGTTGGGACGACGCGATGATGATCCGCGTCTATCTGACGGACGTCGACCACTTCGCCGAGTTCAACGCCCTCTACAACGCCTACTTCGACGAGCAGGGCCTCACCGGGCCGCCCGCCGCCCGCACCACGGTGTACGTCGGCCTTCCGGCGGGCCTCCTCGTCGAGATCGACGCCCTGGCCGTCCTTGGCTGACGCGGCGTCAACTCCGTTACCCCGTACGCCCGCACGGCACGGCACCTCGCTTCTTCCGGGGTGCCGTGCCGTGATCCGCCCTGCCCGAAAGCACTGTGCCGTCACGAAGAGGACGCTCATGTCCCAGTCGCTCGCCGCCTCCGGCATACCGCCGCACACCGGTGGACTGCTCCTGCTCATCGACGGGACGGCGGGTCTGCTGACCGTCGCCGCCCTCGGCATCGCCCTGCTGCTGTTCCTCATCATCAAGGCCCGGCTCCAGCCGTTCGTCGCGCTGCTCGCCGTCTCCATCGTCGTCGGCCTGCTGGCCGGGCTCTCGGTCACCGAACTCTTCGGCACCGTCCAGCGATCGGACGCCGTCTCCACCATCGAGTCCGGCATGGGCGGCATCCTCGGCCACATCGCCATCATCATCGGCCTCGGCACCATGCTCGGCGCGATCCTCGAAGTCAGCGGCGGCGCCGAGGTGTTGGCGTCCCGGCTGCTGCACCTCTTCGGCGAGAGACGCGCCCCGCTCGCCATGGGCCTGACCGGCCTCATCTTCGGCATCCCGGTCTTCTTCGACGTCGGCATCTTCGTCCTCGCCCCGCTCGTCTACGCGGCCGCCAAACGCTCCGGCACGTCGATCCTGCTGTACTGCCTGCCCCTGCTCGCGGGCCTCTCCATGACCCACGCCTTCCTGCCCCCGCACCCGGGCCCGGTCGCCGCCGCCGGACTGCTCCGGGTGGACCTCGGCTGGGTCATCCTCATGGGCGTCGTCTGCGGCATCCCGGCCGTCCTCGCCGCGTGGGCGTTCTCCGCCTGGATCGGGCGCCGCGTCTTCGTGCCGGTGCCGCAGGACATGGTGGAGGCCGCCGAGGAGGCCAAACGTGCCGTCCTCGCTCAACGGCACGACAGCGCGACGGAGTCGAGGGAGGCGCCGGTGCCGCTCGGCACGGTCCTCGGGATCATCGGAACGCCGTTGGTGCTGATCCTCGCCGCCACGTTCTCGTCGATCGCCCTGGACCCGTCCACGACCCGCTCGGTGATCGAGTTCTTCGGCCACCCCTTCGTCGCCCTCACCCTCGCCCTGCTGCTCGCCTTCTACCTCCTCGGCATCCGGCGCGGCTGGTCCCGCGCCTCCCTGGAGGCGGTGTCCACGGCGTCCCTCAAGCCGGTCGGCAACATCCTGCTCGTGGTCGGCGCGGGCGGCGTCTTCGGTGCCGTGCTCAAGGCGAGCGGGGTGGCGCAGGCGCTGTCGGACACGTTCCACGGCGTCGGGCTGCCGGTGCTGGTCCTCGCCTATCTGATCTCGCTGGTGCTGCGGGTCGCGCAGGGCTCGGCGACGGTCGCGATCGTCACGACGGCCGGCATCGTGGCGCCGCTGCTCGCCGAGGGCGACCACTCGCAGGCGTTCGTCGCGCTGGTCATCATGGCGATCTCGGCCGGCTCGATCTTCGCCTCGCACGTCAACGACGGCGGCTTCTGGATGGTCGCCAAGTACTTCGGCATCAGCGAGCGCGACACCCTCAAGAGCTGGACGGTCCTGGAGTCGGTGCTCTCGGTCACGGGGTTCGCGGTATCCGCCGTACTGAGTGTTTTCGTATAGGCGTCTGATAACGAAGTGGGGGCTGGCTGTGCCCGGCACAGGATCTTCGACCATACTGCCCGCTGTGGAGCAGCGCATAGGATCGAGCAGCCAGCCCCTGGAGGGCGCCGGATTCGACCCGGCTTTCATCCCCGGGCTCACGTCGCCCGCCGCCACCGAGAAGGAGGCGGAGCAGCCGACGGAAGTCGACGCCGCAGCCGACCCGGAGGCCGAGGCCGCCGGCACCGCCGAGCCGAGCCCCGCGACCGGCACCCCGGAGGCCGCGGACACCGAGGACGCCGAAAACGCCGGGAACACCGAGAAAACGGCTGAGGCGGGCGACGACGAGGTCGACGAGCCTGTCGACGGGCCCGTCTTCGAGGCGTCCGACCGGCGTGCGCGGATCGTCGCCGACCACCGGGGCGTCCGGCTGGCCCTCGACGACCAGGCGTGCGAGTTCCGCTGGGACGAGATCGGCGCCGTCGAGACGGAGTCACCCCGGTTCGGCAAGCGCTTCACGATCACCGTCCACACCCCGGACCGCCGCTGGTTCCCGATCGAGATCGAGGCGTCGGCGCGGGCCCGGTTCGCGGAGTGGGAGGGGCAGCTCGACGCCGTCCTCGACGCCTACTTCGAGGACGGCACCGAGGTGGAGCCGGTCGAGGGAGCCGAAGACACCGAGAACGCCGAGGACGCAGAGAACGCCGAGGACGCCGAGAACGCCGAGGGCACCGAGGAGCCGGACTCCGACGCCGAGACGGACGCGGGGGCCGAGGCCGACGCCGACAAGGCCGTTGCCGACGCCAAGGAGGGCGCCGACGGTGACCTCAAAGCCGTTGGAGAGTCCAAGTCCCGTACGGACAACGGTTCCTGAGTGACCGTTCGTTTGCGTGGAGCGCGGCGGATTCGGTCTGGTACCGGGTCCGCCGTGATCGTGTGCGGTCACTTCTGATCTCCTGCGGGACACGGGAGAACGGCGACCGCCCCGGCCGGTGTGCGCACACCGGCCGGGGCGGTCGCGTCCTGCGTCAGCCGCAGTACTGGGCCTGCTTGCCGATGGAGCGGTACATGCAGTCGGCGTTCTCCAGGAGTTGCAGGACCGCGTCCTTGTTGCGCGCGGTCTCCCGCTCGATCACCTCGTCGGGCGGGTAGAAGCCGCCCGCGCTGGAGGAGGTGGGATACATCTCGAAGGTGTACGAGAAGATCTTGTGGGTGCCCCACAGATAGTCGTCGATCGAGCCGTCCGCGATGTACAGGGCGCTGGACTGCTCGGCCGTGTAGCCGTTGCTGGCGGCCATCTTCTGCCCGACCGTGCGGAAGGCGTTGTAGTCGTCGGCGGTCATGCCGGTCGTGGTGGTGGCCGAGGTGTAGCCGAACGGCCACATCACCAGTTCGCTGTAGGTGTGGAAGTCGATGCCTGCGGTGATCTGCTGCTTGCCGCCGATGTTCCGGCCGCGCACGAAGTCGGCGATGACCTTCACCTCGGTCGCCGACTCGGCGGCGGGGCCCCGGTAGGTCTCGGAGGAGGTGGAGGACGAGGAGCCGCCGCAGCAGCCCCACTTGTAGCCCCAGTTCCGGTTCAGGTCCGTACCGACCGCGCTGGAACCGGAGTTGGGCTGCCGGTTCTTGCGCCAGGAGCGGTAGGAGCCGGTGGCGATGTCGTACTCGCCGCCGTCCGGGTTGAGGTCCGGCACGATCCAGATCTCGCGGCTGTTGACGAGGCTGGTGATCCGGGAGTCGCTGCCGTATCCGGCGCCCAGCTCGCGCAGCAGGTACAACGCCATTTCCACCGTGAGGTGTTCACGGGCGTGCTGGTGGAACGTGAAGAGCACCTCGGGCTCGTCCTCGTCGGTGGCGACGTTGTCGCTGACCTTGATGGCGACGATGTCCCGGCCCTCGTAGGACTTGCCGATCACCCGGCGGTTCATGATGGTCGGGTAGGCGGCGAGCCGTTGGTTGATCTCGGCGGTCGCCTCGGCGTAGTTGTGGTACGTCGAGTCCGCCGACGGGAAGTCGAACAGGCGCTGTTCGCCCTCGGAGCGGTCCGGGACGGCGCCGACCGGCGCGATCTCGTAGCCCTCGGCGCGTAGTTGGCCTATCTGCTCGGCGCGGCCGGAGACGACGACGGTCTCCTCGTCGGTCTCGTCCACGCTCACCCCGGACGCGGCGATCGCGGTGCGGGTGAGGGGGGTGTTGTGGTCGACGTGGATCTCGTACTGGCGGATGTCGTCCTTCGCGGGGGCCGAGGCGCGGGCGCCGTCCGCGGTGGCGGAGAGGGGGGCGGCGAGGGCGAGCGCCAAGAAGGCGGCCAGCAGGCCGGCTCCTCTGGTGCGGAGTCGCATGAGATCTCCTGGTTTCTCCGGGTTCCGGGGTGCCGGAAGTGGGGGAGTGGAGCGGGGGGTGGTCCAGCGACGTACGGGTGCGGGTGGGCCCATCGTCGGCTTATGGCATGAGCAGGTCAAGTGCACGTCAAGAACGTCAAGGTTGCGCCCGGCACCGGCGAGATGCTCAACCTGCCCCGGTTTGACGCCACTTGTTCATCACGGTTCGTCCAGCTCCTGCGCATTCGGTGTTCTCCGGATCACAGTGGCGTGGATACAGTGCTGACGTAGTCACGCAGTGAAGTCATTTCAGTGCGCCGGGGCCGTGTCCCGGCAGGCCGACGGACGCAACACGGGGAGCTGTGCGTGCCCACTGCCATCGCCGTGACCAGTGCCGACATGGCACTGGCGCCGCAGGATGAACGGACCCTGCCCGCGGTGGTCCTCCAGGGTCTGGACCACCTGCCCCTGGACCAGGCGCTGTCCGCCGTCCAGACCGTCCTCGACCAGTACGGCCACCTGGTCGTGGTGTTCTCCCGGGCCGCGCCCCCGGCCGTCGGACGGCGGCTGCACACCATCCGCTCCCTCCTGGAGAGCGACCGCATCGCGCTGTTCAGGCCGGACCTGCCACCGCTCGGACTCGCCGTCCTGGCACGGCAGTTACGCCAGCTCGCCTCCTGCGACCTCAGCCCCGGCGTGCTCGCCTCGGCCGGCCGGCTGCTCACCCACTACATCCACTGCGGCGCCCTCCTCGGCTCCGTCGCCCGCCTCGACCGGGTCCCCGTCGGCCTCACCGCGCACGCCCGCTCCTGGGTCCCCGGCAGCCAGTTCGGCGTCCTCGCCCACCCGGTACCGCACGTGGTCAAGGTCGGTCCCGAAACCTCCCTCCCCGGACCCGAGTTCGGTACCTGGATGCTCACCGCCCCGGGCCAGCCCCCGTCCGACTGGGTCACCGAGACCCTCGCCGCCCAGTGGAACGTCCAGGGCCTCAGAGAGGTCCCGCCCCCGGCCGAGTCCGCCGTCTGGTGGGGCACCGGAAAGTTCGTCGAGTTCGCCGCCTACCTCCCCGACCTGCCCGTCCTCTACCAACTCGTCACGTCGGTACGCCAGGGCGTCTGCCACTGGTGCGGCATCGACGTCATCGGCGACCGCTGCGTCTTCTGCTCCGCCGCACCGCCGTCCAACGACAACCAGCTCACCGCCCGATGAGATCCGAACGGCCCTGCCCGCGCCCGCCGTTGCCCGCGTCCGCCGCTGTCCGCACTCCCCCGAGTGTCCCCACGATGAGGTTGTCCGGTTCATGAACTCACGTCAGCGCCGAGGCGTGCTCCTCCTGCTCCTGTCGGTCGTCTGCGCCCTCGGCGCCTTCGCCGGCGTCCTGTCCGTCGTCGACGACGTCAAGTCGAAGGTCGGACCCGAGGTCACCGCCTACCGGCTCAAGAAGAGCGTGGCGCCCTACACCACCCTGACCACGGACCAGTTCGAGAAGATCACCATGCCCAGGCGCTGGCTGTCACCGACCGCGATAACGAGCCTCGGCCAGATCCGCGGCAAGATCGCCGTCACCACCCTGCGCGAAGGCTCCCTGCTCCAGAGCGACATGATCGTCGACCAGCCCGCCCTGCGCCCGGGACAGCAGGAGGTCGCCATCATGATCGACGCGGCCACCGGCGTCGCCGGCAAGATCACCCCGGGCGCCACCGTCAACGTCTACGCCACCTTCGCGGGCGAACGCGACGGCGACCCCGCCCAGTCGAAGATCATCGTGACCAACGCCCGGGTCCTCGACGTCGGCAGGATCACCGCCCTCGACCCGAGCGAGGACGACGACCGGACGCGGGTGCCCACCGACGCCGTCCCGATCACCTTCGCCCTCTCCGCCCTCGACGCCCAGCGCATCACCTACGCCGAGTCCTTCGCCCAACGGGTACGCCTCGCCCTGGTCGCGCCCGGCGGCGACACGACGGTCCCGGACAAGGACCGCACGTACCAACTCGCGAAGGACAAGTGAGAGGCCCGCCATGCCCACGAGGATTCTTCCGGCGGTCGGCGACGCGGACGCGGTCCGCGCTCTCACCACGCTGCTCAGCCAGCTCCCCGACGCCGAACCGGTCACCCCGGTCACCGACTCCACCCAACTCGTCGACACCCTCGCCCGGTTGGCCTCCGAGTCCGTCGACGAGCTGCCCGAGATCGTGATCGTCCACGAACGCATCGGCCCCGTCCCGGCGTTGGAACTCATCCGGGAGGTCGCCCTGCGCTTCCCGGCCGTCGGCGTCATCCTCGTCACCACCGACGCCGGACCCGGCCTCTTCCAGGCCGCCATGGACTACGGCGCCCGCGGCCTGGTCGCCCTGCCCCTCAGCTACGAGGAACTCGCCAGCCGCGTCCAGGCAGTTGCCCAGTGGTCGGCCGGGGTCCGACGCCATCTGGGCGGCACCACCGACCAGTTCACCGGCAGCGGCGGCACCGTCGTCACCGTCAGCGGCGCCAAGGGCGGCGTCGGCACCACCCACACCGCCGTCCAACTCGCCCTGGCCGCACAGGCGTCGGGGCGGGGCGCCGCCCTCGTCGACCTCGACCTCCAGACCGGTGACGTCGCCTCCTTCCTCGACGTCCAGTTCCGCCGCTCGGTCGTCGACCTCGCCGCCCTCACCGACCTCTCGCCCCGGGTCCTCGCCGACGCCGTCTTCCGCCACGACACCGGGCTCGCCCTGCTCCTCGCCCCCGGCGACGGCGAACGCGGCGAGGAGGTCACCGACCGCGCCGCCCGCCAGATCGTCAGCGCCCTGCGCTCCCGCTACGAGGTCGTCGTCATCGACTGCGGCGCGCAGATCGGCGGCGCGGGGGCGGCGGCGGTGGAGATGGCCGACGTCGCGCTCCTCGTCACCACGCCCGACGTCATCGCCGTACGCGGCGCCAAGCGTGCCGTGCGCATGTGGGACCGCCTCCAGATCCGCAAGGCCGAGGAGACGACGGTGGTGGTCAACCGCCACACCCGCGCGACGGAGATCAACCCCCCGCTGATCCAACGCATCACCGGCACCCCGGTGGCAGCGACCACCATCCCCGCCAACTTCAAGGAACTCCAACCCACCCTCGACGCCGGCCGAGCCCACGAACTGGACGCCAGGAGCACGGTGAAACAGGCCATGCAGAGCCTGGCAGCAGAACTGGGCCTCCTCAACCCACCCCAAGTCCCCCCACCCCGCTCCCGCTCCCGCGCCCACCGCCCCCCAACCCCCTTCCGCAGACGCCGAGAGCCCTGAGAAGGGGGGGAAGGGAGGAAGGAGAGGGGTAGCCATGGGGACAGAGACGGGGAGGGAGGTACACCAATGCCGCCAAGGACACAACCACTTGAGCCAAGCGATACACCCCGGGCCCGGAGAGCGTGGGCCCACTTAAGGGCCCCGAGCGCTGCAACTGACGCCGAGGCAAGGCCCTTAAGGGCCCCGAGCGATGTGACTGACGGCGGGGCAAGGCCCTTAAGGGGCGCGAGCGATGTGACTGACGCCGGGGCAACGCCCTTAAGGGTCCCGAGCGCTGCAACTGACGGCGGGGCAAGGCCCTTAAGGGGCGCGAGCGATGTGACTGACGCCGGGGCAAGGCCCTTAAGGGGCGCGAGCGATGTGACTGACGCCGGGGCAACGCCCTTAAGGGGCGCGAGCGATGTGACTGACGGCGGGGCAAGGCCCTTAAGGGTCCCGAGCGCTGTGACTGACACCCGGGCAACGCCCTTAAGGGGCGCGGGGAACTGCGCGACCAGCCACGACGGCGCTGCACTCGACATACGACCCTGCCCGTCAGGGCAAACACCGGCCGACCGGGGTAACGAGGGTCGCGGGGGTAGCCGCCCCCTTCGGGCCGACCAAGGCCAGGTCACCATCGAGCTGCTAGGCATGACCCCAACGATCCTCATCACGCTGGTGTTGCTATGGCAACTAGCCCTACTCGGCTACACCTTCACCCTCGCGGGGAACGCCGCCGACGAAGCGGTAAGAGCCGCCACCGCAGCAGACGGCAACTGGCAGACCGCCTGCCAACAGAAGGGCGAGCGCACCCTACCCCCCGCCTGGCAACGCGAGGTGAGCTGCCACCCCGGCGCCCCCGGCTACCTCACCGCCGACGTCACCCTCAAGGTCCCCGTCCTGTTCCCGGGCACGATCACCTTCCCGTTCCGCGTACACGGCCACGCCGGAGCCGTACAGGAGGCGGACCGATGACCCCGTTCCGACGAGACGACCCCGGCGCCGGAACCGGCCACCAGGCCCCCGGCGACCGAGGCCAGGTGGCCTTGGAATACCTGGGGTTCCTCCCGATCCTGCTGCTGGTCGGCCTCGCAGCCGTGCAACTCGGCCTCGTCGCGTACACCGCCCAGCAGGCGGGAACGGCGGCCAGGGCGGGCGCCCGCAGCGCCTCACTGGACGGAACGGCGACGGAGGGCTGCGCGCAGGCGGTGAGCAGCTGGCTGGTGGCCCGCACGCACTGCGCTCCCGGGGGCGGCGGCGACGAGGTCACCGTCACCGCGTCCGTCGACATCCCCTCCGTCGTCCCGTTCTGGGACTTCGGCCAGGCCCACAGGACGGCGACGATGCCCCGCTGAAACACCCCGTAGTACCCGGAGAAACCCCCGAGAGAACCCGTAGTACCCGGAGAGCCCCCAAACCCTCCCCATCCCCGCAAAAGAAAGGAGCACCCGGAACATGAGTCTGCGGGCACGCATCAGCTCCCCCGAGGAGAACGGCGGCAAGGGCGAGGACGGCCACCTGGTCGCCTCCTACCGGGCCAAGCTCCTGGAGGAGATCGACCTCGCGGAGATGAGCGCGCTGGCCGCGGCCGAACGCCGGGCCCGGCTGGAGCGCGTCCTCGGCCACCTGATCAGCCGCGAGGGCCCGGTCCTGTCCACCGTCGAACGCGCCCAGCTGATCCGCCGCGTCGTCGACGAGGCCCTCGGCCTCGGCATCCTCGAACCGCTCCTGGAGGACGCCTCGATCACCGAGATCATGGTCAACGGCCCCGACGCGATCTTCGTCGAACGCGGCGGCCGGGTCGAACAGCTCCCGCTCCGCTTCCCCTCCCACGACCAGCTGATGCAGACCATCGAACGCATCGTCTCCACCGTCAACCGCCGGGTGGACGAGTCGAATCCGATGGTCGACGCCCGCCTCCCCTCGGGCGAGCGCGTCAACGTGATCATCCCGCCGCTCTCCCTCACCGGCGCGACCCTCACCATCCGCCGCTTCCCGCGCTCCTTCACCCTCCAGGAGATGATCGGCCTCGGCTCGCTCGACGAACCCATGCTGTATCTGCTGGCGGGCCTGGTGCAGGCCAAGTTCAACGTGATCGTCTCCGGCGCCACCGGCACCGGCAAGACCACGCTCCTCAACGCCCTGTCGGGGCTGATCCCGGACGGCGAACGCATCATCACCATCGAGGACTCCGCCGAACTCCAGCTCCAGCAGGCCCATGTGATCCGCCTGGAGTCCCGCCCGCCGAACGTCGAGGGCAAGGGCCAGGTCACCATCCGCGACCTGGTCCGCAACTCGCTGCGGATGCGCCCCGACCGCATCGTCGTCGGCGAGGTCCGCGGCGGCGAGTCCCTCGACATGCTCCAGGCCATGTCCACCGGCCACGACGGCTCCCTCGCCACCGTCCACGCCAACAGCGCGGAGGACGCCCTGATGCGGCTGAAGACACTGGCGTCCATGTCGGAGGTCGAGGTGCCGTTCGAGGCGCTGCACGACCAGATCAACAGCGCCCTCGACGTGATCATCCAGCTGACCCGGTTCGCCGACGGCGCCCGCCGGATCACCGAGGTCGCCATCCTCGACAGCCACGGCAGCGAACCGTACCGGCTGACCACCGCCGCCCGCTTCCGGGCGCAGCCGATGGCCGCCGACGGGCGCGTGTACGGGACGTTCGAGTACTTCCCGCTGCCGCGCCGCACCGCCGACCGCCTCCACCTGGCGAGCCAGCCCGTCCCCCCGGCGTTCGGCGTCGCCCAGCACGCGGACCAGCTGGCCACCCGAGAGACCCGGTAGGCAGGAACCCTCCCCATGACGCTGCGCACCCTCGTCCAACTCACCACCGGCATCACGCTGTTGACCTGCGTGCTGGCCGTCCTCGGCGTTCACGCGTACGCCACCGGGCGGGCCCAGCGCCAAGCCCTGGTCGAGCGCCTCTCGGCCGCCGGTCAGATCGAGACCCTCGGCCGCCGGCGCCGGTTCGCGGGCCTGGACCGCAGACTGCGCCGCACGAGGCTCGGCAGGAGACTCGAACTCCGGCTCGCGGCAACGGGGTTGGATGTCACGCCGGGGGAGTTCTTCGTCGGCATGGTCGCCGCCGTCGCCGGGCTCTGGCTGATCGGACAGGCCACCCTGGCGCCGTTCTTCGGGCCGATAGCGGGGCTGTTGGGCATCTGGGCGGCCGTCCAGTTCCTCAACTGGCAACGCCAGCAACGCATCGAGCGGTTCATTGGCCAACTCCCCGAACTCGCCCGCATCATGGCCAACGCGACCCAGGCGGGCCTCGCCCTGCGCACCGCGATCGGCATGGCCGCCGAGGAGCTTGAGGCCCCGGCCGGGGAGGAACTCGCCAAGGTGGCCAACCAGTTGGCGGTCGGCATCTCCATGGACGACGCGCTCGGCGAGCTGGCCGACCGGCTCCCGTCCCGGGAACTCGTCGTCCTGGTCACCACCCTCGTCCTCTCCCACCGGGCCGGCGGCCAGGTCGTCAGCGCCCTGCGCAACCTCACCGAGACCCTGGAGGAACGCAAGGAGACCCGCCGCGAGGTCCGCACCCAACTCTCCCAGGTCAACATGACCTCCTACGCCGTCCCCGCGCTCGGCGTCGGCTCCCTGTTCCTCATGAACGGCGTCAAGGACGGCGCCCTCGAACGCATGACCGAGTCACCGCTCGGGCAGACCGCGGTGGTCGTCGCCTTC
This sequence comes from Streptomyces sp. NPDC091279, assembly GCF_044757465.1. Taxonomy (NCBI): domain Bacteria; kingdom Bacillati; phylum Actinomycetota; class Actinomycetes; order Kitasatosporales; family Streptomycetaceae; genus Streptomyces; species Streptomyces sp. NPDC091279. The sequence goes on along the minus strand of NZ_JBIVVA010000007.1, from coordinate 268,380 downwards.
GGCCTCTACACCATCGGCTTCGTCCTCATCCGCCGCCTGTCCCGCATCGACGTCTGAGCCGGAAGGGACGACAACCATGGCACTGCTCCTCGCCCTCGCCGCGGGCCTCAGCGTCTGGGGCATCTTCGCCGGCATCCGCCTCTACCGGGCCGACGCCAGACTCCCCGCCGACCTCGCCCTCGCCCTGGAGGTCGGCGCCACCCGCACCGGCGCCGTCGACTCCCTCGTCGACCGCCTCGGCATGCGCTACGCGCCGCTCGTGCTGCGCCTGATGGGCCCGAAACTGGTCGCCCGCCAGCGCGCCAGGATCGACCTCGCGGGCAACCCCGGCGGCCTCACCCTCGACCGCTACGCGGCCCGCCGCGCGGTCTACGGGTTCCTCGGCGGGGTCGGCGGGCTGGTGTTCCTGTTCAAGGGGAACCTCCTGATGACGGTGATCCTGTTCGCGTTCGGCGCGTTCTGGACCGAGGTCGGCATCTGGTCGGCGATCCGCATCCGCAAGGACGTCATCGAACGCACCCTCCCCGACTTCCTCGACGTCCTCGCCGTCGTCGTCGGCGCGGGCCTCGGTTTCCGGCAGGCCCTGGAGCGTGTCGCCGCCCGCTACGAGGGCCCCTGGGCCGACGAACTCCGCATCACCCTGCGCCAGATGGACCTCGGGGTGAGCCGCCGGGAGGCCTTCGCGCAGCTGCGCCGCCGCAACGACTCCGAGCAGGTCGCCCTGTTCGTCACCGCCCTCCAGCAGGGCGAGGAACTCGGCGCGCCGATCGTCGACACCCTCGTCTCGCTCGCCAGGGACATGCGGCGCACCGACGCGCAGAACGCCCGCCGCAAGGCCGCCCGCGCGGTCCCCAAGGCCACCATGATGATCACGACGTTCATGGTCCCGGCCACGATGATCCTGCTCGGCGCCGGTCTGCTCCTCGGCTCCGGCACCGACTTCGGCACCCTCACGGGCAAGTAGCGGACGACGGGCGGTGGATGGCATGACGACGACGAGAGAACGCCTCGGGCTGGCCCGCCGCCGCCCCAGAACCCCGGAGATCACCACGCCCCCGCCCGGCACGGTCCTCCCGGCCCACACCCGCACCGGCGCCCCGGACATCCCCGTCACCTCGGCGACCCCGGCCCTCCCCCCGGGCTGGGAACCAGCGGCCGCCCCGTCCACACCGTTCACCCCGTCCCCGTCTCCGGCCCCGCCGCTCCCGCCGCCGTTCCCCACGCCGGGCGCCGCCACCCCCGTCGGCCACCCTGAAACCGACCCCGAGCCCGACCCTGATCCCGGCCCTGAAACCGCTCCGGCCCAGGGACCGCCGGGTGCCCCTCCCCGTACTCCCACCATCCCGATCCAGGTCAACGCGCTTCAGGCGATGTGCCGGCAGGTGTTCGGGTTCCGGCTCGCGATGATCGCGCTGGCCGCGCCCTCCGCGCTCGTCAACGCCGCGCCCGGGGTGGCGACCCGGCTGGTCGGCGTGGCCGTGGTCGTCACCTTCATGAGCTCGTACGTGCTGTTCCGGGACTGGGAACGCTTCGGTCCGCTCCTGCTGCGCCACCCCGTGCTGCTGGCGGTGGACACCCTCCTCGGGTCGCTGCTGCTGATCTCGGCGGGCCCGGACACCACCATCGCCTACGTCAGCGTCTGCACCCCGCTGCTGGCCGGCATCGTCTACGGCTGGCGCGGCGCCGCTCTGTTCGCGTCCCTCCAGTCGGCGATCCTGCTGCTGGTCTACGCGACCAGGAAGGGCCTGGACGTCACCCCGTCGGACACGTTCATCCTGCCGGGGCTCTGTGTCATCGCCGGTGCGGCGGGCTCGGCGCTGCGCAACCTGATGCTCCGGTTCGGCGCCGCCACCGAGGCGCTGACCGCCGTGCGGGCCCGCCTCGCGGTCACGGAGGCGGTGAGCGCCGAACGGGCCCGGCTGGCACGGGAGATGCACGACTCCGTCGCCAAGACCCTGCACGGCGTGGCGCTCGCGGCCCAGGGCCTCGCGGAGTCGGCGAGCGCACCCCGGATCGACCCCCGACTGGTCCGGCGGCAGGCGGAGTCGGTGGCCCGCTCGGTCCGCCGCGCCGCCGTCGAGTCCCGGGAACTCCTCGCCGACCTGCGCCACGAGTCCGACCCGCACCACACGACCGACGTCCTGGCCGAACTCGCCGCCCGCACACGGGACATCAGCACCCGCACCGGCCTCACCGCCGTCTACCGCCCCACCGGCGAGCAGACGGCGCCGCCGGTTCCGCCCGCCGTGGCACGGCAGTTGCTCACCATCGTGACGGAGGCGCTGGAGAACGCCCACCGGCACGCGGGCCCGGCCCGGGTCGACGTGCGGGCCGGGGTCCACGGCGACCTGCTATGCCTCAGCGTCCACGACGACGGCCGGGGTCTGCCGCCGGGCACCGACCTCGAACAGCTGCGCAACGCGGGCCACTTCGGCCTGGTCGGCATGGTGGAACGGGCCGCGTCCGTCGGCGCCCGCATCCGGATCGGCCGGGGCGACCACCCGCACGGCACCGAGGTCCGCCTCGAACTCCCGCTGGCCGCCCTCACGGCAGCGCCGCCCGCATGACCGCCCCCACGCCCCGAGAGGGGGCCCGCCCGATGCCGGACCGGATGCCCGACCCGACGGCCCCGAGCCCGTTCGACGCCTTCCCGCCGACGCCAACTCCCGCTGAACCGCTGCGCGTTGTGGTCGCCGACGACAACCCCGTGGTCCGCGCCGGACTCACGGCCCTGCTCTCCGGGCGCGTGGGCATCGAGGTCGTCGCGGAGACGGCGGACGGCCGCCAGGCCTACGAGGCGGCCCGCGAACTCCGGCCGGACATCATCCTGTTGGACGTCCGGATGCCCGGCGTCGACGGCCTCTCGGCGCTGCCGTACCTGGTGCCGATCGCCCCCGTGATGATGCTGACGTACAGCGGGGAGCCGGAGACCGTCCAGGAGGCGCTGCGCCGGGGCGCCGGTGGCTATCTCGTCCACGGCGAGTTCACGGCGGACCAACTCGTCACCGCCGTACGGGAGATCGGACGCGGCGGGGCCCACTTCACCCCGACGGCGGCGGAAGCCCTGCTGGAGCAGGTGCGCGGGCAGCGGGGGAGGGGCGGGGAGCCGCCGCCCGACGCCCTGGACAGTGCGAATGCACACGAGTACAACCCCCTTTCCCGGTCAACTTCACCTCGTCAAACACCGGTCACTCCAAAGGTTTTCGGCCTATCATCGCCGTCAGCCTCCACAATTTCTTCAGATTTACCTTCACGAGTGCAACCAGGTGTGGGAGAGTCGTCGTCATCGAGGTGGGCGAACGGCTGGCCGGCCGTTCCCGACCGGTCCGGGTTCCGACTGAGTGCGAGGGAGGCGGAGATCATGGACCTCATCGCGTCCGGCATGAACAACCAGCAGATCGCCGCCACCTGCTTCATCAGCGAGAAGACCGTCAAGAACCACATCAACCGCATCTTCGCCAAACTCCACAGCACCAGCCGCTCCGAGGCCGCCGCGAAATGGCTCGGCACGGCACGCGACCAGGGCACGACATCCGTCCAGGGCACGGCAGAACGGGAGTCCGGGACCAGAGGAGACGTGTGGTGGCGGTGAGGCGGACGAGGCGGGAGTTACACGACCGCGTTCCGGTTTGGGCCCGGCTCTGGGCCCAGGGGCCCTCGGGCGGACGGCCCGGCGCGGCATACGGTTCCGGCGTCGACAGCGGCTCGGGAGGGGAACACCATGAACAGCTGGGTCACCACCACGGTCTCGCGTCTCAGGGCCCGCGCGGCACGCGGCGACGAGGGCCAGACGGCCGTCGAGTACCTGGGCATCATCGCGGTGGTCGTGGCGATCGTGCTGGCCATCACGGGCACGGACATCGGGCAGACGATCTTCAACGCGATCACCGACAAAATCACCGAAGTCACCGGAGCTTGACCCGAGTTCGCCGGTTCGACGACGCGGGGCAGGCCTTCCCCATCTACCTCACGGTGGTGGGAGGCCTGCTCTTTCTCGCGTTCGCCTACCTCGCGGTCGGCCAGGCCGCCGCGACCCGCAACGGCGCCCAGACGGCGGCTGACGCGGCGGCCCTCGCGGCGGCCCAGGACACCCGGGACCAGCTCGCGGGCGCGTGGCTTGACACCGTCCTCGACCCCACGAAGTGGGGAGACATCCTCGACGGCGACACGGCGATCCTGAACGGCTGCCCGCGCGCGTACCAGTTCGCGGGGCGGAACGGGTCACATGTGGTCGATTGTGCCCCGCAGTTGGCGGAGCTGAGCTACACCATCAGGGTGCAGACGAACGAACCCGTAGGGGACACCATCGTGCCCGGCACCGAGGGGACGTACGCCAAGGCGTCCGCCAAGGCCGTGATCGAGCCGCTCTGCACCTTCGAGCCGCCGACCGACGGCGACGGCACGGGCACCGACCCGGGCGACGACGGCACCGATCCCACCCCCTCTGCGGACCCCACCCCCTCCGCCGACCCCAGCGCCCCCGCGGACCCGGTGCTGCCGAGGCTCACCTGCGAGGACCGGGACTGGGACCTCGACCCGGACGACCTCGGCAGCCTGCCCGAGCCCAAGGATCTCTTCGACGTCCATCTGGCCGACTGACAGCGCACGACGAATGATGAAGGAAGCGGAGTCATGAGCATTCGGTTCACTACGAAGGCCCGCAGGGGCATGGTCGCACTGACCGTCGCGGCCGGCCTGGCCGTCGGTGTGGCCGGTTGCGGCGGAGACGACGGTGGCGGCGACGGCAAGAACTCCGGGGCGTCGGCCTCCGCGGCCCGGACCGGCGACTCGGGACCGAGCGCCCAGGAAGCCACGTCGGACACCCCGATGGCCGAGCTGAAGGGCCCCAACGGCCTTACCCTCCAGATCAGTTCGGCCACCCGCGACTCGGGCGGATTCGTCACCGTGAGCGGAGTCCTGAAGAACGACAGCGGCAACACACTGAACCTGCCTGCCCAGTTGAGCGGCAACGAGACCGAGATCATCCGCAACGGCCGTTCCCTCGGCGGCGCGACCCTGGTCGACCCCAAGGGCAAGAAGCGCTACTACGTCCTGCGCGACACGGACGGCCGCCCGCTGACCACGACGGGCATCACCTCCGTCAAGTCCGGCGCCACGGTACCGGTGTTCATGCAGTTCCCAGCGCCGCCCAGCGGCACGGACGACGTCTCCTTCCAGCTGCCGATGTTCGCGCCCGCCGACATCACGATCTCCGGTTGAGGCCGACCATGACCGCCACCCGCACCCCGGCCGCCCCCGGGACACCACGCCTCGCCCTCACCCTCACGACCACCTCGCTGCTGGTCGTCACCCACCTCCTCGGCGCCACCCCGGCCCACGCCGACGACGACCCCGGCGTCCCGCCCGGCACCGAGGCCAACGCCGCCGCCCCCGTCAAGGTCGACGGCAACGACCCCGACCTCAAGCTTCCCGAGGGCGCCACCCTCGCCACGCCCAAGGTCCTCGACATCAAGTCGGTCGTGGAGGACCAGAGCGGTGACGAACGCCGCGAGGACACCAACTCGGACGTGAAGTTCGCCCTCCAGGCCGAGGTCCTCTTCAGCAAGGACAGCGCGAAACTGAGCGGCGAGGCGAGGTCCCGGATCACCGGCATCGCCGACGAGATCGAGAACCAGAACGCCACGAAGATCCGCGTCTTCGGCTTCACCGACGACCTCGGCTCCGCGGCCCACGGCGACGTGCTGTCCCGCCAGCGCGCCAACGCCGTGCAGGACGTCCTCTCCCAGGAGTTGAACAGCCCCGACATCACCTTCGAGGTCCGCGGCTACGGCGAGCAGTACCCCATCGCCGACAACTCCACAGAATCAGGCCGCAAAAAAAACCGCCGAGTAGAAGTCTCCTTCCCCCGAACAACCAACTAGCCCCACCGTGGGGCGGGGCTGTATCGATGTGCGGCTGCGCCGCAGCGGGCGCGACCAGCTTCGGCACGTGTCAAGTGACGCTGCGAGAACCCACCGTTTTTAAGGGGCGCGGGGCTGTATCGATGTGCGGCTCCGCCGCAGCGGGCGCGACCAGCTTCGGCACGTGTCAAGTGACGCTGCGAGAACCCACCGCTTTTAAGGGGCGCGGGGCTGTATCGATGTGCGGCTCCGCCGCAGCGGGCGCGACCAGCTTCGGCACGTGTCAGGTGACGCTGCGAGAACCCACCGCTTTTAAGGGGCGCGGGGAACTGCGCGACCAGCCACGACGCACCGGCACCCGCAAACGCACCCGCAAGCCCCCCGAATGTCAACGCACCGGCACCTGCAAACGCACCCGCAAGCCCCCCGGGCGTCAACGCATCGCCCACCTCACAACCGCCGCCGCAGCGCACCCCGCACCCCCACCCCCGAACCGGACCGTCAGGCCCTGAGCCCGACCACCCGCACCCCCAACCGCCCGCACCGCATCCCGCACCCGCCCGACCAACCGCCCCCGCATCCCCACATCACCCCCCACCTCACGAACCACCGCCCGCACCGCCCCCATCACCTCACCCTCCGCTCCCCGGTGATCCACCCGCCGCCCCAGATCCGCCCACTCCACCCGCTCGTCACAACACCCGTGCGCGGAGAGCAACTCCACCTGCAACGCCTGCGTATTGTTCGCCGGCGGCAGCCACACCGTCGGCACCCCGGTAGCCGCCGCGTCATAGACGTTCCCGAGCCCCGGCGTCATGAAGGCGCACGCGGATTCACTCATCATCCGCAGCACCTCGGCCCGGCCGTACGTGCCGACGACAATCCCACCCCCCACACCACCCCCCACGTCGGCCAGATCGCGCGCCGTACGCCGCCCGGTGGCCACCACCACCCGCCGCTCCGCCGACGTCCCCGCCCGCACCGCGGCCACCACTAGCCGGGCGTACGCGGCGGTGTCCCGAGGCTGCCAGAACGGGTTCTGCAATCCCCCCAGATTCACCAGCACGTCCCGCCCACCGGCCCGCCACCGCGGCCCCGGCGCGATGAACGGCGGGACAACGACCGCCCGCCGCGCCAACTCCCGTTCCGCGGCGACCCGTTCCCGTACCCCGAAGAAGTCCTGCGCGATGTAGAGGACGGAGGGTTCCCGCACGACGGCCGGGATGCACGGCCAGTACCAGGTCAACGCGTCGTACACCGCCACCCGCAGCCCCGCCCGGCAGCCGAGCGCGGCCATCGGAAAGTCCATGGCGGTGAGCAACAGGTCGTACTCACAGGCCAGTTGGCGCAGCAGGGCGAGCCGCTCGCCCTCCGCCAGTCCGGTCACGTCGTGCACCGCCGCGTAGGGCGGCATGTGCTGGAGATCCAGGGTGTGTTCGGCACCGAGGTAGCCCAACCGGGCACCGAGGCAGGCCAGTTCATCGGCGAGGATCGCCGCAGCGGCCGCCGGCCCGAACCCGAACGGCTGCGCGGTGACCAGAATCCGCGGCCCACCCGCCGCCCCGGACGCCGCCCCCGACCCCGAGTGCCCGCCCACGCCGCCCCGCTCTCCGCCGGATCACCGCACTCATCGGTACGCTGAGTGTCGACGCCGTGACGTTACGTCGTCGCGGAACTTCGTGACGGGGGAGCACCATGAATTCACCCGCGCGTGCCACCACCGGACGCCTGCCCGTCCCCGGCGCGATCCTGTACCACGAGGTCCGCGGCCGCACCGGACCACCCCTGCTCCTGCTCGCCGGGGGCAACTCCGACGCCGCCGTCTTCGAGGCCCTCGCCGCCTGCCTCGCCACCGACCACCGCGTCCTCGTCCACGACCCTCGCGGCAACTCCCGCAGCCCGCTCGACGGGCCGCCCGTCGACCAGCGCGTCGAGGAACACGCCGACGACATCGGCCGATTGCTGGACCATCTGGTTCCGACGGGGGAGCCGGTCGCCCTCTTCGGAAGCTGCGCGGGAGGGCTCGCGGCCCTGCACTTCACGGTCCTGCACCCGGAGCGGGTCAGCGCGCTGGTCGTCCACGAACCGCCCGCCTTCCGCCTGTTGCCGGACGCCGACGACCACATGCGGCTCGTCGACACCGTCGAGGAGATCCGGCACCGGGAGGGGACGGGCGCGGCCATGGCGGCGCTGGCGGTGCTGTTCGGCGGGCGTCCGGCGCCCGATCTGCCCGAGGCGCGCGACAACACCGAGTTTTTCCTCGCCCACATGCTGCGGCCGTCCACGCGGTACCTGCCCGACCTCGACGCGGTCGCCGCCGTGGCCGCGCGGATCGCCGTCGCGGGCGGCACGGGCTCCCGCGACCAGACCGTCCACCGCCCGGCCCGCGCCCTCGCGGCCCACCTGGCGCAGGAGTTGGTGGAATTCCCCGGCGGCCACGTGGGCTACGCGAAGCACCCCCACGAGTTCGCGACCGTCCTACGCCGAACGCTGGCGAAACTACCGAGGGTTGAGAACTGAAGGCGTCAACGGCAATACACACAAGCCCACTTGCCCCGCCCCGCACGTTCCCTGGCTCCGCAAGCTCTCCCGCCCCGCGCACTCCCTGGCCCCGCACGCTCCCTCGCCCTACACACTCACCCGCACCTGAACGCCGACCCGAATCCCCCACCCGGCCATCGCCCCCGCCTCGGCCTCCAGCACATGGCGTGACCGCAGCCGGGGCCGGCCCAGTCGCCCTGGCTTCATGGTGCGCACGGCGATCACCCGCAGCCGCCGGTCGAGATAGGCGACGTCGATCGGAATCCGCATCCGGAACGTGTGCACGCTGTTCGCGGGCGACAGCAGCATCACCCCGTCGACCGAGTCCCGCCCCAACAGCCCCTTCGTGCGGGCCCGATAGGAAGCGGCGACCTCCAACGCGACGGTGACACCGCCCGGCACGGCCAACGTCCCGTGCCCGTCCCGCCATTGACGCCCCATGCCCGAACCCCTCCCGTTCCGGATGCGGTTACGCAAACGTGACCCCTCAACCGCAACTGTGACGAACCATTTTGGCCTCATACGCTCCATCCAGGGCCTGTCATGACCCTGGTGCCGCCGCAAGTGGCTGGATAGCGTTACTTCGCTGGAGACAATTCCCACCCGCCCAGGAGCCGACAGTGAACCGCCGCCCCACCGTGCTAGCAGCGCTCACCTTGACCACCGTCACGGCCCTGTGCCTGTCCGCCTGCGGAAACGACGACACGACCGACAACGCCAAGGACACCGGAAAGATCGCGGGAGCGGACACGGACGAGAAGACGTCGGCGTCTCCGACCCCGAGTGCGGCGGACTCGGCAGGGCGGCCGGAGATCACTTTCCCGTCCGACGCCAAGAACGTCTTCAAGGATCAGAAGACCGGCAGCGCGGTGAAGGACGCGGTCGTCGCGGACAGCGCTCTGGCCACCAATGCCGTGGACGAGGCGATTTTCCAGGGGAGTACCGGTACCAAGGCGCTGGGCTTCTACAACACGGGCAAAGCGCTGAGCAATTCGATCACCTATGTCCAGCAGTACATCGACAAAAGCAATACCTGGGTCGGCGAGACCCGCTACTACGACTACAAGGTGACCCTGTCGGGAGACAAAGCGGCCTACGTCGCCTACTGCTCCGACGAGAGCGACTCGTACATCAAGAACAAGAAGACCAAGAAGGTCGACAAGTCGCCCGGCACCTCGAATTCATTCGTGGAGTACCACACCAAGCTAGCCAAGAACGCCAAGGGCGTCTGGCAGACCACTGACATCGCTTCGACCCGGGGGAGCAAGGCGTGCCAGCAGTAAGGAGTTCGGCGAGAGGTGGGACCGTTCTGGCCCTGGCCCTCGGTCTTGTCCTCGTCTCCTCCCCGGCGTTCGCCGGCCGGGACGGAGTCGAATCGAACGGTGGGTCGGACCAGAGCGCCGCCTCCGACGGCACCGGCAAGGTGTCCGTCACCGTCGGCGGCGTCGTCTTCGACCGTTCCAAGAACGGCAGCGGAGGTTCCGCCGGGGCGCTGACGTCGGCCACCGACTGGACGCCGCCCGCGTGCTGGTACGCGCCGAAGTACACGCCCGAGCAGCTGGAGAAGGAGCGGCTGCCGATCTGGGCCGCCGAGTCGACCGGCTACGAGTGGGACGCCCAGCAGCGCGACCGGTACGTCAACGGCAAGCCGTACAAGGACTTCAACAAGGACAAGACCGGCAAGGGCTACTGGTGGGACGCGTACGTCAACGAGAGCTTCCCGCCCGGCTGGGACTCCTGCACCGAAGACACCTTCTGGGTGGACACGGGTGACGCCCCGCCCGCGACCGTCAAGAACGCGATCACCCCGCAGATCCTCGCCGAACTCGCCTACGCCGAGATCCGCGTGCCCGGCACCAAGGTGACCCTGGCCCCGGCGGACACCACGAAGGTCAACCTCCCCACCTGGGCCTGGCTGGACGCGGCGGCGTTCAAGCCCGTCTCCGTCACCGCGTCCGTCCCCGTGCTGAACCTCACCGCGACCGCGATCGCGGAGCCGCAGAGCCTCCAGATCGACCCGGGCACCTCGGACGCGGTGACCTACCCGGCCTCCGGGGCCTGCGCGGTCAACGGCGGCCGGATCGGTGAGCCCTACGCCCAGGGCAAGGCCGGGCAGACCCCGCCCTGCGGAGTGAAGTACCTGCGCTCCTCGGGGGACGGCTCCTACCCGCTCAAGGCCACCGTCACCTGGAAGATCCACTGGACCGGCACCGGCGGCGCGGGCGGCGACCTCCCCGACGGCACCTTCGGAGCGACCCAGAACGTCGTCGTGCAGGAGATCCAGTCGGTCAACCGCTGAGCCCCCCACCCACGGCCGCTCACCCCGGAAGCCGGTCCCCCGTCGCCCCGTCGATCAGCTCCCGCACGATGTCCATGTGCCCGGCGTGTCTCGCCGTTTCCTCGATCATGTGGACCAGGACCCAGCGCAGGGACACCTCGCCGTCGCGCCAGGCGGGCCGGCCCGGCGCGTCCAGGGGGAGCCCGGCGATCGTGGCGTCGGCGGCGGCCCTGGCCCGGCCGTAGAACGCGACGATCTCCGCCGTCGTCTCCCCCTGGTCCGCGCGCATGTCCTGGTCGCTGTACGGGTCGAACCACAACGGCTCCGCCTCGCCGCCGAAGGTCTCCACGAACCAGCCGTACTCCACCGACGCCAGATGCTTCACCAGGCCCAGCAGACTGGTGCCCGACGGCGTCAGCGGGCGGCGCAGCCCCTCGTCGTCCAGCCCCGCCAACTTGCCCAGCACGGCGTCCCGTTGCCGGTCCAGGCTGGCCCGCAGTGTCTCCCGTTCTCCACCCGTCTCTGTCATGCCGGAAAAGTAGCAGCGACCACTGACAACACCCTGCGACCATGCCGCTCATGACCTCCCCCCGCTCCTTCGAGGACCTCGTCGCCGTGCCCGGCTTCACCGTCGAGGCATACGTGGACCGGGTGCGCGCCCTCCATGAGCGGATCGAGGCCGAGGGGTCCTTCGTCGCGTACAGCAGCCGTCATCTCGTCGACGCGCGCAAGAAGCGGCCCGCCCCGGGGGCGTGAACCCTTCGGCGCACGCCGTCGGTGGGCGCCGTTCTCCTGAAAACCGGCGATGGCCAGGAACGGTCGTTCGAAGGGAGAGCGGCCTCTGAGGAGGGGCGGTTCGCGGATACCGGGCCTCTGAGGTGTTCGGCGCCCTGCATTCACAGGTCAGGGTGCGGTTTCCACATCGTTATCGAGGGTGTCTCGCATCCTTGGCATGCCTCACGTAGCTTCGAGTCAAGGTAATTCGCGTGAGCAAAGCTGCGCGGGCGGCACCGCGCGGTGGAGGGGGCCGCGCGGTGCCGCGGTGCCGTCCCGCGTCCTTCTCTGCCCGGTGTCCCGTCATGAGGCTTGAAGACGTCAAAGAGACACGCGGTGACATGTCACCCGAGTGGGGGATGGGGCGACGCGGCGCCACGCCCGGGAAATTGTGCACGCGATCCCCATGATCTCCATGCATTCCGCCCAACTACCCTGAGAATGTGCTGTGTTTCGGCCATGAACGAGGTGCGCGGAAGGCCTTTCAAGGCCATCCCGGCGTCGCCGTTCGAATTCGGAGAGTAGTTGTCTTGCGTCAAAGCACGCAGCATCACTTACGAAGGGTTATGGTGGAAACCCCCCCTCGGGCCGGTCCGTCTCCCCCCCCACGGACCGGCCCGTTTTTCTTGCCCCCGTTCCCTCGCGCGACGGCCCCTCTCCTCCTCGCCCACCGCGCCGGTTTCCGCCCGGCGCCCGTGTCCCCGTTGGCCTCCGGCCCACCGCGCGGGGGTAGGCTTCGTCACCGGGGACCCGTCGTACGGAGTGACCCCGGACCGCCAACGGACAGGGCCCGCCCTCGGCCGAGTGCCGAGCCCGGATCGCGCCTGTCCGATCCCTACGGAGGGGCTGACAATCACGTGAACCTGCGCGACAAGCTGCGTGGCCTGCTGGTCAGGCTGTACGCACGCCGGGTGGAAGGTCACCTGGACCACGCTCAGGTGCCCAAGCACATCGGCGTCATCATGGACGGCAACCGACGCTGGGCCAAGGCAGCGGGATCGAGCAGTGTGCACGGCCACCGGGCCGGCGCCGAGAAGATCGAGGAGTTCCTCGGCTGGTGCTCCGAGACCGACGTCGAGGTCGTCACCCTCTGGCTGCTGTCGACGGACAACTTCGACCGCCCGCAGGACGAACTCGGCCCGCTCCTCGGCATCATCGAGGACGTCGTACGCACCCTCGCCGCCGACGGCCGCTGGCGCGTGCACCACGTCGGCGCCCCCGACGTCCTGCCCGCCCCCATGCAGACCGTGCTCAAGGAAGCGGCCGACTCCACCGCCCACGTCGACGGCATAGTCGTCAACGTCGCCATCGGCTACGGCGGCCGGCAGGAGATCGCCGACGCCGTGCGCTCCATGATCGTGGACGCCGCCGACAAGGGCACCTCCCTGGAGGAACTGGCCGACTCCGTCACCGTCGACCGGATCGGACGCCACCTCTACACCAAGTCCCAGCCCGACCCCGACCTCGTGATCCGCACCAGCGGCGAACAGCGGCTGTCCGGATTCATGCTGTGGCAGACAGCCCACTCCGAGTACTACTTCTGTGAGGTCTTCTGGCCGGCCTTCCGCAAGGTCGACTTCCTGCGCGCCCTGCGCGACTACGCGGCCCGCCACCGCCGTTTCGGCGGCTGACCGCCGCGCCCCGGACACCTCTCGGGACACGTACGTAACAAGGAGTTCACCGGCACGCCGCCCTGCCCAGTGGCATGGTCGCGCCTCCTGAAGGGCATAACCCTGGCAGGTCGACGCCCGAACCACGGGTGTCGTATCTCAGCGGACGGCACGGGGCCGTCCGCCCGGGAGGCCCGTTGCACCAGCCCTACCGTCCGATCACGGCACGGACACAGCAGTGGAGGGCCGGTTTCCGGCCCGTGCAAGGCGGCCGACGACCGGTCGGGCTCAGACCCGCCCTGCCGAACCCGGTATCCCACTCCGTCGCTCCCCGACCTCTTCCGAGGGGGTACGTCCTTCCGTGGTGACCAGCGCGAAGCGCCGCACGTCCGACCGGCGCACCTATGTACTCGACACCAGCGTCCTGCTGGCCGATCCCAACGCCCTGACCCGGTTCGAGGAGCACGAAGTGGTGCTCCCGATCGTCGTCGTCACGGAACTGGAGGCCAAGCGGCACCATCCCGAACTCGGCTACTTCGCCCGGCAGGCCCTGCGGCTGCTGGACGACTACCGGGTGAAGTTCGGCCGCCTCGACGCCCCCATCCCCATCGGGGAGTTGGGCGGGACGGTCCGTGTCGAGCTGAACCACTCGGACCCCAGCGTGCTGCCCAGCGGCTACCGGCTGGGGGACAACGACTCCCGCATCCTGGCCGTCGCCCGCAATCTCCAGGCCGAAGGGTTCGACGTCACCGTCGTCTCCAAGGACCTGCCGCTGCGGATCAAGGCGTCCTCCGTGGGCCTGCTCGCCGAGGAGTACCGGGCCGAACTCGCCATCACGGAGAACTCCGGCTGGACCGGCATGTCCGAACTGACGGTCCCCGGCGAGCAGGTGGACATCCTCTTCGAGGAAGGCCACGTGTACGTCCCGGAGGCCGCCGACCTCCCCGTGCACACCGGCCTCACCCTCCAGTCCGAGCGCGGCAAGGCACTCGGCCGGGTGAGTCCCGACGGCACCGTCCGCCTCGTGCGCGGCGACCGGGAGGCGTTCGGCATCAAGGGCCGCAGCGCCGAACAGCGCATCGCGCTCGACCTGCTGCTCGATCCGGACATCGGGATCGTGTCGATGGGCGGCCGGGCCGGCACCGGCAAGTCGGCGCTCGCCCTGTGCGCGGGCCTCGAAGCCGTCCTGGAGCGCCGCCAGCACAAGAAGGTGATGGTGTTCCGGCCGCTGTACGCGGTCGGCGGCCAGGACCTCGGCTATCTGCCGGGCTCCGAGTCCGAGAAGATGAGCCCCTGGGCGCAGGCGGTCTTCGACACGCTCTCCGCGGTCACCAGCCGCGAGGTCATCGAGGAGGTCACCGCCCGCGGCATGCTGGAGGTGCTGCCCCTCACCCACATCCGCGGACGCTCCCTGCACGACGCGTTCGTCATCGTGGACGAGGCACAGTCCCTCGAACGGAACGTCCTGCTGACCGTGTTGTCGCGGATCGGCGCCAACTCACGGGTGGTGCTCACCCATGACGTGGCCCAGCGCGACAACCTCCGGGTCGGCCGCTACGACGGTGTCGTCGCCGTCGTCGAGAAGCTGAAGGGACATCCGCTCTTCGCGCACGTCACCCTCACCAGGTCCGAGCGGTCCCAGATCGCCGCCCTGGTCACCGAGATGCTGGAGGACGTGCAGCTCTAGAGGCGACACGCGCGGCCCGACAGAGGCCGCCCACGCGGTGGTTGGCGCCGCCCGGCAAAAGGCTGTGAGCCTAGCCGGGCGGCGTCTTCGCGTGCGGAGGTTTCTCGAAATGACCTGCGCCAAACGGGATGTGAGCTTTCACACGCGACCGGGAATTGCCTTGGGGCGTAGCCATACGGCTAGAGTCTCGTTCCTGTCAGGCCCCGCATACGACACACATGTACCCCCACGGGTACAGACACCACTTGAGCACCACCGCCAACTCCACAACGTCGTCGTATGCCGCCCGAGTCACCACGCGGCCGCTCCCGCAGGGGAGTTGTCCACCGGGCCCGCGCCTCCCGTGACCCCGCAGTACGGAGGCCAGCGCCAAGGGGCACGATTGCGTCCGCCACGGTCACCGAAGCGGGCGATGCTGGAAGGAAACCGTGTGAGCCGGATTTCGGTCCGGGGATTCGCAGTGGCCTCGGCCACCGCGGTCACCGCAGTCGGAAGCGTCGTCGGTGTTGCCTCGGGCAGCGTCGCGCAGAACAACGACGCCGAGGCAACGGCAGCCGACGCGACGCTCCTCGCGGACATCCCCACCGGTCAGCAGGCGCAGGTGCAGACCGCGTCCCTGACGCAGCAGGCCGAGACGCAGGCCATCGCGGCGGACGCGTCCGCCAAGAAGGACGCGGAGGAGTCGGCCCGCAAGGAGGCCGCCAAGACCGCGATCGCGAAGAAGGAAGCCGCGGAGAAGGCCGAGAAGCTGGCCAAGGAGCGCGCGGAGGCCAAGAAGGCCGCCGCCAGCCGCGACTCCAGCCGTGACGCCTCCAGCTTCCCCGTGCAGTCGTCGTACACGGTCGCGCAGATCCAGGCGATGGCCCGGCAGATGGTGCCGGACGCGCAGTTCCAGTGCTTCAGCAACATCGTGAACCACGAGTCCAGCTGGAACATGAACGCGACCAACGCCTCCTCCGGGGCCTACGGTCTCTTCCAGGCGCTGCCCGCCTCCAAGTACTCCTCGGCCGGTTCCGACTGGCAGTCGAACCCGGCGACCCAGATCAAGTGGGGCCTCAACTACATGGACAGCCGCTACGGCAGCCCGTGCGAGGCCTGGTCCTTCTGGCAGGCCAACAGCTGGTACTAGCCCGGCAGGCGCCCGTTCGCCTTCCCCGCTCAACTCCGCGCAGCCCCTCCCCGTCCTAGGGGGAGGGGCTGTCGCCCTGTACGGTCGGATGCGCAAAGGTCCCGGGGGAGTGGTGGGGCACGACGGGGGAAGAGGATCGATCATGTCGAGAGTGCCAGGGTGGCTCGGTCGCTTCGGTGCCCGGCTGACCGAGATGAGTGAACGGTTCAACGAGCGCCGCGCCGAGGCCGAGCGGGAGGACGACGACGCCGCCGACCCCGGCCGCCCGCGCCCCGCCCCCGCCGACGCCGCCGCACCCCACGAGCACGCCCCCGAGATCCTCCAGGTCGTCAGCCGCCCCGACCCCGCGCACGCCGTGCCCTGGGGCGTGCGGGTCGCCGCCGAGGCCAGTTGGCGGCTGCTGGTGCTCGCGGGGACGCTGTGGGTGCTGATGCGGGTCATCAGCGCCGTCCAGCTGCTCGTCCTCGCCTTCGTCACCGCGCTGCTCATCACCGCGCTGCTCCAGCCGACGGTGGCCCGCCTGTGCCGGTACGGGATGCCGCGAGGTCTGGCCACCGCGCTCACCGCGATCCTGGGCTTCATCGTCATGGGGCTGATCGGCTGGTTCGTCACCTGGCAGGTCGTCGAGAACATCAACAACCTCTCCGACCAGATACAGGACGGCATCGACGAACTGCGCAAGTGGCTGCTGAACAGCCCCTTCCACGTCACCGACACGCAGATCAACCAGATCGCCAAGAACCTCCGCGAGGCGATCGGCGCCAACACCGACCAGATCACCTCGGCCGGACTCGAAGGCGTCCAGGTCGTCGTGGAGGCCCTCACCGGCATCCTGCTGACGATGTTCTCCACCCTGTTCCTGCTCTACGACGGCCGGCGCATCTGGGAGTGGACGCTCAAGCTGGTCCCCGCCGGCGCCCGCCCCGGCGTCGCGGGCGCCGGACCGCGCGCCTGGCGCACCCTCACCGCGTATGTGCGCGGCACCGTCCTGGTCGCCCTCATCGACGCCATCTTCATCGGCCTCGGCATCTACTTCCTCAATGTGCCGATGGCCGTCCCGCTGGCCGTGTTCATCTTCCTGTTCTCCTTCATCCCGCTGGTCGGCGCGGTCGCCTCGGGCGCCCTCGCGGTCGTCGTGGCGCTGGTGACGCAGGGCGTGTTCACCGCCGTGATGACCCTCGCCGTGGTCCTCGCGGTCCAGCAGATCGAGGGCCATGTCCTCCAGCCGTTCATCCTGGGCCGCGCGGTCCGCGTCCACCCGCTCGCCGTGGTGCTGTCGGTGGCGGGCGGCGGCATGATCGCGGGCATCGGCGGCGCGGTCGTCGCGGTGCCGCTGGTGGCGGTCACCAACACCGTCGTCGGCTATCTGCGGGCCTACGCCCACGGCCAGACCGTCGCCGTCGCCCACGCCGCCCGGCAACCGCAGACGGCCCCCGCAGCGCCCCCGAACGACGCCACCGACCCGGGCTCCACGACCGGCGGCCCGTCCGGCGGCACCGACGCCGGGGGCGAATCCAAGGACGCGTGACCCTCGTCGCCGTTCGCCGCCCCAAGAAGTCCGGCCGGTACGGACGTTGAACCGGGCCCCTCCCCACGGGCGGGGGAGGGGCCCGGCGGCGTCGTGGGCGTGGTTACTCGGTGCGCAGGCCCTCCGGGCGCATCAGGCGGAGCAACGGCGGCAGACTCAACGCCGTCACCGCCATCACGACCGCCGCGCCGAAGCCGCTCATCGCCAGCACCCCGGCCCAGTCGATCCGCACCTGCGCGCCGACCATCCGCAGCAGCACCGTGCCCAGGGTCAGCCCCACCACGGCGGCCAGCAGCAGCCCGAGGCCGACCGGCAGCGCCGACTGCCACAGCACCGACAGGCTCAGCGTGCGCCGCCGGGTACCGAAGGCGACCAGCGACGACAGCAGCTTCCTGCGCTCCCGCAACTGCTCCAACTGCCCCACCAGCAGGCTCGCGCCGATCAGCGCGAGGACCGCCGCCGCGCCCACGAACAGCCCGGTGCGCAGCGTGGCGAACTCCGCCGTGCGCTCCGTGGCGACCAGCGTCTCCGGCTGGAGCAGGACATCGACACCGGCCGCCGTGTCGCGCACATGCTCCTTGGCGTCCGCCACCTTCGGGTCGAGGGACAGATAGACCACCCTGTGCACCCCGGCCGCCGCCGCGCTGGGCAGCGCGCCGTCGGTGACCAGGAGCCCGGACCGCTTCATGCCGGTCGGGTCCGTGCGGGTCCGCGCCTGCTTCAGGTCCTTCGGCGGCTGCCAGGCGACCCGGCCCAGCGGCTCCTCGTCGCTGAAGGAGGGGTTGAGGTAGAGCTTCTTGTGCGACGTCAGCACCGACGTCGTCCAGGAGTCCTCCGCGCCGCCGGTCAGCGCGAAGACGTCGCCGTCCCGGCAGCTCGGCAGCGCGGCCAGCTCACGCAGCGAGGCACAGTCCCCGACGCTCACCTCCGTGCTGTTCTTCGGCTCCACGGGGCCGTCGCCGATCTGGGAGTTGCCGATCGCGACGACCTTGCGCACGCCCTCGGTGTCCCGCATGGCGTCGGAGACCCGGGACGCCGGCGCCCGGTCGGTCACCGACATCTGCATCTGCGCCCGTTCCAGGTCGTAGCCGGTCTGCTTGCTGTACTGGGCGTCGACGCCGGTGAAGAGCATCTGGAGGGCGATCGCACCGGCCACGGCCACCGCGATGCCGTTGACCATGCGGGCCGCCGAACCGCTGCTCAACTGGAGCCGCCTGACCGCCAGTTGCCAGGACAGCGGGCCGGTGCCGAGGCGGGTGACGACGCTCTCGACGACCCAGGGCAGCAGCGCGGTGACGCCGACCAGGAGCAGCAGGACACCGCCGGTGACCAGGTACTGGTTGAAGGTGCCGCCGTCGTCGCCCTGACCGATCATCGGGTACAGCGCGGCCAGACCGGCCACCGGCAGCAGCAGCCGCCACCACAGCCGACGCCGGGCGGGCTTCGTCGTGCGGACCACGCCGAGCGGTTCGATGACGACCCCGCGCAGCGCGAGCAGCGTCACCAGCACCGCCGCCGCCGGGACCGCCAGCAGCACCAGGGCGACCAGCGCGGGGGCCGGGGTGAGGTAGCTCGGGAACACACTGACCCCGAACACCTCGACGCTGGACGCGATCTGACGGGCAATCAGAAAGAAACCGGCGCCGAACACGAGCCCGAGCAGCGCGCCCGCCATCGCCTCGCCCGCCGCGATCCGCCGCACCATCCGGCTGTCCGAGCCGACCAGTCGCAGCGCGGCCAGCCGACGGTCGCGGCGCTCGCCGCCGAAGCGCACGGCGGCGGCGATGAACACCCCGACCGGCATCAGCAGCACCACGAACACCACGAGGATCAGCAGCGCCATCACGGGGTCTTCGGAGCCGTTCGGGGCGGTGCTGCCGAAGTGGTCGAGCCGGGCCACGGTCGGCGGGTCGATCCGGTCCGCGAGGCCGGACACGCCCGCGTAGTAGGCGAGTTCCCGCGAGCCGATCAGGCCGACCTCGCCGATGGTCCCGGACACCCGGTACGGCAGCCGCGTCCGCAGCTCCTTGCCGGCCGCGGAGTCCAGCAGCTCCTTCAGCGCGGGCGAGACGACCATGTCCCCGGCGGCCGGGTACCGGTGCAGCCCGGGCGGCAACGGCGCCTTGACGCCCTCCGGTTCGAGGAGCCGGCCGCGCACGTCGGCGCCGTGGAACTCGGTGTCGTTGTCCGCGACGACGAAGGTGTCGGCGGCCTTCTTCACCGGCGTGAAGACATAGGTGGCGTCCTGGCGTGCCGCCTCCCGTTCCTTGCGGACGGTCAGGGCGTTCGGCAGGGCCGTGGTGATCAGCAGCAGCGCCACCCCGAGCCCCACGCCGACGGCCGTGAGCAGCGCCCGCACCCATCCCTCGCGCCCGCCGCCGAAGGCGAACCTGACGCCCAGCCCCAGGTCTCTCGACCACTGCCGGGGGCTCATACCGCGCGCTCCATGTCCCGTGACCTGCCGTCCCGTACGACGATCTCGCGGTCGGAGTAGGCGGCCACCCGGGCCTCGTGGGTCACCAGGACCACGGCGGCACCGGCGGTGCGCGCGGCCTCGGTGAGCAGTTCCATCACCCGCTCGCCGTTGAGGGAGTCGAGGGCGCCGGTCGGCTCGTCGGCGAACACCACCCGCGGGTCGGTGACCAACGCCCGTGCCACCGCGACCCGTTGGCCCTGTCCGCCGGAGACCTCACCGGGGCGCTGGCCGCCGAGGCCGTCCACCTCCAGGCGCTCCATCCAGGACAGCGCGGTGCGTTCGGCGAGCTTGCGCGGGGTGCCGTTCAGCCGCAGCGGCAGCGCGACGTTCTCCACGCAGGTCAGCTCCGGCACCAACTGGCCGAACTGGAACACGAATCCGAACTCCGAGCGGCGCAGGGCGCTGCGCTGCGTGTCGTTCATGGTGGCCATCTCCTGGCCGTCGTACCGGATCGACCCGGAGTCCGGGGTGACGATCCCGGCGAGGCAGTGCAGCAGCGTCGACTTCCCGGACCCGGAGGGGCCCATGACGGCGACGACCTCGCCGGGGTGGATGGAGAACGCGGCGCCGTCGAGCGCGAGCGTGCTGCCGTACGCCTTGCGCAGGTCGTCGGCGGCGAGCAGGGAACCGGCGGGGTGCGTCACGGGTTGACCGCCTCACGGAGCTTGTCGAGACGCGCCGTGGCCAGCTCCAGCCAGCGCAGGTCCGCCTCCAGGTGGAACAGGGCGTGGTCGCAGATCAGTTGGTCGGCGAGATCGCCCTTGCGCTTGCGGTCGGTGAGGATGCGCATCATCCGCAGATGCTCCGACCGCTGCGTGTCGAGCACATCGGCCGCGTCCCGCCGCGTCAGCAGCGCGAGCACGACCTTGGTGTACAGGGTCGACTGGAGATACGGCTCGGGCGGCTCCGGCGTCACCAGCCACCGTTCGACGTCGGTGATCCCCGCCTCGGTGATCGCGTACCGCTTCCGCTCGGGCCCCCCGCCCGCCTCGATGCCGTCGACCTCGACCAGACCGTTCTTCAGCAGCCGGGACATCGTCGAGTAGACCTGGCCGTAGTGCAACGGCCGGTCATGACCGAACTTCTCGTCAAAGGCCCGCTTCAGGTCGTAACCATGCCGGGGCCCGGACTCAAGGAGCCCTAGGAGTGTGTGACCGATGGACATGGGGAGGACTATACACGGTGGGTATACCTGCTGTGTATACCCACCGCGCATAGAGGGTCGACGCAATCAGCCCGTCGGGGGTCTGGGGGCGGAGCCTCCAGGGGGGCGCCCGCGCCGGGGGAGCGGCCCGGCCTCGCCCGGCAGTCGTCCCGCGTCCTTCAACGCCCTCCGCAGGAGGAACTCGATCTGCGCGTTGGCGGACCGCAACTCCTCCCCGGCCCAGCGCGCCAGCGCGTCGTGCACCGCGGGGTCCAGCCGCAACAGCACCTGCTTGCGCTGCCGCGGCCGCCCCTGAGAGCCCGAACCCTCCAAAGACTCCGTCACTGGTAGAGCGTCCCCGTGTTCAGCACCGGCTGCGCCGCCCGGTCCCCGCACAGCACGACCAACAGGTTGGACACCATCGCCGCCTTCCGTTCCTCGTCCAGCTCCACGATCCCCCGTTCGGAGATCCGCCCGAGCGCCGCCTCGACCATCCCGACCGCGCCGTCGACGATCTCCCGCCGCGCCGCCACGATCGCCCCGGCCTGCTGCCGCTGGAGCATCGCGGAGGCGATCTCGGGAGCGTAGGCGAGGTGCGTGAACCGGGACTCGATGATCCGCACGCCGGCCGCCTCCACGCGCGCGTGCAGTTCGACGGCGAGCTTCTCGGTGATCTCCTCGGCGTTGCCGCGCAGCGAGAGGCCGCCCTCGTCATGGGCGTCGTAGGGGTACTCGATGGCGATGTGCCGGACGGCCGCCTCGGTCTGCGTGGCGACGAACTCCAGGAAGTCGTCGACCTCGAAGACGGCCTGCGCGGTGTCCTGGACGTTCCACACGACGACCGCGGCGAGTTCGATGGGGTTGCCGTAGGCGTCGTTCACCTTGAGGACGGCGGTCTCGTGGTTGCGCACCCGGGTGGAGATCTTGGTGCGGGAGGTGAACGGGTTCACCCAGCGCAGCCCGTCCTGCCGGATGGTCCCCCGGTAGCGCCCGAAGAGCTGGACGACCCGTGCCTCGCCCGGAGCGACGTTGTTCAGGCCGCCCATGGCGATGAAGGCGGCGACCACCACCAGGATGCCGACGATGATCAACGTGGCCTTGGTGCCCGCCGGTTCGAGGGTGGCGCCGACGGCGATGAGGGCGATCCCGGCCAGCGGCCCGACCAGGCACAGCAGCAGGGCGAGTCCGCCACCGGCGCTGTGCGCGGTGAACTCCCGCACGCGCGGGGCGGGCATCTCGGGCAGGTCGGGCGCGTCGGCGTCGGGTGTGGATGGCTGCGTGGTCATCAGGTTCCCCCGTAGGTATGGGTTCTTGTTTCTAGCTAAGTGCTATCACATTACCCGGCCGGGCAACCCTTCACCCCTCTCGGCCGTCGGTTCCATCGGGGCGGGTGCTGATTGTCACGTCCACAAAAGGCGGGACCACCGGACCTTTGGTACATCTCCCGGTGTTAGCTTTCTGAGCTGACCTTGGCGGCGAACCTGTGTGACTTCTGAACACACGTGAACGAAGCGGAGCGGAACGGACCAATGGGACGCGCGGACGAGAGAAGAGCGCGACAGCGGGGCGGCCGTACGACGGCACCGCCCCCACCTCCGTCCGGGAACCCGTCTCCCGGCGTCGGGGGACGCGCCGAGGCCCGCAGGGCGGCACAGGGCAAGGGACGCGGCCGCACCAAGGGCAAGGGCAAGGACGGCCGGAGCCTGATACGCCGGATGTTCACCTGGAAGAAGATCGTCGGCACCCTGATAGGTCTCTGCCTGCTCGGCATGGGCGCCTTCGTGGTGCTGTACATGATGATCGACATCCCCGCGGGCAACGCCGACGCGCAGCTCCAGAGCAACGTCTACAAGTACAGCAACGGCTCCCTGATGACCCGGGACGGCCAGCGCAACCGCGAGATCGTCGGCCTGAACAAGGTGCCGAAGGAGGTGCGCTACACCTTCGTCGCCGCGGAGAACAAGAGCTTCTACCAGGACTCCGGCGTCGACCTCAAGGGCACCGCCCGAGGCCTGATCAACACCCTCTCCGGCAAGGGCGCGCAGGGTGGTTCGACGATCACCCAGCAGTACGTCAAGAACTACTACCTGACGCAGGACCAGACGATCACGCGCAAGCTGAACGAGCTGGTCATCTCGTTGAAGCTGGACCGCGAGAAGACCAAGGACTACATCCTCGCCGGGTACATCAACACCAGCTACTACGGCCGGGGCGCCTACGGCATCCAGGCCGCCGCCCAGGCCTACTACGGGATCGACGCCGAGAAGCTCGACGTCCAGCAGGGCGCCTATCTCGCCGCGCTGCTCCAGGCGCCGAACCAGTACGACTGGGCCATCGCCACCCCGACCGGTAAGAAGTTGGTCAAGGAGCGCTGGAACTACGTTCTGAACAACATGGTCGGTCAGGACTGGCTGAACAAGACCAAGCGCGATGCCATGACGTTCCCGACCCCCAAGGAGCCCAAGGCGGCGCCCGGCATGGGCGGTCAGGTCGGCTACCTGGTGGACGCGGCCAACAACCAGCTGGCCAGGCAACTGGTCACGCAGGGCACCGCCGACAACCTCGACGAGGCGCTGTCGATGGTCCGGGCGGGCGGCTGGAACATCACGTTGAACATCGACAAGAAGCGGCAGGCGGCGCTGGTGAAGGCCGCGACGTCGCAGCTGACCAGCAAGCTGGACGCGAAGGAACGCTCCGTCGACGGGGACGTCCAGGCGGGTGCCGCGTCCGTCGACCCGAAGACCGGCGCGGTCGTCGCGATGTACGGCGGCACGGACTACTACAAGCACTTCCGCAACAACGCGACCCGCACGGACTACCAGCCGGCCTCGACGTTCAAGCCGGTCATCCTCGCCGCGGCCCTCGACGAGAACGCCAAGACGCAGAACGGCACCCAGATCACGGCCGACACGATCTACGACGGCACCAGCAAGCGCCCGGTCGTGGACAACGGCGTCAAGGTCGGCTTCGCCCCGGAGAACGAGGACGACGGCAACTACGGCCCCATCACCGTCCAGACGGCGATGAACAAGTCCGTCAACTCCGTCTTCGCGCAGCTGGGCGTGGACGTCGGCATGCAACACGTGCTCAAGGTCGGCGGCCAGCTCGGCATGGACACCGAGGGCCTGAAGGCGGTGCCCGCGCAGACCCTGGGCACCATGGGCGCGAGCCCCCTTCAGATGGCGGGCGTGTACGCGACCCTCGACAACCACGGCAAGAAGGTCACGCCGTCCATCATCAAGTCCGTGGAGAACAGCAAGCGTTCGGTCGAGCTGCCGAACCCGATCGGCGACCAGGTCATCAGCACCGAGGCCGCCGACACGGTCACCTCGGTGCTGACCGGCGTGGTCGACGACGGTACGGCCAAGACGTCGGTGCGGGACAACGCCGAGCGCGACGGCCGTAAGGTCGCCGGCAAGACGGGTACCTCCGACAACAACAAGTCGGCCTGGTTCACCGGCTACACGCCCGACCTGGTCACCTCGGTGGGCCTGTTCGGCGAGGCCCAGAAGAACGGCGCCCAGGTCGCGATGTACGGCGCCGGCGGCCTCGACCGGGTCAACGGCGGTGGCTTCCCGGCGCAGATCTGGGCCGCGTACACCTTCGGGGTCTCGGACAAGGACGCCCGCTTCGACCTGGACACCACGCAGGGCGCGGCCGTGGAGCCCACGGTGACCCCGACGCCCACCGTGACGCCGAGCCAGACGCCCAGCGAGACGCCGAGCCAGACCCCGAGTCAGACGCCGACGCAGAGCGAGACGCCGACCGAGACCCCGACGCAGACGCCGACGCAGACCCCCACCGAGACCCCGACCGAGACGCCGACCGAGACCCCGACCGGGGGTCTGGACGACCCGTTCAACCCGGGTGGCTAGCGGCGAGGCCACCTACAGCTGACAAGAAGGGGCGCCCGGCGAGCTGCCGGGCGCCCCTTGTCGTTCCCCTGCCTCTCAGGGAGGAGCTGCCTCTCGGGTGTCAGCTGCCTCTCCGGTCTCAGCCTCCGTTGAAGGCGCCCGCGATCCGGTCGCCGAGTTCCTTGTCGACGTTGCGCCAGTACTGGAGGGCGCGGGCGAGGACCGGGGCGGAGACGCCGTCCTTGAGGTGGCCGGTGATGTTGTCGGCGAGGCGGTCGCGGGCCGCGTCGTCGAGGACCTCGCGGACCTGCGTGCCGGCCTGCCCGAAGTCGTCGTCCTCGGAGTGCAGGGCGTACGCCTCGCGGACCATCTCGCCCGCCGCCCGCCAGCCCGCGATGTCGCCGAAGCGGTCGGTGTCCGCGGCCGGGCCGCCGTAGGAGTTGGGGGCGTAGGGGGCGCCGACCCGGGCCGGTTCGTAGCGCATCGCGCCGTCCTTGGCGTACGAACTCACCGGGGAGTGCGGCCGGTTGGGCGGCAGCTGGGTGTAGTTCGCGCCGATCCGGTAGCGGTGCGTGTCCGGGTAGGAGAACAGCCGGCCCAGCAGCATCTTGTCCGGCGACGGGCCGATGCCGGGCACCAGGTTCGACGGCTCGAACGCGGCCTGCTCGATGTGGACGAAGTAGTCCTCGGGGTTCTGGTTCAGGGTCATCCGGCCGACCTCGATCAGCGGGTAGTCGCCGTGCGGCCACACCTTGGTCAGATCGAACGGGTTGAACCGGTAACCCGGCGCGTCCTCGAACGGCATGACCTGCACATACACCGTCCAGGACGGGTGCTCGCCGCCCTTGATCGCGTCGAACAGGTCACGCCGGTGCAGATCCGGGTCCTCGCCGGCCAGCCGGTCGGCGTCGGCCTGGGTGAGGAAGTCGATGCCCTGGTCGGTCTTGAGGTGGTACTTGATCCAGAACCGTTCGCCGCCGCCGTTGACCCACATATAGGTGTGCGACGAGTAGCCGTTCATGTGCCGGTAGCTCTTCGGGATGCCGCGGTCGCCCATCAGCCACGTCACCATGTGCGCGGACTCGGGGGAGAGGGTCCAGAAGTCCCACTGCATGTCGTGGTCGCGCAGGCCGTTGTCGGGCCGGCGTTTCTGCGAGCGGATGAAGTCCTGGAACTTCTGCGGGTCCCGCACGAAGAACACCGGGGTGTTGTTGCCGACCATGTCGTAGTTGCCGTGCTCGGTGTAGAACTTCAGCGCGAAACCCCGCGGGTCGCGCCAGGTGTCGGGGGAGCCCTGCTCACCGGCGACCGTCGAGAAACGCGCGAGCATCTGGGTGCGTTTGCCGGGCTGGAAGAGGTCCGCCTTGGTGAACTGGCTGACGTCGTGGGTGACTTCCAGGACGCCGTACGCGCCGCTGCCCTTGGCGTGCACCACGCGCTCGGGGACCCGCTCCCGGTTGAACTGCGCCATCTTCTCGATGAGGTAGTGGTCCTGGAGCAGGATCGGGCCGTCCGCCCCGACGGTGAGCGAGTGCTCGTCGCTCTCCACGGGAATGCCCGCGTTGCTCGTCGTGTAGGGATTCTGTCGGGGTGTCTGCGTCACGAGTGCCTCCGTGATCCGGGGATGGATCGGGTCAGGTCGTTTCGCGTACCCCAGTAGTCAACGCTTCCCACACGAAGTCGGCAACTTTTGGACGTGATCCAACTTCGGACCCCGACCATCAGCCCCGGCACCTGCGCTGGAAGCCTCCCCGGCACCCGCGACGGAGCCCCTCAGTTCCGGTTCAGCTCGAACCAGACCACCTTCCCGGTACTGAGCCGGGTGGCGCCCCAGCGCCGGGCCAGCCGGTTGACCAGGTAGAGACCCCGGCCGCCCTCGTCGGTGGCGCGCGCCTGCCGCAGCCGGGGCAGCTGCGGCACGTCGTCGCCGACCTCGCAGCGCAGCACGTCGGTACGGAGCAGCCGCAGCGTGACCGGCCGGGTCGCGTACCGCACGGCGTTCGTCACGACCTCGCTGACCAGCAGTTCCACCGAGTCGGTCAGGTCCTCCATGCCCCAGCGGGACAGGGCCCGGCGAGCCAGCCGACGGGCCCGCCCCGGAGCGGCGTCCTCCGGCTCAAGGAACCAGTACGCGACGTCGCTCGGCGCGATCCCGTCGAAGCGGGCGGCGAGCAGCGCGATGTCGTCGTCCCGGTCACCCGGGCCGAGCATGTCGAGCACCTCGTCGCAGAGGGCCTCCAGCGGCGGCGGATGGTCGGGCCCGGTCAGCTGAGCCGTCGCGGCCAGCTTCTCGCGCAGCTGCTCGATGCCGGTCCACACGTCCCGCAGCCGGGACTCCACCAGACCGTCCGTGTACAGCAGCAGGGTGCCTCCGGCGGGCGCGTCCAGCTCGACGGCCTCGAAGTCGACGCCGCCGACCCCGATCGGCGCCCCCGCGGGCACCCGCAGGACCTCGGCCCGGCCGCCCAGATGCAGCAGGATGGGCGGCGGATGACCGGCGTTGGCGATGGTGATGCGGTGCGAGACCGGGTCGTAGACGGCGTACAGGCAGGTCGCCATGCGGTCGCTGCCCAGCCGTTGGGCCTGCTCGTCGAGGTGGTGCAGCACCTCCTGCGGCGGCAGGTCGAGCCCGGCCAGGGTCTGCGCGGTGGTGCGCAGCTGGCCCATGATCGCCGCCGACGTCATGGAGTGGCCCATGACATCGCCGACGACGAGGGCGACCCGGCTGCCGGGCAACGGGATCGCGTCGTACCAGTCGCCGCCCACCCGCGCGGTCTCGGCCGCCGGGAGGTAGCGGGACGCCAGCCGTACGCCCGTCGGACGCGGCAGGTTCTCCGGCAGCATGGTGCGCTGCAACTCGTCGGCGATGTACGCCTCACGGCCGTACAGGACCGCCTTGTCGATGCCCAGCGCGCTGTGCGTGGCGAGTTGGGCGGCGACCAGCAGATCGTCGGCCTCGAAGGCGACGCGTTCGGGGCGGCGCAGGAAGAGCGCGGCGCCGATCACCCGACGTCGGCCGCGCAGCGGGGCGAGGATCGCGCGCTGTCCGCCGGGGACGGTGAACTCGCCGCCCTCACCGAGCAGTTCGGGCAGCGCGGCGCGGGCGGCGGGGGCGTCGGTGAAGACCGGGCGGACCCCGCGCAGCACCTCCGCGAGCGCGCTGCCGGGCCGCACCTCGCACAACTCGTTGCCGACGATGTCAAGTTCGGACGGCTCCGGCGGCGCGACCGGCGCGAAACCGCCCTCGGTGTCCCGCTCGGCGGGTATCCGGTCGGTGCGCCGCAGCCGCAGCAGCAGGGGCCCGGTGGGCCGCTCGTCGCCGACCGGCAGCGGGTCGCGCAGATAGACCAGGATCGCGTCCGAGAACGTCGGTACGGTCGCCCGGCACAGCCCCATGACGATCTCGTCCAGGTCGATGCCGCGGGCGATCCGCCGGGTCGCGGCGCCCACGAAGCGCAGCCGGTCGCCGTCGCGCCGCATCGGCGTCGGCTGTCCCGGCGGCAGCCCCTTGCCGGAGCGCCGTTCGGCGTCGCCCAGGGCCACCGCGCGCTCGGCCTCGGCACCCGGCTGGGCGGGGATGCCCTCGGGCGCCGGGCGCGGCCGGTGGGTGCCCGGCTCGTCGGCGTCGGGCTGGGAGTGCTCGGTGTCGCTGCCGGCCGCGCTCTTGGCCTGGCCGCAGGGCGGCGCGGGCTCCGGCGGCTCACCCGTGCGGGCCTGCGCAGGTAAGGCCGCCGCCGGGGCGACGGGCACCTGCGCGGGGGTGTGCAGGAGCGCCCCGCGAGGGTCCGCGGGGTCGACGCCCGGCTGGGGGCGTTCGAAGGAGATGGGGTGCTCCGTCACGCGTGTCGAATCCGTCCGTCCGGGGCTGCGCGCCGTGCGCGCGGTTCGTCCCGCAGAAGTGCCGATACCCGGAAAACGCGCCCCAGGAACGGAATTTCCGCGTGGTCAGAGGCTCTTCCTGTGCCACCGGCGAACCCTCTGCGGCTCGCAACGGTGTCCTCGTACCCCTCGCTCACGTCCTGCCGCCCCTCGGTCACGTTCGGCCAAGCCCGGCGCATGCTCCGGGAGTTGCTGCTGTGCGCCCTTGCGGAGGACGATCCTACGGTTGCGGCCCGGGGGCGCAGCAAGGGTCTCATGGGGACACATGCGCGGGCGTACGGTCCCAGTCCTCCGGGAGTGACGGTACAGGCCACGACGGATCGGGGCGCCAGTGCTGCCAACCTTCGCTGAACGGCGGCCCCCAGGCGCGGATCGCCGCCACCGCCGCGTGCCCGGCCTCCCGCACCCGCGCGGCCTGCTCCGGGTCCATCAGACCGTCCCGCAGCGCCTGCGCGAACTCGTCCTCGTCGCGCCAGTCCCACGCCCGGTCCGGCTGCACGGTGATGTCCAGGAAGTGGTCCTCGGAGTCCACCCCGCCCGCCCAACGGGCCAGCGGCGTCTCCAGGTTCACGTACCAGTTCTTGAACTCCCAGCCCGGTTCCCAGAACAGCCACACCGACCAGGGCTCGCCCGGCCGCGCCAGCTTCAGCACCCCGGTGCCGAACCAGCGGTCGCGCTGGACCGTCCGCGGCTTGGTGTAACGGGACTCCAGCGGCTCCTGGTGCACGGGCGTACCGTCGGCGAGGACCGGGCGCACGCACTCGGTGCCGGGCGCCAGCCAGACCGCGAGCAGCTCGGCGTCGTCGCGCACGACGGTGACCGGGCGCACGATGTGGAGGCGGGCGCCGCCGTTCTCCCGGTAACGCCACAGGATCTGACTCCCGGGGTCCCAGAAACCCGTCGGACCGCCCGCCGTCACCCGCTCCACGTCCGCGCTCACCGCTCCACCGTCTGCCATGCACAGATATTAGGTGCCTGCGGCATACGACGCTGCGGCGCGGGTCACGGTTCGCACGGCCGGGAGCCAAAGGTTCGCGTCCGGTTACGGGCGTGTCATCCGCAGGACATCCAGCGCCTCGTCCAGCTGCTCGACGGTCAGGTCGCCGCGCTCCACATAGCCGCCGTCCAGGACCACCTGACGGATCGTCCGGCGTTCGGCGAGGGACGCCTTGGCGACCTTGGCGGCCTCCTCGTAGCCGATGTACTTGTTCAGCGGGGTGACGACGGAGGGCGACGACTCGGCGTACTCGCGGGCCCGTTCGCGGTCCGCGACGATGCCGTCCACGGTCCGGTCGGCGAGCAGCCGGGTGACGTTGGCGAGCAGCCGGATCGACTCCAGCACGTTCTTCGCGATGACCGGCAGCATGACGTTCAGCTCGAAGTTGCCCGCGGCCCCGGCGGTGGCCACCGTGGCGTCGTTGCCGACGACCTGCGCGGCGACCATGAGAACGGCCTCCGGGATCACCGGGTTGACCTTGCCGGGCATGATCGAGGAACCGGGCTGGAGGTCGGGCAGGCTGATCTCGGCGAGCCCGGTGCGCGGCCCCGACGCCATCCAGCGCAGGTCGTTGGCGATCTTCGTCAGGCCGACCGCGATGGTCCGCAGCTGTCCGCTGGTCTCGACGATGCCGTCCCGGGCGCCCTGGGCCTCGAAGTGGTCGCGGGCCTCGGTCAGCGGCAGCCCGGTGGCGCGGGCCACCTCCGCGATGACGGCGGCCGAGAAGCCGGGCGGCGTGTTGATGCCGGTGCCGACGGCGGTGCCGCCCAGGGGCAGTTCGGCGAGCCGGGGGAGCGACGCGGTGAGCCGCTCCACGCCGTAGCGCACCTGCGCCGCGTACCCGCCGAACTCCTGGCCCAGGGTCACCGGAGTGGCGTCCATGAGGTGCGTGCGCCCCGACTTCACGACGTCCGCGAACTCCTCCGCCTTGCGCCCGAGGGCGGCGGCGAGATGCTCCAGGGCGGGCACGAGGTCGTGGGTGACGGCGGCGGTGGCCGCGATGTGGATCGAGGAGGGGAAGACGTCGTTGGACGACTGGGAGGCGTTCACATGGTCGTTGGGGTGCACGTCCCGGCCGAGCCGCTCGGTGGCCAGGGTGGCGAGCACCTCGTTGACGTTCATGTTGGACGACGTGCCCGACCCGGTCTGGAAGACGTCCACCGGGAACTCCTCGTCCCACCTCCCCTCGGCCACCTCGCGGGCCGCCTGCTGGATCGCGTCGGCGATGTCCCCCTCGACGACGCCGAGTTCGGCGTTCACCTTCGCCGCGGCCCCCTTGATGCGGGCCAGCGCCTCGATGTGGGCGCGCTCGATGCGCTGCCCGGAGACCGGGAAGTTCTCCACCGCCCGCTGGGTCTGGGCCCGCCACTTCGCGCCGGCGGGCACCCGGACCTCGCCCATGGAGTCGTGCTCGATCCGGAAACCGTCCGCCGTGTTCCTGTCGGCCATGCGCCGATCACCTCCACGCCCGACAGTACGCCGGGCCCGCCGTCCGCTCCCGTCCCTCTCTCATGTCCCGCTGTGGTGGACCTGTGCCTTACCGCACGGTCTGTCATTGAATAGTGTGCTAAAAAGTTCAAACACATCGGGGCGACCCCACCGTATCGGGCTCCGGTGTCGTAACCCCCCATATGGAGCAGTCGTGTCCTCCCACCTCACTGCCCAGTCGGACGTATTAGTGCCGACATCGTTGTCAGTTGCCCTGGTCAACCCCCAGGGCCACCGGCCCGCACGGCTCACCGGAGTGGCCGCCCGACTGGTCGGCACGCCGCACGAGATCCGCGCGGGCGACGACGTCGTGCTCTTCTACGGCGCCGGAATGGGCCACCGCGTACGGCACTTCGCGGCGGCGGCCGAGGGCGAACTCCCGCCCGTGATGGTCCTCGCGCCCCGCCTCGACTGGAACGACGTCGCGCTCGCCCTGGACCACGGCGCCGCCAGCTATCTGATCGAGAACCGGTACGCGTTCCCGCTCGCCGAGACGCTGGTCTGCGCGTCACGGGGGGCCAGCATCCTGGACCCGGAGATAGCCGCGGAACGGGTCGGCGCCGCCTGCCGGTCCCGCGCGGAGGAGGCGACCAGAGACCGCCCCGGCCGGGCAACGGCGCCGAGGGACGGGTCGGACGCGGAGGCACCGGCGAGGGAGGCTCCGGGCGCGGAGCAGATCCCGCCCGTGTCCCCACTCCCGCACCCGCCCGGCCCGATCCTTCCCCCACCCTCCTGTCTCCCGCATCTGTCGCTGCGGGAACGGCAGTTGATGGACCTGTTGGCGGCGGGGCTCGGGGTGCGGGAGGTCGCCGAGGCGATGTCCCTGACCGACAAGACGGTCCGCAACTACCTCAGCCGCGTCTACACCAAGCTCGGCGTGCACCGGCAGTCGGAGGCGATCCTGTACTGGCTCGGCCACCTGGCGACACGGGACGCGGCGCGAACGCCGGCGGACCCCGACGCCTGCTGAGCCGGCGCCGGGGTCGAAGTCGTCGCGAGGTAGGGCTAGTTGATGTTCCAGACACCGCTGGCGACGTCGCTGGGCGCCGTGTAGCTGTCCTGGCGGATGGTGGTCCGGTCGCAGTTGGAGTCGCGGTAGTCGAAGAACACGGTGTCGCCGGCGTTGACGTCGATGCCGGTGACGGTGACCGTGCCGCCCGAGGTGAACTTGATGCCCCCGGCCGACCCGCCCGAGATGTCGTCCGTCACGTAGACGCAGCCCGCGCCGGAGGGGATGCGCTGGCTCCCGACGTGGATGGTGATCGAGGTGGCGGAGGCCGGGGCGGCGGCGAGGGCGACCATGGCCACCGCGGCGACGCTGACGGGGGCGAGCAGACGCTTGCGCGCAATCATCTTCATGATGCGTCCGTTTCTTTATGAAGGACCGAGCAACGGGGGTTTTCCCTTGCCCGAATCCTGTCGACGCCGCACGGCCCGCAATAGAGGCAAACATCATCGGAACCAGGAGGGGTGTGTAAAGAACCCGTAAGAGATAAGGCGCGGTGATGTTTGCCTCTAGTGGAGCGGTTCGCGGTGTTCCCAGGATAAGAACTCGCCAGAGAACTCCGGTCAATCCAGGGAGCCTTTTCATGTTCTCGAACCGTTCCTCTTTCCTCCGCAACCGCGCGGTCCGTCTCGGCCTCGGTGCGGGCGTCGCGGCCGTCACGCTGCTCGGCGTCACCACGTCGACGGCGTCGGCGGCCAGCCAGTGGGAGGTCGTCGTCAACAAGAGCCAGGTCCCGTCCGGAACCGGCAGCGTGAAGCTCGCTTTCCCGCCCAAGGGCGGCTCCGTCTGTGTCGCGATGCCCTCGACCGGCAACATCGTCCACTTCAGCCCCGCCACCTTCACCAATGGCGGCCAGGACTTCACCATTCAGGCGTTCGGCGACACGCAA
Source organism: Streptomyces sp. NPDC091279 (assembly GCF_044757465.1). Lineage (NCBI taxonomy): Bacteria > Bacillati > Actinomycetota > Actinomycetes > Kitasatosporales > Streptomycetaceae > Streptomyces > Streptomyces sp. NPDC091279. Next base: position 235,239 of record NZ_JBIVVA010000007.1, on the reverse strand, counting down.
TGCCAGGGCGCCGCGACCGGTTCCCTTCTCCAGTACGAGTTCAATTCCGGCCAGGACGTCCAGAACACGGGCCTGAATTGCACAGAGGTGGCGGTCTACCCGAACGGAAACGGCGGCTACGACTGGCTGAACTGCAAGTAGAGTGCAGGCCGGGCCGGGGCAATTGCCCCCGCCCCCCTGCCCACCACTCAGCCGGACCGGTCCACCTGAGATCCAGGAGGACCGGTCCGTCGGGCGTTGGGGGGTGCGGGTGCGGGTGCGGGTGCGGGGGCCAAGGCTTGGCGGGGCGGGGGTGGGCCTTGGGCGTGGGGCGGTGCGTGCGGGCAGGGCGCACGGGGGGAACGGGTGTGGGGCGGCGGGTGTGCGGCAACGGGTGTTGGCCAACGGGTGTGGGCCAACGGGTGTGGGTCAACGGGTGTTGGCCAACCCGTGTAGGCCAACCGGCGTGGGTCAACGGGTGTTGGCTGCCGGGTGTGGGTCAACTCGCGTAGGCCAACAGGCGTGGGCTAGGGGGTGTGGGCGGCGACGCTCTCGCCGGCGGTTGCAGGTCCTGGTCGACGGCGAACGGGCGTTGGCCTGCCGGCGTTGGCCAACGGGCGTGGGCTAACAGGCGTGGGCGGCGAGGCTCTCGCCGGCGGGGGCAGGTCCCGCCCGTTGCTCAACGGGCGTTGGCGCGCCGGTGTCGATCAACGGGCGTTGGCCTACTGGCGTTGGCCTACTGGTGTTGGCCTGCCGGTGTTGGCCTACCGGCGTGGGCCAGCCTGCCCAGGTCGACCGGCGTGGGCCAACGGGCGTGGACCAACGGGTGTGGGTCAACGAGTGTTGGCCAACCGGCGTGGGCCAGCTCGCCCAGGTCGACCGGCGTGGGCCAACGGGTGTGGGCCAACGGGCGTAGGCCAACAGGCGTGGGTCAACGAGTGTTGGCCACCTGGTGTGGGCCAACCCGCGTAGGCCAACCCACGTAGGCCAATAGGCGTGCGCGGCGACGATCTCACCAGCGGTTACAGGTCCCGCCCGATGGCCAACGGCCGTTGGCGCGCCGATGCCGATCAACGGGCGTTGGCCCACCGGCGTTGGCCCACCTGCGTTTGCCCACCACTGTTGGCCAACTGGCGTGGGCTAAGCCAGCGTTGGCCCACCGGCGTTGGCCAACGCTCAATGGCCAACGGCCGTTGGCCAACCAGCGGGTTCAGGGGCGCAGCCCCGACGGGGTCCGGGGACACGGCCCCGGTGGGGTTCACGCGCCCACCCCGGCAGGTCCAGGCGTGCCCCCCAGCGGGTCCAGGCGCGCACCCCCAGCGGGTTCAGGGGCGCAGCCCCGACGGGGTGAGGGGCGGAGCCCCTGGCGGGGTGAGGGGCGGAGCCCCTCGTGGTGGGACGGGTAAGGGCGGCGGGGGCGAGAAACCACCCCCAGCCACCCCCACGGCGTTCACCCCAGCCCAGCCCCCCGCACCGGAATCGACGTGAACGTCGGCGCGGGCGCCGGGTCCTGGAAGAAGTCGTTCCCCTTGTCGTCGACGACGACGAACGCCGGGAAGTCCTCGACCTCGATCTTCCAGACCGCCTCCATGCCGAGCTCTTCGTACTCGACGACCTCGACCTTCTTGATGCAGTCCTGCGCGAGCCGCGCGGCAGGCCCCCCGATGGAACCGAGGTAGAAGCCCCCGTGCGCATCACACGCGTCGGTCACCTGCTTGCTGCGATTGCCCTTGGCGAGCATCACCTTGGACCCCCCGGCCGCCTGGAACTGCTCGACGTAGGAGTCCATGCGCCCGGCGGTCGTCGGCCCGAAGGACCCGGACGCGTACCCCTCCGGCGTCTTCGCGGGCCCGGCGTAGTACACCGGGTGGTCCTTGAGGTACTGCGGCATCTCCTCGCCGGCGTCGAGGCGTTCCTTGATCTTCGCGTGCGCGATGTCACGGGCGACGACGAGCGGTCCGGTGAGCGAGAGCCGGGTCTTGACCGGGTACTTGGTCAGCTCGGCGAGGATGTCGTCCATCGGCTGGTTGAGGTCGATGCGCACGACGTCGGACGCGTCGTCGAGGTGCTCGTCGGTGGTCTCCGGCAGGAACCGCGCCGGGTCGGTCTCCAACTGCTCAAGGAAGACGCCCTCGGCGGTGATCTTCGCGACGGCCTGCCGGTCGGCCGAGCAGGAGACGGCGATGGCGACCGGGCAGGAGGCACCGTGCCGGGGCAGCCGCACCACCCGCACGTCGTGGCAGAAGTACTTGCCGCCGAACTGCGCGCCGATCCCGATCTTCTGCGTCAGCTCGAAGACCTTCTCCTCCAGCTCCTTGTCCCGGAACCCGTGCCCGAGCGGCGACCCCTCGGCCGGGATCTCGTCCAGGTAGTGCGCGGAGGCGTACTTCGCGGTCTTCAGCGCGTACTCGGCGCTCGTCCCGCCGACGACGATCGCGAGGTGGTACGGCGGGCAGGCGGCCGTGCCCAGCGAACGGATCTTCTGCTCCAGGAACTTCATCATGGAGCCCTCGTTCAGGACGGCTTTCGTCTCCTGGTAGAGGAACGACTTGTTGGCGCTGCCGCCGCCCTTCGCCATGAAGAGGAACTTGTAGGCGCCGCCGTCGGTCGCGTACAGCTCGATCTGCGCGGGGAGGTTGGAGCCGGTGTTCTTCTCCTCCCACATGGTGACCGGGGCCATCTGCGAGTAGCGCAGGTTCAGCTTGGTGTAGGCGTCGTAGATGCCGTGCGAGAGGGCCTTCTCGTCCTCACCTTCGGTGAGGACGTTCTGCCCGCGCTTGCCCATGACGATCGCCGTGCCGGTGTCCTGGCACATCGGGAGCACCCCGGCCGCCGCGATGTTGGCGTTCTTCAGCAGGTCGAGCGCCACGAACTTGTCGTTGCCGGACGCCTCGGGGTCGTCGACGATCCGGCGCAGCTGGGCCAGGTGGGCGGGGCGCAGATAGTGCTGGATGTCGTGGATGGCCTCGGCCGCCAGCGTGCGCAGGGCCTCGGGCTCGACCTTGAGGAACGTCCGCCCGTCGGCCTCGAACGTCGAGACACCCTCGGAGGTCACCAGCCGGTAGGGCGTGGAGTCCTCTCCCATGGGGAGCAGATCGGTGTATGCGAACTCAGGCATCTCAGCCCATTCCTCACTCGACGGACGACGACCCGCCGACACTGGCGGGCCACCTCAGCGTAGAACCGCCCCCGAAGGCGCCGCTGGTTAGGTAAGGCTCAGTTGTGAGAACGACACCCCGCCCGCACGTCATCGAGGGGAAGCCGGGAGGAAGCGGGGAGAAACGGCGAGGCGGTCGCCGGGAGACATCGAGAGGCGTCGGGAGGGGTCGGGAGGCGCCGGGAGGCAGCGAGGGGCGTCGGGAGAGGCCGGGAGGCGCTGGGAACGGGTCGGAGAGGTTTATCCACACCCCTGGTCGCGATCTATCGCGTTTGGGTACGCTGCTGCCGTGGACCTTCAGAAGCATGCCCCGCAGGCCGACACGGCGCCCGAGACCGCCGAGCTGCGCGCCTCCGACGCCGACCGTGACCGTTTCGCCGACATCCTGCGCGAGGCCCTCGCGGAGGGCCGGCTGACCGCAGACGAGCACGCCGAGCGGATCGAGGGCGTCTACCGCGCCAAGACCGTCGGCCAGCTCGAACCCCTCGTCCAGGACCTGCCGGCCGCGCACACCCGCCCGGCCGCACCGGCGTTCACCTCGGCGCCCCTCGGCCCCGCCCGACAGGCCCTCCCGGCCGACCCCGACGACCACGTGGTGGCGGTGTTCAGCAGCGCCGTCCGCAAGGGCCGTTGGCGAGCGGGTCGCCGCATCCACGCGTACGCGGTGTTCGGCAGCGTGGAGATCGACCTCAGCGAGGCGCTGTTCGAGTACCAGCAGGTCGTCATCAAGGCGCTCTCGGTCTTCGGCAACGTCGAGGTCCGCGTCCCGGAGAACGTCTCGCTGCGCGGCACCGGAGGCGGCGTCCTCGGCAACTTCGAGGTGGACCACCTCGACTCCGGCGACCCGAACGCGCCGGTCGTCCACGTCGACGGCTGGGCCGTGCTGGGCAACATCGAGGCACGCCCGAAGCGCGGCAGGTTCGTCGCGGACATCCTCGACCGGGTGCAGCGCACGGTCGACAAGGCCGTCGACCGCAAGGCACGCCGCCACCTGGACCGTTGAAGACCCTGACGCCCCGAATTGAAACGGAACGCTCAACTCCCCGAAATCCAGCGGTTGGGAACTCAGTGCATAGGCCCGCGCACAGCGGGTAGGCCTTGCGCATCGTCGCTCGCTCGCGAAGCCGTCGTCAGGAGTAGACCGTGCTGCAACCGCCGCATTCGTCCCTGCAGGTAACTGCCGTTCCGGCGCAGCGGGTGCCAGTGCCGGACAGGGACCAAGACGCCCCTTGGCACACCGAGGCGGTGTGCAGGCGCGACGAGGCGGGCCTGTTCTTCGCACCGTCCAAGGAGCCCACCGCCGCCCGGCTCTCCCGTGAGGAGGCGGCCAAGCGTGTCTGCGGCCGCTGTCCGGTGATGGTCGAGTGCCGCGAACACGCGCTCCTGCAACCCGAGCCCTACGGCGTCTGGGGCGGCCTCACCGCCGCCGAACGCCGCGTGGTCCTGGCCCGCCGCCGTCGCCGAGACGTAGAACTCAAAAAGGCAGCCACAGCCACCAACCACATAGCCCAAGCCGGCTGACCCCAAGCAGACGGGCGCCCCCTATCCACACCAGGGGACGCCCACTAGGGAGAACGGGGGGGGTAGGGCTCCCTCGCTCTCCAACTGGGGGAGGGGCCACGCAGGTAAGGGGCGCGGGGAACCGCGCGACCAGCCCCCACCGACCGTCAGCCGCTGGTCGAACAGGTCCCCCCACCCCGTGGGCGTTGCTCCTGGGCCCCCACCCCGTGGGGCGTCACTTCCCCCGGTCGAAGTCCACCGCGCTGTACGCCCGCAACTTACTGAGCCGATGCTCGGAGTCGATCCTCCGCACGGTCCCGGACTTCGACCGCATCACGATCGAGTCGGTCGTGGCGGTCTCCGACCGATACCGAACCCCCCGCAACAACTCCCCGTCGGTGATGCCCGTGGCGACGAAGAACACGTTCTCCCCCGACACGAGGTCATCCGTGGTGAGCACCCGGTCGAGATCGTGCCCCGCGTCGATCGCGCGCTGCCGCTCCGCGTCGTCCTTGGGCCACAACTTGCCCTGGATCGTGCCCCCGAGACACTTCACGGCGCACGCCGAGATGATGCCCTCCGGCGTGCCGCCGACGCCGAGGAGCAGATCGACGCCGGTGCCCTCGCGCAGCGCGAGGATCGACCCGGCGACATCGCCGTCGGCGATCAGCCTGATGCGCGCGCCGGTCTCCCGGATCTCCTCGATGAGCCCGGCGTGCCGGGGCCGGTCGAGAACGACGACGGTGACGTCCTGTGGCGTGGACCGCTTGGCCTTCGCGACCCGGCGGATGTTGACCGACACGGGCGCGTTGATGTCGACGAAGTCCGCCGCCTCGGGCCCGGTGACCAGTTTGTCCATGTAGAACACGGCGGACGGGTCGAACATCGACCCGCGGTCGGCGGCCGCCAGCACGGCGATCGCGTTGGTCATGCCCTTCGCCGTGAGGGTCGTTCCGTCGATGGGGTCGACGGCGATGTCGCACTCGGGCCCGGTGCCGTCGCCGACGCGCTCTCCGTTGAAGAGCATCGGGGCTTCGTCCTTCTCGCCCTCGCCGATGACGACGACGCCGTTCATCGACACGGTGTGGACGAGGGTCCGCATGGCGCGTACGGCCGCGCCGTCGGCGCCGTTCTTGTCACCCCGGCCGACCCAGCGACCGGCGGCCATGGCGGCGGCCTCGGTGACGCGGACGAGTTCCAGGGCGAGGTTGCGGTCGGGAGCTTCGCTGGGGACTTCGAGCTCGGACGGCAAGTGATGATGCTCGGTCATCGGAGCGCACCTTTCTGATACGACGACGGCCGGATGAGGGTGACTCCGACTCTATCTCCAGTCCGACAAAATGAGCAGGGGGCCCCACGGATGAGCGGGGTGGGGCACCTGCGACGATAGGGGCGTGGCAGGTTCGAACGGTAAGCAGAAGACGGTCCGGGACATGATTCTCTCGCTGGCCCTCATCGGGGTCGCGGCGGCGGTCATCTACGTCTTCATCCCGCACAACGACTCCGCTCCCGACGTCAAACGTGTCGACTACCGTGTCGAACTGCTGACGGCGCGCCGCGCCGCCGCCTACCCGGTGGCCGCGCCCGAGGGCCTGGCCAAGGAGTGGAAGGCGACCTCGGTCCGCTTCAAGGGCGACGCCTTCGACGCCTGGCACCTCGGCTTCCAGGCCCCCGACGGGCAGTACGTGCAGATAGAGCAGTCGACCCAGAAGCAGTCGACGTTCGTCGACGAGGCGAGCCAGGGCGCCGAGGAGACGAAGGTCACCCAGGAGATCGACGGCCGCACCTGGACCCGTTACACCGGCGGCCGCTACGACGCGCTCGTCCTGCCGGGCAAGGGCGCGACGACGGTGGTCGCGGGCACGGGCTCGTTCGCCCAGCTGACGGAAATGGCGAAGGCGTTGAAAACGGCGTAACCGCCCCCCCCCGTCGTCTACTCCCCGTCCCCGTCCTCGGAGTTCTCCTCCGCGAGGGCCGCGTCCAGGCGGGCCCGGGCGCCCTCCAGCCAGCGGCGGCACACCTTGGCCAGCTCCTCGCCGCGCTCCCAGAGGGCGAGGGACTCCTCCAGGGTCGTCCCGCCCGCCTCCAGGCGCCGTACGACCTCGATCAGCTCGTCCCGGGCCTGCTCGTACCCGAGGGTCTCTTCCGCCACCTTGCCGGTCATTCCGCCCACCCTACGCATCGCTCTCATCGACTCGAACCGTGAACTCGCCCTCGGCCACCCGCGCCCGCAGCGGCTCGCCCGCCGCGATCTCCTCCGGGGCCCGCACCACATGACCGTCGGCCTTCTGGAGCACCGCGTACCCGCGCCGGAGGGTGGCGGCGGGGGAGAGCGCCACCACGCGCGCGTGCGTGTGGGTCAGCTCCGAGTCCGCGCGGTCCAGGAGATGGCCCAGCGTGCGCCGGGAGCGGTCGACGAGGGACGCCACATGGTCGGCCCGCTCGTCGATCATGCGGTGCGGGTCCTCCATCGACGGCCGCGCGAGGGCGTGCGCCAGCCCGCGTTCCTCCCGCGCGAGAACGGCCTCCACGCACCGGCGCGCCCGGTTCCGCAGCCCGTCCACCCGCTCCAGCTCCTCACCGACGTCCGGCACGACCTTCTTGGCCGCGTCGGTCGGCGTGGACGCCCGCAGGTCGGCGACCAGATCGAGGAGCGGACTGTCGGGCTCGTGCCCGATCGCGGACACCACCGGCGTACGACAGGACGCGACCGCCCGCACCAACTGCTCGTCGGAGAACGGCAACAGGTCCTCCACACTGCCGCCCCCGCGCGCGACGACGATGACGTCGACCTCCGCCATCGCGTCCAGCTCCTTGACCGCCTGGACGACCTGGGGGACCGCGTGGACGCCCTGCACGGGGACGTTGCGGACCTCGAAGCGGACGGCGGGCCAGCGGTGCCGGGCGTTCTCCAGGACGTCCCGCTCGGCGGCCGACGCCCGCCCGCACACCAGCCCGATCAGCTGCGGCAGGAACGGCAACGGCTTCTTCCGCTCCCGCGCGAACAGCCCCTCGGCGGCCAGCGACTTCTTCAACTGTTCGAGACGCGCCAGCAGTTCCCCGACCCCGACCGGCTTGATCTCGGCGGCCCGCAGCGACAACTGCCCACGCGGCGCGTACCACTCGGGCTTCGCGTGCACGACGACCCGCGCGCCCTCCCCGACGACATCGGCGACGGCCTCGAACACCTGGCGATAACAGGTGACGCTGATCGAGATGTCGTACGACGGATCACGCAGCGTCAGAAACACGACCCCGGCACCGGGTCGCCGCGACAACTGGGTGATCTGCCCCTCGACCCAGATGGCACCGAGGCGATCGACCCACCCACCGATCAGCCGCGACACCTCCCCGACAGGAAGCGGCGACTCCGAAGACGTATTGGCAGCCATACCGCCGAGACTAACGGCCCCCACTGACAACACCCCCCACCTGCAAAAACACCCCCAGACCCCGCCCGCAGCCCCCGTTTCCCCGAACGGGCCCCGCCCCCAGCCCGCCGCCAGCCTCAGATCGGCCCGAGGCCCCCGCAAGCCCAGTCGTCCTGCCGGTCGGGCTGCTGTCAGGCGGTCGTCACGCCTCTGTCCAGCCTCGTTGGCTGATCAGGATCACCAGGCCGATCACCAGCCACACCGCGCCCACCACCTGGGCCGTGCCGGAGGCCTCCACGATCACCGCGATCGTGATGGCCGCGCCCAGGACCGGGATCAGGACGTGCTTCCACCAGCTCACCGGGCCCCCGGCGCGCCGGACCGCGAACCAGCCCACCACGCTCGCGTGCAGCAGCGTGAACGCCGTCAGGGCGCCGATGTCGACGACCGACACCAGGTGGTCCAGGCCGTCGTCCCGGTCGGCCGCCCAGACCGCCGCGACCATCGTGATCACGGCCGCACAGAGCAGCGCGCGCCGGGGCACGCCGGAGTCCGTCTTCGACAGGGCGCGCGGCAGCCGCCGTTCCCTGGCCATCGCGAACAGCAGGCGGCCGGCCGCCGCCTGTCCGGCCAGCGCCGCGAACGCCGCGCCGATCGCCTTGCTCACCGCCACCAGGTCGTGCAGCCAGCTTCCGACCGAGACGTCCACGGCGTCGTAGAAGGCCGAGCCCTGCTTGCCCGGGTCGGCGGCCAGTTGGGCGGACGTCGTCGGCTCCAGGAGCGCGACCAGATAGGTCTGCGCCACGAACAGCACGCCCGCGAGCGCCAGGCAGAACAGCACCGCGCGGGCGACCTTCTGCGAACCGCCCGTGACCTCCTCGGCGAAGGAGGCGATCGCGTCGAAGCCCAGATACGACAGCACCGCGATCGACACCGCGCCGATCACCGCCGAGAGCGCGAACGCGCCCTGCGAACCGTCGCCCGTCAACGGCGAGAGCCAGCCGCGCTGGGCGCCGTCGCGCGCGAGGACGACGATCGCCGACACGACGAAGACCAGCAGGACCACGATCTCCATCGCCAGGACCAGGAAGCCGACCCGGGCCGCGGCCCGCACGCCCCACAGGTTCAGCAGCGTGGTGACGACCACCGCGATCGCCGTCCACACCCAGCGCGAGACGCCGGGAACCAGGGAGTTCATGGCGATCCCGGAGAACAGGTAGGCGACCGCCGGGATCAGCAGGTAGTCCAGCATCGCCATCCAGCCCGCGACGAACCCGGCCTCCTTGCCGAGCGCCACGCGCGCGTAGGCGAACACCGAGCCCGCCTGCGGGACCACCCGCACCATCTGCGCGTAACTGAACGCCGTGAACGCCATCGCCACCGTCGCGACGAGGTAGACCAGCGCCACCGCGCCGTGCGACTTCGCGTCCAGGGTTCCGAACACCCCTACGGGGGCCATCGGCGCGATGAACAGCAGCCCATAGACGACAAGATCCCGGAAGCCCAGGCTGCGCCGCAGGTCATGCCCTTCTCCGGCCGTTCGTGCCGCCGCGTCCGTCCCGGACATCGTGCCTCCGCCTGTGCTCTCGGCCGTCCCGTTGCGCCCCGTCTCTCCCGCCTCACGGCCAGTCTCCCCAAAAACGTGATCTTTGACCCGCCGAACGCGGCCTTACGATGGGTGGCATGACTGCTTCGCCTGGCCGCCGTGTCCTGCTCGCCGCCCCTCGGGGCTACTGCGCGGGCGTGGACCGCGCCGTGATCGCCGTCGAGAAAGCCCTGGAGCAGTACGGCGCTCCGATCTATGTCCGTCACGAGATCGTCCACAACAAGTACGTCGTGCAGACCCTGGAGAAGAAGGGAGCCATCTTCGTCGAGCAGACGGAGGAGGTTCCCGAGGGGAACATCGTGATGTTCTCCGCGCACGGCGTCGCCCCCGTCGTCCACGAGGAGGCCGAGCGCGGCCGACTCGCCACCATCGACGCGACCTGCCCCCTCGTCACCAAGGTGCACAAGGAAGCCGTCCGCTTCGCCAAGGAGGACTACGACATCCTCCTGATCGGGCACGAGGGCCACGAGGAGGTCATCGGCACCTCCGGCGAGGCCCCCGAACACATCCAGCTCGTCGACGGCCCCGCGGACGTCGCCAAGATCGAGGTCCGCGACCCCTCCAGGGTCGTCTGGCTCTCGCAGACCACCCTCTCCGTCGACGAGACGATGGAGACCGTCGACGCCCTCCAGGAGAAGTTCCCGCAGCTCATCTCGCCGCCCAGCGACGACATCTGCTACGCCACACAGAACCGTCAGCTCGCCGTCAAGCAGATGGGCGAGGAGGCGGACCTCGTCATCGTGGTCGGCTCCCGCAACTCCTCCAACTCCGTCCGCCTCGTCGAGGTCGCCAAGCTGGCCGGCGCCCGCGACGCGCACCTCGTGGACTTCGCCGACGAGATCGACGCCGCCTGGCTGGAGGGCGTCACCACGGTCGGCGTCACCTCCGGCGCGTCCGTCCCCGAGATCCTCGTCGAACAGGTCCTGGAGTACCTGGCCGGGCGCGGCTTCGAGGACGTCGAGATCGTCAAGGCGGCCGAGGAGTCGATCATCTTCTCGCTGCCCAAGGAACTCCGCCGTGACCTGCGGGAAGAGGCGGCCGACCTGGTCGCGGGACGCGGTGGTTCCGGGGCGCCGGACGCCTTGGGCGGTGCCTCCGCTGAGTGACTGTCAGTCCTCCGTCGTAACGTAGGGCCATGCAGATCTTCGGCGTGGACATCGGCGGATCAGGGATCAAGGGCGCCCCTGTGGACCTCGACAAGGGCGACCTCGCACACGAGCGGTTCAAGGTGCTGACCCCGCACCCGGCCACCCCCGACGGGGTGGCCGACGGGGTCAAGGAGGTCGTGGAGCACTTCGGCTGGACCGGCCCGGTCGGCCTCACCTTCCCGGGCGTGGTCACGGGCGGCTCCACCATCCGTACGGCGGCCAACGTCGACAAGAGCTGGATCGACACCGACGCGCGCGCCCTGTTCGGCGAGCGGCTCGGCGGCCTGCCGGTCACCGTGGTCAACGACGCGGACGCGGCGGGCGTCGCCGAGATCGCGTTCGGCGCGGGCCAGGGCCGCAAGGGCACGGTCATCCTGCTGACGTTCGGCACCGGCATCGGCAGCGCCGTCTTCGTGAACGGCGCGCTGCTGCCCAACACCGAGCTGGGCCACCTGGAGCTGAACGGCCACGACGCCGAGAAGAAGGCCTCCAGCAAGGCCAAGGAGGACGGCGACCTGACCTGGGAGCACTGGGCCCACCGGGTCCAGAAGTACCTCGCCCACGTCGAGATGCTCTTCTCGCCCGAGCTGTTCATCATCGGCGGCGGGGTCAGCCGCAAGGCCGACAAGTTCCTGCACTTCATCGAGGGCATCAAGGCGGAGATCGTCCCCGCCCAGCTCCAGAACAACGCGGGGATCGTGGGCGCCGCCATGCACGCGAAGGACGGTTGAGGACGACGGAGGACGACGCAGGAGGGCTGAGGGAGCCGGTGGCCTCAGACGGGGTAGCGGCGCCGGTCCGTGCGCTCGCGCAGCAGGGCGACCCGGCGGGCGAGCACCACGATCCCGGCGAGCAGGGTGCCGCCGTAGAGCCAGCCGGCCTGGGTGGCCAGCGCCGTCACCAGGCCCATCAGCCGGCCGAGGAAGCCGCCGTCGCCCTCGGCCACGGGCAGCAGCCCCAGGGCGAAGGCGATCGGCGCGACGACGGGCGCGGTCAGCAGGTCGCCCCGTCGCACCCACGCGGCGGTCACCAGGCACACCGGCACGAACAGCACGCTGTACGCGGTGAGCGACCCGAGGAGCAGGCCGTCCAGCAGGCCGAGGAGGACCATCACGGCCCCGCAGAACAGCCCGCCGCCCAGCCCGGTCAGCCGCGGGTTGGGCAGCCGTCGCAGGGCACCGGCGAGGGGCGAGCGGGCCGGGGCGGGCCGGGAGACGCCGGGGCGCCGCCGCCCGGCCGACCCGGCGCCATTGCCTGCCCTGCCCGCCGCTGCGCCCTTCCCCCCGCGTGCCGCCTGCGGGGGCAGTGGGGGCGTGCCGCGTCGCGGTCCTTGCTGCGGGGGGCGCGTCCTGTGTTGCTCCACTGGACCAACCTAGGTCGGATCATGTGCGCAACGGTCCACCAGACACGCCGGGAGACGGGGCTTGGCCAAGCGTTCGATACGTCGGCGGGGCGGGTGCCGGTACGCCGTAGACTGGTGGATCGGCCCGCCGCACCGTTGTCAGGACCGGGCCCGCAGCCCCCAGCCCCTGATGTCCTCTCACGTACGGGAAGTCGCAACGTGTCGCTCACGATCGGAATCGTCGGCCTGCCGAATGTCGGCAAGTCGACCCTGTTCAACGCCCTCACCAAGAACGACGTGCTCGCGGCCAACTACCCGTTCGCGACCATCGAGCCGAACGTCGGCGTCGTCGGCGTCCCCGACGCCCGCCTCACCAAGCTGGCCGAGATCTTCTCCTCGCAGAAGACCCTCCCGGCGACCGTCGACTTCGTCGACATCGCGGGCATCGTGCGCGGCGCGAGCGAGGGTGAGGGCCTGGGCAACAAGTTCCTGGCGAACATCCGCGAGTCCGACGCGATCTGCCAGGTCATCCGCGCCTTCAAGGACGAGAACGTCGTCCACGTCGACGGCAAGGTCTCACCCAAGGACGACATCGAGACGATCAACACCGAGCTGATCCTCGCCGACCTCCAGACCATCGAGAAGGTCCTGCCGCGCCTCCAGAAGGAATCGCGGATCAAGAAGGACGTCGGCCCGAAGGTGAAGGCGGTCGAGGAGGCGCAGGCGATCCTGGAGAAGGGCGACACGCTGTTCTCGGCGGGCATCGTCCAGGGCTCCGGCAACGAAGAGCTGCTCCACGACCTCCACCTCCTCACCACGAAGCCGTTCCTCTACGTCTTCAACGTCGACGAGGACGAACTGACCGACGACGCCTTCAAGAACGAGCAGCGTGCCCTGGTCGCCCCCGCCGAGGCGATCTTCCTCAACGCCAAGCTGGAGCAGGACCTCGCCGAGCTGGACGAGGCCGACGCCCTGGAGCTGCTTGAGTCGGTCGGCGCCGAGGAGCCGGGCCTGGCCACCCTCGCCCGCGTCGGCTTCGCCACCCTGGGCCTCCAGACCTACCTCACGGCCGGCCCCAAGGAATCCCGCGCCTGGACCATCAAGAAGGGCGCGACAGCCCCCGAGGCGGCCGGCGTGATCCACACCGACTTCCAGAAGGGCTTCATCAAGGCCGAGGTCATCTCCTTCGAAGACCTGGTCGAAACAGGCTCAGTAGCCGAGGCCCGAGCCAAGGGCAAGGCCCGCATGGAGGGCAAGGACTACGTGATGCAGGACGGCGACGTGGTGGAGTTCCGTTTTAACGTGTAGTGGCTGACATAGCACCACATCGCTGACCTACCGAACGCCCAGGTCAAAGGGGGTCCGGCTCTTCGGGGTCGGGCCCCTGGTTGTTTCCCCGCGCTGGACCGGTGCTGGACGAGCCGGCGCCCCCAAGGTCGCCCCGCACCCCCCTCACCGCCCCGGATGGGTCCATCGGGATGTGTTCAGGGCTATCCGTTCTCGGGTGTAGCGGGTTGCGCTGTACTGGCGGCAGGCTCGGAGGAAGCGGGAGACTAGTTGGTGGTCGAGTGAGTCGCGCCAGGCGACGGCGAGTTCGACCTTCGGGGCGGGGGAGTCGAAGGCGCGGATCTGGACGTCATTGCCCCGGCTCAGCCACTCCGCGCTGCTGAGGTCCATGAAGGAGACGCCCTCGCCGGCCGCGACGGCGACGGCGACGTAGATGTAGTCGGGCTCCTCCAGCACCGTACGGGGCTCACCGCCCGGCGAGGCGAACTCCATGATGCTCTCGTAGTAGCCGGGGGCGGAGCTGCGGGGCCACATGACGATGGGCAGGTCCGCGATGTCGTTGACGGAGATACGGCCGGGCAGATGGTCGAGGCTGGACGGCACCACGGCGACGAGTTCGTCCGTCTTCACCACCGAGACGCGCACATCCTCCGCTTCGACGGGCGGCCGCACGAACGCGAAGTCGACGCCGCCCGAACGCACGAGGTCGATGTTGCTTTCGGACCAGCTCGACTTCATCGAGACTTCATAATGAGGATTCTCGGTACGGAACTTCCGCACCATGGACTGCTGGAGCGGTGCCCCCGATTTGCTGTAGGCCACACGCACTACTCGGGAGGACGCCCGGACCATTTCCTGTATTCGAGATATGTTTTCCAGAAGAAGCGGCGCCTCGCTGGCCAGAATCCCGCCGGCCGGGGTGACGGAGAGCCCCCGCGCGCCGCGTTCGAGCAACTGCACCCCCAACTCGTCCTCAAGCACCTTGAGCTGCTGGGAAAGGGTGGGCTGGGAGACTCCGCAGCGCTGTGCGGCGCGCCCCAGATGGAGTTCCTCCGCCACGGCGACGAAGTATTCGAGGCGACGGAGGTGGCCGGAGTTGACGCTCGACACGGTGGTTCCTCTCGCGCTGAACTGTGGACCGGAGCGCTCCCGCAGAAGGCGCGGGGTGGCATACAGGTGCCCGGGGGCCCGGTGACCGGGCCTCCTCCGCGCCCTTCCTGGGCGGACGCTCGTCGGTCATCCACGGTTCAGATCCACGTGTTCCCCCTCCGACGAACTGCCCTTATCGCTCACCGCACATAGTAGGTCACGTCACGCTACCACTTTCATGGACATTTCAAGGGGGAGGAGGGGTTGTGGGCGGGCTGCGGCATCGGCCTGGGGGGACCTGGGGGGAGGTGCGGCGGGGCGTCGATCGTGTCGGGGTCGTATACGAGTGGGCTCGCCGGTCGCGCCTTCCCCGTCAACCTCCCCGGCAGCGGCGGCACTCCGGGCTTGAGTGAGACTGGAGTGCCGCTGGAGCGGTGGTGCCGGTATCTCCCCAGGTGCGAGGTTCCCGTCCCGTTCGGGGAGAGTGTTCAAAGTCTCAACTGACCGATGCATATGCCCTGTTGACCCCTCTCGGTCCGCCGCCCCCGACCCACCGCGCGCCCTCCGTCGAAACGGCGTGCACACACCGTCGTGACACCCCCGCGTAGCGTGCCCGGCATATTCACAGCGGCCGCACAGCCTGCGCCGGAGCCCCCGGGGGCCCACTTGTCGATCTTGCGGGGGAGCCCGGCGCGGCGCTGCCCGGGTGTTCGCTCGGCCTCGTGACGCCGCCCATCGGAAATGCGCGGGCACGCCTTCACGCCTGTTCACACTTAGGCGGTTGCTATCGAGCCCAAGTCGGCGGCTATTGGACAGCTATCTCGGCGGCGTGCCACATTCCGTTTTGAAGGAACCTTTGCGAAGTACTTCTGAAGTACGTGAGCAGAGGGATGGCATTCCTGTGAGCACTTGGCACTATCGCGGTTGGCAAATTCTGAGTGCCTCAATCGAACCAGTGTGGAGGATTCCATGAAAGCCACTCAGGAAGTTTCCGTCAGGACCGGCGCTGCCCATGACGCGCCCACGACGCTCCCCGACGTCCTCGACTTACAGTCGCGCACGCACCCGTCGGCCGTCGTCGTGGAGAGCGGCAGCCGACGGTACACCTTTGGGCAGTTGAACTATGCGAGCAAGCGCATGGCGGCGACCCTCAGCCGGCTCGGCGTGGGGTCGGACGACAGGGTCGGCCTGTTCGTCGAGCCGTCGTGGGACCTCATGGTGGGCGCGTGGGGCACCCTGCGGGCCGGTGCCGCCTACGTCCCGCTCTCCCCGGAGTACCCCGAGGAGCGGGTCCGTTACATGGTGGAGGACAGCCGGGCCCGGGTCATCGTCACCCAGGAGCACCTGCGTGAACGCCTCGCCGCCATGGCCCCGCCGGGCACGACGATGGTCACCCTGGCCGACACCAGCGGCGTCGCCGCCGCCGAGGTGCCCCGGCCCCGGCCGGACTCCCTGGCCTACGTCATCTACACCTCGGGCAGCACCGGCAAGCCCAAGGGGGTGATGATCGAGCACCGCAGCATCGTCTCCCAGATGCGCTGGATGCAGTACTTCGGCGGCCTCAACGCGGACATGACGGTGTTGCAGAAGACGCCCATGAGCTTCGACGCGGCGCAGTGGGAGATCCTCGCCCCGGCCACCGGCGCGCGGGTCGTGCTGGGGACGCCGGGCATCTACCGGGACCCCGAGGCGCTGGTGGACGTCATCAAGAAGCACGAGGTGACCACCCTCCAGTGCGTCCCGACGCTCCTTCAGGCCCTCCTCGACACCGAGGGGTTCGACACCTGCACCTCGCTGCGGCAGGTCTTCGCGGGCGGCGAGATGCTCTCCCGCCGGCTCGCGCAGACGTTCACCGCGCGCTTCCCCGCGACGGCCCTGGTCAATCTGTACGGGCCCACCGAATGCACCATCAACGCCACCGCCTACCGGGTGGACGCGGACAAGATCGGTGACGACGACGGCTCCGTGCCCATCGGCGTCCCGGTCGACAACACCCAGTGCTACATCCTCGACGAGGACCTGGCGCCCGTTCCCATCGGCACCACCGGCGAGCTGTACATCGGCGGCGTCCAGCTGGCCCGCGGCTACGTGGACCGCTCGGACCTCACCGCCGAACGGTTCATCATGTCGCCGTTCGTCCCCACCGAGCGCCTCTACCGCACCGGTGACCTCGCGTACTGGAACCCGGACGGGACCATGACCTGCGTCGGCCGCATGGACCACCAGATCAAGCTGCGCGGCTACCGCATCGAGCTGGACGAGATCGCGCTGGCCGTCGAGAAGCACTCGTGGGTCCGGCGGGCCGCCGCCGTCGCCGTCACCGACGAGCGCACCGACCAGGCCAACCTGGTCGTCTGCCTCGAACTGAACCCGCAGGAAGCGCCCCTGATGGACCAGGGGAACCACGGCGCCCACCACCAGTCCAAGTCGAGCAAGCTCCAGGTGAAGGCCCAGCTGTCCAACCCCGGCCTGCGCGCGGCCGACAGCGGCGGCAGGCCCCCGGTGCCGCTGCCGGGCAAGCAGGAGACCCGGCGCCAGCGGGAGACCGTCTTCTCCCGCAAGACGTACCGCTTCTACGACGGCGGCGCCGTCACCCGGGCCGACCTCCTGGAGCTGCTCGCGCCCCGCCCCGTTCCCGCCCCGGTGTCGGACCCGGAGCCGCTGACCCTGCCCCGGCTGGGTGAACTCCTGCGCTGGTTCGGCCAGTTCCACAGCGGGGAACGACTGCTGCCGAAGTACTCCTACGCCTCACCGGGTGCCCTGTATGCCACCCAGCTGTACGTGGAGACCGACGGCGCGGACGGCGTCGACGCCGGCACGTACTACTACCATCCCCTCGACCACACCCTCGTGCGGGTGGCCGACGCCACTTCGGGCGCCGCGCTGCGCGTCCACTTCATCGGCAAGAAGCAGGCCATCGAGCCGGTCTACGCCAACAACATCCAGGAAGTCCTGGAGATCGAGACCGGGCACATGATCGGGGTCTTCGAGGAGGTGCTCCCCGCGTACGGGCGCGGTATCCGCCCCGCCGCCTTCACCCCGGCCGTGAAGGACCGCCTCGGGGTCGCCGACGAGGACTACTACCTCGGCACCTTCGAGATCCACCCGCACGACGGCACCCCGCAGGCGGACCGCACCGAGATCTATGTGCAGGCCCACCCCGGCCGCATGGACGACCTGCCGGCCGGCCAGTACCGGTACGCCGACGGGGAGTTGACACGTGTCTCGGACGACCTGGTGCAGCCCCGCCATGTCATCGCGATCAACCAGGCGGTCTACGACCGGGCGTCGTTCGGCATCACCGCGGTCAGCCGGGAGACCGAGGAGTGGCTGACGTACATCGGCCTCGGCACCAAGCTCCACCACCTCCAGCGCAACGGCCTCTCCCTCGGCTTCATGTCCTCGGGCTACAGCTCCAAGTCGGGCAACCCGCTGCCCGCCGCCGTCCGCATGGACGAGGTCCTCGCCTCCCAGGGCATCGCGTCGGGCCCCTCGTACTTCTTCGTCGGCGGCCGGGTCACCGAGGGCCAGGCCCGCAGTGAGGGCATGGACGAGGACACCGTCCACATGAAGGGGCCGGCCGAGCTGATCAAGGACGAACTCGCCCTGGTCCTGCCGGACTACATGATCCCCAACCGGGTCCTGGTGCTCGACGCGCTCCCGCTCAGCCCCAACGGCAAGGTCGACCTCACCACCCTCGCCGCCTCACCGGACGTGCGGACCGCGCAGGTCTCCCGCTATGTCGCGCCCTCCACGCCGCACGAGAAGTGGCTGGCCGACGCCTGGGGCACGGTCCTGAAGTACGACGAGGTGTCCGTCGAGGACGAGTTCTTCGCCTCCGGCGGCAACTCGCTCACCGCCGTCGCCCTCATCAACCGCATCAACCGTGAGTTCGACGCCGCACTGCCCCTCCAGGCCATCTTCGAGCACCCCAAGCTCGTCGACCTCGCCGCCCGGATCGGCGCCGACGACGCCGGCCACTCCTCCCGCCTGGTCCGGCTCCAGGACACCGGCGCCGAGCGGCCCGTCTTCTGCTGGCCGGGGCTCGGCGGCTACCCGATGAACCTGCGCCCGCTGGCCCAGGAGGCCGACGTCGACCGCCCGTTCTACGGCATCCAGGCGTACGGCATCAACAGCGGCGAGGCCCCCTACTCCACCGTCCGCGAGATGGCCGCCGCCGACGTCGCGGAGATCCGGCGGGTCCAGCCCGAGGGCCCCTACATGCTCTGGGGGTACTCCTTCGGGGCCCGGGTCGCCTTCGAGACGGCCTGGCAGCTGGAGCAGCTCGGTGAGCGGGTTGAACAGGTCCTGCTGATCTGCCCCGGCAACCCCCACGTCGACACCCCGGGCACCACCCGGCGCGCCCGCTCCGCCACCTACGATGACCTGGCCTATCTGACGATCCTGTACTCGGTGTTCTCCGGGACGATCACCGGCCCGGACGTCGAGGAGTGCCGGGCCGAGGCGCACGACGAGGAGACGTTCGTCGCGTTCGTCGCCCGCAGGTTCCCGGCGCTTGAGGTGGACCAGATACGCCGGATCACGGCGATCGTGCAGGAGACCTACGAATTTGAATACACCTTCAGCGAGTTGGCCGAGCGCACCCTGAACGCGCCGGTGACCATCCTGAAGGCGCAGGGCGACGACTACTCCTTCATCGAGAACAGCGACGGCTTCTGCGCGACCCCGCCCACCACGGTCACCCTCGACGGCGACCACTACAGCGTCCTCAAGCCGCGAGGAGTCGCCGAGTTGACCGCGGCGATCCGCGCCCGCCTCGCCAACTGACCCGCTCCTGACCGCCGTTGCGACGAAAAGGACCCCCGCGCATGCCGCACGTGACCATCAAGCACTTCCCCTACAAACTGACGGAGCCTCAGAAAGCTGAGCTGGCCGAGGAGTTGACCCGTACGATCACGCGGTTCTTCGAGGTGGACGACGGGGCGGTCTCCGTCGCCGTGGAGCCCGTCGCGCAGGCCGACTGGAACGACCGGGTGGTGTCGCCCGAACTCGTCCTGCGGGCCCACCTGCTCATCAAGAACCCGACCTACCTCACCAGCTGAGCGCCCCCAACCCTCTGAGAACACTGAGGAGTTCACCATGACCGACTCCCTCGGACCGCGCCTCAAGGTCGGCGTGGTCGTGCCCGCCACCAACACCTCGGTCCAGCCGGAGATGGAGGCCCTGCGCCCCACCGGCGTCACCAACCACACCGCCCGCATGCTCACCCAGGACGTCTCCCTGGAGGAGTCGATCACCTCGCTGGTGGACAGTTACCGGGCCTCCACCACCCGGGCCATCGACAGCCTCGTCCCGAGCAACCCCGACTGCGTCGTGCTCGGTTTCTCGCCCGAGATCTACTGGGACGGACCGGGCTCGCACGCCCCCGTCCTTGAGGCGATGCGGGCGGCCGCGGGCGGGCTGCCGGTGACCATGAGCCCCGACGCCTACCAGGCCGCCCTGACCGCCCACGAGGTCCGCCGCATCGCCGTCATCACGCCCTATCTGCCGGTCGACGACGACTCGGTGAAGACGTTCTTCACCGACAACGGCTACGACGTCGTCGCCCTCCGCGGCCTCGGCTGCGCCAGCCCGGAGAAGATCGCGCACGTCTCCGAGGCCGAACTGCGGGAGGTCGTACGGGAGATCGACGGCCCGGACGTGGAGGCCATCGTGCAGACCGGCACCAACGTCGCCATGATGCGGGTGGCCGCCGAGGCCGAGCACTGGCTCGGCAAGCCGGTCCTCTCCAACAACACCGTCCTCTACTGGCACGCGCTGCGGAACAACGCCATCGAGGACCGGCTGACCGGCTGCGGCTCGCTGCTCGCCCGGTTCTAGAACGCCGGGTACTGGTCCGGAGCCGTCGGTTCCGGTCCGTACCTCGGTCCAGGACCCCGGCGCCCCCTGACGCCGTTGGTCCCCCCGCCTGCGTCGAGGCCGGAGAGCGGATGCCTCTCCGGCCTCGACGGTCATGGCCGAGGCGGGACGCCCACCCGTCGCCACTCATCGATCACCGCAAGACGTACCGGACATCGAGTTCTGGACATCGAGTACTGGAAACCGAGTACCGGACATCGAGTGCAGGAGAAGGATGCCCTGATGAACGACCGTGACACGTCCTGTACAGGCGTACTGGAGGTGGACAGCCCGCCCGTCGGCAAGCTTCCCAAGTTCCAGCTCCTGGCCTTCACCATCGCCGGGTTCCTGGCCATCGTCACCGAGACCATGCCGGCCGGGCTCCTCCCGCGCATCGGCGAGGGGCTCGGCGTCTCCGAGGGCCTGGCCGGACAGCTCATCACGCTGTACGCGATCGGTTCGGTGGTGGCGGCCATCCCCATCATCGCCGCGACCCACGCCCTGCGGCGCCGGGGACTGATGCTCTCCGCGGTCGCCGGCCTCCTCGTCTTCAACGTCGTCACCGCGCTGTCCACCAACTACGTGCTCACCCTCGGCGCCCGCCTCTTCGCCGGCATGGCGGCCGGCGTGGTCTGGGGGCTGCTCGCCGGTTACGTCCGGCGCCTGGTCCCCACCCACCTCCAGGGGCGCGCGCTGGCGCTGGCCAGCGTGGGGCAGCCGGTCGCGCTGGCCTTCGGGGTGCCGTTGGGCACCTGGCTGGGGTCGCTGTTCGACTGGCGCGGGGTCTTCTGGGTCATGGCCGCCGTCGGGCTCGTCCTGCTGGTCTGGGTCCGCGTCTCCGTGCCCGACCTGCCCGGCCTCGGCTCCCGGAAGGGCTCCGGGCTGAAGGACGTCTTCCGCATCCCGGGCGTGCTCCAGGTGCTGACGGTGATGTTCCTGTGGATGCTCGCCCACAACATGCTGTACACCTACATCGCGCCCTTCCTGGCCGCCGCCGACCTGGCCGACCGGGTCGATGTGATGCTGCTGGTCTTCGGCGTGTCCGCCCTCGTCGGCATCTGGCTGACGGGACTCTTCACCGACCAACGGCTGCGGCTGCTCACCCTGGCGAGCAGCGTCGGGTTCGCGGCCGGCGCGCTGGTGCTGGGCATCGGGGCTGGGAACGGCGTGATGATCGTGATCGGCGTCGTGCTGTGGGGGCTGACGTTCGGCGGGGCGCCGACGTTGCTGCAAACGGCGCTCGCGGACGCGGCGGGCCGGGCCGCCGACACCGCCCAGTCCATCTTCGTCACCGTCTTCAACCTCGCCGTCGCGGGCGGCGGCCTGGTCGGCGGCATCCTGCTGAACGCCACCGGCACGGCGTCCTTCCCGTGGATTCTCCTCATCCTCGCGGCCCTGGCCTCGCTGCTCGTGTGGCAGGCCCGCACCTACGCGTTCAAGCCGGGCCGCAGGGCGGGCGCGTAACCGTCCCCGGAACGGCAAACCGACCGACCAACGCCCCACCCCGCAACGGCAGTTCACCGTCATCGCCGAATGATGACGGCGAACTGCCGTTGCGCGTCGGGTATTCCGCCGCGCGTGCCGTTCTACGCCGAGGGCATCCGGGACGTCCACGGCGTTCAGGGCGTCCGGAAATTCTTCGAAACATTCGGTCGCAACATTCGGCAATAGATCTTGAAGGTCCGTGTTCTCCTCTCTCGACCTTCCGGCGAAACACTCAACTAAGCGTGTGGGCTGGACAAATGGAAAGGGTGGGCGAGCCGGGCCGACGGCGAACTTTTCGGTGCGGTGACCGAAAGTCTTGACAGTTGACAGGGCCAGCTCAACACTGGCGCCGTCGGCAGGGCTCCCCCCTGCCGACGCGGAGCCGCCCGCCGTGACCGTGCCGCGCGACGACGAACCTGACCGCCGTCGCCCCCTGCCCAGCGCCAGCAGCCCTGGGCGCGCGTCACGTCCCCGGACCCCATCGGCTCCCGGACGAGGAGGAACCACCCCATGAACGACACACCCGCACAGCTCACTCCCCAACGACGCGGCCGTTTCCGGCTGTTCGTCAGCGGCGCCGGCGCCCTGTTACTGGCCTTGCTGGCGGCGCTGACCCTGCCGGGCACCGCCAGCGCCGACACGGTGATCAACACCAACCAGACCGGTTCTAACGGCGGTTACTACTACTCGTTCTGGACCGACTCCCAGGGGACGGTCTCCATGAACCTCGGCTCCGGCGGCAGTTACAGCACCTCCTGGAGCAACACCGGCAACTTCGTCGCGGGCAAGGGCTGGAGCAACGGCGGCCGCCGCAGCGTGAGTTACTCGGGGACGTTCAACCCGTCGGGCAACGCCTACCTGGCGCTCTACGGCTGGACATCGAACCCGCTCGTCGAGTACTACATCGTCGACAACTGGGGCACCTACCGGCCCACCGGCACCTACAAGGGCACCGTGACCAGTGACGGCGGCACGTACGACATCTACAAGACGACGCGCTACAACGCCCCCTCGGTGGAAGGCACGAAGACCTTCGACCAGTACTGGAGCGTGCGGCAGTCCAAGCGCACCGGCGGCACCATCACCACCGGCAACCACTTCGACGCCTGGGCCCGCGCGGGCATGCCGATGGGCAGCTTCAGCTACTACATGATCATGGCGACCGAGGGCTACCAGAGCAGCGGCAACTCCACCATCACCGTGGCCGACGCGGGTTCGGGCAGCGGCGGCAGCGCCTGTACGGCGTCGGTGACGGCGGGGCAGCAGTGGTCCGACCGCTACAACCTCAACGTCGCGGTGTCCGGGGCCAGTTCCTGGACGGCGACGATGAACGTCCCGTCCCCGGCGAAGATCCTCTCCACCTGGAACGTCACCGCCGCCTACCCCAGCTCCCAGATCCTGACCGCCAAACCCAACGGCTCGGGCAACAGTTGGGGCGTCACCGTCCAGCCGAACGGCAACTGGACCTGGCCCACGGTCTCCTGCGCCGCGTCCTGATCCGCCAACTCCCCAGGCTGGAGCCCCCTTTCCGATGAACGCCGCACGCACATCCGCGTTACGCGCCCTGGTCACCCGGCTGACCGTGGTCGCCCTCGCCGCCGCCGGCACCCTCGCCGTCGACGCGGCCACCCCGGCCCAGGCGGCCACCTGCACCGGCTATGTCGGCCTCACCTTCGACGACGGCCCCTCCGGCAGCACCCCCACCCTCCTCAACGCGCTGAAGCAGAACGGGCTGCGCGCCACGATGTTCAACCAGGGCCAGAACGCGGCCAGTTACCCCGCACAGGTCAAGGCCCAGGTCGACGCGGGGATGTGGGTCGGCAACCACAGCTACACCCACCCGCACCTGACCCAGCAGACGCAGGCCACCATCGACTCCGAGATCTCCCGCACCCAGCAGGCCATCGCGGGCGCGGGCGGCGGCACCCCCAAGCTCTTCCGCCCGCCGTACGGCGAGACCAACGCGACGGTCAAGGCGGTCGAGGCGAAGTACGGCCTGACGGAGATCATCTGGGACGTCGACTCCCAGGACTGGAACGGCGCCTCCACCGACGCGATCGTCCAGGCGGCCGGCCGGCTCACCAGCGGCCAGGTCATCCTCATGCACGACTGGCCGGCCAACACCGTCGCGGCGATCCCGCGCATCGCCCAGGGCCTCGCCGCCCGCAACCTGTGCGCGGGGATGATCTCCCCCCAGACGGGCCGCGCGGTGGCACCCGACGGCAGCGGCGGCGGGGGCTCCGGCGCCTGCACCGCGACGGTCTCGGCGGGCCAGCAGTGGTCCGACCGCTACAACCTCACCATCACGGTGAACGGCTCCAGTTCCTGGACGGCGACGATGAACGTCCCGTCCCCGGCGAAGATCCTCGCCACCTGGAACATCACCGCCACCTACCCCAACTCCCAGACCCTGACCGCCAAACCCAACGGCACAGGCAACACCTGGGGCGTCACCATCCAACCGAACGGCAACTGGACCTGGCCGACGGTCTCCTGCACAGCGGGCTGAGCCGGAGAAAGCGCAAGGGAGGGGCAGACTCCGCGGAGCCTGCCCCTCCCGGCGTCGACGCCTGCACGCGCCTGGACGGCGTGAGTCTGCCGAGCTCCGGTTCGGGGTGGGCCACGGGATCGTCAATCCCTGGGGGTTTGGGTGTGGTGGGGGCCCTAGTGGGGAGGAAGGGGCTGGGAGGTCTCTGGACTGGGCGAGTCATCACATCGGGTGATTCTTTGGCCTTTGCTTGCGTGGTTGAACCCAGGGTTGCCAGGCTGTCGCTGTCTGTACAGCTGAGGGGAGCGGCCTGTGGCTTTCGGTGAGCAGCCGGCGTATCTGCGCGTCGCGGGTGATCTCCGTAAGAAGATCGTCGACGGTTCGCTGCCCCCGCACACCCGTCTGCCCTCCCAGGCCCGGATCAGGGAAGAGTACGGCGTCTCGGACACTGTCGCGCTGGAGGCACGCAAGGTGCTGATGGCCGAGGGGCTGGTCGAGGGCCGTTCCGGGTCGGGGACCTATGTGCGGGAGAGGCCCGTGCCGCGCCGGATCGCCCGGTCCGGTTTCCGGTCGGGGGGCGGGGCGACGCCGTTCCGGCAGGAGCAGGCCGACGGGGAGGCGCGCGGCAGCTGGGAGTCCCGCAGCGAGCAGACCGAGGCGGGCGGCGCCGTCGCCGAGCGGCTCGGCATCAAGCCCGGCGACCGCGTGATGTGCACCCGCTACGTCTTCCGCGAGGCCGGCGAGGCGATGATGCTCTCCACCTCCTGGGAGCCCCTGGAGGTCACCGGCCGCACCCCGGTGATGCTGCCCGAGGAGGGCCCCCTCGGCGGGATGGGCGTCGCCGAGCGCATGGCGGCCATCGACGTGATCGTGGACAACGTCACGGAGGAGGTCGGCGCCCGCCCCGGGCTCGCCGAGGAGCTGCACGCGCTCGGGGGCGTGCCCGGTCATGTGGTCCTGGTCATCCAGCGCACGTTCTACGCCTCGGGGCGCGCGGTGGAGACGGCCGACGTGGTCGTCCCGGCCGACCGCTACCGGGCCGCGTACCACCTGCCCGTGAAGTAGCGCACATCCAGAGGGGGTTGACGCGCCCCCGCGCCCCCGACCGGCGACGGACGGTCCCCGTCGACGCCGTTCGATTCCGGCCGTTCTAGCAGGTCGCCGCACCCCTGTTCGGGGCGCCCCGGAGGCGCGCGTCGGCAGGTCCGCACGGCGCATCCGCTGTTGTGCGCCCCCTACCTTCTGGCCGGTTGCGTACCTCTTTGTGTAAACGCATGTTCGCTGCGTGAGGGTTGGGCGTACGCTCGGGCATATGCGGGTCGCGGTTTCCGGGGTGGGCGGAGCGCGGCGTCAACCGCGGGTGGGAAGGGGCGAATTGGCGTGATGAACGACGGCACACTCACTCTGCCCTGGCGTCTGATACGCGAGGACGACAACGGCAATCGCTACAGCGTCGGCCGGTATGCGACGCGGGCCGAGGCGGAGAGGACCGCGGACCGGCTCGACGCCCGCGGCCACAAACAGATGTACTGGGTCGAATGCGTCGGGCCCGACGACCAGGGTGAGGCGACCACCCTCAACTGACGGGCGCCGAACGCCCGCGTACGACTCCCGTAGGCTCCGGCGCATGACGGAACGGATCGTGGTGGGCGCCGCCCTCCTGGACAACGGCCGCCTGCTCGCGGCCCGCCGCAGCGCGCCCCCCGAACTCGCGGGCCGCTGGGAGCTGCCCGGCGGCAAGGTCGAACCCGGCGAGAGCCCCGAGGTCGCCCTCGTCCGCGAACTGCGCGAGGAGCTGGGCGTGGACATCCACCCCGTCGAACGCGTTCCCGGCCAGTGGCCGCTGAAGCCGCCGTTCGTCCTCCAGGTGTGGACCGCGCGGCTGCTCCCCGGCTCCGCCGAGCCCCGCGCCCTCCAGGACCACGACGCGCTGCGCTGGCTCACCGCCGATCAGCTCATGGATGTCGACTGGCTCGACCAGGACGTGCCGGCGGTGCGCGAGGCGGCGACGCGGCTGACGGCCGAACAGGTCGGGCGCGCCGAGTAGGTAGGGGGTAGGGGGGCGCTCAGGTCAGGGGGAGTAGGGGCGCACAGGGGGTGTGCGGGAGCGGCGGGCCGGGGAGTGAGGGCGGCTGGTACGCCGTTCGTGCCACAGTGCTCCCGCCGTTCGTACCACAGTGCCCCTGGGGGAGCGGTACTCCGCGTTGAATATCGGGTATGTGGCCATTAACCCCATGAAATCGGACATGGGTAGGCCCCCTGGCCCGGGAAGTGATTCGGCGTGATCGACACCGAAGGCGACTGCGTCGAGTGGAGCTTTCCCGCCGAGCCGGGAGCCGTCCGCAACGCCCGTGCCGCCGTCCGCGACCGGCTGCGCCGCTGGAACCTGGACGCCCTCACCGATCTCGCGACCCTGCTGGTCAGCGAACTCGTCACCAACTCCCTGCGGCACGCCACCGGACCGATCGGCGTCCGCCTGGTCCGCCCCGCGGGCCAGGGCGACCTGCTGCGCGTCGAGGTCTCCGACCCGCTGCCCGACCCGCCCCGCGAACGCGTCGCCCGCCCCGACGACGAGAGCGGACGGGGAATCCAACTGGTCGCGCTGTCGTCGGACAACTGGGGTACCCGGCCCGGAGAAGCGGGCAAAACGGTCTGGTTCGAACTGGCGGTACCGGGGTGAACCGGACGCCTCGCCCGCGCGTGAAGGCTCTACGAGGGGGTCCTTCGCACCGCCCCGCCGGGTGTGTGCCCCTGGCACGTGTCGGCGGGTGTGGCCGGGAGTGGTTCGACGGTGTGTTGGCTGGTTAGAAGACTGGAAGTGTTGTCACGGTCCGGACCGAAAACCTTCGGGACCGTGCTGTGATCGTGAACACCGTGTCGTGCGGCGCCGTAGTGCTGGATACTGCGGGCAGCCGTTGCCGGTGACCGGTGCCGGACGCGGTGAGCTGGAGGGGACGGTTCGCGTGAGCGAGATACCAGCGAAGGCCACGGAGTCCGAGGACCCGTCGGGCGGCGCGAGGTCGTACATCGCGGGTGCTGCGGCCCCGCAGGCGCAGCGTGCGCGGGCGGGCGTCGGCGAGCCCCCGCGCCCCGGCGACGCCCTGTGGCAGAGCAGTCCGCCCGGCTCGATCTACGACTACATCAAGGTCGCCTCCTTCTCCATCGGCCCCGACGGACTCGTCGACCAGTGGAGCCTGCGCGCCGAACAGCTCTTCGGGATCTCCGCCGAACACGCCGTCGGCATGGACCCCATCGAGGCGTTCGTCGACCCCGACCTGCGCGAGCAGGGCCAGCGCAAGATGGCCGAGATCCTCGACGGCCGCGAGTGGACCGGCGTCGTCCCCTTCCGGGTGGCCGAACCGGGCCGCGCCGGCGAGCACGGCAAGGAGGGGCTCGCCGAGGTCTACGTCATGCCGACGCTGGCCGAGGACGGTCAGAAGGCCGCCGTCTGCATCGTCGTCGACGTCCGCACCCTGCGCAGCATCGAGACCGACCTCGCCGCCTCGCAGTCGATCTTCGGCCAGTCGCCGTTCGGGTTCCTGCTGATCGACCCCGATCTACGGGTCCGGCGCGTCAACCAGCGGTTCGCCTCCCTGTTCGGCGGCACCCCCGACCTGCACCGGGGCCGGGGCGTCCAGGACTATCTGTCGCGCGGCGAGGCCGACCGGGTCACGGCCACCCTGCGCCGGGTCCTGGAGACCGGCAACGCCATCACCGACATGCACGTCACCGGATTCGTGCCGGGCCACGACGAACGCCGGCACTGGTCCGTCAACCTCTACCGCGTGCACAGCGGAAGCGGCCGGCCCGTCGGCGTCGCCTGGCTGGGCACCGACATCACCGCCCGCCGCGCCGCCGCCCGCGAGGCCGCCGCCGCCCGCCGCAACCTCGCCCTCCTCAACGAAGCCGGTGCCCGCATCGGCAACTCCCTCGACCTGGAGACCACCGCCCGCGAACTCCTCGACGTCGTCGTCCCCGGCTTCTGCGACCTCGCCACCGTCGACCTCTACCAAGGGCTCCTCGCCGGGGACGAGACGCCGCCCGGCCTCGCCGACGGCAGCGCCGCGCTGCGCCGGGTCGCCTTCGCCAGCGCCGTCTCCGACGCCCCGTTCGTCGGCGGCGCCACCTCCGTCGAACTCGGCGCCGTCCACCACTACCCCTTCAACTCCCCCTGCGCGGACGCCCTGCGCACCGCCCGCACCCAGCGGGTACCGGCCTCCGAGGGCGGGCTCGTGCAGTCCACCCTGGCCGTGCCGATGGTCGCCCACGACACCGTCGTCGGACTCGTGCAGTTCGCCCGGACCAAGGGCAGCGAGCCGTTCGGCGACCGGGACCGCGACCTCGCCGTGGAACTCGCCGCGCGCGCCGCCGTCTGTATCGACAACGCGCGCCTGTACCGGCGCGAGCACGAGCGGGCGTTGATACTGCAACGGTCCCTGCTGCCGCCCGGCGACCCGGTCGCCGCCGGCCTCGACATCGCCTGCCGCTACCGGCCCGGCAACTCCAACTCCGACCGGCCCAGCGAGGTCGGCGGCGACTGGTTCGACGTCATCGAACTGCCGGGCCACCGCACCGCGTTGGTGGTCGGCGATGTCATGGGGCGCGGCCTGCGTGCCGCCGTCGCGATGGGCGAACTGCGCTCCGCCGTGCGCACGTTGGCCCTGCTCGACCTCGAACCCGCCGAAGTCCTCAGCGCGTTGGACGAGATCGCCCGCGGCCTCGGCGCACCCGGCGGGGTCCAGCAGGCCACCCGCTCCGCCCGGCGGCCCCGTGAGGCCGACCTGTCCGAGGTGTACCTCGCCACCTGCGTCTACGCCGTCTACGACTCCGTCACCCGCCGCTGCACCTTCGCCAACGCCGGTCACCTCCCGCCGGTCCTCGTCGAACCCGGCGAGGACGCGCTGATGCTCGACGTCCCGCCCGGGATGCCCCTGGGGGTCGGCGGGGAACCGTTCGAGGAGGTCGAGGTCGACCTGCCCGAGGGCGCGCTCCTCGCCCTCTACACCGACGGCCTCGTCGAGTCCCGCGACCACCCGCTCGACGAGGGGCTCCAGGCCTTCGTCGGCGCGCTCACCGACCCCTCCCAACCCCTTGAGGACGTCTGCGACCACGTCCTCAACACCCTCGACACCCACCACGGCGAGGACGACATCGCCCTGCTCATGGCCCGCGTCCAGGGCCTGCCCGCCGATTCCGTCGGCGACTGGACACTGCCCCGCGAGCCCCGCAGCGTCGGCCGCGCCCGCGAGTACGCCCGCACCCAGCTGATCGCCTGGGACCTCGAACCCCTCGTCGACACCGCCGAACTCCTCGTCAGCGAACTCGTCACCAACGCCCTGCGCTACGGCGAGGGCGAGATCCGGCTCCGGCTCCTCCTCGACCGCACCCTGGTCTGCGAGGTCTGGGACTCCGGCCTGGTCCAGCCGCGCCGCCGCCGCGCCCGCGACACCGACGAGGGCGGCCGTGGCCTGCAACTCGTCGGCCTGCTCAGCACGTCCTGGGGCTCCCGCCGCACCCCCCGGGGCAAGACGGTCTGGTTCGAACTCCCGCTCCCCGACGGCGAAACGGGCCTGACCGACCCGGCGGAGGCGCTCCTCAGCCTCTTCTGACCCCGCCGTTACGCCGGCTCGCCCGCCCGGCGCCCCCAGGTGCGGGGCCCGCCGAAGCTCGGCGGCGGGCCGACGGCGGCGGCCGGATGCGCGCTCGCGGGAGACAGTAGAACGCCGCCGAGCAGCGCGCCCGCCAACCCGCTCTCGTGCCCGGTCGCGCCGGTGAGGGGGTTGCCGTGCGCGCGCACGTCCCGCTCGGCCAGCTCCCGCGCCCGCCGGGCCGACGCGTCGGCGGCGACCGGATCGGCCTCCAACTGCCGTACCGCCGCCGCCAGTCGGGTCCGCGCCTCGCTGCCCACGGCACCTCGATGCGTGCCGACGAAGGTGTCCGCGTCGGCGGTGGCGTGCTCGGCGACCAGCGCCGCCGCCCCCGCGACCGCCCCGGTCCGCCCGGGGTCCAGCGGCCACATGGCGACGACGACCCGCCGTAGCGCGTCGAGCGGGTCGTACACCCCACCGGCCACCATCCGCCGAACACCCCCGAGCACCCCACCGGCCGACTCGACCCGAGCCCCCAACTCGCCGGACGCATAAGGAGAGTCGACGGCCTCACCTCCGGCCACACGGCTCGCGGGAAGGACCGGCGGGGAGGAACGCCGCACGGTGAACGCACGCCAGCCCCGACGGGGCACGCCGGTGAACTCAGCCTGGGACAAGGCAGGTTGGGCGAGCGACGCCCCGCCACCGGTGCCCTCCGGGAGGGGTTGCTCGGGTTGGGGGCGGGTCGCGCCGCCGCTGTTGCCCTCCGGGCGGGGGCGGTCGGGTTCGGCGGGGGTGGCTGCGGCTGGGCCGTTCTCTGGGTGGGGTGGGTCGGGTTGGGGGCGGGGGGCTGTGCCCGGGGCGCTCTCCGGGTGGGGCAAGTCGGGCTCGGGGGGCGGTGGTTCGGGTGGGGTGTTGTCCGGGTGGGGGTGGTCGGGGTCGGTGGG
This sequence comes from Streptomyces sp. NPDC091279, assembly GCF_044757465.1. Lineage (NCBI taxonomy): Bacteria > Bacillati > Actinomycetota > Actinomycetes > Kitasatosporales > Streptomycetaceae > Streptomyces > Streptomyces sp. NPDC091279. The sequence continues at coordinate 204,393 of NZ_JBIVVA010000007.1, read as the reverse complement.
GGGTGTGGCGCTCGTGTCGTTGTCCGGGGCGGTGCGGGTGGCTCCGGTGGGGCCGGGGTCCGGGCGGAGCCGGCCGGGGGTCGCTGGCGGCGGGGCGTGCTCGGGGGTGGGCTTGTGGGCCTGGGCGAGGTCGGCTTCCGCGTCCGTCAGGGCGCTGGGGAGGAGGCGGTCGGCCGATGCCAGGGTGGTGGCCAGGCGGTCAACGGCGGTGACGAAGCCGTCGGCCTGGGCGATCGCGCCCTCGGCGGCGCGCAGGTGCCGGGCGGCCCGGTCCGGCTCGCCCCGGTCGGCGCACTGGTGGGACGCGTTGAGGCGGGCGGTGGCGAACACGAGCCGGTCCCTGGCCTGTTCGGGGTACCCGGTGACGGACGCGGTGGCGCCGGTGCCGTACCGCGCCCCGAGGCCGACGAGCCGTGCCTCGGCACCGCCGATGGACCCGGCCAGCCTCCGGAACCGTGTCTCCGCGACCACCAGCGCGTCCGCGAGCCCCGCCGCCGACCCGCGTTCCAGCCCCCGCAGCCGGTCGAACCCGTCCGCGTCCGTGTCGAGCCGCCAGCCCGCCTCCTGGCACCGGCCGATGATCCCGGCGAGCGCCTGGCGCCGCTCGGCGGGGTCCTCGGGTACCCCGGCGTCGTACTGCTCGCGCATCCGGAAGGCGGCCGACAACTCGGCCTCGGCCTCCCGCACGGCCCGCACGTAGGGGATGACGGCCGGGGCCCCCAGGGACGCCTCCGCGAAGTCCAGTTCCTCCCGGGCCACCCGGACCCAGTCGTCGGCCTCCACGAGCAGGGTCCGTACCTGTTCGTCCACCTCGGACAACGGGGGCGGGGTACTTCCGGCGTACGGGGCCGACCGGGCGGGGGTCGTCCGGGTGCGGGCCCGCCGGGTGCGCCGGAGATACCCGTACCCCCCGAGGACCACGGCGACGACCACCGCGACCAGCGGTACCACCAGGTCGGTGGCGGAGGTCTCGGCGGCGACCGTGGCGGGGGCGGGTGCCTGGTCGGCCGGGGCCTCAGTGGTGCGGTGGGCCGGAACCGGAGTGGTGCTGTGGGACGTCACCCCGGGCAGCACCAGCCACACGAGTCCCGTCAGCCCGCCCAGCACCGTGTACAGCATCCGCGCCGATATGGAGGCGGGCGCGCGGCGCCTGGGCCGCCCCCGGAACAAGGATGACGTCACATGGGGGAGCGTATGAGCAGGAATGCGCGCCCGCGAGCGGGGTGCGCCGGGGTGGGGAGACAGGGGGAGGGCGGGGCGAGGTGGGTGGTGACGGGCGAGGACAAGGGCCAGGGGCAGGGGAGGGGTGGGCGCGTGGACGAGCGGTCGGGGGAGCGGGAGCGGGAGCGGGGGCCGGACGCCGGTTCGGGGGCCGACGGCGGCGACGGCGAGCGGGTCCCGGCCGAGCCGTCGGGGCGGGGCGGCGGTGCGGAGCCGTTGCCCCGGGTGCGCGGGCGTCGGCGTCGGGGGCGGTGGGTCGCCCTCGGGGTCGTTCTCCTGCTGGTCGTGCCGGTCGTCGCCGCTGCCGTTGCCCTGCGGGTCGCCTATGCGGGTGAGCCCGGCGGCGGGGCAAAGAGCCGGGGGCGGGACGCGGTGTGGCTGGGGCATGCCTGGGTCGACGGGCGCAAGAAGGACGGTGACGTCGACGCGCTCGCCCGGCGGCTGAAGGGGACCGGGATACGGGATCTGTATGTGCACGCGGGGCCGTTGGAGCATGACGGGACACTGCCCACGTCGGCCTACACGCGGGCGGGTTGGCTGATCGGGGCGGTGCATCGGGCCGTTCCCGGGGTGCGGGTGCAGGCGTGGCTCGGGGACAGGCTGGCGACCGAGACGCCCGAGGGGCTGCGCCTGGAGCGGGGCGCGACCCGGGCCGCGATCGTCGGATCGACCCGGCAGATCCTGGACGCCGGGTTCGACGGCGTCCACTTCGACCTGGAGCCCCTGCACTCAGGGGACCGCGACTACCTCGGCCTCCTCGACGACCTGCACCGGGTCACCGGCGCGCGCGGGGTGCCGTTGTCCGTCGCCGCGCATCAGATCGACCCGCTGCCCGCGCTGCACTCCGTCCTGGACACGCTCACCGGGCACCCCAAATGGTGGTCGCAGGCGTACTTCGGGCAGGTGGCCCGGCGGGTCGACCAGATCGCCGTGATGTCGTACGACACCGCGATGCCGGTGCGGAGCCTGTACGGCGGGTATGTCGCCCGGCAGACCTCGCTGGCCCTGGAGGTCACCCCGAAGTCGACGGACCTGCTGATGGGGCTGCCGTTCTTCCACGAGACCAAGCTCGGGCACCGGGCCGCCGCCGAGACCGTCCCGGCGGCCGTCCGGGGCGTACGGCTCGGACTGACCCGCACCGATGCCGACCGCGCCCGGTTCGGGGTCGCCCTGTACGTCGACTTCGCGGCCACCGAGGCCGACTGGACGGCCTACCGGGAGGGGTGGGTGCGTGTGAAGTGACGGGGGCTACGGGTGCGACGGCTGCGATGCGTGTGACGGGGGCTACGGGTATTACGGGCGCCTCCTGATCTTCGAACCCAGCCAGACCAAGGGGTCGTACTTGCGGTCGGCGGCTCGTTCCTTGAGGGGGATCAGGGCGTTGTCCGTGATGCGGATGTGTTCGGGGCAGACCTCCGTGCAGCACTTGGTGATGTTGCAGTAGCCGAGGCCGTGCTCGTCCTGCGCGGTGGCCTTGCGGTCGAGGCCGGTCTCGGCGGCGGCGTCGAGCGGGTGCATGTCCAGCTCCGCGACCCGCATCAGGAAACGCGGGCCCGCGAACGCCGGTTTGTTCTCCTCGTGGTCACGCACCACATGGCAGGTGTCCTGGCAGAGGAAACACTCGATGCACTTGCGGAACTCCTGCGAGCGGTCCACGTCCTCCTGCGCCATCCGGTACGCGCCGGGAGCCAGTCCGGCGGGCGGCACGAAGGCCGGAACCTCCCTCGCCTTCTGGTAGTTGAAGCCCACGTCGGTCACCAGATCGCGCACGACCGGGAAGGCCCGCAGCGGAGTGACGGTGATCGTCTCCTCCCGCGTGAACACCGACATGCGGGTCATGCACAGCAGCCGGGGGCGGCCGTTGATCTCCGCCGAACACGAACCGCACTTGCCCGCCTTGCAGTTCCAGCGAACGGCGAGGTCGGGCGCCTGAGTGGCCTGGAGGCGGTGCACGATGTCGAGGACGACCTCACCGTCGTTCACCTCGACCGTGAAGTCCTGAAGCGCCCCGCCCTCCGCGTCGCCCCGCCACACCTTGAAGCGGGCCTGGTAGCTGCTCACTCGAATAGCTCCTCTTCGGCCAGGTACTTGACCAGCTCCTCCTTCTCGAAGAGGGCGAGCAGGTCGGGGCGGATGGGCGGGGTGTTCTCGCGGGACAGGGCGATCCGGCCCCGGCCCTGGACGGGCTCGTCGGGTGAATCGGCCAGCGTGCAGAGCAGGTTGACGTGGCGCCAGTACCGTTCCATCGTCGGGTGGTCCTCGCGGGTGTGGCCGCCGCGCGACTCCGTGCGCTCCAGCGCGGCCCGCGCCACGCACTCGCTGACCAGCAGCATGTTCCGCAGGTCCAGGGCGAGATGCCAGCCCGGGTTGAACTGGCGGTGCCCCTCGACCCCCGCCCGCCTGGCCCGAGTCCGCAACTCCGCCAGCCGCTCCAGGGCCTGTTCCATCTCGCCCTCCCGGCGGATGATGCCGACCAGGTCGTTCATCGTCTGCTGGAGTTCCTGGTGCAGGGTGTACGGGTTCTCGGGCGGCCGCGTCGCCGTCGACCCCAACTCATCGCCGTCGAACGGCAGTTGCTCCTCCGCCGAGAACGGGCGCAGCGCCTCCGCCGCCGCCGACTCCACCTGAACGGCGTCCACGCCCGGCCGCTCGAACGCGTGGGCCGCCGCGTGCTCGGCCGCGTGCAGACCCGCCCGGCGCCCGAACACCAGCAGATCCGACAGGGAGTTGCCGCCCAGCCGGTTCGAGCCGTGCATGCCGCCCGCCACCTCACCGGCCGCGTACAGCCCCGGCACCCCGCGCGCCGCCGCCGTCTCGGAATCGACGGCGATGCCGCCCATCACGTAGTGACAGGTGGGCCCGACCTCCATCGCCTCCGCCGTGATGTCGACGTCGGCCAACTCCTTGAACTGGTGGTACATCGACGGCAGTCGGCGCCGGATCACCTCGGCCGGCATCCGCGTCGACACGTCCAGGAAGACCCCGCCGTGCGGGGAGCCCCGGCCCGCCTTCACCTCGGAGTTGATGGCGCGGGCGACCTCGTCGCGGGGGAGCAGCTCAGGGGGGCGCCGGTTGCGGTCCGGGTCCTCGTACCAGCGGTCGCCCTCCTCCTCCGACTCCGCGTACTTCTCCTTGAAGACATCGGGGATGTAGTCGAACATGAACCGTTTCCCGGCGGAGTTGCGCAGCACCCCGCCGTCCCCGCGCACCGACTCCGTGACCAGGATGCCCTTCACCGACGGCGGCCAGACCATGCCCGTCGGATGGAACTGCACGAACTCCATGTTCAGCAACGGCGCCCCGGCGAGCAGCGCCAGCGCGTGACCGTCGCCGGTGTACTCCCATGAATTCGACGTCACCTTGAAGGACTTGCCGATGCCGCCGGTGGCGATCACCACGGAGGGCGCTTCCAGGACGAAGAAACGGCCCGACTCCCGCGTGTAGGCGAAGACGCCGGAGACGCGGGTGCCGTCCTTCAACACCCGTGTCACCGTGCACTCCTGGAAGACCTTCAGCCGGGACTCGTAATCGCCGGTCTCCTTCTTGTCCTGCTGCTGGAACGCCACGATCCGCTGCTGGAGGGTGCGGATCAGCTCCAGGCCGGTGCGGTCGCCGACGTGCGCGAGGCGCGGGTACTCGTGGCCGCCGAAGTTGCGCTGCGAGATCCGGCCGTCCCGCGTCCGGTCGAAGAGGGCGCCCCAGGTCTCCAACTCCCATACCCGGTCCGGGGCTTCCTTCGCGTGCAGCTCCGCCATCCGCCACTGGTTGAGGAACTTGCCGCCGCGCAGGGTGTCCCGGAAGTGGACCTGCCAGTTGTCGCCGGAGTTGACGTTGCCCATCGCCGCCGCGATGCCGCCCTCGGCCATCACCGTGTGCGCCTTGCCGAACAGCGACTTGCAGATCACCGCCGTCCGGGCGCCCCGCTCCCGCGCCTCGATCGCCGCCCGCAGCCCCGCGCCACCGGCGCCGACCACGACAACGTCCCACTCCTGGCGGTCGACCACGGACATCAGAAGAACCTCGGATCGTCGAAGACGCCGGACGCGAGCAGGTACACATAGAGGTCGGCGGCCGCCACACTCACCAACGACGCCCAGGCGAGCTGCATATGACGGGCATTCAGTTGTCCGACGACCCGCCAGGCCCGGTAGCGCACGGGGTGCCGGGAGAAGTGCTTCAGCTTGCCGCCGACGATGTGCCGACAGGAGTGGCAGGAGAGCGTGTACGCCCAGATCAACGCCACGTTGGCCACGAACACCACGGTGCCCAGGCCCATATGGCCCCACCGGTGCTGCGCGTCGCGGAACGACAGCACCGTGTCGTACGTCAGCACCCCCGCCACCAGGATCGCCGCGTAGAAGAAGTACCGGTGCAGGTTCTGAAGAACCAGCGGGAAGCGCGTCTCACCGGAGTACGTCGCGTGCGGCTCGGCCACCGCGCAGGCCGGCGGCGACGCCCAGAAACCCCGGTAGTAGGCCTTGCGGTAGTAGTAGCAGGTCAGCCGGAAACCGAGCGGGAAGACCAGGATGATCACCGCCGGGGAGATCGCCCACCAACTCCCGAACAGGTCCGCGTTCGGACCGCTGTGCATGGTCTGGCAGCGCTCCGCCAGACAGGGCGAGTAGAACGGCGACACGTACGGCGCCGCGTAGTAGTCCGCGTCGGCGAGCGCCCGCCACGTCGAGTAGACGATGAACGCGAGCAGGCCGGCCGCCGTGCCGGCCGGGGCCAGCCACCAGCGGTCCGTGCGCAGGTGGCGGGCGGTGATCGCGGCGCGGGTCGCGGTGCGGACGCCGGTCGGGCGGGGGGTGGGTTCCGTACCAGTGGTCAAGGGTTGACTCCGGTCGGGTTCAGGGGGCGTGGTGGCGGGCGCCGACGCCTTCGTCGTCCGAGTCCGTCCACAGGGTGGTGTCGTACGGGGTGTCGGGGACCGGTACGAGGTCGCTGGCGCTGGGCGTCGCGGGGGGTTTGGTGGCCGCCTGCAACAGGGCGAGGCTCTCGTGGAGGTGGTTGGCGTCGTTGCGGACGCGGCGCATGTCCATGCCGTGGGGGCCGAGGTGTTTTTCGAGGCGGCCGACGGAGGTGAGCAGGTCTTCGACGCTGCGTCGGACTGACGTCAGGTCGTCTTGGAGGGACATGACGTGGCCTCACTTCCCTGTGGCGGCGGGGCCCTGGGCGGGGTCGTTCATGCGTCTGCGAGTGTTGCGTGTCTCACCTCGCGGTGGGAAGGCGTGTGCACGGATTGGCTGGGGCGCGCTGTTTCCTCGCCGGGTGCGGCGAGGGGCCTTGTCCTCAAGCGCCGGACGGGCTGGATGTTGTGGCCTGCGCTGCCCTCGCGCCCAAGAGACCTGGGGGCTGTGCCCCCAGACCCCCGCTTCGGCCCTGAACGGGCCTCGTCCTCAAACGCCGGACGGGCTGAGTTGCACTGGCCTGCGCTGCCCTCGCGCCGAAGAGACCCGGGGGCTGCGCCCCCAGACCCCCGCTTCGGCCCTGAACGGGCCTCGTCCTCAAGCGCCGGACGGGCTGAGTTGCACTGGCCTGCGCTGCCCTCGCGTCCAAGAGACCTGGGGGCTGCGCCCCCAGACCCCCGCTTCGGCCCTGAACGGGCCTCGTCCTCAAGCGCCGGACGGGCTGGAATGTGCTGGCCTGCATCGAGTTGCTCGGGCACCAGACTCTGGGGGCTGTGCCCCCAGACCCCCCTTCGGCCTGGACGGCCTCGTCCTCAAGCGCCGGACGGGCTGGTTGGTTGACACCGGCCTGCGCTGCCCTCGCGTCCAAGAGACCCCAGACGCCGGGCGGGCTGGTGGGGGTTGCGCCGCATGGGTGGGCTTGTGGAGGTTGGTCGTCGTGTCGGGGGCGTTGTGGTGAATTCGTCATCTTCAGTGGCCGCATAGATCTGATCAGCTCCATATACCGCCAAACGTGATCGGCGGCGGTCTCTCCCGGAGGTAGACGACATGTCCCACCACGGCGTCGGACTGCGCGCGGTCATGCGCTCGGTCGCCTTCCTCACCGCGGGTGCGCTCGCGGTGCCCGTGCTTGCCGGATGCAGTTCCGACGACGAGGCCGGGAAGCCGCTCGCCGGGCAGGACATCGCGCCGGCCGCCCGGGACCAGATCGCCGACGGCGGCACCCTGCGCTGGGCCGTGGACGACGTTCCGGAGACCCTCAACACGTTCCAGGCGGACGCCGACGCGGCCACCAACCGGGTCGCGCAGGCCGTGCTGCCTGCGATGTTCCGGATGGACGCGCAGGGGCGGCCGCAGCGGGCGGCGGACTATCTGGAGTCCGCCAAGGTCGTCGCGACCGAGCCCCGGCAGGTCGTGCTCTACAAGCTGAACCAGCAGGCCGTGTGGAGCGACGGCCGGGAGATCGGCGCCGCCGACTTCGCCGCCCAGTGGCGTGCCCTGTCCGGCAAGGACAGCGCCTACTGGACCGCCCGCAACGCCGGGTACGACCGGATCGCGAACATCCAGAAGGGCGCCAACGACCTGGAGGTCAAGGTCACCTTCGCGCGGCCGTACGCGGACTGGCGGTCGCTGTTCTCGCCGCTGTACCCGAAGAGCGTGATGGGCACCCCGGACGCGTTCAACGACGGGGCGCGGCGCAAGCTCAAGGTGACCGCCGGGCCGTTCAGCGTGAAGTCGATCGACCGGGACGACGAGCAGATCACCCTCGCCCGCAACCCGCGCTGGTGGGGCAGGCCCGCCAAGCTCGCCGAGATCGACCTCAAGGCCGTCCCGCGCTCCAAGCGGGCCGCCGCGCTCGCCGCCGGGAAGGTCGACCTCGCCGAGATCGACCCCGACACCGCCTCCCGCATCGCCCACGCCGGACACCCCGGTGCGGGCGGCACCCTGTCGCAGGGCGCCGCGGGGCCCGCCGGTGGCCGTACCGCCGCCAAGGACCTGCGCTCCTGGGCCATCGCCAACGGCACCGACGAGGACGCCGCCGACGAAGAACTCCGCGCCCGCAAGAAGCAGCGCAAGGCCATCGCCACGTACGAACGCCAGCAGCAGGCCCTGCGCGGCTTCGACGTCCGCAAGTCCCTCGAACCGGCCTACACCCAGCTCGCCATGAACGGCTCCGACGGCCCCCTCGCCGACGAGCGGGTCCGCCGGGCCGTGGCCCGCGCCCTCGACCGCAAGGCGCTCGCCGCCGTCGTCCTCAAGCCGCTCGGCCTGCCCGCCGTCGCCATCGGCAGCCACCTCGCCCTCGCCGGGCAGGCCGCCTATGCCGACAACAGCGGCGCCCTCGGCGACCAGGACACCGCCGAGGCGCAGGCGCTGCTCGCCGACGCCGGGTGGGTGCCCGGCGGCCCCCTCAAGGACAAGAAGAAGGGCAAGGGCGACAAGGCGGCCGGTGCCGAGGGCCAGAAGGCCGACGACTCCGAGGGCGGCGAGGACGGCACCTACATCGTCGGCGAGGACAACAAGGCCCGCGGCGAGCGCAGCGAGTACACCGACCACGAGGACAAGGGCGCCAAGGAGAACGAGGACGGCGCCAAGCACCTCGCCGACGGCAAGTACGACCAGCACCTCAAGCAGGGCGGCGCCGCCGGTGCCTACGCCCCCAAGGGCACCGCCGCTCCCTCGCCCGCGGCCGGTCCGCTCGCCAAGGACGGCAAGCCGCTCACCCTGCGCTTCGTGCTCCCGTCGGGTTCCGGTTCCGGCTCGCTGCGGGCGGTCGCCGACAAGATCAGCACCATGCTGGAGAAGGTCGGCATCCGCACCGACATCACCAAGGTCTCCGACAGCAGCTACTTCAAGGACCACATCGCCTCCGGTCAGTACGATCTCGCTCTCTACTCCTGGCCCGCCTCCGCCTTCCCGGCCACCGATGCGCGGCCCATCTACGCCAAGCCCGTCCCGGCCGCCGACGGCTCCCTGAACGTCGAGCAGAACTACACCCGCGTCGGCACCGACCAGGTCGACCAGCTGTTCGACCAGGCCGCCGGGACGCTGGACGACGACGAGAGCCGTGCCCTGATCCGCAAGGCCGACTCCCGGATCTGGGCCACCGCCGGGTCCATCCCGCTCTACCAGCGCCCCCAGCTCACGGCCGCCCGCTCGAATCTCGCCAACGTCGGTTCCTTCGGCTTCCAGAGCCCCGTCTACGAAGACATGGGCTTCCTGAAGAAGGGCGCCAAGCCGTCCGCCGCCCCGACCGGCGACTGAGCCCTCCCTTCCTTCCTCCCTCCCTGCCTTCCCCCCTGCCTTCCTTCCCCCCTGCCTTCCTTCCCCCCTCTCTGTCTCCGCTCCTGCGACCTCTCTGCCCCTACGACGGAACTCCGGCCCCGCCCGTATGACCGAGTCGGGGCGGACCTGTCCGGGGTGTGGTCACCGGACCGTTCGACGCGTGGGACCCGGCGGGTTCGACGCATGGGACTAGGGCCGTTCGGATCGTGGGACTCAGCCGGTTCGGGTCGTGTCAAGGTCGTCGCTCCTCCGGTAGGGGCGGCGGCCTTCGTGCGTCGGGGGCCGGTGGGGGCGGAAGAGCGTGCTTTTGCCGCCCCGTGGGCGCTGGAACCGGGCCTGAGCTGGGGTGATGCCACCGGGCGCGCCCCGGTCACATTAGGCCCGTAACATGGGGTGAGGCCGTGGCATGTCAAGCCCGGCAGGGCCCGCGTCACACGGACGTACGCGAAGGCCTTCCTCACACTCCGGGAGTACTCCGCAATATGGCCACGCGCCACGACATCCGCAACGTCGCCATCGTCGCCCACGTCGACCACGGCAAGACGACCATCGTCGACGGCATGCTGAAGCAGGCCGGTGCCTTCGCCGCCCATCAGCTCGAAGGCGTCGACGACCGCATGATGGACTCGAACGACCTGGAGCGTGAGAAGGGCATCACGATCCTCGCCAAGAACACGGCGGTGAAGTACCACCCGAAGGACGGGGGGGACGTCATCACCATCAACATCATCGACACCCCCGGCCACGCCGACTTCGGCGGCGAGGTCGAGCGCGGTCTGTCGATGGTGGACGGCGTGGTGCTCCTCGTCGACGCCTCCGAGGGCCCGCTGCCGCAGACCCGCTTCGTGCTCCGCAAGGCGCTCCAGGCCCGGCTGCCCGTCATCCTCTGCATCAACAAGACGGACCGCCCCGACGCCCGGATCGACGAGGTCGTCAACGAGACGTACGACCTCTTCCTCGACCTGGACGCGGACGAGGAGCAGATCGAGTTCCCGATCGTCTACTCCTGCGGCCGTGACGGCATCGCCTCGCTGACCAAGCCTGAGAACGGCACCGTCCCGGCCGACTCCACCAGCCTGGAGCCGTTCTTCTCGACGATCCTCCAGCACATCCCGGCGCCGACCTACGACGAGGAAGCCCCGCTCCAGGCCCACGTCACCAACCTGGACGCCGACAACTTCCTCGGCCGTATCGCGCTGCTCCGCGTCGAGCAGGGCGAGCTGCGCAAGGGCCAGACCGTCGCCTGGATCAAGCGCGACGGCTCGGTCAGCAACGTGCGCATCTCCGAGCTGATGATGACCGAGGCCCTCACCCGCAAGCCCGCCGAGAAGGCGGGCCCCGGTGACATCTGTGCCGTCGCCGGTATCTCGGACATCATGATCGGCGAGACCCTCGCCGACCCCGAGAACCCGGTCGCGCTGCCGCTCATCACGGTCGACGAGCCGGCGATCTCCATGACCATCGGCACCAACACCTCGCCGCTGGTCGGCCGGGGCGGCACCGGCAAGGGCGCCGACGCGAAGGCGGCCGTCAAGGACCGCAAGGTGACGGCCCGCCAGGTCAAGGACCGTCTCGACCGCGAGTTGATCGGTAACGTCTCGCTGCGCGTCCTCGACACCGAGCGCCCCGACGCCTGGGAGGTGCAGGGCCGCGGTGAGCTGGCGCTCGCCATCCTGGTCGAGCAGATGCGCCGCGAGGGCTTCGAGCTGACCATCGGCAAGCCGCAGGTGGTCACGCAGGAGATCGACGGCAAGGTCCACGAGCCCGTCGAGCGCATGACGATCGACGTGCCCGAGGAGCACATGGGCGCCGTCACGCAGCTCATGGGCGTGCGCAAGGGCCGCATGGACAACATGTCCAACCACGGCTCGGGCTGGGTCCGCATGGAGTTCGTGGTGCCGTCGCGCGGTCTCATCGGCTTCCGTACCGAGTTCCTCACGCAGACCCGCGGCACCGGCATCGGGCACTCGATCCACGAGGGTCACGAGCCCTGGTTCGGCACCCTCGCGACCCGCAACAACGGCTCCCTGGTCGCCGACCGCGCCGGTGCCGTCACCGCGTTCGCGATGACGAACCTCCAGGAGCGCGGCGTGCTGTTCACCGACCCCGGCACCGAGGTGTACGAGGGCATGATCGTCGGCGAGAACTCGCGCTCCGACGACATGGACGTGAACATCACCAAGGAGAAGAAGCTGACGAACATGCGGTCCTCGTCGGCCGACTCGTTCGAGGCGATCGTGCCGCCGCGCAAGCTGTCGCTCGAACAGTCCCTGGAGTTCTGCCGCGACGACGAGTGCGTCGAGGTGACCCCGGAGGCGGTCCGTATCCGCAAGGTGAACCTGGACGCGCGTGAGCGCGCCCGCGCGGCCAGCCGGGCCAAGCACGGCTGATCTCACCGACGTTCCATCCGTGGCCGGATCTCCTCTGGGGGTCCGGCCACGTCGCGTCCCTGGCCGGAAGTGGCCCTGAAAGGCGTCCGGATACAGGGTTTTCCCTACGGTCTCGCGGCATCGCCCGGAGTCGGTGACCTACCCGGTGACGCGGCGCTAGGGTGTGCCGAATGCCCGGCTCGTCTGGGCTTCGCACGGGGGCAGGCACCCCGGTACGGCGTCGAGTGTCGCTCCGCCGTTCACCGCAACTGGTTTTCTGGACCACGCGTCCGCATTCCGGACACTCGATGTCGATACTTGTGTAACAGGTCCGTTTCGTAAGGATCTTTCAGCAAACGGTTTGTCCGGATTTTGAAAGACCTTCACGCCAGCTGTGATTGAACCGAGACCTGGGGGGTGTGGTTCGGTCCTGGCCGATGGCAGATAGTTAGGCGCGTAGACAGCTCGGACCTCGGGTCACGGCCTCGCCAGGCCGACCTGCGAGCTCGGGGGCACTTGACCATTTCAGGCACCGGTGACGGTGATGCGTCGTGTGCCCTTCCGTGCGGTGAACCTATGGACTTAATGAGGAGGGGCCCCATGCGTGGTGCCAGAAGCGCCAAGTGGGTTGCGATAGCCGCGGTTGTGGCACTGGGTGCGACGGCCTGTGGTGGGGGTGGCGACGGCGCCAGCGGGGGCAGCGACGGTTCCGTCTCGATGGAGATCGGTGAGCCGCAGAACGGCCTGATCCCCACGAACACGTACGAGACCGAGGGCGGCCAGGTCGTCAGCGCGCTCTTCAGCGGTCTCACCCGGCTCAACGGCCAGAACAAGGTCGTCAACGACGTCGCGCAGTCCATCGAGACCAAGGACAGCAAGGTCTGGACGATCAAGCTGAAGTCGGGCTACACCTTCCACAACGGTGAGAAGGTGACCGCCAAGTCCTTCGCCGACGCCTGGAACTACGGCGCGAACCAGGACAACGCGCAGCAGACCAACGCGCTGTTCTCGCACATCGCGGGCTACGCGGACCTCAACCCGGGCGCGAAGAAGAAGGTCACCGCGAAGGGTCTGTCCGGCCTCAAGGTCGTCGACGACTCCACGCTCCAGGTGACGCTGACGGCGCCGTTCTCGGCGTTCCCCGCGCAGCTCTCCTACCTCGCCTTCGACCCGCTGCCCACGGCGTTCTACAAGGACCCGAAGGCCTTCGGTGAGAAGCCGATCGGCAACGGCCCCTACGAGATGAAGGGCTCGGTCGAGCACAACGAGTCCATCACCGTGACCAAGTACGCCAAGTACCCCAAGGCGTCGAGCTACGCGGTCAAGCAGATCAAGTTCCAGATCTACTCGAACCTCGACACCGCGTACAAGGACCTGGTCGCCGGCAACATCGACCTGGACATCAACATCCCGACCTCGGGTCTGGCCACGTACAAGAAGGACCTCCCGGACCGCTCGATCGACATCCCGGACTCCGGCGTCGGTTACATCGGCTTCCCGCTGAAGTACAACAAGGCGTTCCAGAACGCCGATCTGCGCAAGTCGATCTCGATGGCCATCGACCGGAAGACGATCGCGGAGAAGATCTTCCTCGGCGCGCGCACCCCCGCCGACGACTACATCAGCCCGATCATCGACGGCTACCGCAAGGGCGCCTGCGGCACGGCGTGCACCTACGACCCCGCCGCCGCCAAGAAGCTCTACAAGGAGAGCGGCGGCCTGCCGGGCAACACCCTGGAGATCGGCTACAACGCCGACGGCGACCACAAGGCCTGGGTCCAGGCCGTCGCCAACCAGATCCAGAGCGCGCTGGGCATCAAGGTGACCGCGAAGCCGTTCGAGCAGTTCCAGACGATCCTGAACGACCTGGACGCCAAGAAGTACAAGGGCGCGTTCCGGATGGGCTGGAACATGGACTACCCGAACATGGAGAACTACCTCCGCCCGATCTTCTCCAAGGACGCCATCGCCAACGGCTCCAACTACGCGGGCTACACGAACGAGCAGTTCGAGAAGCTGCTCGCCGCGGGCGACCAGGCCACCGACTCGGCCGGGGCCGTGAAGCAGTACCAGGCCGCCGACGACGTGGTCCTCAAGGACATGCCGTACATCCCGGTGTACTTCTACCGCCTCAACGGTGGCTTCAGCTCGAAGATCAAGAGCGTCGAGGTCGCCGGGCACAACGTCCTGTGGGACACCGTCAAGCTGTCCTGAACCGTCGGGGCGTGGACCCCGCGACATAACGGCTGACACACAAAGGGTGGGCAGGGGGAGTCCGTTCAACGGGCCCCCCTGCCCGCCCTGTTCGCCGTCCGCCTCCACCCCGCCCTCCTGCCCACGGGCGGGTCAGCATTCTTTGGAGAAGCAATGGGCCGATACGTCGTGCGCCGTATCCTTCAGGCGATCCCTGTACTGATAGGCGTCACGTTCATCATCTTCTGCCTGGTGTTCGCCCTGCACGGCGATCCCATCCAGGCACTCGCCGGAGAGAAGCGCGCCGATCCCACGATCGCCGCCATCCTGCGCGCCAGATACCACCTCGATCAGCCGCTGATCGTGCAGTACTGGTACTACATCAGCGGTCTGTTCACCGGGGACCTGGGAACGACGTACACGGGCCGGGCGATCTCCGACATCGTCGACCAGCGGTTCCCCGTCACCCTCCAGCTCTCGCTGACCGCGTTCGGGATCGAGGCCGTCATCGGCGTCCTCGCCGGCACGCTGGCCGCCCTGCGCCGGGGCAGGTTCGTGGACAACCTGGTGCTCATCAGCACCCTGTTCCTGATCTCCGTGCCGGTGTTCGTGCTCGGCAGCGTGTTGCAGCTGGTGCTCGGCGTGCAGTGGCAGATCTTCCCGGTGGCCGGCATCGAGGACGGCTGGCCGACCAGCTACATCCTGCCCGGCCTCGTGCTGGCGTCGACGTCGATGGCGTACATCAGCCGCCTCACCCGGACCAGCGTGATGGAGGCGGTGCGCGCCGACTACGTCCGCACCGCGATCGCCAAGGGCCTGCCGCGCCGCCGGGTCATCGGCGTCCACACCCTGCGCAACTCGCTGATCCCCGTGGTGACGTTCCTCGGTATGGACCTCGGCGCCCTGATGGGCGGCGCGATCATCACCGAGCGGGTCTTCAACCTGCCTGGTCTGGGCGGGCAGTTGGCCCAGTCCGTCTATCTGCGGGAACGGCCGGTGGTGGTCGGTCTGACCACCCTGCTCGTCCTGATCTACCTGGTGGCCAACCTGGTCGTAGACGTTCTCTACGCCGTGCTCGACCCGAGGATTCGCTATGAGTGAGAACACCATGGAGAAGACCGTCCCGACCGGAGACCCGCTGCCCTCGGCGGACGGCCCGATCGAGGACGACAAGAGCGCGGCCCGCGCGGCCAGCCTGCTCAGGGACGGCTGGGAGGACCTGCGCCGCAACTGGTGGTTCATCATCTCCGGCGTCGTCATCGTCTTCCTGCTGGCGCTGGCCGTGGCCCCGCAGCTGTTCACCGACCGCAGCCCGTTCTCCGACGGCTTCTGCAACCTCATGAACTCGATGAACGGCCCGTCCGGCGACCACTGGTTCGGCTACGACGTCCAGGGCTGCGACATCTACACCCGCACGGTGTGGGGCACCCGCAACTCGATCATCGTCGGCGTCGCCACCACCTGCCTGACCACCGGCCTCGGCGCCACCCTCGGCATGATCGCCGGGCTGCGCGGCGGCTGGCTGGACACCGTGCTGTCCCGGGTGACCGAGGTGTTCTTCGCGCTGCCGCTGATGATCGGCGCCCTGCTGATCATGTCGATGTTCCAGACCAGCAACGTGTGGACCGTCTCCCTGGTCATGGCCGTCCTCGGCTGGCCGCAGGTCTACCGCATCATGCGCGGCGAGGTCATCACCAACAAGCACAACGACTATGTGATGGCGGCCAAGGCGCTCGGCGCGGACACCCGGCGGATAGCCTTCCGGCACGTCCTGCCGAACACCCTCGCCCCCGTCATCGTCCTCACCACCATGAACCTCGGCGTCTACATCTCCGCCGAGTCGGCGCTGTCCTACCTGGGCATCGGCATCCAGCCCCCGGACATCTCCTGGGGCCTGATGATCAGCGACGCCCAGGACCGGTTCCTGACCTCGCCGCACGCCCTGCTCTTCCCGGCCGCCGCGCTGAGCATCACCGTGCTCGCGTTCATCATGCTCGGCGACGCGGTCCGCGACGCCTTCGACCCCAAGCTGCGCTGAGGAGGGCGTACGGACATGACCATCACTGAAGAAACGGCGGCGCAGCCCGCCCCGCGCGACGGCGCCGGCGACGTTCCGCTCCTCGAAGTCCGGGACCTGCACGTCGAGTTCCACACCCGCGAGGGTGTCGTCAAGGCCGTCAACGGCGTCAACTACTCGGTCGCCGCCGGGGAGACCCTCGCCGTGCTCGGCGAGTCGGGCTCCGGCAAGTCGGTCACCGCCCAGGCCCTCATGGGCATCCTGGACATGCCGCCGGGACGGATTCCGCAGGGCGAGATCCTCTTCCGCGGTCAGGACATGCTCAAGATGTCCGCCGAGGAGCGCCGGAAGATCCGCGGCCGCAAGATCGCCATGATCTTCCAGGACGCGCTGTCCTCCCTCAACCCCGTGCTCTCCGTGGGCTTCCAGCTCGGCGAGATGTTCCGGGTCCACCTCGGCAGCTCCCGCAAGGAGGCCAAGGCCAAGGCCATCGAGCTGATGGACCGGGTGCGCATCCCGGCGGCTGCGGCACGGGTGGGCGACTATCCGCACCAGTTCTCCGGCGGGATGCGCCAGCGCATCATGATCGCGATGGCGCTCGCCCTGGAACCCGACCTGATCATCGCCGACGAGCCCACCACCGCCCTCGACGTCACCGTCCAGGCTCAGGTGATGGACCTGCTGGCGGAGTTGCAGCGGGAGTTCCAGATGGGGCTGATCCTCATCACGCACGACCTCGGGGTGGTCGCCGACGTCGCCGACAAGATCGCCGTGATGTACGCGGGCCGGATCGTCGAGCAGGCGCCGGTGCACGAGATCTACAAGCGGCCCGCGCATCCCTACACCAAGGGGCTGCTCGAATCGATCCCGCGCCTGGACCAGAAGGGCCAGGAGCTGTACGCGATCAAGGGCCTGCCGCCCAACCTGCTGCGGATTCCCGGCGGTTGCGCGTTCAGCCCGCGCTGCCCGCACGTCCAGGACATCTGCCGTGCCGAGGTGCCGCCGCTGGTGCAGGTCACCGAGCAGGACGGCACGGAGCTGACCGGCCGCGGCAGCGCGTGCCACTTCTGGAAGGAGACGATCCATGGCTGAGCCCCGCGACAAGGAGCCCATCCTTCAGGTCCGCAACCTGGTCAAACACTTTCCCCTGACCCAGGGCATCGTCTTCAAACGCCAGGTCGGCGCCGTGCGGGCGGTGGACGGCATCTCGTTCGACCTCTACCGGGGCGAGACGCTGGGCATCGTCGGTGAGTCCGGGTGCGGCAAGTCGACCGTCGCCAAGCTGCTGATGAACCTGGAGACCGCCACCGCCGGCGAGATCTTCTACAAGGGCGAGGACATCACCCGCCTCACCGGCCGCGCCCTCAAGGCGGTCCGGCGCAACATCCAGATGGTGTTCCAGGACCCGTACACCTCGCTCAACCCCCGGATGACGGTGGGTGACATCATCGGGGAGCCGTTCGAGATCCACCCCGAGGTGGCCCCCAAGGAGAACCGGCGCAAGAAGGTCCAGGACCTGCTGGAGGTCGTCGGCCTCAACCCGGAGCACATCAACCGGTATCCGCACCAGTTCTCCGGTGGGCAGCGGCAACGCATCGGTATCGCACGGGGGTTGGCGCTCAACCCCGAGATCATCATCTGCGACGAGCCGGTCTCCGCGCTGGACGTCTCCGTGCAGGCCCAGGTGATCAACCTGATGGAGAAGCTCCAGAACGAGTTCGACCTGTCGTATCTCTTCATCGCGCACGACCTGTCCATCGTGCGGCACATCTCCGACCGGGTCGGCGTGATGTACCTGGGCCGGATGGCGGAGATCGGGACCGACACCCAGATCTACGACCACCCCACCCACCCGTACACCCAGGCGCTCCTGTCGGCGGTGCCGGTACCGGACCCGGAGGCGCGCGAACACCGCGAGCGCATCCTGCTCAGCGGCGACGTGCCGTCCCCGGCCAACCCGCCCTCCGGCTGCCGTTTCCGCACCCGCTGCTGGAAGGCGCAGGACAAGTGCGCGCAGGAGACGCCGCTGCTGGCGATCCCCGAGCGCTTCAGGGAGGCGAACACGGAGGCGGCCCACGACTCGGCGTGCCACTTCGCGGAGGAGAAGGACGTCGTAGGAGCAAGCTGACGCTTCTCCCACGAGCGAGGCCCCGCGATCCCCTTGAGGGAGGCTCGCGGGGCCTTTCGTATATGAGGGGGGCGGCGGCGAGGGCGGACCCTGGCCTCCACCGGAAAGGGACCTTTCTTGAACGTCGTTGTCTCGGCAGGTTCATCGATGCGGCTCAGTGTCGAAGCGTCGGCGCAGGAGGAACGGGTCGGCGTGACGTGGAGTGCCGTTCGGCTGGTGGCAGTGGGGGGAGAAGGTGATCGTCGAGCCATAGGCGTTGGGCGTTTTGGTCGACCGTCAGGCCGAACCGGTCGCGGGTCGGGCGGCCTTGGTCGAGCCACCAGTTCCAGGCGGCCTCCGCCTCGGACCACAGGCGTCGTGGCCCGTGCTGTTCGACCTCGAAGTGCGTGCGGTCGGGCACGTACTCGACCGTTGCCCACGAGGTCCCGTCGTCGCCGAGGAGCCAGTAGGTGGCCTCGCCTGAGCCGTCGTCGGCGTGGTGCAACTGCGGGTAGGCATCGTGGAGTTGGGTGCCGATCGCGAAGAGGGCGTCGGCGTCGCCGTCGATCTCGCGGGGGTCCACCGGCGTCGTGGACTTCTCGCCCTCCTGCCGGTGGTAGACGTCGGCGATGGCCCACCGGCGGCCCCGTTGGTCCCGGGACCACATGAAGTCGGGGTCGCCGACGAACCGGCCCCGCGCCACACCGTCCGCCACGTCCAGCACCGCGAACGAGTACGAGTGGAACGAGCCGCCCCACGGGGTGACGATCCGCCCGCCGGGCGTCTGCGCGACCCACGCGTACGGCACCGTCCGCACGGTGCACGTGCAGATCAGCCGGTCCAGGGGCGCGTGGTCCGGCAGTCCGGCCATGCCGTCGCCGGTGAGCACCGGGACGGGCAGTCCGGCCGCCGCCAGGTTGGCCCGGGCCCGCTCCGCGACGACGGGGTCGTACTCGACGGTGCTGACGTTCTCGACGCCCAGCCGATGGGCCAGCCAGGCCGCGTTCAGGCCCGTGCCCGCGCCGACCTCCCCGACCCGGTGGCCGTCCTGGACGCCGAGCAGGGACAGCATGTCGAGCATGAGCGACGGCATCGAACTGGACGACGTCGGCCGACCCGGCCCGTCGCCCTCGCCGTCGTCCACCTGCGTCACCACGGGTACGTCCGCGTAGACGAGCCGCGCCCACTCCTCCGGGTCGGCGGCTTTGTCGACGTCGCCGATCCGGTTCGGGATGAACAGGCCCCGGTCGACGGAGGTGACGGTGTCCCGCCACTCGTCCGGCAGGGCGCCCTCGGCGGTGAGAGCGTCCACCAGTTGCTGCTGGGAGGTCATCAACTACCCCGCTTCTTGGGCGGGTTGGTGACCGGCTTGGTCCACTTGCCGTCGGACTCCTTCGGCGACTGCTTCTTGTCGCCGTCCTTGCCGTCCTTGCCGTCTCCGTGCTTGCCCATGATGGTTCCTCTCTCGGAAGGTGCCTTGGTTGCTTGCGAGTTGGGGGTTCGGCCTACCGGTTCGGCGGACGCGGGCCGCAGGGCCCGGGTGGCCTCGGCGGGGGCGGCTGCGGGTTCTTCTCCTGTTTCTCCTTGGCCATGGGCCGCACTTTCTCTGTGAACGGACGGATGGGCCGCGCCGACACGAGGAGGTGCCCGCGCGAGGGGGCGGAGTCTCAGTGCGGTGGAACGGTGGTGTCGTGCGCCTGCGTCGGGACGGGCCGTTTCCGACGGGGGACGCCCCAGTCGTCGAGGCGTTCGGCGATCCAGGTGGGGGCGACCTGGTATTCGCGGGCGAGTCCGGTGACGGACGCTCCGGCGAGGTAGCGGGCGCTGATGTCGTCCCGGTTGGCGGTGAACTTGGCCTGGGCGTCCCGGACTTCGGCGGTGGTGCGGCGTTTCGTCCGGCCCCGGAAGACGTGTCCCGCCGGTCGGCGCAACGCGTGGGCCTCGTGCCGGTGGCGGCGGTGGATGCCCCATTCGACGAGGCGCAGGGCGAGCCAGTCGGGGTTGACGCCGTAGTCGGCGGCGATGCGGGAGACGGGTTCGCGGGCCTGGTAGCGCTCGATGATGCGGGTGCTGTCGGCGCGGGCGGCGTCCCGGGCGGCGGCTTTTTCGGTGAGGGTGGCGGGGTCAACGGGTTTGGGGTGGGGGGTAGTTGTCACGGTGACGTCCATGGGTCCTGCGGGGCGAGGACGTAGAGGGGGTGGGCGAGTCCGCCGACCCGGTGCCACACCGGCAACGGCATCGCAGTGGGCGGGTAACTGTCGTGCGGGGTGCGGGAGTTCACGGGCCACACGGTGAGGGTGTAGGTGCAGTCGTCGTCGTCCGTGAACGTCACGAACAGCGGGTAGCCGCGTTTGATGTGGGTGCGGGCGGCGTGCAGTTCGTCGGTGTCGGCGGCCCATGCGCGGAGTTCGCCGGAACAGCCGGGGTCGGGCACACGGAAGGCGTGCATCAGCGGGGACACCCACGGGGTGCCGGTCGGCCGGGGAGCCAGCCGGTCCGCGACCCGCACCGCCTCTCCGGCCAGCCAGCGCAGTATCAGCTTCGGGGAGATCGACTGGAACGTCCCGAGCACCAGCCACTTCGGTTCACCGGTGCCGGGGGCGGACCACTCGGCGCGGACCTCGGCCCGGTAGCTCGACGGCTCCAGGGCCGGGCCGGTGCGGCGGGAGTGGTGGAGGGTGTTGGGCCACGCGGAACGGCGGCGGCGGGGGCGTAACCAGCGCGGGAGGCGGAAGTTCAGCCGGGGGCGGGTGGTCATTTCGGGTCGCGCTTGCAGTAGGCGTTCGTGCGGCTCTGGGCGTTGGCGCGGGCGAGTTCGGCACGCAGGCGCTGTTCGGGGCTGGCCGGCGAGACGTCGCGGGGGTCGACGTCCCACTCGACACCCCCGTTCACGGGACGCAGGTACCAACGGCCGAACAACGCGGCCCGGAACTCACCCACCTTGTCGTGAGCGTCGACCAACAGGGTTCCGAGGGACGGGGCGGTGTCCTTGGACATGAGTCGCTCCTCTCCGTAGTCATTCCACTACCGGGAGGCCACAGATTGGCTTAGAGTCAGACCCTGTTCAACCTGTCATCAGAGGCAGAAGGGAAGTGATACTCCGGTGAATCGCAAGGAGTTAGAGCCGGAGAAGAGCCCCCGAGCTGCGTACGGCGCACATCTGCGCAGCTTGCGGGAGGCTCGTGGCTGGACGCAGGAGGTCACATCCGAGCAAATGGCATATTCCAGCACGCATATTTCGGCCGTCGAAACTGGCCGCAAGGTTCCTACTTTGCGCTTTTCGCGTAGCGCGGACGTGGCCTTCGGCACCGCTGGCTCAACGGACACATTCGAGCGTCGGTATTACGAGCTGCAAAATGGCTCGCTGCTGGAGGGCTTCCCCGAGTACGTCGGGTACGAAGGTCGAGCGGTGGAGATCCGGTTGTTCGCCGTCGGGATCGTGCCGGGACTGCTGCAAACACCGGAGTACGCAAAGGCGTTGGCGGACGGCGACATACGACGAGGGGCGATCTCGCCCGAACAGGCCGCACAGCGAGTCGAGTTCCTTGAAGATCGGCAAGCAGCGCTCGTGCGGTCCCGCCCGCCCATGATGCTCGTGGTCATGGACGAGAGCTGCCTCCGGCACTCGGTCGGCGGGCCAGCGGTCATGGGGCCCCAGCTGCAACGGCTGGTCGAGTTCGCCGCGCTCCCCAACACGGTGCTCCAGGTATCGCCGTACGGCATAGGAGAGCGGCGGCCGTTCAACCTTCCGGTGAACTTGCTGACGATGGCCGACCGGTCCATGATGGCCTACGCCGAGTCGCAAGCTCAGGGTCATGTGGATCGTGAAAGCACGTTCGTTCTATCGGTGTTGAACGCATACCATCATCTACAGGCCGAAGCACTGTCGCAGGCGGCATCGGTGGCCATGATCGAGGATACGAAAGGGCAAATCCGTGACTAACGAGCCTGGCTGGTACAAGTCTTCCTACAGCTCCAACGGCGGCGACTGCATCGAGGTCGCCGCCAACCTCATCGCCTCCGACGGCGTGGTCCCGGTCCGCGACAGCAAGAACCCGACCGGCCCGGTTCTGAGCGTCCCCACCGCCGCGTTCGCGACCTTCGTGACCGGCGTGAAGTCCGGCGAGTTCAACTGACCGAAGGGCAAGCTGTGTTGACTGAATCCCCGTGCTGGTTCACGTCCTCGTACAGCTCCAACGGCGGCGAGTGCGTCGAGGTCGCCGTCAACCTCTCCACCTCGCACGGCATCGTGCCGGTCCGGGACAGCAAGTCCCGGACCGGTCCGGTCCTGAACCTCCCCACCGCCGCGTTCACGTCGTTCGTGAGCGGGGTCAAGTCCGGCGAGTTCAACTGACCGAAGGACAGACCGCGTTGATGGAAACCCCGAGTTGGTTCAAGTCCTCGTACAGCTCCAACGGCGGCAACTGCCTTGAGGCCGCTGCCAACCTCGTCGCCACGCACGGCACCGTGCCCGTCCGGGACTCCAAGAACCCGGCCGGTCCGGTACTGGACTTTCCCGTCGCCGCGTTCGGACACTTCGTGTCGGGCGTCAAGTCCGGGAAGTTCAACTGACCGAAGGGCAGGGTGCGTTGATGGAATCCCCGAGTTGGTTCACGTCGTCCTACAGCGGAGGCGGCGGCGTTTGCGTCGAGGTCGCCTTCAACCTCGTTGCCCCGCAGGGCGTCGTGCCGGTACGGGACAGCAAGAACCCGGCCGGTCCGGTACTGGGCGTCCCCTCGACCGCGTTCGCGTCGTTCGTGACCGGCGTCAAGGGTGGGGCGTTCGGCGGGGTCTGAGCGCCGGAGTCAAGTCCGTTCGGGCAGGCGGTGGTTGTCCCCTTGGGGGCGGTCATCGCCTGCCGCGTTGTCCGGGGCCTGCACGGGTGCGGGGCCGTCGTTGGGAGTGGACGAGGAAATGATCTGGCCCCAGGTGGTGAAGGACCGCGTCAAGAGCGGTCACGACCGAGAACTGGTCCGCAGTTACCCGTACCGCTCCGCGTGCCCGTCGACGGTGTGGAGCGACCTGATCCAGGACTCCGGCAGGGATCTCTTCTTCGCCGGGTACACGAACTACTTCCTGTGGACGCAGGTGCCCGCCTTCCTGGAGACGGTGCGTCAGAAGACGGCGGCGGGGTGTCGCGTCCGGTTTCTGCTGGGCGACCCTGACGCCGAGGTGACGCGGCAGCGGGAGATCGTGGAGGACGTGGCGCTGACGGTGTCCACGCGCATCAGGATCACGTTGGAGCACCTTGACCGGCTGGGGCCGCTGGACGGCCTGGAGACTCGCTTCGGTGCGCCGGAGGACGCGGTCAACCACGTCAGCCTCTCCGTGTTCCGCTTCGATCAGGAGGCGCTTGTGACGCCCCACCTCGCCCGTCTCGTCGGGCATGACTCGCCCCTTCTGCATCTCCGCAGGCAGGGAGACGGCGGGATGTTCGATCGCTTCGCGGAACACAGCGAGGAGTTGTGGGCGCGGGCGAAGGTCCGCACCCCCGAAGCCCGTTCATGAACGGCGACGCCCGCACCCGGCGGTGCCTGGCACCGGGAGTTCCCGGGGGCACCGGTCGGGAGGGCGTGGATGAGCAGGCGTGACTACCAGGACGATCCGGCTGCCCCGGCGGCGAACAGCCTGGTGCCCGCCCCGCCCGCCCGGAACCCGCCGGCCCTACCCCCGCCCGAAGCACCGCTCCAGTTCGGTCGCGTCGTAGAACTTGCTGCCCTTGGCTATCGGGTGGCAGGTGGGCTTGAAGGAGGTTTCCTTCTCGTTGTAGAGCATGTGGACGAGGTAGCGGCCGTTCTTCTCGTAGACGTCCCACTGGATGTTGGCGCCCAGCGGGGACACCTCCGCGCCCCGCCAGGGGTTGGTGGCGTAGGTGTAGGGGTGGGTCCCGGTGGCCGGGGTGGTGCTGCCGGGCAGGCCCATGAGGGCGGCGAGGGGGATGATCTCCTCGGCGTGGGTGAAGCGGAGTTCGGCGCCGAGGGTGCTGGCGCCGTCGCGCTTGGCGTCGATCTGGTGGAAGAAGTCGGTGAGGAGGACGTTCGCCATCTTGTACGTGATGTCGCTGTCGGCGAAGCCCGGGCCCTTCTCGTAGAAGTCCTCGGTGTCGCTCAGGTACCCGAACCACGCCGCGTCGGCGGTCGAGAGGTACCGGTCGAGACCCCAGCCCTTGCCTCCCGGGCTCTCCTCGCTCATCGCGGGGGCGATGGCATACAGGTTGTATACAGCCTGCGCGGCGGCCACCCGGTCGGCGTCGGAGAGGCCGTTCACGAAGGCCGGCTCGAAGAGGCGGAGCAGGACGCTGCGGGCCGCCCGGTGCGTCTTCGGCTGGTCGGTGAGGGTCTTGAGCGTCGTCGCCAGGCGCTGGTCGTTCGCTATGTAGTCGCGGTACGCGGCGCCGCCGTCGGCCTTGTGGAAGTAGAGGAGGTCCTTGTCCGTGCGGGTCGCCCCGATCAACGGCTTGAGGGCCGGGTCGGACGCGGACAGCGCGGCGGCGTAGAGGTCGGCGCTGTCGACCGCGCGGCCCTGGCCCGAGCTGACGACGTCGATCTTCTCGCCCTTGCGGACGATCCCGGCGAACAGGGACGGCAGGCGCCTGGCCATGCGGGTGGCGGTGTCCTGGATCTCCTGCTTGCCCCGACCGCTGAGGTCGCCGTAGCCGACCTTCGCCATGGCCGCCTGGAGGGCCCGCACCTTGGGGCCGAACTCCGTTCCCTGGCGGGTGAGTTGACCGGCCGCCTCAGCCTTGGCCCACAGGGCGAGGACCAGGTCGCCGTCCTCGCCGTCGGTGGCCGCCCGGGAACCGTGCCGGGAGACGTTCTCGGTGAACACCGGCACGAACCCGGCCGGGGCCTTCTGGTACGTGCGGGCGTTCTGGCCCGGCGCGTACGGGGCCTTGGTGCCGTAGCTGTCGCGGTGCGCGGGCTGGTCGGCGGCCTGCGCGGGCAGGGCCGCCGCCAGCAGCGTGCACAGGGCGAGAACGGGCGGCAGGGCGGACGGCAGGACCGACGGCAGGGCGGAGGGAAAGCGCTTCATGTGCCGATGATGAGCGATCGCCGTGAACCGCCGGTAGACGTCAGGTGGCGGAGCGGCCCTCCAGCTCGGCCAGCACCTCGTTCGGGGTGGCGCCGCCGAAACGGCGGTCACGGGACGCGAACTCGACGCAGGCACGCCACAGGTCGCGGCGGTCGAAGTCGGGCCACAGGACGTCCTGGAAGACCATCTCGGCGTACGCGCTCTGCCACAACAGGTAGTTGGACGTGCGCAGTTCACCGCTCGGCCGCAGGAACAGGTCCACCTCCGGCATGTCCGGGTAGTACAGGTACTTCGCGAACGTCTTCTCGTCGACCTTCGACGGGTCCAGGCGCCCCGCCTTCACGTCCTCGGCGAGCGCCTTGGCGGCGTCGGCGATCTCCGCGCGTCCGCCGTAGTTCATGCAGAAGTACAGGGTCAGGGCGTCGTTGTCCTTGGTCTGCTCCTGGGCGATCTGGAGTTCCTTGGCGACCGACTTCCACAGCTTGGGCATCCGGCCCACCCACCGCACCCGCACGCCGAGTCCGTCGAGCTGGTCGCGGGTCTTGCGGATGAAGTCCCGGTTGAAGTTCATCAGGAAGCGGACCTCGTCAGGGGAACGCTTCCAGTTCTCCGTGGAGAACGCGTACAGCGAGATGCTGCCCACGCCCATCTCGATGCCACCCTGGAGGACGTCGAGAACCCGCTCGGCGCCGACCTTGTGGCCCTCGGTGCGCGGCAGCCCGCGGTCCTTCGCCCAGCGGCCGTTGCCGTCCATGATGATCGCCACGTGCTTGGGGACCAGCTCGCTCGGGAGCTTCGGGGCGTGGGCACCGGACGGGTGCGGCTCCGGCGCCCGGTACTCGCGGCGCCGCCGTCCCAGAATCCCGCTTACAGCCATGCTTCTCGTCTCCTCTTGGCTTACTTCTCTACGTAACGCAACGAGCGCAGCCCGCGCTCCATGTGCCAGTGCAGATAGGCGGACACCAGCCCGCTGCCCTCCCGCACGTGCCGCGGCTCACAGGCGTCCGCGGTCCCCCAGTCTCCCGTGAGGAGCGCCGCCAGCAGTGCCAGGGTCTGCGGCGAGGGAACGACGCTGCCGGGCACCCGGCAGTCGACGCAGACCGAGCCGCCGGACGCCACCGAGAAGAACCGGTTCGGCCCCGGCAACCCGCACTTCGCGCAGTCCCCGAAGCTGGGCGCGTACCCGTTCACGGCGAGGGAACGCAGCAGAAAGGCGTCCAGGACCAGGTTCGGGGCGTGCTCCCCGCGGGCCAGCGTGCGCAGGGCGCCCACCAGCAGCAGATACTGCTGAACGGCCGGCTCGCCCTCATGGTCGGCGAACCGTTCCGCCGTCTCCAGCATCGCCGTACCGGCGGTGTAGCGGGCGTAGTCGGTGACGATCCCGGCGCCGTACGGCGCGATCGTCTCGCTCTGCGTGCACAACGGCAGCCCACGCCCGATCAGCTCACTCCCCCGCGCGAAGAACTGCACGTCGACATGGGAGAACGGCTCCAGGCGCGCCCCGAACTTCGACTTCGTCCGGCGCACCCCCCGGGCCACGGCGCGTACCCGCCCGTGACCGCGCGTGAGCAGCGTGATGATCCGGTCCGCCTCACCCAGCTTCTGGGTGCGCAGCACGACGCCGTCATCACGGAACAGACTCATGCGCCCCATTCTCACCTACCCGGACCGACCCCGGGCGCCCCCTGCCGGACCGGCACCGCGTGCCCCGCCGAGGCAACCGACGTCTCACGTAAAACGTCGGTCAAGGCAGAGACCGATCCGCCGAGTGAAGGAGCACGTCATCTCAGCCTCGCCGCACACCCCCGACGCCCCTCGGCCCCGTCCTGCCCGTCCTGCCCGTCCTGCCCGTCCTGCCCGCCGTACCGTCATCGCCGCCGGTGCCGCCGGTGCCGCCTCTGCCGCCGTCCTGCTCACCGGCGCCTCGGCGGGGGCGGCCGGGCGGCAACCCGCCGACCGGCTGCGGGAGTTGGAGGCACGGTACGGCGCCCGGCTCGGTGTGTTCGCGCACAACGTCCGCACCGGGAGGACGGTCGCCCACCGGGCCGACGAACGGTTCCCGATGTGCTCGGTGTTCAAGACCGTGGCCGTGAGCGCCGTTCTGCGTGACCTGGACCGGGACGGCGAGGTGCTCGGCCGGCGCGTCCACTACACGGAGGCCGATCTCGTCGAGGGTTCGGACCACACCCGGGAGCACCTGGCCGAGGGCATGACCGTCTCCGAACTGGCCGACGTCGCCATCCGCTACAGCGACAACGCCGCCGCCAACCTGCTCCTGCGTGAGCTGGGCGGGCCGACCGCCGTGACCCGGTTCGCGCGGTCGATCGGCGACCCGGTGACCCGTCTCGACCGCTGGGAGACGGAGCTGAACTCCGGGGAGCCGGACCGCGTCACCGACACCACGAGCCCGGCGGCGATCGGCCGCTCCTACGCCCGCCTGGTCCTGGGCGACGCCCTGAACGACAAGGACCGCGCCCGGCTCACCCACTGGCTCCTCACCAACACCACCAGCGGCACCCGGTTGCGGGCCGGGGTGCCGAAGAACTGGACCGTCGCCGACAAGACCGGCACCGGCGGCTACGGCACCAACAACAACGTCGGCATCGCCTGGACCCCCGACGGCACCCCCGTCGTCCTGGCCCTCCTGTCGTCCATGCCGGCCAAGGACTCCGTCCGCGACGACGCCCTCATCGCGCAGGCGGCAGCCCTACTGGCCGAGACGCTCGGCTAGGCCGTTGCGGCTGCGGCTGCGCGCGGAACTCGGCTGCGCGCTGATCCTCGTCTCGCACGACCTGGCGCTGATCGCCGACGTCACCGACCGGGTGGTGGTGATGTACGGCGGGCGGATCGTGGAGACGGGCGTGACCGCCGACGTCGTCGAGGCGCCCGCGAGCGAGGCCGTACGGTGAGTGAACTGGCCCGTTCCTTTCGACCGCCCTGAACCGCAGGCTGCCCGTACGGCACATCCTGCGTGACCCGCTGGACGTCCACCGACGCGGCACCCGCGCCCAACGGGACGAACGGGTAGGGGAGTTGACGGGCCTGGTCGGACTGGACCGGTCGACCCGATCCCGCTCACCGGGCCCGTGCCGTCGGCGACCCGGCCGCCCGGCGGCTGCCCGTTCCGCACCCGCTGCTGGAGGGCGGACGATGTGTGCGCCCGGCTGCTGCCGGAGTTCACGGCCGCGTCGCGGCCCGCGCACCGCTACCGCTGCCACCATCCTGTGAACGACGAACAACCCGCACCGCCCGCCCACGGCCGCGCACCCCAGGAGCCCACATGACCTTCCCCACCCCGCTGACCGGTGTCGTCCCGCCCCTGTGCACACCCCTGACACCGGAACGCGAGGTGGACGTCCGCTCGCTGCTGCGGCTCGTCGACCGGCTGGTCGGCGCCGGAGTCTCCGGCCTCTTCGTCCTCGGCTCCACCTCCGAGGCCGCCTTCCTCACCGACCGTCAGCGCCGCCAGGTCGTGGAGGCCGTCGTCGCCCACGTCGGCGGTCAACTCCCCGTGCTGGCCGGGGTGATCGACATGACGACGCCCCGGGTCCTGGACCACGTCGAGTCCGTGACGTCGGCCGGTGCGGACGCGGTCGTCGCCACGGCGCCGTTCTACACACGCACCCATGCCGCCGAAATCGCCCGGCATTTCCGGCTGTTGGCGTCCGCCAGTCCCGTGCCTGTCGTCGCCTATGACATTCCGTCGGCCGTGCACACCAAGCTCGACGCCGGTCTGGTACTGGAGTTGGCGGCGGAGGGGGTGTTGGCCGGGCTCAAGGACTCCAGCGGGGACCTGGCCGGGTTCCGGGCGGTGGTCGCCGGGGCGCGGGCGTATCCCGGGTTCGCCGTGCTGACGGGGTCCGAGCTGTTCGTCGACAGTGCGTTGGCGTTGGGCGGGGGTGGGGCGGTGCCCGGCCTTGCCAACGTCGATCCCGACGGGTACGTCCGGCTCGACCGGCTGTGCCGGGGTGGGGAGTGGGACGCCGCTCGGGCCGAACAGGAGCGGTTGTGTGGGCTGTTCGGGCTGGTCGGGGTCGGGGACCCGGTCCGGATGGGGGGTGGGTCGTCTGCGATCGGGGCGTTCAAGGCCGCGCTGCGGCTGAGGGGGGTCATCGAGTGTGCGGCTACTGCGGAGCCGCAGGTTCCGTTGGCTCCGGAGGAGGTGGAACGGGTCGCCGGGTTCCTCGCGGCGGCGGGGTTGCTTTAGCGGCGCGGCGCGTTGGTCATTCCGGGTCAGGTTGTCGGTTGACTGCGGCGCCGTCGTGGCTGGTCGCGCAGTTCCCCGCGCCCCTATCGGGGCGCTGCCGGACCGTCGATGACATTGCTCGGCCCGCCTGTCGCGCCCGCGCGGCGGAGCCGCATATCGATACGGCCCCGCGCCCCTTAACGGCGCTGCCCGGCCGTCAGTGAGAATGCTCGGCCCCGCCTGTCGCGTCCACGCGGCAGAGCCGCACATCGATACGGCCCCGCGCCCCTATCGGGGCGCTGCCGGACCGTCGATGACATTGCTCGGCCCCGCCTGTCGCGCCCACGAGGCGGAACCGCACATCGATACAGCCCCGCGCCCCTCACTCGCCCAGCTGCTCCCTCGTCAAACGGCTGAACTCAATGGTCTCGTAGGGGTTCTTGGTGCCTGTTTCGTAGAGGAGGGCTGCTGAGGCGTGGGGGAGTTGGACAAGGTCTGAGTAGGCGGCTGGGTGGGGGGACAGGGTGAGGGTCTTGGTGAAGGTGGTGCCCTTGTCTGTGCTGCGCCAGATGGCCATCGCGCGGCGGGCCGTGGGGACCGAGGGGGCCGAGAACAGCAAGGGGGCTGATGGGGAACGGAGTTGGAGGACGCTGGCCGCTACCGCAGGGGCCTCGTCCAGGGTGTGCTGGGCGGTGTAGGGGCGGTCCAGGGTCGTGCCGCCGTCGCTTGAGTAGCTGTCGAGGCGGTTGCCTCCGGTGCTGCCGCCCTGGTCGCGGGCGCTGAAGTAGAGCCTGCCGTCGGGGAGTTGGGCGGCGCTGGTCTCGTTGGCGTTGGCCGTGCCGTCGTAGGAGTCGTCGACGAAGCCGAGGTGCCAGCGGTGGCCGCCGTCGTCGCTGTAGAGGGCGTGGCCGCCGTAGTACCTGCCCTCCTGGCCGGTGTCGGGGGAACCGGCGGGCGGCGCCGAGGAGTGGTCGGCCGGGACCACCAGGCGCCCGGCGTGCGGGCCACGGGTGAGGGCGACGGCGTGTCCGGGGCCGGTGGCGTACCAGCGCCAGCCGGGGCGTCTCACCTCGCCGGTGATCTCGTGGGGCGCGCTGAACCGGCGTCCGTCGTCCCGGCCGCGCTGCACGAAGACGCGGCGGCCCTGCTCGGGCGTGACCTCGCCCCGCATGATCTGCGCCTCGGTCACCTGGCCGCTGTTGTACGAGGTCACCAGGACGATGTCGCCGGTGTGCGGGTCGATGACGGGGGCCGGGTTGCCCCGGGTGTCGCCGTTCCCGGCCGTGACGACCTGGAGGGGGCCCCAGGTGCAGCCGTCGTCGGTGGAGCGGCGCAGGACGACGTCGATGGCGCCGGAGTCGCCGGCGCCGTTGTGGCGGCCCTCGGCGAAGGCGAGGAGGGTGCCCCGGCGGGTGGTGAGCGCGGCCGGGATGCGGTAGGTGTCGTAGCCGCCCTCGCCCGAGACGTAGGGGACGGAGGAGGTGCAGGGGGCGGTTGCCGAGGCGGTGGGGGTGGCGAGGGTGAGCGGGGCCAGGAGGACGGCGGCGGCCAGCAGCGTGCGGCTCGGGAAGGTCACCCCTTGAGGGTTCCCGGGGTGACCGTCGTTGACGCGATGGGTGGAGGTGGCCGGGGGGACCAAGTGCCGTTCAGACCAAGGGGGTTGGGGCTTCGGGGGGCGGGGCGGTGTCATCCGTTCGGGGGACGGGGTGTGGTCAGGACGGGGTACGGGCGGCTGCCGCGAGGAGGCGGGTGACGTCGTCGGCGCAGAGGGTGAGGGCGGCGCCGACGGTGGCCAGGACATCGCGTTCGGCGGGGGTGTAGGGGCCGTCGGCGAGGGCGATGCGGGCACCCTGGAGGAGGATCGACTCGCGGCCCACGCCGGCGAGGTGCGGGGCGAGCGGGTCGAGGGCCTCGTGCAGCTCTATGGCGAGTCCCGCGCCGCACGGGCGGCTGTGGGCGCGGCCGGTGTCGTCGGCCAACGCCTCGACGAGGGCGGCCAGTTGGTCCGTCGTGCAGTCGTCGAAACCGGCGGCGCGGACGGCGCAGGCGGCCGACTCCAGGGCGGCGCGGGTGCAGCCGTCGCCGGTGGCCAGCACCGCGAGGGCGACGGTGTGCACGGCGTCCCTGAGCATCGCGGAGAAGCGGGTGGTGGTGGGGTGGTCGAGGGCGTCGGTGCCGAAGTGGCGGCGGCAGGAGGCGCATTCGACGACCGGGCCGGTCTCGCTGCCGGGCCGCACCGGCAGGCCGAGCAGGGTGAACCGGCGGCGTCCGGTGAGCCGTTGGTAGTTGCGGTCGCCTCCGCAGCCGGGGCAGAAGAACTCGCCGTCCCCGACCGGCGTCCATACGGTGCGGGCGCCCAGTAAGCGGGCAGGCCTGCCGGCACGGCCGTCTCGTCCCCGTCCTGGCAGCACGTCGCACCTCCGTAACGCCACGGCAACATCGCCGCGCTTTGCGTGATGTTAGCCACATCTTGGAGGTGGAGTCAGTACCCCGTCAGGTACCTCCCCTCGACCCGCACACCCCGTTGGCCGAGAAACGACGGGGCCCTGATCGCCGTATACGACGATCAGGGCCCCTAAACAGCCGGTCAGGGTGGGTCAGCGGGTCGCGCGGTTGACGGCGGAGCCGACCGCCTTCAGCGACGCACGCGTCGTGTTCGCGTCGATGCCGATCCCCCACAGGACTTTGCCGTCGATCGCGCATTCGATGTACGAGGCGGCCAGCGCGGAGGCGCCCTCGCTCATCGTGTGCTCCTGGTAGTCCAGCAGGCGCACATCGATGCCGATGGCGTGCAGGGCGTCGAAGAAGGCCGAGATGGGACCGTTGCCCGAGCCGGTCAGGACGGTGTCCTCGCCGTCGACGGTGGCCTCGACGGTGAGACTGTCGACGCCGTCGGTGTCGGTCGTCGACTGGCCGTGCCGTACCTGGACGCGGCCCCACGGGTTGTCGGGGTTGGGCAGGTACTCGTCCTGGAAGACGGACCAGATGTCGGAGCCGGTGATCTCGCCGCCCTCGGCGTCCGTCTTGGCCTGGATGATCTTCGAGAACTCGATCTGCATCCGGCGGGGCAGGTCCAGCTTGTGGTCGTTCTTCAGGACGTAGGCGATACCGCCCTTGCCGGACTGGGAGTTGACGCGGATGACGGCCTCGTAGGAGCGGCCGACGTCCTTCGGGTCGATCGGCAGGTACGGGACGGCCCACTCGATGTCGTCGACGGTGACGCCCTTGGCGGCGGCGTCGGCCTCCATGGCGTCGAAGCCCTTCTTGATGGCGTCCTGGTGGGAGCCGGAGAAAGACGTGTAGACCAGGTCGCCCACGTACGGGTGGCGCGGGTGGACCTCCATCTGGTTGCAGTACTCCCAGACGCGGCGGATCTCGTCGATGTCGGAGAAGTCGATCTGCGGGTCGACGCCCTGCGAGAACAGGTTCATGCCCAGGGTGACGAGGTCGACGTTGCCGGTGCGCTCGCCCTGTCCG
This sequence comes from Streptomyces sp. NPDC091279, assembly GCF_044757465.1. NCBI lineage: Bacteria > Bacillati > Actinomycetota > Actinomycetes > Kitasatosporales > Streptomycetaceae > Streptomyces > Streptomyces sp. NPDC091279. Next base: position 171,596 of record NZ_JBIVVA010000007.1, on the reverse strand, counting down.
AACAGGCAGCCCTCGACGCGGTCGGCGCCGGCCATCAGCGCCAGTTCGGCCGCCGCCACCGCCGTTCCGCGGTCGTTGTGCGGGTGGACGGAGATGCAGACGTGCTCGCGGCGGGAGAGGTTGCGGTGCATCCACTCGAAGCGGTCCGCGTGCGTCGACGGGGTCGAACGCTCCACCGTGGCAGGCAGGTTGAGGATGATCTCGCGGCCCGGCGCGGGCTGCCAGACGTCCATGACCGCCTCGCACACCTCCAGCGCGAAGTCCAGCTCGGTGTCCGTGAAGATCTCCGGGCTGTACTGGTAGCCGAACTCGGTCTCGGGGCCCAGCAGTTTCTCCGCGTACTCGACGACCAGCCGGGTGCCGTCCACGGCGATCTGCTTGATGTCGTCCCTGGAGCCGCGGAAGACGACCCGGCGGAAGACCGGCGCGGTCGCGTTGTAGAGGTGGACGGTGGCCCGGCGGGCGCCCTTCAGGGACTCCACGGTCCGCTCGATCAGGTCCTCACGGGCCTGCGTCAGCACGGAGATCGTGACGTCGTCCGGGATCGCGCCCTCTTCCTCGATGATCGAGCGCACGAAGTCGAAGTCGGTCTGGCCGGAGGCGGGGAAGCCGACCTCGATCTCCTTGTAGCCCATCTTGACCAGCTGGTCGAACATCCGGCGCTTGCGCTCGGGCGACATCGGGTCGATCAGGGACTGGTTGCCGTCCCGCAGGTCGGTGGAGAGCCAGCGGGGAGCCGCGGTGATCCGCTGCTCGGGCCAGGTGCGGTCGGGCAGCTCGACCCGCTCGTAACGGCCGTACTTGTGGATCGGCATGGTGCTGGGCTGCTGGCGGTTCGCCATGTTCGCGAGGCTCCTCATGGGGTGTCCTGAAGGACGGCCGACGACGCAACGCCAAGCTCCGCGGGGAGGGAGTCGACCTGGACTACAGGCCCTCGCCGCGGCAGCTAAGGAGAAGGAGCGCGAAACGCATGATGCGGAGCATGCTAGTCCAGACGCTCCGGGCCGGGGTCGTCGTATCAGTATGCGGAATCAGTATGCGGGGGAACCGGGGCGAACGGGATAAAAAGTGCGCCATACCACTACGGCCGGGGCAGACGCAGACAATGTCACGCTTTTTCACCAATCATGGTCGCTGGTAGTGACAGTTGAGTGACTCAGTGCGATGGTGCGAGACATGACGACCAACGGGGGCCACGAGCCCGTCTTCTGCACTGTCGTACCACCGCACGTCCTCGACCGGATCGCCCAGAACCAGGACCCGGCGCTCTCCTCGGCCGCGCGCCGCACCCTGGAGCGCGACGCCTGGGAGCGCACCCACCGCCGGATGACCACCGTCGTCGGCGCCACCGCCGTCGCCGCGCCCCCGGGCGCCGCCTCCGACCAGCCGCAGCGCACCATCTACGACGCCAAGCACGGCACCACCCTGCCCGGCACCAAGGTGCGCGCCGAGGGCTCCGAGCCCGGCCAGGACGCCACCGTCAACCGCGCCTACGCCGGTCTCGGCGCCACCTTCGAGCTGTATCTCAAGGCGTACGGGCGGCACTCCATCGACGGCGAGGGCCTGCCGCTCGACGCGAGCGTGCACTACAGCAAGGACTACAACAACGCCTTCTGGAACGGCGAGCAGATGGTGTTCGGCGACGGCGACGGCGAGATCTTCCTCGACTTCACCCTCCCCATCGACGTCATCGGGCACGAACTGACCCACGGCGTCACGCAGTACACCGCGAACCTCACCTACTTCGGCCAGTCCGGCGCGCTCAACGAATCGGTCTCCGACGTCTTCGGCTCCCTCATCAAGCAGTACACGCTCGGCCAGAGCGCCACCGAGGCCGACTGGCTGATCGGCGCGGGCCTGCTCGCCCCGCGCGTCACCGGCACCGCCCTGCGCTCCATGAAGGCCCCGGGCACCGCCTACGACGACGACGTCCTCGGCAAGGACCCGCAGCCCGCGACCATGGCCGACTATGTCCGCACCGGCCGCGACAACGGCGGCGTGCACATCAACTCCGGCATCCCCAACCACGCGTTCTACCTGGTCGCCACCGCCCTCGGCGGCAACGCCTGGGAGCGCGCCGGGCAGATCTGGTACGACGTGCTGACCGGCGGGGACCTCGACAACGACGTGGACTTCGCCGGGTTCGCGAAGGCGACGGCCGCCGCCGCCAAGGCGCGGTACCAGCAGGGGGCGGAGCTGCAAGCCGTGACGAAGGCATGGGAGACGGTCGGGGTGCGGACCGCGTAGTTCCGTACTAGACACGTCCCATGCGTATTCGAGTGAGGCGTACGGGCGGGTTCGCGGGCATCGAGCGCAGTGCCGAGGTGGACACCTCGGCACTGCCCGACGCCCAGGAGTGGCGGTCCCTGGCCGAACGGGCCCTGTCCGCGGGGCGGGAGGCGTCCTCCACCGGAGTGCCGGACGGCTTCAGCTACGAGATCACCGTCGACGGCCGCACCGTCCACGCCGCCGACCCCCGACTGACCGACGACCAACGGGAGTTGATCTCCCGAGTCCTGAAGGAGGGCGCCTGAAGGGGACGGTGAGGTGAGGCGCGGGGGCGGCGCGGGGGCGGCGCTGGACGCCTGAGCGAACGGGCCTGGCGGGCAACGGCGTTCCCCCGCCGCCCTGTTGACTTCCTTACCGATGGGTACGGATGATCCGCCGATGGCGAAGAACCCGGTACCGCACCAGACCGCGCACCCGATATCCCAGTTCCCGGCCGACTTCCTGTGGGGGGTGTCGACGTCGGCCCACCAGATCGAGGGCGCGGCGGACACCCGCGAGGCGTCCGTGTGGGACACCTTCACGGCCGTCGCGGGACAGGTGAAGGACGGCTCGACGGCGGCGGTGGCCTGCGACCACTACCACCGCTACCGCGAGGACGTGGCCCTCCTCGCCGGCCTCGGCGTGGACGCCTACCGCTTCTCGATCTCCTGGCCCCGGGTCAACTCCCCCGGCGGGCTCGACTTCTACGACCGTCTCGTCGACGAACTGTGCGCCGCGGGCATCCGCCCGGTCCCGACCCTCTTCCACTGGGATCTCCCGGTCTCCGAGGACTGGCTCACCCGGGACACGGCATCGCGTTTCGCTCAGTACGTGTCGGTGGTCGCGGCCCGCCTCGGCGACCGCGTCCCGAAGTGGATCACCCTCAACGAACCGGCCGAACACACCTTGCTGGGCCACGCGTTGGGCGCCCACGCCCCCGGCGGGAAGCTCCTGTTCGACGCCCTCCCCGCCGCCCACCACCAACTCCTCGGCCACGGCCTGGCCGTCCAGGCCCTGCGCGCGTCCGGCGCCCGTGACATCGGCGTCGCCAACTCCCACGGCCCGACCTGGCCGGCCTCCCAGGACCCGGCGGACATCGAGGCGGCGGACTTCTACGACCTCCTCCTCAACCGCCTCTTCGCCGACCCGCTGCTCCTGGGTGAATACCCCTCGGGCCTGGGCGAGTTGATGCCGGGAGACGTGGCCGCCGACCTGAAGGTGATCTCCGAACCCCTCGACTGGTACGGCATCAACTACTACGCGCCGACCCGGGTGGGCGCACCGCAGGGCGACGAGATCGAGTTCGGCGGCCTCACACTCCCGGCCGAACTGCCCTTCTCCGTCCGGGAGATCGAGGGCCACCCGGTGACGGACTTCGGCTGGCCGGTGGTCCCGGCGGGCCTCACCGAACTCCTCACGGCCTTCGCATCCCGCTACGCCGACCGCCTCCCGCCGATCATCATCACCGAGAACGGCTGCTCCTACCCCGGCATCGAGGACCAGGCCCGCATCACCTACCTCGACACCCACCTCCGCGCCCTCCACGACGCGATGCGGGCCGGCGTCGACGTCCGCGGCTACTTCGTCTGGTCCCTCCTCGACAACTTCGAGTGGGCCGAGGGCTACACCCGCCGCTTCGGCCTGATCCACGTCGACTTCGACACCCAGACACGGACCCCGAAGGCGTCGTACGCGTGGCTGCGGGAGGGGTTGCGGGGGCGGGGGTGAGGGCGCCCGCCGGAGGGCATCGCCGGGCCACCGACCGGCGCCGAGCCGGGGCCGGCGGATGGGGAGTGCCGCCTCCCGCAGGGGCGGCTCAGAAGCCCAGGCGGCGGAGTTGCTTCGGGTCCCGCTGCCAGTCCTTGGCGATCTTCACGTGGAGGTCGAGGAAGACCGGGGTGCCGAGGAGGGCCTCGATCTGCTTGCGGCTCTTGATGCCGACCTCCTTGAGGCGCTTGCCCTGGGGGCCGATGATGATGCCCTTCTGGCTGGAGCGCTCGATGTAGAGGTTGGCGTGGATGTCGAGGAGGGGCTTGTCGGCGGGGCGGTCCTCGCGCGGGAGCATCTCCTCGACGACGACGGCGATGGAGTGCGGCAGTTCGTCCCGCACGCCTTCGAGCGCCGCCTCGCGGATCAGCTCGGCGACCATGACCTGCTCGGGCTCGTCGGTGAGGTCGCCCTCGGGGTAGAGCGCCGGGCCCTCGGGCATGAGCGGCACCAGGAGGTCGGCGAGGAGACCGACCTGCTTGTCGCCGACGGCCGACACCGGGACGATCTCGGCCCACTCGATGCCGAGTTCCTTGCCGAGCTGGTCGATGGCGATGAGCTGCTCGGCGAGCACCTTGGGGTCGACCAGGTCGGTCTTGGTGATGATGGCGACCTTCGGGGTCTTGCGGATGCCGGCCAGTTCCTTGGCGATGAACCGGTCACCGGGGCCGAGCTTCTGGTCGGCCGGCACGCAGAAACCGATCACGTCGACCTCCGCCCAGGTCGTGCGGACCACGTCGTTCAGCCGCTCCCCCAGCAGCGTGCGCGGCTTGTGCAGCCCCGGGGTGTCGACCAGGATCAGCTGCGCGTTCTCCCGGTGCACGATGCCCCGGACGGTGTGGCGCGTGGTCTGCGGCCGGTTGGACGTGATCGCCACCTTCTGCCCGACCAGAGCGTTCGTAAGGGTGGACTTGCCCGCGTTCGGGCGGCCCACGAAGCAGGCGAAGCCGGCACGGTGGACGGCCTCGGCCGGCTGCTCTGATGACTGGGTACGCACGCTCATGGCCCCCATTCTCCCTGATCGCCAAGGCACCGCCGCACAGCGCCCGGGCACAGCACCCGCCGGTGAGCTTCCGGAAACCCCCACGCAATGAAACGTCACGGAAATACACCCGTACGCGACCGGAAACGCATGCCGGTGACCCTCTGACGAGCCCCCACAGCGTTGGAGACCCCGTGACCCTCGCCGCAGCGCACGCCGACACCGGTGACACCGCCTGGCTGCTCGCCGCCACCGCCCTGGTCCTGCTGATGACCCCGGGCCTGGCGCTCTTCTACGGCGGCATGGTCCGCACCAAGAGCGTCCTGAACATGCTCATGATGAGCTTCGTGTCGATCGCCCTGGTCACCGTGGTGTGGCTGGCCGCCGGCTACTCCCTGACCTTCGGCGACGACATCGGCGGCGGCCTCATCGGCGGCCTGGAACACGCCGGGATGCGGGGCCTCGGCCCGGACAGCCTGCACGGCACGGTGCCGACGCTGCTGTTCGCGACGTTCCAGCTGACGTTCGCGATCATCACGGCGGCTCTGGTCAGCGGCGCGGTCGCGGACCGGGCGAAGTTCGGGGCGTGGCTGGTCTTCGTGCCGGTGTGGGCGCTGCTGGTATACGTTCCGGTCGCGCACTGGGTGTGGGGTCCGGGCGGCTGGATTCTCGACGGGCTCGGCGCCCTCGACTTCGCGGGCGGGCTCCCCGTCGAGATCACCTCCGGCGCCTCGGGGCTGGCCCTGTGCCTGGTGCTGGGCCCGCGGCTCGGCTTCAAGAAGGACGCGATGCGCCCGCACAACCTTCCCATGGTCGTGATGGGCGCCGGGCTCCTCTGGTTCGGCTGGTTCGGTTTCAACGCCGGTTCCGCGCTCGGCGCCAACGGCCTCGCGGCCGCCGCGTTCCTCAACACCCTCGCCGCCGGCTGCACCGGCCTCCTCGGCTGGCTCTTCGTCGAGCAGAAGCGCGACGGCCACCCCACCACCCTGGGCGCGGCCTCCGGCGCCGTCGCCGGACTCGTCGCCATCACCCCGTCCTGCGGCACCGTCTCCCTGCTCGGCGCCCTGGTCATCGGCCTCGCCGCCGGCGTCGTCTGCTCCTACGCCGTGGGCTGGAAGTTCCGCTGGAACTACGACGACTCCCTCGACGTCGTCGGCGTCCACCTGGTCGGCGGGGTCATCGGCACCCTGCTGATCGGCGTCTTCGCCGTCGAGTCGATGAGCGGCGGGGCGGACGGCCTGCTGTACGGGGGCGGGCTCGCACAGCTCGGCAAGCAGCTGGTGGCCGTCGTCGTGGTCGCCGGGTACGCCTTCGCGGTGACGTACGCGATCGGCAAGGTGATCGACAGGGCGATGGGCTTCCGGGCGAGCGAGGAGCACGAGCACACCGGCCTCGACCTTACGGTGCACGCCGAGAGCGCTTACGATCACGGGGTCCTGGGCCATGGCGCCCCGGTCTCCGCCTCCGTCGTCCCCTCCGCGCAGAAGGTCAAGAGCCAGGCATGAAGCTCATCACCGCGATCGTCAAGCCCCACCGCCTCGACGAGGTGAAGACCGCCCTCCAGGAACTCGGCGTGCACGGTCTCACCGTGACCGAGGCCAGCGGCTACGGCCGCCAGCGCGGCCACACCGAGGTGTACCGGGGCGCCGAGTACCAGGTCGACCTGGTCCCCAAGGTCCGCATCGAGGTCGTCGTCGAGGACGCCGACGCGGACCCGGTGATCGACGCGATCGTCAAGGCCGCGCAGACCGGGAAGATCGGCGACGGCAAGGTCTGGTCACTGCCCGTGGAGACGGTCGTACGGGTCAGGACCGGCGAACGCGGCCCCGACGCCCTCTGACCCACACCGCCCAGCCCCAGCAGCACAACGACGGCCGCCGCCGCCCACGGCACGACCGGGAACGACGCCCCCGGCGCCGCACCCGACACGCCACCCCGCCGGAGGCTCAGCCCGCGGCGGCCGTCGACCGCACGACACCGTCAACGCCCGCCACCAGCACCGGAGTTCCCGCGCCTCCCAGGTCCCGCACGGCGGCGAGGTCCGCGCCGGGCACCTCGTCCGCCTCGGTCACCACCGCCGCCGCCTCCAACGACGTCGCCCCCGAAGCCACCGCCATCGCCACCGCCGTCTGCAACGCGGACAACTTCAGCGAGGCCAACTCCACCGTCCCCGCGACATACGTACGCCCCGTCTCATCCCGCACAGCCGCCCCCTCGGGCACCCCGTTACGCGCCCGCGCCGAACGCGCCAACGTGACGATCTTGCGGTCTTCAGGATCAAGCTCGTTGCTCTCGCTCATGCCCCGAGCATACGAAGCGCCACCCACCGCACCCCGCTCAGGGCCGGTCGAGCCGCAACCGCTGCGCCCGCGGCAACCCCGCCACGACCGCGTCGTAGGAGTCCTCGACCAACTCCCGCACCAGCCGCCCCGGAAGGGCCCCGTCCACCGTCACGGTGTTCCAGTGCCGTTTGTTCATGTGCCACCCCGGCACGACCAGCCCCGCGTGCTCCACGCGCAGCCGCACCGCGTCCTCCGGGTCGCACTTGAGATTGACGGTCAGCGGACGCCCGTCCAGCGCCGAGAGCGCGAACATCTTCCCGCCGACCTTGAAGACGGACGTCTCCGGCCCGAACGGGAACTCCTCGACCGCCGCGCCGAACGACAGACACAGCGCCCGCAGCTCCCCCGGACTCACTCCGCCGACCCCTCCCCCGCCGTCGCCCCGGCCGCCACCACCGGCTCCACCAGCACCGTCACGATCTTGTTTCGCCGCCCGGCCGCCGCCTCCGCCGTCAGCCGCAGCTCCCGCCCGTCCGGCAGCCCGACCACGCTGGACGCGGCCGCGATCGGCACCCGGCCCAACGCCTTCGCGAGCAGCCCGCCGACGGTCTCCACGTCCTCGTCGTCGTACTCCTCCAGGCCGTACAGCTCACCCAGGTCGGTGATGTCGAGGCGGGCGGTGACCCGGTAACGGTCGTCGCCCAGCTTCTCCACCGGCGGCAGCTCCCGGTCGTACTCGTCGGTGATCTCACCGACGATCTCCTCAAGGATGTCCTCGATGGTGACGATGCCGGCCGTGCCGCCGTACTCGTCGATGACGACCGCCACGTGATTGCGGTCCTGCTGCATCTCGCGCAGCAGATCACCGGCGTTCTTCGTGTCCGGAACGAACGCCGCCGGACGCATCGCCGTCGCCACGAGGTCGCTCTCCGCGTCCCGGCTGATGTGCGTCTTGCGCGCGAGGTCCTTCAGATAGACGATCCCGACGACATCGTCCTCGCTCTCGCCCGTCACCGGGATGCGCGAGAACCCGGAACGCAGGGCGAGGGTGAGGCCCTGCCGGATCGTCTTGTACCGCTCGATGACGACGAGGTCGGTACGCGGCACCATCACCTCACGCACCAGGGTGTCGCCCAGCTCGAAGACCGAGTGCACCATCCGGCGCTCCTCGTCCTCGATCAACGACTCCTGCTCCGCCAGGTCCACCATCGCCCGCAACTCCGCCTCGGACGCGAACGGACCACGCCGGAACCCCTTGCCCGGGGTGAGGGCGTTGCCGATGAGGATCAGCAGATTCGGGATCGGCCCCATGATCCGGGCCAGCGGCAGCAGCACATACGCCGCGACCGTCGCCGTGTTCAGGGGATGCTGACGCCCGATGGTGCGCGGGGAGACCCCGACCGCCACGTACGACACCAGCACCATGACGCCGATGGCGACGAGCAGCGCCTCGGTCGTGCCGGAGAACGCCTGGAGACACGCGTACGTCACCAGCGCCGCCGCCGCCATCTCGCAGGCGACGCGGACCAGCAGCGCGACGTTCAGATAGCGCGTCGGATCGGCCGCGATCCGGGCCAGCTTGGCGCCGCCCCGACGGCCCGACTTGACGGCCTCCTCGGCCCGGAAACTGGACACCCGGGCGAGACCGGCCTCCGCGCAGGCCGCCAGCCACGCCACCACGACCAGGGCGATCGCGCCCGCGACGATCTGCGGGCTCATGAGACGGTCGGAGCCGGCGACGGACCCTCCAGGCCCTTCTCCGCACGCCAGCCGTCCACGATCGCCGCCTGGAGCCCGAACATCTCGGCCTTCTCGTCGGGCTCCTCGTGGTCGTAGCCGAGCAGGTGCAGCACCCCGTGGACGGTGAGCAGGTGCAGCTCCTCGTCCATGGAGTGCTCGGTGGCCGCCTCCTTGCCCTGCTTCTCGGCGACCTCCGGGCACAGCACGATGTCACCGAGCAGCCCCTGCGGCGGCTCGTCGTCGTCCTTGCTCGGCGGACGCAGCTCGTCCATCGGGAAGGACATGACATCGGTCGGCCCGGGCAGGTCCATCCACTGGATGTGGAGCTGCTCCATGGCGTCGGCGTCCACGACGATCACCGACAGCTCGGAGAGGGGGTGGATGCGCATCCGCGCCAGGGCGTAGCGGGCGATGTCGAGGATCGCCTGCTCGTCGACCTCGGTTCCGGACTCGTTGTTGACGTCGATCGACATGACGCGGTGCTTGTCTACTTCCCCTTGGGCCCGGACGTGCCCCGGCCGCCCTTGTGGCCGCCGTTCTCCGTACCGTGCGTGCTGTCGTACTTCTCGTACGCGTCGACGATACGGCCGACCAGCTTGTGCCGGACGACATCCTGCGACGACAGCCGCGAGAAGTGCACGTCGTCGACGCCTTCCAGGATGTCCTGCACCTGCCGCAGCCCCGACTTGGTCCCACTGGGCAGGTCGACCTGCGTGACATCCCCGGTGATCACGATCTTCGACTCGAACCCGAGCCGCGTGAGAAACATCTTCATCTGCTCAGGACTCGTGTTCTGAGCCTCATCAAGAATGATGAAGGCGTCGTTGAGGGTGTTGTGGGTCAGCAGGTAGTCCGTGGTGACGTAGAGGGAGTCCTCGGCGGCCACCTGGATGCAGACGGTCTCCTCACGCCCAGCGGGCTCGATGCTGTCGATGAACCGCATCGGGCGCCCACCGCCTCCGGCCGCGTGGTACGTGTCGCGCTTGCGGGCCAGACGGAAGGGCTCGATGCCTTCGGGAAGGCGGATGTCGACGATGTGGGCGTCGTGCCGGTAGCCGACCTCTCGCCCGTCCGCGAAGCCGGGCTTGCGGCCCTCGGCCGCCCTGCGCCGGGTGTACGCGACCCCGCCCAGCGACTGCACCAGCGCGATCACGTCGTCGCGGAGCATGATCGACGTCGTCGCGTACTGGATGCGGCAGGTCCGGTCCTGCTGCGTGACCGGGCCGCCGTCGGAGTCCAACAGGCCCTGGAGGACGGCCAGTCGGACCTCGGCGGAGTTCTGGAGGTAGTCGTCCGGGACGAACTTGCTGTTCGACCTGGAACCGATCAGGTCCAGCGCGCGCAGGGCGCCGGTGACCGGGTTCTCCAGGGTCACCACGTCGCCGGGCGACTTGACGCGGTTCAGGACGTAGTCGGGCCCGCCGCGGTGGCGGACCGTGACGCCCGGCAGCGCGCTCTCCAGCGCCACGGCCAGCTCCGGGTCATCGGTGGCGAAGGACGGCGTGGTGGAGCCCGTCAGGCAGCCGTCGCCCAGCAGCAGGCCGAGGGCGTACGGGTCCATCGGCACGGCGCGCTCCGGCAACCGGACCGGCTCGGTGAGCAGCGGCAGCTCATAGCGGCGGGCGTGTGCCGCGCGCAGATTGCCGATCATCTCCTGGGTCTCCAGGACCCGCCACGGCTTGTCCCGGCGCTTGTCCGAGGCCGTGCGGACCGTCCAGAGGTGCTCTCCGCAGCACAGGGTCCAGGAGCCGTCCTGGGCGGTGACCCGGTAGATGTCCCGCTCGCCCTGCGGGTAGACGCCGAGCACCGGGGTCGGCTCGCCGTTCGAACCGATGACCAGGTCACCGACCTGGAGGTCACCGATGGGACGCCAGCCGTCCGGTGTCAGGACGTTGGTGAACGTCGGTTGCGAGCGGCCACGCATATATGCGAGCGGGGCCACCTCGATCGTGCCCGCTGCCATCAGCTTGGGGATCGAGTCCGGGTCGAGCATGTCGTGGAGGGCGTCGTAGAGGGGGCGGAGGTAGGGGTCGATCTTTTCGTAGAGGGTGCCGGGGAGGAAGCCGAGGCGCTCGCCGGCCTCGACCGCGGGGCGGGTCAGGATGATGCGGGTGACCTGCTTGGACTGGAGGGCCTGGACGGCCTTGGCCATGGCCAGGTAGGTCTTGCCGGTACCGGCGGGGCCGATGCCGAAGACGATCGTGTGCTTGTCGATCGCGTCGACGTACCGCTTCTGGTTGAGCGTCTTGGGGCGGATGGTGCGCCCGCGCGAGGACAGGATGTTCTGCGTCAGCACCTCGGCCGGGGTCTCCGGGCCGTCGCCCTCTCCGTTCCCGCTCGCCCTGAGCATGGCGATCGAGCGTTCCACAGCGTCCTCCGTCATCGGCTGCCCCGTGCGGAGCACCAGCATCATTTCGTCGAACAGGCGCTGGATGAGGGCGACTTCACCGGCGTCGCCGACCGCGCTGATCTCGTTGCCCCGGACGTGGATGTCGGCCGCCGGGAAGGCCTTCTCGATCACGCGCAGGAGCGAGTCTCCGGACCCCAGCACGGCCACCATGGGGTGCTGGGCGGGAACGGTGAACCGTGCGCGTGCCGGTTCCCGCGCGGGGGTGTCAGCTGTGGGTGTCTGCGTCATGGGCCGGCTCGTAGGCCTTGCTCGTCCTCCTCGATGCGGCACGCTCGCCACAGGGGCGGCCTGGTGATCCCAGGGTACGCCGGGCCACTGACATCCCCGTAGGCCTTTTCGGCCGCCGCCGCCCGGGGCGGACAGGGGGTTTACGGGAGGCGGCCCGCAGGTAAAGGCGCCCTGATTGCCCCCGTGAGCCCTGCATGCATCCCCGGGCCGCATGGGCAGAATCCGGCCAGCGTCGCGCGGGTGTCCACTCGCGCCGTTGTTCGACGTCCCTCCGGAAGAAAGCTGGTGGACCGTGCTGCTGCGGCTGCCCACGTCCCTGCCCGAGGCCCGCGCGTGCCTGACCGAGGGGGCGATACCCGTCGGTGGTGCCACGCTGGTGTGGGCCACCTGGCAACGCGACGGCTTCCCGGAGCAGGCGATGTCCCTGCGCGAGGTACCGGAGGCGAACGTCCTGGGCGCCGAGGAGTTGGGCGCGGCCGTCCTGCTGCACCGGGTGGACGACCGGGTGCCGGAGGTGCTGCGCGCGGCGGCGGCCGGCATCGGCACGGGTGCCGTGCGGCGGACGGCGACGGTCGGCGGCAACCTCGTCGGCAGCACCCTGCGCTGTCTGCTGCCCGCCGCGACCGTGCTGGGCGCCCGTGCGCTCGTCCTGGGCGTCGACGGACCCTATGAGACCGAGCTGCCCGAACTCCTCGCCAAGCAGCCGCTGTTGATCGGCCTGCGCTGGCGCACCCCGGTGGCGAGCGGCTACCGCAAGCTCGCGGAGGTGCCGGGCGGCCCGCCGCCGTTCGTGATCGCCACGGCGGTGTACGACACCCTGGCCGCCGGACCCGAACTGCGCCTCGCCGTGCGGGACGGCTACGAGTTCCTGAGCGAGCGAGTGCCGTGCGAAGGGCTCGGGGCGACGGACGTCATGTCCGCCCTGGCCGACACGGCGATCGGGGCCCTGTCGGACGAACTGCGGGAGGCCGTGCGGGAGCAGATCGCGACCGTACTGGAGCGAGCCACCGGGAGCCGGTGAGGAGAGGGCGGGGCCGGCGGGGAGGCCGGGGCCTGCGGGCGACGGGCGGGGCCGGCGGGCGGGCCGGGCCTGCGGGCAACGGGCGGGGCCATGAGGCGGGCGCGGCCCTCACCGCCGTTCGCCCCGCTGCACGCGAGGCCCTCACCGTCGTGCGCCCCGCCCGCCGCGTGGCACGGCCGGTCGCTCACGCCGGGCGGCCGAGGGGCGGGGCCCTCGGTGTCGTTCGGCTCGCTCCTCGGGTGGCGCGAGCGGCTGCTCACGCCGGGCGGCCGAGGGGCGGGGCGTCCGGGCGGGCGTGGCCCTCACCGTCGTTCGGCTTGCCCCTTCTGGTGTGTGGTCAGGCTGAGCGGCCGAAGCCGATGGTGGGGACCGCTCTGCGCAGGGGCCAGGGGCGGGAGGGGTCGTGCGGGAGGAGCGATTCCAGGAAGGCGTAGCGGCGCAACGGCGTCGGGGCCTGGGATTCGAGGGACTGGACCCGGCGCCACCAGGCCGTGATCTCGGACCAGCCCGGTGCCGAGAGGGAGCCGCCGAACTCCTGGACGGAGAGGGCGGCGGTGAGGCCGGCGAAGGCGAGGCGGTCGGCGAGCGGCCAGTCGGCGAGGGTGCCGGTGACGAAGCCGGCCACGAAGACGTCTCCGGCGCCGGTCGGGTCGAGGGCCTCGACGGCGATGGCGGGGACCTCGGCGCTCTCGCCGGTGCGCCGGTCGACGGCGTAGGCGCCCTCGGCGCCGAGGGTGACGACGGCGAGCGGGACGTGGGCGGTGAGGGCGTGGGCGGCGGCGCGCGGGCAGCTGGCGCCGGTGTAGCGCATGGCCTCTTCGGCGTTGGGGAGGAAGGCCTCGCAGTGGGCGAGGTCGGTGAGGCCCGCGAGATCCCAGGCGCCGGTGTCGTCCCAGCCGACGTCGGCGAAGACGCGGGTGCCGCGCCCGGCGGCCTCGGCGATCCAGGGGGCGCTGCGGCCGGGGGTGAGGGAGGCGACGGCGGCGCGGGCGTGCGGGGCGTGGTCGGGGATGCCAAAGGGTTCGTCGTCGGGGACGGTGCCGGGGGCGGGGTGGGGGTCGTGGCCGTGGGAGACCATGGTCCGTTCGCCCTCGTAGGCCATGGAGACGGTGACCGGGGAGTGCCAGCCGGGGATGGTGCGGGAGGTGGAGAGGTCGATGTGTTCGCCGGTCTCCAGGGCGTCCCAGCAGTACTCGCCGTAGTGGTCGTCGCCGAACGCGGCGGCCAGCGAGGTGCGCAGGCCGAGGCGGGCCAGGGCGGTGGCCATGTTGGCGACGCCGCCGGGGCTGGACCCCATGCCGCGTGCCCAGGACTCGGTGCCGCGTACCGGGGCGGTGTCGAGCCCGGTGAAGATGATGTCGAGGAAGACGGTGCCGGTGAGGTAGACGTCCCAGGGTGGGTCGGTGGGTGTGCGCAGCGCGGCGAGCGGGTCGACCTGGGTCCGGTCGGCCGTCGCGGCGTCGGCGGTCGACGGTCCCTTTCCGGTGGGCGCGTGGGACGCGATCACGGTGCACTCCCTGGGCGTGGTGCGGATCAGGCCAGTGTGCACCACGTCACTGACAACGGCGGTCAGGTTCCTGTGGATAGGGGTGGATAGGGCCCGAGTTAGGGGCGGGGGTGGGTGCCGGGCCGTTGGCGTCACCGTTGGCGCCGTTGGCGGTCCGGGGCGTCAGGCGGGCGTGGGTCCGGGGTCGTGGGGTGTGCGGGCCGCGCCGGGGGTGGGGGCGCGGCGGGTGCGGGGGTGGTCGTTGCGGCCGCCGCCGTGGAGGAACAGGACGCTGAGGGCGGCGAGGAAGCCGACGACGGTGAGGCCGACGAGGCCTGCCTTCGTGGAGCCGGTGGTGTCCTCGATGATGCCGAACGCGGTCGGGGCGACGAATCCGCCGAGGTTGCCGAGGGAGTTGACGAGGGCGATGCCGGGGGCGGCGGCGCGGGCGTCGAGGTAGCTCTGCGGGATGGTCCAGAAGATCGGCGAGGCCGGTTTGAAGCCCATGGCGGCCAGGCAGAGGGCGCCGAGCCCGGCCCACGGGGAGACGAACACGGCGAGCAGGGTGCCGGTGCCGCCGAGGAGCAGGAGGGCGATCAGGAGGGGTCGGCGGCGGCCGACGCGGTCGGAGACCCGGCCGCTGACGTAGACGGCGACGAGGGCGCACAGCCAGGGCACGGAGCTGACCAGGCCGACCTGGATGTCGTTGAGGCCGCCGATGTCGTCGACGAGGGACGGCAGCCAGAACGTGACCGCGTACAGGGCGACGTTGATGGCGAAGTAGATCCAGAGGAACAGCAGCATCTGGGGGTCGGCGAGGAGTCTCCAGCGGGAGGCGGGGGCGGCGGTGCCGCGTCGGGCGTCGCGGGCGTCCTGTTCGGCGTCGATGACGGCGACGAGTTCGCGTTTCTCGTCGGCGGTGAGCCAACTGGCGCTCTCGATACGGGAGTCGAGGAAGCGGTGGACGACGAACCCGAGGACGACGGAGAAGACGCCCTCGACGAAGAACATCCACTGCCAGCCGGAGTGGCCTCCGATGCCGTGCAGGTCGAGGAGGGCGCCGGAGATCGGGCCGACGATGACGGTGGCGGTGCCGGAGCCCATCAGGAAGAGGGAGGTGGCCCGGCCCCGGTGGGAGTCGGGCAGCCAGCGGCTGAAGTAGTAGATGACGGCGGGGAAGAAGCCGGCTTCGGCGGCGCCGAGCAGGAAGCGCAGGGTGTAGAACATGGCCGGGCTGTCGACGAAGGCCATCGCGGTGGCGACGACGCCCCAGCTGATCATGATGCGGGTGAGCCAGATCTTGGGCCCGAAGCGCTCCATGAGGATGTTGGAGGGGACTTCGAAGAGGGCGTAGGCGACGAAGAAGATGCCGGCGCCGAGTCCGAAGGCGGCGGCCGACAGGCCGATGTCGGCGCGGAGTTGGTCCTGGGCGAAGCCGAGGTTGACGCGGTCCACATAGTTCGCGACGAACATGACGAAGAAGAGCGGGACCACGCGGCGGAAGATCTTGCGGATGGCGGTCCGGGCGGCGGGCGGGTGCTCCGGGGGGACTGCTGCTGACACGAGCGGCTCCGGTCGTGGGCAGGAACGAGCAGGCGGGGAGGGGGAGTTACCAGCGCGGCACGGCCGGGGTGGTCCAGTCGGGGTCGGTGACGCGCATGGCGGCGGC
Source organism: Streptomyces sp. NPDC091279 (assembly GCF_044757465.1). Lineage (NCBI taxonomy): Bacteria > Bacillati > Actinomycetota > Actinomycetes > Kitasatosporales > Streptomycetaceae > Streptomyces > Streptomyces sp. NPDC091279. Next base: position 155,743 of record NZ_JBIVVA010000007.1, on the reverse strand, counting down.
GTCGTCGCGCTCGCGCAGGCCGCCGTCGTCGTCGAGCCAGCGCCGGTGGAGGAACTGGAGCCTGTCGCGGTCGAGTTGGACGCCGAGTCCGGGTGCGTCGGAGACGGTGACCTTGCCGTCGGTGAAGGTGAGGCGTTCGGTGAGGACGTCCTCGGACTGCCAGGGGTAGTGGGAGTCGCAGGCGTGGTGGAGGTCGGGCACGGTCGAGGCGACGTGGGTCATCGCGGCGAGGCTGATGCCGAGGTGGGTGTTGGAGTGCATGGAGACGCCGACGCCGAACGTGCGGCAGATCGCGGCGAGTTGCTGGGTGTTGCGCAGCCCGCCCCAGTAGTGGTGGTCGGAGAGGACGACCTGCACGGCGCCCCGCGTGAAGGCTTCCTGGATCTCCGCGAACGTCGTCACGCACATGTTGGTGGCGAGCGGGACGCCGGTGGCGGCGGCCACCTCGGCCATCGCCGGGGTGCCGAGTGCGGGGTCCTCCAGGTACTCCAGGACGTCCCCGAGTTCCTTGGCGACGGTGAGTGAAGTCGCCACGGACCAGGCGCCGTTGGGGTCGAGGCGCAGGGGGTGGCCGGGGAAGGCGGCGGCGAGGGCGTGGATCGCGGCGATCTCCTCGTCGGGCGGGAAGACGCCGCCCTTGAGCTTGAAGGAGGTGAAGCCGTAGCGCTCGGTGAAGCGGCGGGCCTGTGCGACGACGCCGGCCGGGTCGAGGGCGGCGCCCCAGTCGTCCCGTTCGGCGGCGACGCCCTCGGGGTGCTGGTCCCACTTGTAGAACAGGTAGGCGCTGTACTCGACGGCGTCGCGGACCTTGCCGCCGAGCAGGGCGTGCACGGGCAGGCCGAGGGCGTGGCCGAGGGCGTCGAGGCAGGCGACCTCGAAGCCGGAGACGACGGAGAGGCGGAGTTTGTCGGCGGTCTGGACGCCGCGCAGTCCGCCCACGTCGACCTGGCCCGAGACCCGGGATTCGGCGACGGCCACCTCGTCGGCGAGGGTGAACAGGCCGTTGAGGTCGCTGACGTGACGGCCCTTCAGTTTCTTGGCGAAGGGGCGGGCGAGTTCGAGGTACTTGGTGTCGCCGTAGGTCTCACCGATGCCGGTGACGCCGTCGGCGGTCTCGACCTCGACGATCAGCCGGGGGGTGTAGGGCTGGTGGACGCCCTGGGTGTTGAGCAGCGGCGGGTCCGCGACGAGGATCGGGGTGAGGCGGACGTCGGTGATGGTGAGGTTCACAGGTCGGCTCCTACGAGGGCGAGTCCGGCGGTGAGCAGGGCGGTGAGGTCGGTGAGGTCGGCGTCCGAGGGGTCGGTGAGCGGGGCGCGGACCGGTCCGACGGGGCGTCCGCGCAGCCGGGCCGCCGCCTTGACCAGGGACACGGCGTATCCGGGCACCCGGTCGCGGAGTTCGACGAGCGGCACGTAGAAGTCGCGCAGGAGGGTGTCGACGCGGCAGTGGTCGGCGGCGTTCAGGGCGGTGAAGAAGGCGTGCGCGATCTCGGGGGCGAAGGCGTGCACGGCGGAGGAGTAGGCGGGGACGCCGACGGTGGCGTAGGCGCGGGCCTGGATCTCGGCGGTGGCGGCGCCGTTGAAGAAGAGGAAGCCTGCGGGGGCGGCGAGGGTGAGGCGCTGGAGCCGGTCGAGGTCGCTGTGCCCGTCCTTGAGTCCGATGACGCCGGGGATCTGCGCGATGCGCCGCAACGAGGCCGCGGTGTAGGTGACTTGGCCGCGCTGGTAGGCGATGAGGGGGAGGCGGGTGCGGGCGGCGAGCTGTGCCAGGTGGGCGACAAGGCCGTCCTGCGGGGCGGCGACGAGGTAGTGCGGCAGGACGAGCAGGGCGTCGGCGCCGGCCTCCTCGGCGATGCGGGCGAACCGTGCGGCCTGGGCCCAGCCGTAGCCGACGCCGGCCACCACCGGGACGCGTCCGGCGGCCTCCTCGACGGCGACGGTGACGACGGTGCGGTACTCGTCCTCGTCGAGCGAGAAGAACTCGCCGGTGCCGCAGGCGGGGAAGACGGCGCCGGGGGCGGTGGCGATCTGGGCGGCGACATGGGTGCGGAAGCCGTCGGGGTCGAGGGTGCCGTCGGCGTGGAAGCTGGTGAGCGGGAACGACAGCACGCCGCGTGCCATGCCCTCGCGCAACCGTCGGACCGGGTCCGGGTGGGGACTCACTCGCCATCTCCCTATGTAGACGTGATCTACGTATGAAGATGGAGATTAGATACGCGAACGGCGGGCGTCAATGGGTCGGTCCGCGCCGCTTACGATCGGGACATGTCGGAGGCTCGGGGCAGGTCGGAGGCGGGCGACGCGCCAGGCGGCGTCCGCGAGGTGAAGTCCGCCGCGCGGACCGTCGAACTGCTGGAGCTGCTCGCCGAGCGCGGCGACCGGCCCGCCCGGCTCCAGGAGCTGGCGGACGAACTGGCGGTGCCGCGCAGCTCGATGTACGCGCTGCTCCAGACGCTCATCGGGCGCGGCTGGGTGCGCACGGACGTCACCGGCTCGCTGTACGGGATCGGCATCCACGCGCTGCTCACCGGCACCAGCTATCTCGACTCCGATCCGCGCGTGCGGGCCGTGCGGCCGTATCTCGACGAGGCGTCCCAGGCGCTGGGCGAGACGGTCCACATGGGGCGGCTCGACGGGCGGGACGTGGCGTATCTCGCGACGCGGGAGTCGCACGAGTATCTGCGGACCATCAGCCGGGTCGGGCGGCGGTTGCCGGCCCATGTGGGCGCGCTCGGGAAGGCGTTGCTCGCCGAGCGGGACGACGCGGGGTTGCCCGAGGGGCCCTACGAGGCGTGGACGCCCCGTACGCACACGACACGGGAGGCGCTCGTCGCCGATCTCGCGAAGGTGCGGGAGCGGGGGTACTCCGTGGACCGCGAGGAGGGGGTCGTCGGGATCGTGGGGTTCGGGTTCGCACTGCGGTACGACTCGCCCGCGACGGACGCGATCAGCTGTTCCGTGCCGGTGGCCCGGCTGACGCCGGAGCATGAGGCGTCGGTGGTGGCGGTGATGCGGGAGATCCGGGGCAAGGTGGAAGGTTCCTCCGGGGGTGGGGCGGTCGAGTGGAGGTAGCGGAAGGCCACATCGCCAGGTCGGCTGCGCTGAGGGCTGCCGCCCCCGGGCGGGCTGATTGGCGCCGGCCCGCGCTGCCATCTCGCCCGAGCGACCTCAAAAACCCGTCGTTTACCCGGCGTTTCCCCACCCAAACCCAACTGTGACCTAGATCACACCCCCCGCGCTTCTTCCCCCAACCGCGTGCTTGATACAAATTCTTCGCGCGTTCCTGTCGATCGACGGCCTGCGCCCACCCCCCTTCTTGAGCCGCTTCTTTCGCATGCCCTGGGAACGCCCGTGTTCGCCCCCCGCACCATCCCCTGGTCCCTCGTCGCCCTTTTCACGGCCGGGTACCTCTCCCCCTATCTGCTGCCGACCACCGTCGGCCGCCTCGACTCCGGGTTGTCGCTGACCGCCACTCAGGCGGGTGCCGTCGGCAGCGCGATACTGCTGTGCTCGGCGTCGGCCGGGTTCCTGCTCGCCGCCAAGGTGGAACGGCTCGGCGTGCGGCGGCTGGCCCGGGTCGGGCTCGCGCTGGCCGTCGCCGGGTACGGCACCGCCGCCCTCGCTCACCCCGTGGCCCTCGTGGTGGCCGGCGCGCTGCTCGGCGGGGTCGGCTCCGGTACCGCCTCCGCCGTCGCCACCACCGGGATCGCCGCCCAGTCCGACCCGCACCGGGTCTCCACCGTCGGACTGCTCACCGTCTCCGCGCTGGCCGGCGCCGTCTATCTGACGGTCCCCCACCTCGGTCCCGGCCATGGTCAGCCGCTGGCGGCGGTCGCGCTCACCGCGCTCGCCGTGTGGCCGTTCACCGGACGGTTGCCGTCCCGTACCACCAGCGCGCAACACGCTTCGGACAGCCGGAGGTTGCCGCATTTGAAGTACGGGCTGCTGCTCGTCTCCACCATGCCCTGCTGGTCCCTCGCGCAGAACGCGCTGTGGGGCGTCAGCGGGCGGATCGGCACCGCGCAGGCGCACCTCACCGAGACCGTCGTCGGCGTGGTCTTCGCCGTCGCCCTCGGGGCCGGGCTGCTCGGGGTGCTGGGCGCGGGCGCGATCGGCCCGCGGATAGGGCGGGCCGTGCCGATAGGCGGCGGAACGGTCCTGATCGCGGCCTGCATCGTGCTGAGCGCGTCCGCCACCGACCTGACCACCTTCGCCGTCGGCGAGATCGCCTGGAACCTCGGCTACCCGGTCGTCCTGTCGTACGTCATCGGGCTCGCCGCCTCCCTGGACCCGCGTGGGCGGTGGGCCGTGCTGGTGGGCTCCGCGTCCTCGCTGGGGACGGCGGCCGGGCCGCTCAGCGGGAGCGTGCTGGCGGCGGCCGCCGGGTTCCCGGTGATGGGCCTGGTGCTGGCCTGCGCGCTGCTGGTGATCGCCGTTCCGATGACCGTCGTCGCGCTCGGGGCGGGGCGGCGGGTGCTGCCCGTCGTCGAGATCCCGGTGGAGACGTCCACGGCGGTGGCGCCGCTCGCCCGGGACACCACGATCGTCGCCTAGGCCGGGAAGACGTAGGCCTCCACCTCGGCCAGATAGCTCGCCCGCCGTTCCTCCTCGTCCTCCAGGAAGGAGGCCAGGAAGGAGTTGCGGGCCAGTTCGCGCAGGCGGTCCTCGGTGAGGCCGAGGGCGGTGCGGACGGCGTCGAAGTTGTCGCCCGCGTAGCCGCCGAAGTAGGCCGGGTCGTCGGAGTTGACCGTGCACATCAGGCCCGCTTCCAGCATCGCCGGGAGCGGGTGGTCGGCCAGCGTGTCGACGGTGCGCAGGCGGACGTTGGAGAGCGGGCACAGGGTCAGCGGGGTGCGGTCCCGGACCAGGCGGGCCACCAGGGCCGGGTCCTCCACGCAGCGCAGGCCGTGGTCGACGCGCTCCACGCCGAGGACGTCGAGCGCCTCAGTGATGTACTCCGGCGGGCCCTCCTCACCGGCGTGCGCGACCCGGCGCAGCCCGAGCGCCGCCGCCTGCTCGTACACCTCGCGGAACTTCGCCGGCGGATGCCCGACCTCCGCCGAGTCCAGGCCGACCCCGGTGATCCGGTCCAGGTACGGCTTGGCCGCCGCCAGGGTCTCCAGGGCGGACCGTGCCGACTGGTCCCGCAGGAAACAGAGGATCAGGCGGGTCGACACCCCGTGGGTCTCCTCGCTGCGGGACAGGGCACGCCACAGGCCCTCCACCACCGTCTCCATCGACACGCCCCGGGCCAGGTGGGCCTGGGGGTCGAAGAAGATCTCCGCGTGCCGCACGCCCTGGGCGGCGGCGCGGGTCAGGTAGGCGTCGGCGAGGGCCTCGAAGTCCTGCTCGGTGATCAGGACGGCCATCAGCTCGTAGTACAGGTTCAGGAACGACTGGAGGTCGTCGAACGCGTACGCCTCGCGCAACTGCTCCGTGTCCGGGTACGGAAGCGTGACGCCGTTACGGGCGGCCAGCTCGAAAGCCAGCTCCGGCTCCAGGGTGCCTTCGATGTGCAGGTGCAGTTCCGCTTTGGGGAGGGGCATCGCAGTATCGTACGGCGGTTTCAGCTGCGTTTCGGAATCGGGACCCGGAGCAGGTCGCGGGCCACGGTCAGCTCGCCGTCGAACCCGGCCGCGCGGGCCTGTCGTTCGAACGCGGTGGGGTCCGTGTACCGCTGGCTGAAGTGGGTCAGCACCAGGTGCCGGACGCCCGCCCGGCGGGCCACGTCGGCCGCCTGTCCGGCGGTGAGGTGGCCGTGGTCCTGGGCGAGGGTGGCGTCCTCGTCGAGGAACGTCGACTCGATGACGAGCAGGTCGCAGCCGTCGGCGAGTGCGTGGACGCCGTCGCAGAGGCGGGTGTCCATGACGAACGCGAACCGCTGGCCCCGGCGCACCTCGCTGACGTCCGCGAGGGACACCCCGTCGACGCTGCCCTCGCGCTGGAGACGGCCGACGGCGGGGCCCGCGATGCCGTGCGCGGCGAGCCGCTCGGGGAGCATCCGGCGGCCGTCGGGCTCGACGAGGCGGTAGCCGTAGGACTCGACGGGGTGGGACAGCCTGCGGGCCTCAAGGGTGTAGGACGCGGTCACCGCGAGGTCGCCGTCGGTGTCGACCGGGGCCTCGGTGAGGGCGACGGTCTCGCGGTAGGCGGTGGCGTACCGCAGCCGTTCGAAGTAGCGGCGGCCCGAGCGGGGGTAGTGGGCGGTGATCTCGTGCGGGACCCGGTCGAGGTTGATCCGCTGGATCACCCCGGCCAGGCCCAGCGAGTGGTCGCCGTGGAAGTGCGTGACGCAGATCCGGTTCAGGTCGTGCGCGGCGACCCCGGCGCGCAGCATCTGGCGCTGGGTGCCCTCGCCGGGGTCGAAGAGGATGCCCTCGCCGTCCCAGCGCAGCAGGTAGCCGTTGTGGTTGCGGTGCCGGGTCGGGACCTGGCTGGCGGTGCCGAGGACGACGAGTTCACGGACGGACATGACGGGGACCTAGCCGGGCGGCCACTGGAGGCCACGGCCGCCGAGGACGTGCGCGTGGGCGTGGAAGACGGTCTGCCCGGCACCGGCGCCGGTGTTGAAGACGGTGCGGTAGCTGTCCAGTTGCTCCTGCTCGGCGACCGCGCGGGTGGCGCGCAGCACGTCGGCGGCGAGCTGCGGATCGGCCTCCGCGAGCGCGGCGGCGTCCGGGTGGTGCGCCTTGGGGATCACCAGGATGTGGATGGGCGCCTGCGGGTTGATGTCCCGGAAGGCGACGGTGGTGTCGGTCTCCCGGACGATCGTCGCCGGGATCTGCCCCGCGACGATCCCGCAGAACAGGCAGTCGCCCTGTGCTTCCCCTGCCATGGTGTGGCCTCCTCACGCCCGGCTGATCATGTACGCGTGCATGCTATCCAGTGCCGCTAGGGCAGTTCTGGGGGTGTCCTGGCGGGGGTGGCCGCGAGGTTCTCCAGGGCCAGTGCGATGGCCGCGTCGAGTTGGGCGTCCCGGCCCGCCGCGTGGTCCTGCGGGCGCTGCACGACCTCGACGTCCGGGTCGACGCCGTGGTTCTCCACGCCCCACCCGTATCCCTCAAGCCAGAACGCGTACTTGGGCTGGGTGACGAGGGTGCCGTCGACGAGGTGGTAGCGGCTGTCGATGCCGATCACCCCGCCCCAGGTGCGGGTGCCGACGACGGGGCCGATGCCGAGGGCCTTGATCGCGGCGTTGACGATGTCCCCGTCGGAGCCGGAGAACTCGTCCGCGACGGCGACGACCGGGCCGCGCGGCGCGTCCTCGGGGTAGCTGTAGGGGCGCAGCCCGCGGGGCAGGTCCCAGCCGACGATCCGGCGGGCCAGCTTCTCGACGACGAGCTGGGAGGTGTGGCCGCCCCGGTTCTCCCGGACGTCGACCACCAGACCCTCCCGGGCCACCTCGATCCGGAGATCCCGGTGGAGCTGCGCCCACCCGGAGCCGACCATGTCGGGCACGTGCAGGTAGCCGAGCCGGCCCCCGGACTTCTCGTGGACATGGGCCCGCCGGTCGGCGACCCAGGCGTGGTACCGCAGGGGTTCCTCATCGGCGAGGGGGACGACGACGGCGTGCCGGGGATCGCCGCCGCCGGCCGGCAGCACGGTCAGCTCGACGGGCTTGCCCGCGGTGCCGACCAGCAGCGGCGCGGGCCCGGTGACCGGGTCGACGGGGCGTCCGGCGACGGCGACGAGCGCGTCCCCGGCGCGGACGGCGACGCCGGGTGCGGCGAGCGGGGAGCGGGCGTCGGGGTCGGAGGTCTCGGCGGGCAGCACCCGGTCGACGCGCCAGTGGCCGTCCTCGTGCCGGGACAGGTCGGCGCCGAGCAGGCCCTGCCGTTCGCCGCCGCCGTAGCCGCGCGGGCTGACGTAGGCGTGCGAGGCGCCGAGTTCGCCTTGCACCTCCCAGAGCAGGTCGACCAGGTCGTCATGGGTGGCGACGCGGTCCAGGACGGGCCGGTAGCGGTCGAGAACGGCGTCCCAGTCGACGCCGCCGAGGTCGGCGCGCCAGAAGTTGTCCCGCATCAGGCGGCCGGTCTCGTCGTACATCTGGCGCCACTCGGCGGCCGGGTCGACGATCTGCCGGATGCGCCCGAGGTCGACGGTGATGTTGGTGTCGCTGTCCTCGTCGCCGGAGGCCCGCCGGTCGCTGGGGACGACCTTGAGCTTGCCGTCGGTCCACAGCAGGACCCGCTTGCCGTCGCCGCTGACGGCGAAGTGGTCGGCGTCCGAGGCGAGGTGCTCGACGCGCTGCTGGGCGAGGTCGTACCGCTCCAGGGCGGACTTGGGGTCGGGGTCGTCCGGGGTGGCCCGGGAGGCGCCGAGGACCCCGCGCACCGGGTGCCGCAGCCACAGCACGCCGTCCTTCGCGGCGCGCAGGGTGGAGTAGCGGGCGGCCTCGACGGGGAACGGCACGATCCGGTCGGCGAGTCCGTCGAGGTCGACGCGGGTGGCGGGGGTGCCCTCGCTGTCGGGGGTCTCGTCCTTGTCGGGGGCGTCGAAGGGGCGGCCGTGCCGCTGCGGCCCGAACGGCGAGGGCGTGGTCGCGGCGAGGGTGATCAGGTGCGGGCGGGCCCCGGCGAGGAACGCGAGGTCGAAGACGTGCTCGTCGTAGACGGGGTCGAAGGCGCGCGCGGACAGGAACGCGAGGTGCTTGCCGTCCAGGGTGAACGTCGGCGACCAGTCCTGGAAGCGCAGCGGGGTCGCCTCGGTGACGGTGAGGTCGGTGGTGTGGGCGAGCCGCAGTTGGCGCAGCGGGCGGGCGCCGGGGTGGGACCAGGCGAGCCATGCCGAGTCGGGCGAGAAGACCAGCCCGGAGGCCTCGCCGTCGGTGCTGCGGTCGACCTCGCGGACCTCGCCGCTGTCCCGTTCGACGAGCAGGACGCGTCCGTCGTGGGCGGCGACGGCGACCCGGCTGCCGTCGGGGGCGACGGCGAGGGAGAGGACCCGGCCGAGCTGTCCGGCGGCGAGCCGGCGTGGGGTGGCGCCCGGGGCGGTGCCGGTGGCGGGCGCGAACTCCAGGGCGTCGTCGCCCTCGGCGTCCGTCACCCAGACCACCCACTCCTCGCCGTCGGCGCGGAAGACGCGGGGCATGCGGGCCCGGACGCCGGGTTCGGCGGCGAGCGCGCGGGCGGGTCCCGAGCGGTGGGTGACCCAGTGCACGGCACCCCGGACGGCGACGGCGCTGCCGCGTGCGGTGTGGTCGGGGTGGGCGGCGCCGAACCAGCGTCCGGCGTTCACCGGGTAGGGCTGCCGGTCGACGCGGGCCCCGCCGAGCCGTACGTCCAGACGGCGGGGTTCGGCGCCTTCCAGGTCGTCGAGCAGCCAGAGCTGTCCGACCGAGCTGTACACCAACCGCCGGCCGTCCCCGGCGAGTTGGCGGGCGTAGAAGCCCTCGATGCCGGTGTGCCGGCGCAGGTCGGACCCGTCCGCGAGGGAGGAGTAGACGGCCCCGACGCCCTCGTGGTCGGAGAGGAAGGCGATCCGGTCGCCGACCCACACCGGGCACTCCAGGTTGCCGTCCAACTCCTGGTGCAGGCGGGTGAATTCGCCGTCGCCGTCGTGGTCGATCCACAACTTGCCCGCGGTGCCGCCCCGGTAGCGCTTCCACCGGGCGGGTTCCTGGCTCATCGGCGCGGACAGCAGCACGGTGGCGGGGCCGAACGCCACGTCGCCGACGGGGCCGTGGGGCAGGGTCGTCGCGGGTCCGCCGTCGAGCGGGACGGCCCGCGCCCAGCTGCGGCGCAGGGATGCCTGGCCGTGCGTGGTGGTCGCGAGGACCTGTCCGTCGGGGGTCCAGCCGCGTACCCGGGTCTGTCGACTCCCCCAGTACGTCAGGCGAGTCGAGGGCCCGCCGTCGACCGGCGCGACATGTACCTCGGGGGCGCCGTCGCGGGTGGAGGTCCAGGCGAGGGTGGTGCCGTCGGGCGAGATGCGCGGCTGGTTGACGGGGACGTTGTCGGCGCTGGCCCGCCAGGCCCGGCCACCGTCGAGGGGCGCGAGCCAGACGTCGTCCTCGGCCGTGAACGCGACCAGGTCGCCGTGCGGATGCGGGTACCGGAGATACGCGGGGGCTACGGGCTGAGTCACCCGATCACCCTATGCAGCGACGGCTCACGGGAACAGGGGTTTTGATCCATTCCCCAACGAGCCTTGCCCGGCGGCTACTTGCCCGCCACCGGCCCGCACTGCGGGTCGCCCACGCACCACACGGTCCGGGTGACGGTGACCGTGACCGTGGGCCGACTCCCGCCCCCGTAGGTGGGGTTGGAGATCGCCGAGGGGGTGGCGTCGCAGTTGCCGAGCCCGGTCACGTGGAAGACCTGCTTGCCGCCGACCTTCGCGGTGAGGTCGCCGCGCACACAGGCGCCGCTGACGGCCCGGGTGACCTGTCCGTCGACGGTGATGTCCTTGCCGTCGGTGGTCCGGCCCCGGCAGTCGACGGAGACGACGGTGGTCGCACCGGCCGACGGGGTCGGGGTGGCGCCGCGGTCGCCGTAGTCGCCGTTGCAGGTGAGCCACTGCACGCCGATCCTCTGCTGCTTCAGTTGCTCGGTGGCGGCCTGGTCGGTGGTGTACGCGACGGTCGCGGAGCTGAGTCCGCCCGTCGGGTCGCACGCCGCCGTGGCGCCCACGGCCACCGTCACCAGTCCCACGGCGGCGAGCACCCGCCGCCCTCGCGCCCCGCGCACCCGTCCGGCCATACCCGGCAGCGTCCCACCGCCCACGCCGGCCCGGTAGGGCGCAAACGGTCACGCGCACGCCCCTCGCACGCCCCCGGGGACGAACGTCAGGCCCAGCGCCCGGTCCGCCCGAGCAGCAGCGCCCCGGCGGCGGTCCCGGCGGTGGAGGTCCGCAGCACACTGTGCCCGAGCCGGTGAGCCTTCGCGCCCGCCTGCTCGAAGAGCGCCAACTCCTCGGGGGAGACGCCTCCTTCGGGCCCGACGACCAGCACGATGTCGCCGTCGGCGGGGAGTTGGGCGGTGGCGAGCGGCGCGCTGTCGTGCTCCCGGTCCTCGTGGAGAACGACGGCGAGGTCGGCGGTGGCCAGAAGTGCCGCCACCTGCTTGGTCGTTGCCGCCTCCGCGATCTCCGGGAAGCGCACCCGGCGGGACTGCTTGCCGGACTCGCGCGCGGTGGCCCGCCACTTGGCGAGGGCCTTCGCGCCCCGCTCGCCCTTCCACTGCGTGATGCACCGCGAGGCCTGCCAGGGCACGACGGCGTCGATGCCGACCTCGGTCATGGTCTCGACGGCGACTTCACCCCGATCGCCTTTGGGCAGCGCCTGCACCACAGTGATCCGAGGAGAGGGAGGAGCCTCTTCCTTCACGCCCGCCAGATCCGTGAGGAGAAGCCGGTCCTTCCCCTCGGCGGAGTACACCACTGCCTCGGTCCACCGCCCGAGCCCGTCGGTGAGCACGACCCGCTCCCCGGCCCGCAGCCGCTTCACGGAGACGGCGTGCCGTCCCTCGGCGCCGTCGAGCACGTATTCCACCCCCAGCCCGTCGAGGGAGCGGGAGTCGACGACGAAGACCGGCGCGGTCATCGCGCCTCGCCCCCGGCCAGCAGGGCCGACCTGGCCTCCTCGACCTCGGCGGCGAGCACCTCGACGAGCTGACCGGCGGGCATCTCACGGGCCATCCGGTGCCCCTGCCCCGACCAGAGCGCGAGGCCCTGCGCGTCCCCGGCCTTGGCGGCGGCCTTGCGCAGCGGCGAGGTGAGGTGGTGGACCTCGGGATAGGCGGCGGGCGCGTACGGGCCGTGCTCGCGCAGGAACCGGTTGACCAGGCCACGCGCCGGGCGCCCGGAGAACGCCCGGGTCAACTCGGTACGGACGAACAGGGGGTTGGTGAGGGCCTGCTTGTGCACGGGGTTGGCGCCGGACTCGGGGGTGGCGAGGAAGGCGGTGCCGAGCTGGGCGGCGGTGGCGCCGGAGGCGAGGGCGGCGGCGATCTGGTGGCCGCGCATGATGCCGCCGGCGGCGACGATCGGCAGCGCGACGGTCTCCCGGACCTGCGCGAGCAGCGCGAGCAGCCCGAGCCCGGCGCCGTCCAGCTCGGGCTGGTCCCGGTGGGTGCCCTGGTGGCCGCCGGCCTCGACGCCCTGCGCGATCACCGCGTCGGCCCCGGCCCGCTCGACGGCGCGAGCCTCCTCGGCGGTGGTGACGGTGACGAGCGTGAAGGTCCCGGCCCGCCGCAGCGACTCCAGCACCTCCGGCTTCGGGATGCCGAAGTGGAACGACACGACGGGCACCGGGTTGTCGAGGAGCACGGCGAGCTTGGCGTCGTACCCGTCGTCCCGCCCGCTGTCCGGGTCCCCCAGCTCGGTGGCGTACCAGGCGGCCTCACCGGCCAGCTGCTGGGCGTACACCTCGACGGCGGAGGGGTCCGCGTACTCGGGCTGCGGCATGAAGAGGTTGACGCCGAACGGGCGCCCGGTGAGCCCCCGCAACTGCTTGATCTCCTGGTACATGCCGTCGGCGGTCTTGTACCCGGCGGCAAGAAACCCGAGCCCACCGGCCTCGGACACAGCAGCGGCCAACTGCGGCACGGAAACGCCGCCCGCCATGGGGGCCTGCACGATCGGATACCGGAGAAGATCGGTGAGCGGGGAGGACATGACGGCATGTTGTCACGTCGACGGAGATGGTCCGAATCGGCCCTGGCTGTTCCGTCCCCTTGACGGGGGCGAGGCCATTTTCGGCTCCCGCAAACGCCGCTTTGGGCATTTTCAGCCCGTGAGGGTCCCCCCTCTGCGGGAGTTTGAGGACGAGGCCGTTCAGGCCGAAGCGGGGGTCTGGGGGCGGCAGCCCCCAGAAACGCCCGCCTCAGCCGACCGCACAGGCTCAACGCCCGTTGAACGCGTCCTTCAGCCGCGAGAACAACCCCTGCTGCCCCGGCTGGAACTGCCCGAGCGGCCGCTCCTCACCCCGCAGCTTGGCGAACTCCCGCAACAACCGCTCCTGCTCAGGGTCAAGCTTGGTAGGAGTCTGCACCTCGACATGCACGATGAGATCCCCACGCCCCCCACCGCGCAGGTGGGTAACGCCCCGCTGGTGCAGCGGAATGGACTGCCCCGACTGGGTCCCGGGACGGATGTCGACCTCTTCGAGGCCGTCCAGGGTCTCCAGAGGAACCTTCGTGCCCAGCGCGGCGGCCGTCATCGGCAGGGTGACCGTGCAGTGCAGATCATCCCCCCGCCGCTGGAACATGGCATGCGGGAGTTCATGGATCTCGACGTACAGGTCACCGGCGGGACCACCTCCCGGCCCCACCTCCCCCTCACCGGCGAGCTGAATCCGCGTGCCGTTGTCGACACCGGCCGGAATCTTCACCGTGAGCGTGCGCCGCGACCGCACCCGCCCGTCCCCGGCGCACTCCGGGCACGGCGTCGGGACGACCGTGCCGAAGCCCTGGCACTGCGGGCAGGGCCGCGAGGTCATGACCTGGCCGAGGAAGGACCGGGTCACCTGGGACACCTCGCCCCGGCCGCGGCACATGTCGCAGGTCTGGGCGCTGGTGCCGGGCGCGGCCCCTTCGCCGCTGCACGTGGTGCAGACGATGGCCGTGTCGACCTGGAGGTCCTTCGTGGTGCCGAAGGCCGCCTCGTCCAGCTCGACCTCCAGGCGGATCATGGCGTCCTGGCCGCGCCGGGTCCGCGAGCGCGGGCCCCGCTGCGACGCCGTTCCGAAGAACGCGTCCATGATGTCCGAGAAGTTCCCGAAGCCGCCCGCGCCGAAGCCGCCCGCGCCTCCGCCGCCCGCCTGCGAGAGGGGGTCGCCGCCGAGGTCGTAGACCTGCTTCTTCTGCGGGTCGGAGAGCACCTCGTAGGCGGCGTTGATCTCCTTGAACCGCTCCTGGGTCTTCGGGTCCGGATTCACATCCGGATGCAGCTCGCGTGCGAGCCGCCGGAAGGCCTTCTTGATCTCATCCTGCGAAGCGTCGCGGCGCACGCCGAGAACGGCGTAGTAGTCCGTGGCCACTTACGACTCCGCCAGGATCTGTCCGACGTACCGTGCCACTGCGCGTACCGCTCCCATCGTTCCCGGGTAATCCATGCGGGTCGGGCCGACCACGCCGAGCTTGGCTACTGCCTCGCCGCCCGAACCGTAGCCGACCGACACCACGGACGTGGAGTTGAGTCCCTCGTAGGCGTTCTCGTGACCGATGCGTACGGTCATGCCCGAATCCCCCGCCTCGCCCAGGAGTTTGAGGAGAACGACCTGTTCCTCCAGGGCCTCCAGGACGGGACGGATCACGAGAGGAAAGTCATGTCCGAAGCGGGTGAGATTGGCGGTGCCGCCGATCATCAGCCGCTCCTCGTTCTCCTCGACGAGCGTCTCCAGGAGGGTGGAGAGCACCGTCGAGACCGTGCCCCGGTCCTCCAGGTCGAAGGCCTCGGGGAGGTCCTCGACGAGGGTGGGCACGTCGGTGAAGCGCCGCCCGGCGACCCGGCTGTTGAGCCGGGCCCGCAGATCGGCGAGCGAGGACTCGCCGAACGGCGCCGGGCAGTCGACCATCCGCTGTTCGACCCGTCCGGTGTCGGTGATGAGCACCAGCATCAGGCGGGCCGGGGCCAGCGAGAGCAGTTCCACGTGCCGGACCGTGGAACGGGTCAGCGACGGGTACTGCACGACGGCGACCTGCCGGGTCAGCTGCGCGAGCAGCCGCACCGTGCGGGCGACGACGTCGTCCAGGTCGACGGCGCCGTCGAGGAAGTGGTGGATGGCGCGCCGCTCGGGGCCCGACATCGGTTTGACGCCGGCCAGCTTGTCGACGAAGAGCCGGTAGCCCTTGTCGGTGGGGATGCGTCCGGCGCTGGTGTGCGGCTGGGCGATGAAGCCCTCGTCCTCCAGGGCGGCCATGTCGTTGCGCACGGTGGCCGGGGAGACGCCGAGGTTGTGCCGTTCGGTCAGCGCTTTCGAGCCGACCGGCTCCTCGGTGCCGACGTAGTCCTGGACGATGGCGCGCAGCACCTGAAGCCGTCGTTCGTTCAGCATCGCGCCCACCTCCAGACTCTTCCCCTGTTACCTGCCTGGCACTCAGCGCGTGCGAGTGCCAGCGTGCCGGGGCCCAGTGTACGGCGGTGAGGTGCACCCGGGGCAAGGTCGGCCCACCACCGCTAGCGTCGCCGTATGACGGTGACTTGGGAAGAGCTGGGGTGGGAACGGTTGGCGGACGGGGTCGGCCGGTGCCGGCTGCCGGGCTGGGACTGCACGGCGGGGCTGGTGGCGGGGGACACGGCGGCGCTGGTGGTCGACGCGGGGTCGAGCCTGGTGGAGGGGGCGTCGGTCCGGGAGCGGGCCGAGGCGCTCGCGGGGTGCCGTGTGACTCATCTCGCGCTGACACACGCTCATTTCGACCATGTCTTCGGGGCACCGGCGTTCGCGGACGCGCAGGTGTTCGGGGCGGCGGGTCTGGACGCCGTGTTCGCGCAGGGCGTGGCGGAGATCCGGGCGGACGCGGTACGCAACGGCCTTGACGCGCGGGTCGCCGCCGAGGCTGCGGGCGCTCTGGTGCCGCCCGGCCGGCTGGTCTCCGGCGAGCTGGAACTCGACCTGGGCGGCGGCCGGCGGGTGCTTCTGGCGAGGGTCGGCCCGGGCCACACCGCGCATGACCTCGCGGTGCTGGTGCCGGGGTCGCCCGCGACGGTGTTCTGCGGCGACCTGGTCGAGGAGTCGGGTGAACCGCAGGCGGGCCCGGACGCCGTTCCGTCCGCGTGGCCGGCGGCGCTCGACCGGCTGCTCGCGCTGGGCGGCGAGGACGCGCTGTATGTGCCCGGTCACGGTGCGGTGGTGGACGCGGGGTTCGTGCGGGCGCAACGGGACAGGCTGGCGGCGCGTTTCGGCGTGTCGTGACCGGGGTCGGCGTGGTTCTCCTATCGTCATCCGAATGCGCCAGTACTCCGCCGACCTGACCCCGCCGTGGAAGAAGCCCAAGCCCGCCCCGGAGGTCCCGGCCGACCCCGGTCTGGTGGTGGAGGAGCCCGGCACCGGTTTCTGCGGGGCGGTGATCCGCTGCGAGGCGGGCACGGTGACCCTGGAGGACCGCTTCGGCGCCCACCGGGTGTTCCCGCTGGAACCCCGCGGCTTCCTCCTGGAGGGCCGGGTGGTGACCCTCGTCCGCCCCGCGTCGGGGCCGAGGCGCCCGGCGCGCACGGCGTCCGGTTCGGTGGCCGTGCCCGGGGCCCGCGCGCGGGTGGCGCGGGCCGGGCGCATCTACGTCGAGGGCCGGCACGACGCGGAACTGGTCGAACGGGTGTGGGGCGACGACCTGCGCATCGAGGGCGTCGTCGTGGAGTACCTGGAGGGGGTGGACGACCTGCCGTCGATCGTCGCCGAGTTCGCGCCGGGCCCGGACGCCCGCCTCGGCATCCTCGTCGACCACCTGGTGCCGGGCACCAAGGAGTGGCGCATCGCCGAGCAGGTCACCAGCGCACACGCCCTGGTGGTGGGCCACCCGTACATCGACATCTGGGAGGCGGTGAAGCCGTCGTCGGTGGGCATCGAGGCCTGGCCCCGGGTTCCTCGCGGCCAGGACTGGAAAACAGGCGTCTGCCGAGCCGTCGGCTGGCCGGAGAACACCGGCGCGGTCTGGCAGGCGATCCTGTCCCGGGTCACGTCCTACAAAGACCTGGAACCCGAACTCCTGGGCCGGGTCGAGGAATTGATCGACTTCGTCACGGCGCCGGGCTGACGTCCCGGGATGTCAGTCCACCAGGTCTCGTACCACCGCGTCCGCCAGGAGGCGGCCCTTCAGGGTGAGGGCTGCTCGGCCTGCCGCGTAAGGGGTGGGGGCGAGGAGGCCGTCGGTGAGGGCCTGGTGGGCTGCCTTGCGGCCCTGTTCGTGGAGGAGGGTGAGGGGGGCGCCTTCGCGGAGGCGGAGTTCGAGGAGGACGCGTTCGACGCGGCGGTCCTCCGGGGTGAGGATCTCGCGGCCCGCGCCGGGTGAGCGGCCCGCGGCGAGGGCGCTCGCGTAGGCGCCGGGATGTTTGACGTTCCACCAGCGGACGCCGCCGACGTGGGAGTGGGCGCCGGGGCCCGCGCCCCACCAGTCGGCGCCGCGCCAGTACAGCTCGTTGTGCAGGCAGCGGGCTGCGTCGGAGGTGGCCCAGTTGGACACCTCGTACCAGTCGAACCCGGCCGCGGCGAGGGTCTCGTCGGCGATGAGGTACCGGTCGGCGTGGACGTCGTCGTCGGTCATCGGGACCTCGCCCCGGCGGATGCGGCGGGCCAGCTGGGTGCCCTCCTCGACGATCAGGGCGTACGCGGAGACATGGTCGGGACCGGCGCCGAGGGCGGCGTCGAGGGTGGCCCGCCAGTCGTCGTCGGACTCGCCGGGGGTGCCGTAGATGAGGTCGAGGTTGACGTGCTCGAAGCCGGCCGCGCGGGCCTCGGCGACGCAGGCCTCGGGGCGGCCGGGGGTGTGGGTGCGGTCGAGGATCTTCAGGACGTGCGGGCGGGCGCTCTGCATGCCGAACGAGATCCGGTTGAAGCCGCCCGCGCGCAGCTCGGCGAGGTAGGCCGGGTCGACCGACTCGGGGTTGGCCTCGGTGCTGACCTCGGCGTCGGGCGCGAGGCCGAACTCGTCGCGGATCGCCGCCAGCATCCGCACCAGGTCCGCCGCGCCCAGCAGGGTGGGCGTGCCGCCGCCGACGAAGACCGTGCGGACCGGGCGCGGGTCGTCGCCGAGGACCTTGCGGGCGAGGCGGACCTCGTCGGTGAGGGTGTCCGCGTAGTTGTCGCGGGAGGCGAGGACACCGCCCGTGCCGCGCAGCTCGGTCGCCGTGTAGGTGTTGAAGTCGCAGTAGCCGCAGCGGGTCGCGCAGTACGGGACGTGCAGGTAGAACCCGAGGGGGCGGTCGGCGGCGCCGGTGAGCGCGGCGGCGGGCAGCGCGCCGTCGTCGGGGACGGGCTCACCGTCGGGGAGTGCGGAAGGCATGCCTTCCATTGTCCAGCACGCGCGCGGGGAGCCGTCCGGGTCACTCCGCCTGGAGCACCAGGAGGGCGAGGTCGTCGTCCGGCGGTTTCGCGCCGAACTCGTGGACCAGCCGTCGGATGCGTTCGGCGACCCCTTCGGCGTCCAGCCCCGCGCAGCCCGCGAAGGCGGTGGTGAGGCCGTCGTTGTCGTCGAACTGGTCCGGTCCCGAACGGCGCTCGGTGACGCCGTCGGTGACGCAGAGGAGGGTGTCCCCGGGGCGCAGTTCGAACGTTTCACTGATGTACGTCTCGTCCTCGACGACCCCCAGCAGGGTCTGCGGTCTGGCCACCGTGCGGACGGTCCCGTCGGGGCCGAGCAGCAGCGGCAGCGGGTGTCCGGCGGAGGCGAGGGTGCAGCGGACGCCGCCGTCGAAGGGGACCAGTTCGCCGTAGAGGAGGGAGAGGAAGCGGGTCTGGGGGCCGTCGCCGGGGCCCGGCGGGCGGACCAGGGCGCGGGCTGCCGCGTCGGCGGCCTCGGTGGCGTCGTCGAGGAGGAGCTTGTTCAGGCGGTCCAGGACGTCGGCGACGTGGTAGCCCTCGCGGGCCAGCAGCCGCAGCCAGGGCCGGGCGAGGCCGATGACGACGGCGGCCTCGGGGCCCTTGCCCTGGACGTCGCCGACGGCGAAGCACCAGCGGCCCTTGCCGCCCGGGAAGAGGTCGTAGAAGTCGCCGCTGGGGCCGCCCTGCACGCAGGGTTCGTAGACGAGGGCGCTGCGCACGCCGGGGATCTCGGCGACCCCGGCGGGCAGCAGGCCGCGTTGCAGAACCTGGCTGATGGTGGCCTGGCGGGCGTACTGGCGGGCCGCGCCGACGGCGAGGGCGACCCGGCGGCTGAGGTCCTCGACGAGGCCGGTGATCTCGTCGGGGAAGCTCGGCAGCCCGGAGCGGCCGATGACCAGGGTGCCGAGCGGGCGGCCGCCGGCCACCAGGCGGTAGGCGAGGGCGGCGCCCAGCTCCTCGTGCGGGCCGAGCGCGTGGCCGGGCCACGGGTACGGGACGGGGGCGTGGCCGGTGTCGGTGGGGCGGGGCGGGCCCTGCTCCAGGGCCTTGCGCAGCTCCTCGATGCGGTTCTCGCTGGCGTGCCAGACGCGCACCGGGCCCGGCCCTTCGGTGCCGTCGCCCGCGCGGCCGCCGCGTGCGGTGGCCTCGTCCTCCAGCCAGACGGCGCACCAGTCGGCCAGCCGGGGCACGATCAGCTGTCCGGCGAGGGCGGCGACGAGGTTCTCGTCGAGCTGTCCGGCGAGCAGGTCGGAGGCTTCGGCGAGGAACGACAGGGCGCCCCGGTCGAGCCAGTCCCGCTCGCGTTCGGCGGGCCGGGGTTCGGGGGCGAGGCTCTCGGCGACGCGCAGCCCGCCGGGCAGGGCGCCGGCCGCGTCGAACGCCGAGACGCCGGTGCCGTCGCCGTCGTCGCCCTCCTCGCCGGGTCCTGCGGCGGTCTCGGCGGACAGGCGGGCCCAGACGGTCTTGGCGCCCCGGCGGTAGGTGACGCCCCAGGCCTCGGCGAGGGCGGAGACCAGGCGCAGGCCGCGGCCGTGCTCGGGGGTGTCGTAGGAGGGCTCGGTGTCGCGGGGCGCGCGGGAGGGGTGGTGGTCGGCGACCTCGATGACGAGGGCCCGGTCGTCGGCCTCCAGGCGGCAGATCACCTCGACGTCGGTACCGGCGTGGACGATGGCGTTGGTGACGAGTTCGCTGACGACGACCACGGCGCTGTCGACGAGTGGGCAGGTGACGAAGTCGGCGCCGGGGAGCGCGGCGGCGACCCACTCGCCGAGCGTGGTGCGCACCAGGTCGCGGGCGGCGGCGGGCGCGTGCGGGGTGCCGACCAGGGTCGAGTAGGCCTGCGGGTGCGCGGTCCGCGGGAGCGGGGGCGCGCTTCCCCGGACGGCCGCGTCGGCAGCGGGGGACGCGCCGGGAGCACCGGAACCGGTCTCCCGTTGCGTCGGAATGGCCCCCATGGACAGCTCCCCGAACGGTGTGCACGAATACGCCTCAGTCGATGGCGACAGCGTGACAGACCGGACCCACCCGTAAGCACCGAGTTACCGAAGTGGACCGTCATGAGGGAGAACCGTGCTACGCGTGTGCCCGGAGTTGATCGGATGCGGAGGGGAATCCGATCGACTCGGGGCGGCGTCCGTCCGACGGAGCGAACGGCCGGGTGGGCGCGCAGCGGCAAGCGGAACGGCGATCAGGCCTCGCGGGTGCCCGCGTACATCTCGTCGATGAGGTGCCGGTAGGCGCGCTCCACGACCGGCCGCTTGAGTTTGAGGCTCGGGGTGATCTCACCGTGCTCGACGTCGAGGTCGCGGGGCAGCAGCCGGAACTTCTTGATGGTCTGCCAGCGCTGGAGCCCGGCGTTCAGCTCGCCCACGTAGTCCTCGACCATCGCGACCGTGGCCGGGGCGGCGACGACCTCGGCGTAGCTCCTGCCCGCCAGGCCGTTCTCCTTGGCCCACTCCAGCAGGGCGGGTTCGTCGAGGGAGATGAGGGCGGTGCAGAAGTTCCGGTCGGCGCCGTGCACCAGGATGTTGGAGACGTAGGGGCAGACGGCCTTGAACTGGCCCTCGACCTCGGCGGGCGCGATGTACTTGCCGCCGGACGTCTTGATGAGGTCCTTCTTGCGGTCGGTGATGCGCAGATAGCCGTCCGGGGACAGCTCGCCGATGTCGCCGGTGTGGAACCAGCCGTCCGGCTCCAGGACCTCGGCGGTCTTCTCGGGCAGCCCCTGGTAGCCCTCCATGATGCCGGGGCCGCGCAGCAGGATCTCACCGTCGTCGGCGATACGGACCTCGGTGCCGGGCAGCGGCTTGCCGACGGTGCCGGTGCGGTAGGCCTCGCCGGGGTTGACGAAGGAGGCGGCGGAGGACTCGGTGAGGCCGTAGCCCTCCAGGATGTGGATGCCGGCGCCGGAGAAGAAGAAGCCGATCTCGGGGGCGAGCGCGGCGGACCCGGAGACACAGGCGCGCAGGTTGCCGCCGAAGGCCTCGCGGATCTTGGCGTAGACGAGCGCGTCGGCGACCCGGTGCTTGGCGGCCAGGGCGAACGGCACGGAGATGGTGCCGGTGCGCCGGAAGCTGTCCTGGGCGGCCTTGGCGTACGCGCGGGCGACCTCGGCGGCCCACTGGAACACCTTGTACTGGGCGGGGCCGCCCGCGCGGGCCTTGGCGGCGACGCCGTTGTAGACCTTCTCGAAGATGCGCGGCACGGCGGCCATGTAGGTGGGCCGTACCACCGGCAGGTTCTCGATGATCCTGTCGACCCGGCCGTCGACGGCGGTGACGTGCCCGACCTCGATCTGGCCGGAGGTGAGCACCTTGCCGAAGACGTGCGCGAGCGGCAGCCAGAGGTACTGCACGTCGTCGGGGCCGACGAAGCCGGTGGCGGCGATCGCCCGCGCGAGGTAGGCCCAGTTGTCGTGCGGGAGGCGTACGCCCTTGGGGCGGCCGGTGGTGCCGGAGGTGTAGATGAGGGTGGCGAGCTGGTCGCGGGTGATGGCGCCGACCCGCTCCTCGATCAGCCGGGGGTGTTTCTCCAGGTGGGCGGCGCCGCGCCGTTCCAGTTCGGCGAGGGTGAGCACGTCGTCGCCGGTCTCGACGCCGGCCGGGTCGATCACCACGATGTGGGTCAGCTCGGGCAGCTCCGCACGCCGCTCCCGGGCCTTGGCGAGCTGACCGGCGTCCTCCGCGATCAGCACCCGGCTCTCGGAGTCGGCGAGGATGAACGCCGACTCGTCCGCGTTGGTCTGCGGATAGACGGTGGTGGTGGCGGCGCCGGCGCACAGGATGCCGAGGTCGGCGAGAATCCACTCGATGCGGGTGGCGGAGGCGAGGGCGACGCGCTGCTCGGGCCGTACGCCCAGTTCGATCAGACCGGCGGCGATCGCGTGGACCCGTTCGGCGGCCTCGGCCCAGGTGAGGGAGGCCCAGTCGTCGGGGCCCTGTCCGGAGGCGGGCGGCACCGGATAGCGGTAGGCCTCGGCGTCCGGGGTGGCGGCCACGCGCTCCAGGAAGACGGCCGCCACGCTGGACGGCCGGTTCTCGATCAGGGTCTGGGTGTCGCTCACGACGTCCTCCGGGGCCCGCGTCGATGCGGCTGCTCGATACGGCTGGCTCGGTGCGGCTGTTGTCCACTCACGCGTCTCACGCGCGCGTCCTGCGTGCGGGTCTCACTCACACAGCGCTCGCTCACCCGCGCTGTTTAACTCGCGAGTAACTATCGAGCAGGGATCAGCGTAAGGCCCGACCGCCCGGTACGTAAGAGGCGGCGGTCGGTCACTTTCTCCGCCGATTCCCCGCCGATTCCTCGCTGATCGCCCCCGGTTTCTGCTGCTTTCCCCGGGAAACGACGCCGTACGCGCGCGGGGGCCCGCCGCGGCTTCGCACGACGGGCCCCTGTTGCGACCGTTTTGCCGAGAAACCGCGAACGGACCCGCGGTTACTTCTTGCCCTTGCCGGAACCCGCGCTGTCGTCGCTGCTCAGGACGGCGATGAAGGCCTCCTGGGGAACCTCCACGGAACCCACCATCTTCATCCGCTTCTTGCCCTCCTTCTGCTTCTCCAGCAGCTTCCGCTTCCGGGAGATGTCACCGCCATAGCACTTGGCGAGGACGTCCTTGCGGATGGCGCGGATGGTCTCGCGGGCGATCACCCGGGAGCCGATGGCCGCCTGGATCGGCACCTCGAAGGCCTGCCGGGGGATCAGCTCGCGCAGCTTGGCGACGAGCCGCACGCCGTACGCGTACGCCTGGTCCTTGTGGGTGATCGCCGAGAACGCGTCCACCTTGTCGCCGTGCAGCAGGATGTCGACCTTGACCAGGCTGGAGGTCTGCTCGCCGGTGGGCTCGTAGTCGAGGGACGCGTAGCCGCGCGTCTTGGACTTCAGCTGGTCGAAGAAGTCGAAGACGATCTCCGCGAGGGGCAGCGTGTAGCGGATCTCGACCCGGTCCTCGGAGAGGTAGTCCATGCCGAGCAGGGTGCCGCGCCGGGTCTGGCACAGCTCCATGATCGAGCCGATGAACTCGGTCGGCGCCAGGATGGTGGCGCGCACGACCGGCTCGTACACCTCGGTGATCTTGCCCTCGGGGAACTCGCTCGGGTTGGTGACGACATGCTCGGCGCCGTCCTCCATGAGGACGCGGTAGACGACGTTCGGCGCGGTGGCGATGAGGTCGAGGCCGAACTCGCGCTCCAGGCGCTCCCGGATCACGTCCAGGTGCAGCAGGCCGAGGAAGCCGACGCGGAACCCGAAGCCGAGGGCGGCGGACGTCTCCGGCTCGTACACCAGGGCGGCGTCGTTGAGCTGGAGCTTGTCGAGGGCCTCGCGCAGCTCCGGGTAGTCCGAGCCGTCCAGCGGATACAGGCCCGAGAAGACCATCGGCTTCGGGTCCTTGTAGCCGCCGAGGGCCTCGGTCGCGCCCTTGTGCTGGCTGGTGACGGTGTCGCCGACCTTGGACTGGCGGACGTCCTTCACCCCGGTGATCAGATAGCCCACCTCGCCGACGCCGAGGCCGTCGGCCGCGAGCATCTCCGGCGAGTTGGTGCCGATCTCCAGGAGCTCGTGGGTGGCGCCGGTGGACATCATCCGGATGCGCTCACGCTTGTTGAGCTGGCCGTCGATGACACGGACGTACGTCACGACGCCCCGGTACGAGTCGTACACCGAGTCGAAGATCATCGCCCGGGCGGGGGCGTCCTTCACACCGACCGGCGCCGGGATGTCCCGCACGGCCCGGTCCAGGAGCGCGTCGACGCCGATGCCGGTCTTTGCGGAGACGCGGAGCACGTCGTCGGGGTCGCAGCCGACGAGGTTGGCCAGCTCCTCGGCGAACTTCTCGGGCTGCGCGGCCGGCAGGTCGATCTTGTTCAGCACGGGGATGATCGTGAGGTCGTTCTCCATCGCCAGGTAGAGGTTGGCGAGGGTCTGCGCCTCGATGCCCTGAGCGGCGTCGACCAGGAGGACGGTGCCCTCGCAGGCGGCCAGCGACCGCGAGACCTCGTAGGTGAAGTCGACGTGCCCGGGGGTGTCGATCATGTTCAGGATGTGCGTGTTGCCGGGCTCGTGCGTCGGAGCCCACGGCAGGCGCACCGCCTGGGACTTGATCGTGATGCCACGCTCACGCTCGATGTCCATGCGGTCGAGGTACTGAGCGCGCATCTGCCGCTGCTCGACCACTCCCGTCAGCTGGAGCATCCGGTCGGCGAGGGTGGACTTGCCGTGGTCGATGTGCGCGATGATGCAGAAATTGCGGATCAGCGCCGGGTCGGTACGGCTCGGCTCGGGCACATTGTCAGGGATCGCGGGCACGCAGGGTCCTGTCTCTTGAGGCGCCTTATGCCTCGGGTCGGATCGATACGTAGCTTCCATGGTCCCACGGGCGGGGACCGACGACCGGTTTGGGCCACTCGGGGGGCCGCTGGTAGTGTGGGCGGCTGTGTCTCTTGCCCTCTCAGCGCGAGACACACTCTCTGAAAAATCATCGGTGCGGGGCCTCGCGGTCCGGTGCCTGAACCTGAAAAGGCTCATTCGTGGCGAACATCAAGTCCCAGATCAAGCGGATCAAGACCAACGAGAAGGCCCGGCTGCGCAACAAGGCCGTGAAGTCCTCCCTCAAGACCGCGGTCCGCAAGGCCCGTGAGGCCGCTGCCGCGGGTGACGTCGAGAAGGCCACCGAGCTCCAGCGCGAAGCCGCGCGTGCGCTCGACAAGGCCGTCTCGAAGGGCGTCATCCACAAGAACCAGGCCGCCAACAAGAAGTCGGCGCTTGCTTCGAAGGTCACGGCTCTCAAGGGCTGACATCTGATGTGACGCCGGAAGGAACCGAGCGGGCCCTCTCTCCTCCGCTCCCGACCGGCCCCCCCGAGCCTGTACGCGGCCTGCGTTCGCCACGCGGGTACGGGCTCAACATCTCGACCCGAAACCCCATCAACTGCCCATTTCCGGGCGGGTGGTGGGGTTTTTGGTTTGGGGTGGGGTTTTGGTTGGGGGGGCGGGGAGCTGGGGGGTGTGCGGGGACGGGGGGGCTCGTGCGGGGACGGGGGGGCTCGTGCGGGGACGGGGTCGGGTGGCCAGGGCCGGTAGCCCGCCGTGGGCGAACCGGCCGCGCCAGGCGCGAACGGCGTCCAAGCGCAGGTCTGTCTGCGAACGGCGTCGCGGCGCAGGCCAGCGGCCCGGCGTCGGCCTCCGAAATCCGGCAGGGCGACGTCTTCGGGGCGCAGGAGGGAGCGGCGGGTGCGGAGGAACCCGCCCAGGTTGACCGCTGTGCTCATACGACGATTACGGCCGGTCGCGGAGGGTGGTTGCCAGACCCCCGTCGACGGCGCCCCAGCGGCACCTGGGAGCGGATGGCATCGTGCGTGGCAGGGTCCGGGTCGGCGGCGTCGAACATCTCGGTGACGATGCAGCCCGGGCTGGTGGAGTTGACCCGGATGCCGCGCCCGGCGAGATCACTGCCCAGCGTGCGGGCCAGATTGTGGACAGCAGCCTTGGTGGCCGCATACACCGGACGACTTGTCCTTGAAGGGGTAGTCAAGGCCCCTGAAGTCCGCGCGAAGAAAGACAGAGCCCCCGATGATTGCCCGCGCCAGGGCGTCGTCGGGGGCTTTCTGCTTTTGGTCACGCAGCGTGGCAAAGAAACGGGCATAGCTACCTCTACGGCCCGGCCGACACGGCCATTCCGGTATACGCAAAGTGATAGTTTCTAGCCCCCGGCCTCTAGCGCCTTGAGCCCCTGGTAAGCCTCCCGGAGATCCGTAGCTTCCGGCAGTTGCCGCGTTTCCACTGCCTTCACGACCTCCAAAGCACGCCAGTGATTAGAAGGGACGATGCGGCCGGACAGTATTGCCCGCTGAGCTGCGTTACACGCTTCGTCCAGACGGTCACCGCCGAGCAAGGTCAAAGCCAAATCGATATTGGCCGACGCAACCCGACGGGGCCATTTGTGGATGTCTTCGGCAGGATTCAACCTTGCGATCACTTCCCGTGCATATGTCTCTGCGGCCGGGTCTCCGACCCACGCCAGCGTTGTTGCGGTGTACGCCAGCGACTTGCCAGGGTCGTACTGGTAATGATGCTCGGTACCTTTTCGTGGAATCATGGCCGCTGACATCCTGTGGACCTTTTCAATTGCGGCGTAGGTCTCTGCACCTTCCCCGAGACGCGCCCTTGCCCTTCCCTCTTGTGCCGTTGCCTGAATTGCGGCGGAGCTTCCTGCCGGTGCGAGCTTCTGCGCGATTTGGGAAAGTTCCAGCGCGCGGCTATAATCGCCGTCCGTCAGGACGCGCCAAGCGTCCGTCTCGTAACACCAAGCCTCAATTTCATGGTGTTCGGCGTGCCGGGCGAGAGTTGCCGCCGTCTGCAATCGGGCCGTAGCCGCGTGTTCTTGATTGAGGTCAATATGGAGCGTCGCGCCCAATAGCTGAAACCAGCCTCCGACAACATACAGCCGCCGCTGTTCGCTAATGGTCATACGCGCATCCATGAGGTGCGCGACATAGGCGGAATTTTTTCGTACTCGCTCCAACAGTTCCTGTGGTGGTGACACCGGATATTTCATGGCCAACTCATCAAAGGATTTTTCGAGTCGGCTTAGCGTATCTTTCCCTACGTCACTTGCCGAGACTCTACGCGCCAACTCGAACGCGTCGAATTCATCATCGGTCGTGGGGGGCGCGACGGAAAGCCACGTACTTGGAGGCTGAGGCAGCGTGTAGGCGTCGGGGATCAGTATGGCGTCAAGCTCATTCGCTGTGACTGCCAGCGCTTTAGCGATCTTGGGCCTTTGCCAGGGCTGGGGGCCGGTTTTCCCATTCTCCCAGCGCTGGACCGTGGACCGGTCAACGCCTACCGCTTCCGCGAATTCCTCTTGATTAAATCCGCGCTCCTTTCGGCGCTCCGCAAATCTTCGGCGCCTGCTGTCGGTCATCGTGCCCGTCGCCTCTCGTCCGGGTCCTGTCTGCCCAGGTCAGCGTATCCACTGCGGCCAGAGTGCGGCAGGACTGCGGCCTTTCTGCCGTGGTCGTCCCCAACTCTCCCTGATTGCCTGCCCCTTGAAGCAGTTCCGACAGCGCCGGACCACGGACGCGAAGGAGGTCGAGTGTGAACGCCGACTACCCGGAAGGTGCGGACCCCGCGCCCTGTTCGGCCCTCACGTTCCCGCCGCGCCGGTGTGGGCGGGCGGAGTGCCCCGACACCGTTGCCGACGATGACCAGGAGCACGCCCGGACGGACGATGACAGATCACACACGCCGACCATAGAACGCCTACGGCCCCTTGTGCAGAAAGAGAACCGGCGTGCGGGCGGGTGGGGCTTGTGACGTCCTCTGAGGCGACACAGAAGCCCGCTGTGGGCCCGTTCAAGGGCACGGCGTACGAAGGCAGCCCGATGGGTGGTGGACGGAGTACGGGGGAGCGCTGAACGTGAAATCCGGCGTGGTCTACCTGCCCGGCCCGAACTACCCGCCGTGCCCCTTCCCCGGGTGCAAGCGGTGCCGCCGCGAGAGGGGCAAAGCGTGAAGTACGTGATGCGCTTCGGATGGGTGCGCTTCGTCTTCACCGTGGCCGCTATGGGCCACCCATGAACTCCACCCCTACCGGACGTAGCCGATTGGGGCTCCCCCCGATACCCATTCGGAATCCCGGTAGGGGCGGTGCACTGTCCGCTGAACACCAGTCGCAAGGAGTCTCACGATGAGCGCTGCCCAAAACCGACTGAAATTCGCATGGCTGGAGGTGACGGGCCTTTGCAACGAGTTCTGCGATCACTGCTATGCGGACTCGTCCCCCAAGGGAACGCACGGCACCATGACCGTGCCGGACTGGAAGCGCACCATTGACCAACTCGCCGAGATCGGCGCGCTTGACGTGCAGTTCATCGGCGGGGAACCCACGCTGTACCCGAACCTGCGAGAGCTGATCACGCACGCGCACGGAGCTGGGCTGTCCGTCGAAGTGTTCTCGAACATGACCCACATTCGAGATGAGCTGTGGGAGACGTTCACGGGATGTGGGGTCAAACTCGCCACGTCGTACTACTCCGACACGGCGGAGGAACACGACGAAGTGACCAGGCTCCGGGGCTCCCACAAGAAGACTCGGGCAAACATCGAAAAGGCGCTCAGCCTGAATATTCCGCTCCGGGGTGGCGTCGTCGCCGTGCGGTCCGGGCAGCGCGTCCAAGAGGCAGCACGGGACCTTGCAACACTCGGTGTGGGCACTGTCGGCGGAGACCGGACCCGCGCATTCGGACGTGCCAGCAACGGCGCTGAACCGACCATCGGGGACCTGTGCAGGCACTGCGCGCATGAGAAGTGCGCCATGGGCCCCAGCGGTGACGTGTGGCCGTGCGTGCTGGGCCGATTCCTGAACATCGGCAACGTACTGGACTCGCCGCTTTCCGAAATCTGGGAAGGGGTGCGAATGGCAGAGGCGTTGGCCGATATCACTGCCGTGCACGGAGAAGGCGCGCAGTCGTGTACGCCCCCGCAATTCCTTCCCATGTGCGGGCCGTGTGGTCCGCGTGTTCCCTCGGTCGGGCACTGTGACCCCAGGGAGGCAGAGAGCGCCGCTACGATCGGTTCACCGGCTTAATGCGCTGAGACGATCGGGAGCGCGCATGGACGATCATGGGGACGACTTCGGCCCGTGGGGGTGGGAGGACCAAAGCAACGCCATTCGGCGGAGCGAGGACGAATGGCTCACCCTCGCTCGGTACGTCCGGCACGCAGCCAACAAGCTTGGGCCGGAACTCCCGCTGTGCCTCCCCGGTGAACCGAAGGAGTGCGGGCGGACAGCTCAACAGCACGTGATTGCTTGGGCCGCTCACCTCAAGGCGGTTTCCCATCATCTGATCGAACAGACCACCCCGAGCGAGGCCAGGGGCACACATGCCATCGGCCCTCTGTACCAGCGGCGGTTGTCTGAACTGAGGGAACAGAGCGCCCCTATGCACGCCCCGCGCTGAACATCAGGCCCTTGACTGCCCCGTCCGTGCGTCCATCCCCCGTGGCGCATGGGCGGGGCTTCTGTCTGCTCAGACGGCCGTCTGCCCCTGCGTATCCCGAGCGGTGTACCGAGGCCCACCCCTCAGACAGACCAAGGCCGGGGCCCACCCAGGGGCCGTACCCAGAGGCCGGGGCCCGCCCCTCAGACAGGCTCGACGCCTCGGCCCGCCCCGTCCAGTACCGCCCGGCAACCAGTACCGCCCGACAACGTCGGCTACCCCCGCCCCCGTGACCTGGCCGCGCCCGCGATCGCAACCACCGCCTTCTCCAAGGCGTACGCCGGATCGTCGCCGCCGCCCTTCACTCCCGCATCCGCCGTGGCCACCGCGCGCAACGCCACCGAGACGCCGTCAGGTGTCCAGCCGCGCATCTGCTGGCGGACCCGGTCGATCTTCCACGGGGGCATCCCCAGTTCACGGGCGAGGTCGGCGGGCCTGCCGCCCCGCGCCGACGACAGCTTGCCGATCGCCCGCACGCCCTGCGCCAGCGCACTGGTGATCAGAACGGGCGCCACCCCCGTCGACAACGCCCACCGCAGCGCCTCCAACGCCTCCGCCGCCCGCCCCTCCACGGCCCGGTCCGCAACCGTGAAGCTCGACGCCTCGGCCCGCCCCGTGTAGTACCGGCCGACGACGGCCTCGTCGATCGTCCCCTCGACATCCGCGACCAACTGCGAGACCGCCGACGCCAACTCCCGCAGATCACTCCCGATCGCCTCGACCAACGCCTGACAGGCCTCCGGCGTGGCCGACCTCCCGGTCGCCCTGAACTCCTGCCGCACGAACGCCAGCCGGTCCGCCGGCTTGGTCATCTTCGGGCAGGCCACCTCCCGCGCCCCCGCCTTGCGCGCCGCGTCGAGCAACCCCTTGCCCTTGGCGCCGCCCGCGTGCAGCAGTACGAGGGTGATCTCCTCGGCGGGCGCGCCCAGATAGGACTTCACGTCCTTGATCGTGTCGGCCGACAGATCCTGCGCGTTGCGCACGACCACGACCTTCCGCTCCGCGAAGAGCGACGGACTGGTCAGCTCGGCGAGCGTGCCCGGCTGCAACTGCTCCGGCGCGAGATCCCGCACGTCCGTGTCGGAGTCGGCGGCCCGGGCAGCGGCCACCACCTCCTGCACCGCACGGTCGAGCAGCAGGTCTTCCTGGCCCACGGCGAGCGTCACCGGGGCAAGAGGGTCATCATTCGCAGTCTTCCTGGCCATTACGCCAAGCATCCCACGCCCCACTGACAACGAGCCCCGGCGAGCGAGCGGGGGGGCTCATGCGGGCGAGCGGGGCCCTTGCGGGCGAGCCGGGGGCCCGTTGCGGGTGGGCTGCGTTCTCACCCACGGACGCCCGGGCTCACGTGCCCGAGCCAGGCCTCGCAGGCCGAGGCTACGGCTCCTCGCGCCAGCCCTCCCACTCCCCCGCGAACTCATCCAGCTCCCCCGCGCCGAGCCGCCCCTCCTCGTCCCGCAGCAGGAGCAGCCACTGCGCGTCCTCGGCATCGTCCTCACCGGCCAGCGCATCCCGCACCAACCGCGGTTCCTCCACGATCCCGAACCGCTCGGCCAACGCCTCGGCCACCGCCTCCGCCGCATCACGATCAGGCAGCACCAACACATGTCTCACATCACTCACGCCAACCATTCTCGGACATGCCCGGAAGGTGGGGACGCTGGGCGGCAACACTAGGCGAGAACGCCAGCCGAGGGGGGTCCCCCTCCCCCTCCCCCCTCCCCACCCCCACCCCGCCCTCCCCATTCCCCGCCTCGTAGCTGGCCCGCTAGACCCGCCCAGCCGCCCTCCCCCTCTCCGCCACCGCAGGCACCCGGTCCAGCACGATGCCGAACCGTTCCCAGTACGCGGCGAGTACCTCGGCGTCGTTCCCCAGTTCCCGTTGCTGTCGCTTGCCGTCCGGTCCCGTCTGTTTGAGCGTGCGTCCGCTGAGGGTGATCCGGCCGCCGTCCTCGGTGATCCGCGAACACACCAGTGAGCGCATGAAGTGCGAGGTCGGTGCGGTGGCCTGCCACCAGGCGCCGATGACGAAATCGTCGAGCACGCGGGGCCGTAGCTCCAGCCGGTACTGGGGTTCCTCGTCGAACAGCACCACCAGATCCAGGCCCACGCCCGCCGCGTCCGGCTCCGCATCGGCGATCCGGAACGTCCCCGCAGGATCGACCTGTTCGCCCCGCTCCCCGAACGCCAGCGGCAGGTGACTGTGCGCCCCGAACCCCACGTCCGCCAACCACTCACCCCCGTCCACCGTCCGCACCAGCAGCGCGAGATGGTCGTAGGGAACCCCCAACCGCCCGCGCCCCCCGTACGTCCGCGCCGCCAGCAACGTGACCCCGAAGCCGAGCGCCCCGAGCAACTCCCCGAACAGGCCGTTGAGTTCGTAACAGAACCCGCCTCGCCGCCCCGCCACCACCTTCTCCCACAGCCGCCCCTCCTCCAGCACGATCTCCTCGCCGAGATGGACGGAGAGGTTCTCGAACGGCACAGCCTTCAGGTGCCGCAGATGCAACTCACGCAGTACCTCGATCGTGGCCCCGGCCCCGTCGAGGTCCCACCCCGGCCGCTCGATCCCGAGCCGGCGGAGATAGGCGTCGACCTGTGTGGTGTCCATGCCCTCAGTCTCGCGCCACCTCCAGGTTCCCGGCGCTGCCCGTGACCGCCAGCGCACCGTCCCGGTCCGTCCGCTGTACCACCGCGCCCGCCGCCCGCAACGCCGCGACCGTGCCGGGGGCCGGATGCCCGTACGTGTTGTCCGCGCCGACGGACATCAAGGCGAGCCTCGGCGCCGCCCTCCGTATCAGCTCCGGGTCCTGATACGCCGAACCGTGGTGAGCCACCTTCAGTACGTCCACCCCCTTCAGCGACTCTCCCTCGGGCGATCTCAACAGGGCCTGCTGGGCCGGGGGTTCGAGGTCGCCGAGGAGCAGCAGGCGCAGTCCGGCCGTGCGGACGAGCAGGGTGACGCTGGCGTCGTTCGGACCGTCCGGTTCCAACACCTGGCCGGTCTGGGGCCACAGCACCCGCCAGGACAGGGGGCCGGTGCGCCGTTCCTCGCCGGGGACGGCACGGACCAGCGGCACGTGTCGCGCCGCCGCTTCCCGGCGTACGAACTCGGCCTGCTCGACGGGTTGTTCAAGGGCCGTCGTCTCGATCGCCCCGACCGTGCGCCCCCGCAGCACGCCCGGCAGCCCGGCCACGTGATCGGCGTGGAAGTGGGTCAGCACGACCAACGGGACCCTGGTGATGCCGAGCGCCCGCAGGCACCGGTCGACCAGTGCCGGGTCGGGCCCCGCGTCCACGACCACGCCGGTACCCTCCCCCGCCGCCAGCACCGTCGCGTCACCCTGCCCCACGTCACACATCGCGAACCGCCAACCCGGCGGCGGCCACCCGCTGATCACCCGCGTCAACGGCGTCGGCCGCACGACCACCAGCAGGAGCAACACCCCGCACACCGCGCACCACCAGGGATGCCGCAGCAGGCGCCGTCCCACGACCACGGCAGCCACGGTGACCAGCCCCAGCAGCAGCGCCCCCGTCCAACTCCCCGGCCAGTCCACCCCCGCGCCCGGCAGCGCGGCCCCGGTGCGGGCGACCGACGCGAGCCATCCGGCCGGCCAACTCGCGCACCACGCCAGCGCCTTGGCGACCGGCATCAGCATCGGCGCCGTCGCCAGCGCCGCGAACCCCAGTACCGTGGCCGGCGCCACCGCGAACTCCGCCAGCAGGTTGCACGGCACCGCCACCAGGCTCACCCGCGCCGACAGCACCGCGACGACCGGAGCGCACAGCGCCTGCGCGGCCCCGGCGGCGGCCAACGCCTCCGCCAGTCTCGACGGCACCCCGCGTCGGCGCAGTGCCGCGCTCCACCGTGGCGCGAGGGTGAGCAGCGCGCCGGTGGCCAGCACCGAGAGCAGGAAGCCGTAACTCCTCGACAGCCAGGGGTCGTAGAGCACGAGCAGCAGTACGGCCGTCGCCAGCGCGGGCAGCAGCGATCTGCGGCGCCCGGTCGCCAGCGCGAGCAACGCCACCGCCCCGCAGGCCGCCGCCCGCAACACGCTCGGGTCGGGCCGGCACACCACGACGAACGCGAGCGTGAGCGCTCCCCCGCCCCACGCGGTCGCCCGCAGGGACAGTCCCAACCGGGGTGCGAGCCCCCGCCGTTCCGCAAGCCGGGCCAGCCCCGGCGGCCCGACCAGCAGGGCGAGAATGATCGTGAGGTTGCTGCCGGACACGGCCAGCGTGTGCGCGAGGTCGGTCTCCTTGAACGCCTCCTCCAGATCCGGGTCGACCCGCGAGGTGTCCCCGACCACCAGCCCCGGCAGCAACGCCCGCGCGTCTGACGGCAACCCGTCGGTCGCCTCCCGCAACCCACCCCGTAGCCGCCCGGCGAACCGCTGCACCCCGGACGCCCCGCCCACCACCTCCGGCACCCGCTGCCCCCGCACCCGCAGCACCCCGGCGACGGAATCGCCCCCGCCCAGCCCCGGCACCAACCGCCCGACGACCCGAACCCTGGTCGACGGGAGCAGGCCCAGCCAGGGCGAGGAACGGGGACCACCGTCGGAGAAGGATGCCTGGCCGGGGGCTCGCGCATCCCCCTCAGCGGCCACCCGCCCCGCCTTGCCCCCGGCGTCCACGAGCACCAGCACCGGCGCCCGGGTCACCACCTCCGTCCCGTCCGGCTTCGTCAGTTTCCGCACCTCGCCCTTGACCAGGACGGAGGAGGGCATCAGGTGATCCCCGCTGACCCGGGGCCGGGTGAGACGCGGATCGGACGTCACCTCGACCTCCGCCGTCACCGTCACGAACTCCCGCGCCAGCTCAGGCACCGGCCCGCTCCGCACATCCGCCCCGTGCAGACCGGCGGACCCGGCAGCCGCAGCCACGCAGAGCAGCACGGCGGCGAGCGACCACCGTTGCCGGACCGCCCCCGACCGGCCACCTCCCGCAACCCCGGCCCGGACGCGCCCCGCGCACCTCGGCACCACCACCAGCACGATCACCGCCGCGACGAGGCACACCCCCACCACCCCGCCGACCCACCGGGGTGACGCGTCCAGCGTCGACGCGGCCGTCGCCCAGGTCGCCAGCGCCGGCGGCACCAGTCTGAGATCCGTCGGCCCCTCCTGCCGGGGGTGAGCCTCACCGAGCCGGTGCCCCGACGCCGCGTGCACGGCCGCCCGCCCGCGCCGAGGCCCACCGGACGCGTCGACGGGCCGTTCCTCCTCGCTCACGGCCGTACAAGATTCTTGAGGTCGGCGAAACGGCGGTCGCCGATGCCGTTGACCTGGCGCAGTTCGTCCACCGAGCGGAAACCGCCGTGCTGGGTGCGGTAGTCGACGATGTGCTGGGCCAGGACCGGCCCCACACCCGGCAGCGAGTCGAGCTGCTCGACGGTGGCCGTGTTCAGAGCAACCGGCGCTCCAGGCGCAGCCCCTCCTGCCCCGACCCCGGCTCCCCCGCCCGGCGCCGGAACCGAACCGTCGGCCCCGGCCCCACTCCCGGCAGCCGCCGCACCGACGATCACCTGCTCGCCGTCCACCAGGAACCGAGCCCGGTTGAGCCCCTCGGTGTTCGTGCCGGGCCGCACTCCCCCGGCCGCGCGCAACGCGTCAGCGACCCTCGAGCCAGGCGGCAGCCGATGCACCCCGGGTTCCCGAACCTTGCCCCCGACGTCCACCACGATCTCGGCCCCCGGCGTGGCCACAACACCGGAAGAGGCACCCGAACCACCGGCCCCCTTCCGCTCCTCACCCCCGGCCACAGCGGCCCGCACCACCTCCGGCGCCCGCACGGGTTGCGTCCGCCCCGCCCAGAAATGCTGAACGGCGAACAGCACACCCACGAGGAGCAGCACCCCGAGCGCGACCACGTGCCGCCGCTCCAACCCGCACCGCGCCTGCACCCACAACGGCATCCGCTCCCGCAACGCCGCCCCGAACCGCCCACCCCCACGATCCCGAACCGGCGGCAACAACCCCTCCGAACAAGGCGAGCCCCCACCCCTCACCTCATCAACACCACCAGCCGGAGCACCAAGAACAGACCCACCCCCGAAGGCCCCAACTCCCCCTACCCCGCCCCCAGACGCCGCCGGCTCCCCCACCCCCTGACCGAACAACACCTCAGCCCGCCGCCGAAGCTCCTCCCCCGAGGCAGACCGCGCAGCCCGCCGCCGCACCCGCCCATCAGAACCAGCCCCCCTCCCCGGTCCACTGGTCGCCATCCCCACCCGTGAGCTAGATCGAATCGCCATACCCCGAGGATCGCCCACTCCACAGATCCCCGATGATCTTGCTCAATTCCCGTGGAAAACCCCCAACATGTGGACAACCCCACCACCCACACGAGCGAAACCCCCAGACCGCCCAAACCCACCTGTTTTCAGGGGCGCGGGACTTGATCGACATGCGGCTCCGCCCCGCAGGCGCAACAGGCCCCAGGGGACGGCCCTCTCACCCCGGACCGCTCAAACCCACCTGTTTTCAGGGGCGCGAGGAACTGCGCGACCAGCCACGACGGCGCCGCACCCGACCAACTACCCCCAGCACCAAGCCCAACCAGGCCAGGCCTGCAACCCACGCCCGGGCAACCCCGCTAAGGGGCGCGGGGAACTGCGCGACCAGCCACGACGCCGCCGCACCCGCCCACCACCCCGCGCAGACGCGCCCCGCCCCCTACAAACCGCCCCGCACAGAAACCACCGCCCCCAACAACCCCGGCCCCGTATGCGCCCCAATCACCGCCCCCACCTCACTCACATGCAGATCAACCAGCCCAGGCACCCGCTCGCGGAGACGTTCCGCCAAAGCCGCCGCCCGGTCAGGCGCAGCAAGATGGTGGACGGCGATATCGACCGCCGCAGCACCCGCACGGTCAGCGACCAACTCCTCCAGCCGAGCAATCGCCTTCGCCGCCGTACGCACCTTCTCCAGCGGCTCGATCCGCCCACCCTCCAGCTGAAGCAACGGTTTCACCGCGAGCGCCGAGCCGAACAGAGCCTGCGCGGCCCCGATGCGCCCACCCCGCCGCAGATAGTCGAGCGTGTCGACATAGAAATACGCGGCCGTCCCAGCCGCCCGCTTCTCCGCCGCGACCACCGCCTCGTCCACCGTGCCCCCCGCCCCCGCGACCTCCGCCGCGGCGAGCGCGCAGAAGCCGAGGGCCATCGCGATCATGCCGGTGTCCACCACCCGTACCGGAATCGGCGCCTCGCGGGCCGCGAGGACGGCGGCGTCGTAGGTGCCGGAGAGTTCGGCGGAGAGGTGGAGGGAGACGATCCCGGTGGCACCGGCCTCGGCGACCTTGCGGTAGGTGTCGGCGAAGAGCTGGGGGCTGGGGCGCGAGGTCGTGACGGGGCGACGCTTCTGGAGCGCCTGGGCCAGCGAGCGGGTGGAGATCTCGGTGCCCTCTTCCAGCGCCTGGTCGCCGAGGACCACCGTCAGCGGAACCGCGGTGATGCCGTGCCGTTCCATCGTCCGCGGCGGCAGGTAGGCCGTTGAATCGGTGACGATCGCGACATGGCGGGACATGAGCTGGAGGTTACCTGCCGTAGCAGCCGCGCGGCAGTCCGGCCCCTGGCACCTGACGAGGGCTTGACCGGATCACGTCGTGCTCTCGGGACGGGGCTTCTTCTGCCAGGGATAGGTGGGGCGTGGACCCGTGGGCGTGATCGCCGGACGCGTCCGTTCCTCAGCACCGGACGCGTGGGGGGACCCGGCGCTGGACGCGGAGGGCGTCTCCGGCCAGGGCGACGCGGTGGGCTCGGTGCGGCCGGCGGGCCGGGGCTCGGTCGTCCAGTGCCGCAGCGCCCCCGCCTCCACGTCTATCTGCGCGCTCAGGCTGTCCAGATCGTCGTCGGCGAAACGCTGGGCCCGGTCGAGGGCGGCCCAGCGCAGCGAGTCGGCCGAGTCGATCACGCGCACCGTGCGCTCACGCAGGCCCGGCAGCCGTTCGGCCAGCCTGACACGGTCCGGCTCGGACTCCAGGCGCCGCAGCTCGTCGTCCAGCTCGTGGCCGTGGGCGCTCAGGCGCTCGAAGAGGCCGAGGGACTCCTTGAGGGACTCGTCCTGCGCCACGCCCGCGTGCAGCGCGTCCTGGGTCGCCCGCATCGACGTGCGCAGTCTCAGCCGCAGCTGGGCCAGCTCACCGGCCGCGCCGGGCTGGGCGAACGACTTGGCCCGCAGGGTGTGGTCCTCGACCGTGCGGCGGGCCTGGGTGATGGTGCGGTCCACGCCTCGGCTGGCGGCGCCGACCGCCTTCACCACGGCATACCCGCCGAGTACGACGAAGAGCACGAAGAGCAGGCCCAGCACCCCGATCACCGCTTCCACTGCGCGCCTCCTCAGAACGGCCGCGGCACGCACGACGCCGCCTCTTCCACGGTAAACGCAAAGGAAAGGCCCGGAGTTCCAAACGGAACCCCGATCCTTCCCGTAGGGGACTACCCCGACACCCAACGAAACCGGCGCCCACCCCCACCACGCCCCACGGCACCGGGTCCCACCGTCACCCAGAAACCCGGCCCACCGGAACACCGTTCCGCACCAGACCGACGAGCCCCCGGACCAGACACCCGGACTCCGCACGAGCCACCAAGCCTCCGGACCAGGGCCCCGGGCAAGGCGCTAGCCAGCACAAACGACCCGCCCGCCCACACGCAACGGCCCGCCGAGCCCCGTTCCTGCCACGGAACCCCGCACCCCCGGCACCGCCCGCCGAGCCGCCACAGAACCCGGCACCCCGGTACGGGCACGGGGCACAGGGCACGGGCACCGGAATTCGCACCCGGTGCCCGCGAATCGCCCTACGCCGGAACGATGTTGACCAGCTTCGGCGCCCGGACGATCACCTTCCGGATGCCCGCGCCCTCCAGCGCCGCGACGACCTTCTCGTCGGACAGGGCCGCCTTCTCCAGCTCCTCGTCGGAGATCGACGGGGACACCTCCAGGCGGGCCTTGACCTTGCCCTTGATCTGGACGACGCAGGTCACCGACTCGTCGACGACATAGCGCGGGTCGGCGACCGGGAAGTCCTGGTGGACGACCGAGTCGGTGTGGCCCAGCAGGCGCCACAGTTCCTCGGCGACGTGCGGGGCCAGCGCGGCGATCAGCAGCACCAGCGGCTCGGCGACCGTGCGCGGCAGCGCCCCGCCGGTCTTGGTCAGGTGGTTGTTCAACTCCGTGACCTTGGCGATCGCGGTGTTGAAGCGCAGGCCGTCCAGGTCCTGGCGGACCCCGTCGATCGCCTTGTGCAGGGCACGCAGCGTGGCCTCGTCGATGTCGGCGTCCGCGACGTCGACGACGGTGACCTCGCCGGTCTGCTCGTCGACGATGTTGCGCCACAGCCGCTGAAGCAGCCGGAACTGGCCGACCACCGCGCGCGTGTCCCACGGCCGGGACACGTCCAGCGGGCCCATCGCCATCTCATAGAGGCGCAGCGTGTCGGCGCCGTACTCGGCGCAGATCTCGTCCGGGGTGACCGCGTTCTTCAGGGACTTGCCCATCTTGCCCAGCAGGCGGCTGACCTTCTCGCCCTGGTAGTAGTACGCGCCGTCACGCTCCTCCACCTCGGCGGCCGGTACGGCGATCCCGCGGCTGTCCCGGTAGACGTAGGCCTGGATCATGCCCTGGTTGTAGAGCTTGTGGAACGGCTCGACCGACGACACATGCCCCAGGTCAAAGAGGACCTTGGACCAGAAGCGCGCGTACAGCAGGTGCAGCACGGCGTGTTCGGCGCCGCCGACATAGAGGTCGACGCCACCGTGCGGCTGACCCTCGCGCGGGCCCATCCAGTAGCGCTCGATCTCCGGGTCGACCAGCTGACGGTCGTTGTGCGGGTCCAGGTAACGCAGCTCGTACCAGCAGGAACCCGCCCAGTTGGGCATGGTGTTGGTCTCGCGGCGGTAGCGTCGCGGACCGGCGCCGTCGCCGAGGTCCAGGGTGACGTTGACCCAGTCCTCGTTGCGGGAGAGGGGCGTCTCGGGGCGGGTGTCGGCGTCGTCCGGGTCGAAGGTGCGCGGCGAGTAGTCCTCGACCTCGGGCAGCTCCAGCGGCAGCATCGACGCGGGCAGCGGGTGGGCGATGCCGTCCTCGTCGTAGACGATCGGGAAGGGCTCGCCCCAGTAGCGCTGGCGGCTGAACAGCCAGTCGCGCAGCCGGAAGTTGACGGTGGCCTCGCCGATGCCGTGGCGGGCCAGCCAGTCGGTGACGCGGGCCTTGGCCTCGGCGACGGGCAGGCCGTCCAGGGAGATGTCGTCGTTGGCGGAGTTGATGATCTTCGCGTCGTACGAGGCGAAGGCGTTCTCCCAGGTGGCGGTGTCGGTGCCGCGCCCGTCGGTCGGTTCGACGATGCAGTGGATCGGCAGCTCGAAGGCGCGCGCGAACTCGAAGTCACGCTGGTCGCCCGCCGGAACGGCCATGATCGCGCCGGTGCCGTAGCCCATCAGGACGTAGTCCGCGATGAAGACGGGGATCTGGTCGCCGTTGACCGGGTTGGTCGCGTACGCGCCGATGAAGACACCGGTCTTGTCCTTGGCCTCGGCCTGGCGTTCGACGTCGGACTTGGCTGCGGCCTGCGCGCGGTACGCGGCGACGGCCTCGGCCGGGGTGGCGTGGCCGCCGGTCCAGACCTCGTGGGTGCCCTCGGGCCAGGCGGCCGGGGTGAGCTTGCCGACCAGCTCGTGTTCGGGCGCCAGCACCATGTAGCTCGCGCCGAACAGGGTGTCGGGCCGGGTGGTGAAGACGGTGATGCGGTCGTCGCCGACGGGGAAGTCGACGCGGGCGCCCTCGGAGCGGCCGATCCAGTTGCGCTGCTGCAACTTGATGGCCTCGGGCCAGTCCAGCGCCTCCAGGTCGTCGAGCAGGCGGTCGGCGTAGGCCGTGATCCGCATGTTCCACTGGCGCAGCTTGGCCTTGAAGACCGGGTAGTTGCCGCGCTCGGAGCGGCCGTCGGCGGTGACTTCCTCGTTGGCCAGCACGGTGCCGAGGCCGGGGCACCAGTTGACCGGCGCGTCGGAGGCGTAGGCGAGGCGGAACTCGCCCAGGACGTCGGCGCGTTCGGCGGCGGTCAGCTCGCTCCACGCGCGCGTGTGGCCCGGTACGGCGCGCTCACCGCTCTCGAACTGGGCGGCCAGCTCGGCGATCGGGCGGGCGGTGCGCGCCTCGTGGTCGTACCAGGAGTTGAAGATCTGGAGGAAGATCCACTGGGTCCACTTGTAGTACTCGGGGTCGATCGTGGCGAACGACCGGCGCTTGTCGTGGCCCAGACCCAGGCGGCGCAGCTGCGCCTTCATGTTCTCCATGTTGGCCTCGGTCGACACGCGCGGGTGCGTGCCGGTCTGCACCGCGTACTGCTCGGCGGGCAGGCCGAAGGCGTCGAAGCCCAGGGTGTGCAGGACGTTGTGGCCGTTCATCCGCTGGAAGCGGGCGTGGACGTCGGTGGCGATGTACCCGAGGGGGTGTCCGACGTGCAGGCCCGCGCCCGAGGGGTACGGGAACATGTCCATGATGAACTTCTTGGGCCGGGCCGCGATCTCGGGGTCGCCCGCCAGGTCACCCGTGGGGTTGGGTGCGGCGTACGTGCCCTCGGCGTCCCAGAAGTCCTGCCAGCGTGCCTCGATGTCGGCCGCCATGGCCGCGGTGTAGCGGTGCGGCGCGACCACCTCGGCGGTGGCGGCGGGGTTCGTCTCGCTCATGATCCTCAAAGCTCCATCGGTCGTCTCTGCCTGCGGCCGCGACATTCGGAAATGAAAAAGCCCCTCGCACAGGAGGGGACGCCGCGCCGATGCCGACCTGCCGGGTCACCCGGCCGTCGGGACTGATCAGCGCGGCCCGCTAAGCAGAAGGCGTACAGCACGCATGGCGTCAGAGTACCGCAGCCCTTGAGCAAGGTGCCACGCGCGTGCGTATGCAGGGGGGACACCACCGTCGCACGACCGGAACCCGACCCCAGGTCAAGGATTACTTCGCGTAACAGTCGCTAAGGGACACCGCGCCAGTCGCATCGTCCTTTGATAACAACGCAATAACTGAAACCTCGTACCCATCGGTATGGCGCCACTTAAAGTGCGGCAGCGGGACCGCTTTCCCGAACTGCTCGGAGTTGCCCCCATGAATCCTCGTCGTAGTAACAGCACGCTCCCCAAGCCGGGCCGGTCGGCCTATGGGGTGGCGAGCGCTGTCGTCCTGGTCCTCATACCCGTGGTGGTGCTGGTCGGAGGTGACTGGCTCCGCGACTTCCTCAACTTCGGCGCGGGCGTGCTGTCCCTCGTCTCGCTCAGCTGCTCGGTGATCTGGGGCCTGACCGCCCAGGACCGGATCTTCCTCAACACCCGCCAGCGGATCGTCGGTCAGGCGGTGCACCGCACGACCGCGGTCGCCTCCATCGCGTTCCTGCTGCTGCACATCACCACCAAGATCGCGCTGGATCACACGGTGCTGATCGCCGCGCTCATCCCGTTCTCGCTCGGCATCTCCGGCAGCGCCGGTCTGATCGGCATGGGTTCCCTGGCCGGCCTGCTGATGATCTTCGTCGGCGTCACCGGCGCCCTGCGCAGCAACTTCGCCTCCCCGGCGCCGGTCGCCGCGCGCTGGCGGGCGATGCACATGCTGGCCTACCCGGCCTGGGGCCTCGCGCTGGTGCACGGCCTGTACGCGGGCCGCGCGGCGAAGCCGATCTTCGTGATCCTCTACGGCCTCTCCCTGCTCGGCGTGATGGGCGCCCTCGCGTTGCGCGCCGCGCCCCGCCCGGTCAAGCGGATGGTCGCCGACCGGATCATGGGCGTGGTGGGCACCGGCGACCGCATGGGCCGCGACGACCTGGAGGCCAGCCGCGCCCGGATGGCCGAGGGTCCCTCGGCTCGGCCCGGCTTCGACAAGCCGCGCGAGCGGGAACGGGAGCGCAAGGCCGCGCCCGCCGAGGCCACCGGAGGCTTCCAGTCGCCGTTCTACGACGCTCCGACGCGCACGATGACCCCGGACCCCTCGGACGGCTTCGCGGCCGCCTACCGGGCCGCCACGCCCCCGCAGGGGCAGCCTCCGTACGCCGCCGACCCGACCGCCCGGACGGACCTGGGGGCGACGACGGCGATGCCGCGGGTCGACAACGCCTCCAGCACCTCGGGCAGTTGGCCGGTCCCGTCGCCGCCGCCGGTCGGCGAGGCGCCCCCGTCGGCGTACGACCCGATGCAGGACACGGGATTCAACATCCCGGCCTATGGCAATCAGGGCGCGCCCGGATACCCGGCACGTGATGCGTACAACACGGGTGAGACGAATGCCGCCTTCGGCACGTACAACCCCCAGGACACGTACAACAGCGGTCCCGCCAACGAACCAGCACCCGGCACGTCGTTCGACGCACCGGGTTCGGGCGAACCTTGGAACACGCCTTCCGGAGGCTATAGGTGAACGAGGCCCTGCCCGACGTCCCAGAAGTCCGCGTGGTCGGCCTTCCCCAGCTCACGTCGGGCTTCGACCTTGTCGAACGGCTTGACCTGCCGATGCACCTGAAGGTGCACGGCCCGCTCGAACCCCTGGGCGGCGAACAGCTCGCGCAGCTGTCCGAACGCATCAACCTCAAGGGGCGCGGCGGCGCCGGCTTCCCCTTCCACAAGAAGCTGCGTTCGGTGGCCGACGCGGCGATCAAGCGCGGCGTGCGCCCGGTCGTCGTCGTCAACGGCAGCGAGGACGAACCGGCGTGCCGCAAGGACACGGTGATGATCAACCGTGCCCCGCACCTCATCCTGGACGGCGCCCTGCTGTGCGCCGAAGCCCTGGGCGCCCGCACCCTGGTGATCGGCGTCACCCGGGAGTCCACCCAGCGCTCCATGGAGGCGGCCCTCGCCGAGCGCGGCCTCAGCAACAGCCGCCGCTCGGCGCTGAAGGCGTTCGTGCAGCGCAACCCGGTCCGCATGGTCACCGGCGCCGCCGCGTCGCTGATCCGCTCGGTCGACGGCGGCCCCGCGGTCCCGCCCGGCCGCAAGGTCAGCGCCTCGCAGAACGGCGTCGGCGGCGCCCCGACGCTGCTCTCCAACGCCGAGACGTTCGCCCAGTTGGCGATCGCCGCCCGCATCGGCCCGGAGCGCTACGGCAACACCGGCCTGTACGACGAGCCGGGCACGGTCATGCTGACGGTCTCCGGTGCGGTCGCCCGCCCGATGGTCATCGAGGTCCCCACGGGCGTGCCGTTGCGTTACGTGCTCCAGCTGGCGGGCGCCCCGCCGGTGCCGCAGGGCGTGCTGACGGGTGGTTACCACGGCAAGTGGATCGACGCGGCGACGGTCAACGAGGCGGTCGTCTCCCGCAATTCGCTGGACGCGGTGGGCGGCGCGC
Source organism: Streptomyces sp. NPDC091279 (assembly GCF_044757465.1). Classification (NCBI taxonomy): domain Bacteria; kingdom Bacillati; phylum Actinomycetota; class Actinomycetes; order Kitasatosporales; family Streptomycetaceae; genus Streptomyces; species Streptomyces sp. NPDC091279. The sequence continues at coordinate 112,435 of NZ_JBIVVA010000007.1, read as the reverse complement.
TGGGTGCGGGCGCGATCCTGCCGATCACCCAGGAGACCTGCCCGCTGGGCGAGTCGCTGCGGGTCGCGCAGTGGCTGGCGGAGGAGAGCGCGGGCCAGTGCGGCCCCTGCTATCTGGGCCTGCCGGCCGCCGCGCGCGGCATGGAGGACATCCTCAACGGCGGCGGCCCGGCCGCTCTTGAGGCGCTCAAGCAGGTCGCCAAGAACGTGAAGCGGCGCGGCGCGTGCTCGCACCCGGACGGCTCCGCGATGTTCCTGGAGTCGACGATCAAGGCGTTCACCGACGACCTCGCCGCGCATGTCCTCGGCAACGGCTGCGGGCGGCCCGTGGAGGGCGTGCTGCCGCTCTTCGAAGGGGGCAGGGCGCCCAGCGGCATCACCGGCGGCGAGGCGGCCGAGGACGGCGGCGCCAGCCGGCAGAAGATCTACGTGGACTGGACGCTGTGCCGGGGCCACGGGCTGTGCGCGGACATCCTCCCGGAGGTGTTCCAGCTGGGCGCGGACGGCTTCCCGACCGTCGCGCAGGCGAAGGTCCCGCAGTACGCGGAGGCCAAGGCGCTGCGCGCGGTGCGCCGTTGCCCCGCGCTCGCGCTGCGTCTGGAGGAGGACAACCGTTCGCAGGCGCCCTCGCGCAATCTGCCGGTCCTCTCCCAGGGCCGCGGCCGCCGCGCACTGGGGCGTTGACGTCCCGCACGCACGCGCGAAGGGGCCGTTCCCGCTGGGGGAACGGCCCCTTCGTCGTCGCCGCGGCAAACGGCGGCAAAGAAGTGCGCACAAACAAAAGCGGACCACCCGTGAGGATGGTCCGCTTTCGATTCCTGTGGAGCTAAGGAGAATTGAACTCCTGACCTCCTGCATGCCATGCAGGCGCTCTACCAACTGAGCTATAGCCCCTTGTTGTGTTCCGCCGGGTTTCCCTGGCGGCGACGCCAACATTACACGGTCGACCGGGCCCACCACCAAATCGTTTCCGTTCCGCACGGGTACGGGGTCTAATGTCGCCCTTTGTGACCGTGATCGCGTTCTCCGGGGTCCGGCGGATGCCGACCGCCCTGGGCGTCTGCCTGTTGTCCTTCGCCGCGTTCTGGGTCGCCCAGCGGGCCGCGCACGTGTCGATGATCGACCTGCTGGTGTACCGGGCCGAGGGCGCCACCGTGCGCGCGGGCGGCGACCTGTACGCGCTGCGGACGACGGCGGCCCGACTGCCCACCACCTACCCGCCGTTCGCCGCCCTGCTGTTCACCCCGTTGACGCTGTTCGACACGGCTCAGCTGCGGGTGCTGGGGTGGGCCGGGAACCTCGTGCTGCTGGTGCTGTTCGTGCGGCTGTCGCTACGGCTCGTCGGGCACACGCGCGTGGAGGGCGTCTGGTGGGTGTCCGCCGGCGCCGTCTGGTGCGAGCCGGTGTGGACGACGTTGCGCTACGGACAGGTCAACCTGCTGCTCGCGGTGCTGGTCCTGTGGGACCTGACGCGGCGCGGGCCGGACCGGTGGGCGGGCGTCGGCATCGGGCTCGCGGCGGCCGTGAAGCTGACGCCCGCACTGTTCGCGGTGTTCCTGCTCGCCGTCGGTGTCACGGCCCGGGTCCGGGGCGGCAGTGGGCGCCCGTATCTGCGCCACGCGCGCGGGGCGGCCCTGGTGTTCACCGGGGCGACGCTGCTGGCGGCGGCGCTCCTGCCGTACGACTCACGGCGGTTCTGGACCGAGGCGCTGTTCCAGGCGGGCCGGGTCGGGCGGCCCGAGGACACCGCGAACCAGGCGCTGCGCGGCGTTCTCGCGCGCGTCCTGCACACTCCCGAGCCCGGGCTCGCGTGGGCCGTCCTGGCGGCCCTGACGGCGCTGGGCGGCCTCGCGGTGGCCGTCGTGGCGGAGTCACGGGGGCGGCGGGCCCGCGCGGTGACGGCGTGTGCGGTGACGGCGCTGCTGGTCAGTCCGGTGTCCTGGTCCCACCACTGGGTGTGGTGCGTGCCGGTCGTGCTGCTGCTGTGGACGCGGGGGCGGCGCCGGGCGGCCGTGGCGACGGCGCTGGTGTTCTGCTCGTACGCCCTGTGGTGGGTGCCGCACGGCGAGGGGCGGCCCGAATTGCAGCAGAGCGGCGCCGAGTTGACGTTGTCCGCCCTCTACTGTGCGGCCGGTTGCCTCTTCCTGATGCTCGCCGGTGCCGCGACCGCCCGTCCGCCGGGACTGCTGACGCACCGCCAACTCGGGCCGTCGGCACGGGCGTCGGGCAGGGCGCCGGTCAGGCCGTCACGAACGAGTAGAACCGTTTGAGCGTGCAGTGCTCCTCCAGGAGGCGGCCGTAGATGGGCTCGCCCTCCAGCTCGCGGTACGTCTCGATCGGGTCGCCTTTTATGATCAGCGCCTGGGCGCAGTCCTCGCACCAGTACTGGTAGTCGGCGTTGACGGGCTCCATGTCCCGCACGATCGGCGTTCCTATGCCGCACCAGTCGCATTTCCGCCTGTGTGCACCCATCGTTCAGCTCCAGCTGTGGCCGCAGGCCGTGCACACGTAGGAGATTCCGCCGTTGTCCCCGAGAACCTGGGCGACATGGCCGGAACCGCAGGAAGGGCAGTTGAGTCGGGTCACCGTGGACCGTGTCGACGCCGCGTCGAGGACGCCACCGACCTCCCCGAGGATGCTCGCAGGCATCGCTACTCCCTCCCGTCGGGCCGCGCTCCCTTCCGGCCGTTTGATTCTGCCACGGCCGGACCAATACGGTCAGCGACGCCTCAGTACCAGTCCGGACACAGCATGCCCGGGACGTCTCGTCTGAGAGGTATACGCCCGTGGACGCCGAACCGCTCAAGGACGGGAACGAAAAATCCCGTCCCCCCTCGTGGGGAACGGGATCTTCTCGGATCTTGTCCTGTGGAGCTAAGGAGAATTGAACTCCTGACCTCCTGCATGCCATGCAGGCGCTCTACCAACTGAGCTATAGCCCCTCGCGTTGTCCCGCTCCGCGGGGCGAACAAGAAGAACTTTAGCCTGTGACCTGCCGGAAAGTGAAATCCGGTGCCGGGCGGCCCACCGGGCCGTCAGTCGTCGTCGCCGAGGACCGGTTCCGGCAGCGTGCCCGCGTTGTGTTCGAGCAGGCGCCAGCCGCGCGCGCCCTCGCCGAGGACGGACCAGCAGCAGTTGGACAGGCCGCCGAGGCTCTCCCAGTGGTGGGATTCCAGACCGAGCAGCCGGCCGATGGTGGTGCGGATCGTGCCACCGTGGCTGACGACGACGAGGGTGCCGTTGTCCGGGAGCTTCTCGGCGTGCCGGAGCACCACGGGGGCGGCGCGGTCGGCGACCTCGGTCTCCAGTTCGCCACCGCCCCTGCGGACCGGTTCGCCGCGCTTCCACGCCGCGTACTCGTCGCCGTAGCGCTCGATGATCTCGGTGTGGCTCAGGCCCTGCCAGACGCCCGCGTAGGTCTCGCGCAGGCCCTCGTCGCGGGTGACGTCGAGGCCGGTGAGGGCGGCCAGCTCGGCGGCGGTGTTCGCGGCGCGCTTGAGGTCGGAGGCGACGATGCTGTGCGGGCCGAGGGAGGCCAGCAGCCGGGCGGCGCGGCGGGCCTGGGCGACGCCGGTCTCGGTCAGCTCGACGTCCGTGGTGCCCTGGAAGCGGCGTTCCACGTTCCACGCGGTCTGTCCGTGGCGCCACAGGATGACGCGGCGCCCCCGGCCCGAGGGGCCGGCGGACACCTCACCGGTGACGCTCATCACCAGTCACCGCCCGGCCGGTCCGCCTCCTCGGCGTCCGCGAGCCGCGCGTGCTCCGCCGCCTTGCCGAGGGTGGCCTTGGCGTCGGCGGGCAGCTCCAGCTCGGGGCAGTCCTTCCACAGGCGTTCGAGGGCGTAGAAGACGCGCTCCTCGCTGTGCTGGACGTGGACGACGATGTCGACGTAGTCGAGCAGCACCCAGCGGGCCTCGCGGTCGCCCTCGCGGCGGACCGGCTTGGCGCCCAGTTCCTTCTGGAGCCGCTCCTCGATCTCGTCCACGATGGACTTGACCTGGCGGTCGTTGGGCGCGGAGGCCAGCAGGAAGGCGTCCGTGATCGACAGGACGTCGCTGACGTCGTAGGCGATGATGTCGTGCGCGAGCTTGTCGGCGGCCGCCTGGGCGGCGGCGTTGATGAGCTCGATGGAGCGGTCAGTGGCGGTCACTACATGGCTTTCGGTCGGTGGACGGATTGACCCCAAGGGTCTCACGCCGCACTGACAGCACCCCACGTGATTCCCGCTGCACGTGGGGTGCGAGGGCCCGCTAGGACCCGGAGGACGGCTTGTAGTCCTGGCCGAGGACGACGGTGACGTCCGCGTTGGAGGACGCCTTCCCCTTGGCCACGGAGCCGCTCGGCAGGCCCAGCGTCTTGGCGACCTCGGTGGCGTTCTCCTTGTCCTTCGCGTCCGTGTAGAGGACCTGCGAGGTGGCCTGCGCAGTGCCCGCGGTGCCGCCGTCGAGGAAGGTGAAGCCGCCGTTGAGCAGGACCACGCGGGCCTTCTCGGTGTCGTCCTTGGCGCCGCTGGCGTTCTGGACGGAGACGCGGACGGCGGAGCCCTGGTCGGGGCTCTTGGCGGTGCCGCCGAGGACGTCCTTGACGACGCCGGCGCTCGCCTCGGTACTGAGGGTGCCGTCGCTGCGGACGGGCAGCAGCGCGGTCTTGTAGTCGCCGCCCTTGGCGAGGTCGGAGAGCTTGGCGAGGAAGCTGCCGAGGTCCTTGTCGGTGAGCGAGGGGTCGAGGATCTGGGCCAGCGACTGCACGGTGACCGTGGCGGCCTGCGGGTCGGAGGAGACCTTGCGCAGGACACCCCGCATGACCTGCCCGAACCGCTCCAACTGAGCGTTCTGCGCCTCGCCCGAGGCACGGTAGGTGGCGTAGGCGACGGCCATCTTGCCGCTGAGGGCCTGGTCCTTGCCCTGGTGGACGAGGGGCGCGGCGCCCTTCTTGGTCGCGTCCGGGTCGGGCACGGACGCGTCGGTGTCGACGGAGATGGTGCCGACCAGGTCGACGAGGTTCTGCAAGTAGGGCGTGTCCAGGCGCCAGGTGCCCTGGATGTCCGTGCCGAGAACGGTGTTGAGGGCGTCCCGGGTGCCGGAGGAGCCGTCGTCCTCGACCGACTTGGCGAGGGTGGTGGCGGTGCCGTCGTCGTCGGTCAGGGAGAGGGAGTTGGGCAGCAGGACGGTGGTGCCCTGCTTGGTGGTGGTGTTGTCGACGAGCAGCACGGTCGAGGTGCCGCCCGACGTGGTGTTGTGCAGGTGGACGACGACCACGTCCCGGTTCTGGGCGCCGGTGGCGGTCGCGGTGCCCGTGCCGGCGCCCGACGAGGACAGGCCGGGCAGCTTCCCGGCGTACCAGAGATAGCCGACGCCACCGGCCGCGACCAGGGCGAGGACGACGACCAGGGCGACGACCTTGCTGCGGGCGCGGCGCTTGGCCTCCTCGCGGCGTTCGGTGCGGTTCTCGGTGAAGTTGAGCCAGTCGATGACGTCCTCGGAGTCGCCGTCGGGCTCCTCCACGAACGCGAACTGCTCGGTCCTGTAGTCGGGTTGGCCTTGTTGCTCCGGCGGTGCGGTCGGCGTGTCGGGTTCCTCGGGATGTCCGACGGGCCCCGCCTGCTGCGGGATGTAGGCGGTCTGCTCGGCGACCCGGGGCTGCTGTCCGCCGGCGGCGGTCTGCCCGTAGGGGTCGTACGGGGCCGCCTGCTGTCCGTAGGGGTCGTAGCCGGGCGCCGCCTGCTGCCCGCCGTCGCCCGTCCCGTAGGGGTCGTACGAGGGCTGCCCCCCGGCGGCGTACGGGTCGTAGCCGTATCCCTGCTGCGGGGACTGCTGCTGGTACTGCGGGTGCTGCTGCTGGTGGGACTGCTGTTGCTGGGGCTGCTGTTGATGCTGCTGTTGCGCGTACGGGTCGTACGGCTGCGGGGGCTGGACCTGCCGGTAGACGGGCTGGCCGTACGCGTCGTAGCCGACGATCTCGTACGGGTCGTTCTGGTCGTTCCCGTAGCCCGCGTCGTATCGGTCGTTCACCGGGTGCCCCTCTCGGCTCACTCGCCGCGGTACAGCTCGCGCTTGTCGATGTAGCGCACGACTCCGTCGGGCACCAGATACCAGACCGGGTCACCCCCGGCGACTCTCGCACGGCAGTCTGTGGAGGAGATGGCGAGCGCGGGAACCTCGACCAGCGAGACGCCGCCCTCCGGGAGCCCGCGGTCGGTCAGTTGGTGACCGGGGCGGGTGCAGCCGATGAAGTGCGCGAGGGAGAACAGCTCCTCCGAGTCCCGCCAGCTGAGGATCTGGCCGAGGGCGTCGGCGCCGGTGATGAAGAAGAGGTCCGTGTCGGGGTTGAGCGCGCGCAGGTCGCGCAGGGTGTCCACGGTGTAGGTGGCGCCGCCCCGGTCGATGTCGATGCGGCTGACCGAGAACTGCGGGTTCTCGGCGGTCGCGATGACCGTCATCAGATAGCGGTCCTCGGCCGGGGAGACATGGCGGTGGCTCTTCTGCCAGGGCTGGCCCGTGGGGACGAACACCACTTCGTCCAGGGCGAACTGGGCGGCGACCTCGCTGGCCGCCACGAGGTGCCCGTGGTGGATCGGGTCGAATGTGCCGCCCATGACACCCAGGCGGCGTTTGCCCGGGTTGGAGGGGCCGCTCACGAGGCGCCGCGCGCCGCCGGTCTGGCCGTTCGCCGTGTCCTTCGCCGGACCGGTAGGCATGTCCTGCTCTCCCATGCGTGCAGACCCTACCGGCCCGGTGTGAGGGGCATGTCAGGCAGTCGCCCGGGGCCGGTCAGCGGTCGCGGTTGAAGCGCGTGGTGATCCACAGCAGGATCAGCAGGATGGCGAAGGCGCTGCCGCCGGTGAGGTAGGGGTTGAGGCTCTCGTGGTTGCCTCCGTGCCCCTCGCCCTCGGCGGCGAGGGTGACCAGCTGGGCAGCAGCGTTCTGGATGCTCATCTTCGGCAGGACCTATCCGGTGTGGGCGGGATAAACACGTCGGCTCATGGTAAGCGGGCGCCTCACCGGCGATCACGCCGACTCCGCCGTCAGGAGGCGGTCGGGACGCCGACCCCCGACCGACCGCAGCCCGACCGCAGCCCGACCGGCGCACCACCCGAGCCCGACCGCAGCCCGCCCCCGGCCCAGCCGCAGCCCGACCGACGCGCAGCCTGGGGGGGCCGGCCGCCGCCCACCGGAGAGCAGCCGCAGGTCAGCCGCAGGTCAGCAGGGGATCGGCCGAAGTCGGCCCGGGCGGACCGGAGTCGGCCGAAGAGACCCCGAGAGAACCGGAGCCGGCCGGGAACTTTCCGGCGGGCTCAGTCGTCGTTCCGTTTGTACCCGCGCAGCAGGACCCATCCGGTGAGCGCACAGCCCACCACCATCACGATCAGGACGACCCGCAGCAGGTCACCCGACCCCTGGTGCTGGACGGCCTGGGCGAGCCAGGTGGCCCGAGTGTGCTGTGCCATGGCATGACTCCTTCGCTGTACTGCCCGACCACGGTATCTCCGCCTAGGCTGGGCCCTGCTTCGGGGGCACTTATGGGACACAGACGCACATGGGGGACCACATGTCCGACGACGGTCACGAGCACGAGGCGCACGAGCACGTACCGAGCAGGCAGCGCAGGCGCTTTCCGGGGATCTCGTCGCGCGCGTACGAACACCCGGCCGACCGCAGCGCGCTGGTGGCGTTGCGCAAGCTGACCGGTTTCGACGTCGTGTTCAAGGCGCTCAGCGGTCTGCTCCCGGAGCGCAGTCTGCGGCTGCTGTTCCTGTCCGACTCGGTGCGGGTGTCCGAGCGGCAGTTCGCCCACCTGAACGACATGCTGCGGGACGCCTGTCACATCCTGGACCTGGAGAAGGTCCCGCCGATGTACGTGAACCAGGACCCGCGGCCGAACGCGATGTGCATCGGTCTGGACGAGCCGATCATCGTCGTCACCACCGGCCTGGTCGAGCTGCTCGACGAGGAGGAGATGCGGGCGGTGGTCGGCCACGAGGTGGGCCACGCCCTCTCCGGCCACTCGGTGTACCGGACGATCCTGCTCTTCCTGACCAATCTGGCGCTCCGGGTCGCCTGGATTCCGCTGGGGAACCTGGCGATCATGGCGATCGTCACCGCGCTGCGCGAGTGGTTCCGCAAGTCGGAGCTGTCGGCGGACCGGGCGGGGCTGCTCGTCGGCCAGGATCTGCGGGCCTCGATGCGCGGCCTGATGAAGATCGCGGGCGGCAACCACCTGCACGAGATGAACGTGGACGCGTTCCTGGAGCAGGCCGAGGAGTACGAGGCGGGCGGCGACCTGCGCGACTCGGTCCTGAAGATCCTGAACGTCCTTCCGAGGTCCCACCCCTTCACCACGGTCCGCGCGGCCGAGTTGAAGAAGTGGGCCGAGACCCGGGACTACCAGCGGATCATGGACGGCCACTACCCGCGCCGCGACGAGGACAAGGACACCTCGGTCACGGACTCCTTCCGCGAGTCGGCGGCGAGCTACGCCAGCGACGTGAAGAGTTCCAAGGACCCGCTGATGAAGCTGGTCTCCGACCTCGCGGGCGGCGCGGGCGACCTGGGCGGCCGGGTCCGACGCGGCTTCGGCGGCTTCGGCACCTCGACGGACGGTTCATCACCCAAGGACGCCCACCCCCCGAAGGACAGCCCGCCCAAGAACCGGCCGACGAACGAGACCCCACCACACGAGAACAACTGAGGGGGCGCTGCCGCTGGGGGGGGACGGGGAGGACGCGGGGTCGGCCGGGGACCGGGCACGGGTCGGCCGGGGACCGGGCAACTGGGGCACGGGCGCCGGGGCTCGGAGCGGCTGAGGGCCCGGGCACAGATCAGCCGGGGGCCAGGGGCGGCCGGGGCTCGGGCGCAGGGCCGCCGGGCTCGGAACGGCTGAGGCTGAGGCTCTGGGCCGCCGGGACTCGGAGCGGCTTGGGCGCGGAGCCCCGGGACTCGGAGCGACCGGGGCTGAGGCTCTGGGCCGCCGTTGGCACCCTTGGGGTGGCCCCTTCCGCGCCCTATGGCCCCAGGGGCCAGCGCCCCCCTACCCCGTTAGATCTTCGGCTGGGCTGCCCTTGCCAGGGAGCCGCAGAGGGACGTTGGGGTGTCGGGGGTGTAGGGGTCGGTGCCGGGTGGGCCGCCTGGCTTTGCGGTGCGGCCCGCGAGCAGCGGGTGCAGGTGGTTCGCGGCGTCCACACCGCAGGACAGCGGCCCCGCCTGCACGGACGAGCCCAGCAGCTGGGCCTGGTGCAGCCGCAGGTCGTTGCGGTCCATGCGGAAGTGCAGCACGCGCCGGACCGTGAGCAGCGACGCGGCGGCCTCGGCACCGGCTCCGGCCGGGCGCACGGCGTAGACGAAGGTGTGGTCGGCGGTGACGTCCAGGGTCGCGGCGTCGGTCTCGGTGACCCGCAGGGTGCCCCGGACCCGGATGCTGCGGTCGGCGAGCTGGGCCTCGGTGGAGTCGAAGCGGACCAGCCACCCCGTCGGCGCGTGCCGCCCGTCCGCGACCGGGTGCCTGAAGCTCTGGTCGAACTGTTCGAGCTGGCGGGAGTCCAGCATGATCCGCACCGGCCGCACGTCCCGGCCGTCGATGACCTCGGGGTAGAGCGAGGAGCGGACGAGGTAGTCCTTGGCGGTGGTCAGGGCGGCCACCACCTGGCTGTCCGAGAAGTGCGCGGTGCGCCGCACGGCGGGCAGCGGGATGCCCTCGGCGCCGATGGCGAACTCCGCGGCCGGGCTGTGCGCGTACAGGTCCTCGGGGTCGGTCGCGCCGGGCACCTTGCCGATGGGGGCGAGCGGCACGACCGTCATCCGCAGCGGTTCGGCGGGCCGGGTCGCGACGGCCGACTGGTAGGGGTGGCGGATGCCCATGTAGATCGCGGTCCCGAAGGCCACGGCGATCAGGACGACGAGGACCAGCGCCTGCCGGGACAGCCCCCGGTGCAGCGGCGCCCGGCGACGGACGGCGGGGGCGTGGTCGCCGAGGCGTTCGCGCGCGGAGGATTCCTGGAGGCGGGCAGCGCGAACGAACGACTCGTCGAACACGACGGATCGGTACTCGTCCTCACCACCCCCGGGGATGCCCTCGGGTGTCCCCTCCGGGGGGATTGCGGGCCCGCCCATATCTTCAGAGTAGGTCTCCCGGCGCCCCGGTAAACGCCCGGTGACCCCAGAACTTCCGCCGGACCCGCCCCCCAGCGCCGTCAGGGGCTGCGCGGTACCAGGGACACCGGTGGCCGGGATGTATCGGCGGCGGCCGACGGCACCGTTGCACCGCCTTGCTCCAGACCGGTGGAGGCGGGTGCCGGGACCTGGTCCTGGCGGCCCGCGGAACCGCCCCGGTAGACGGCGGCGAAGGCCAGTGCGACCATGCCGATCCCCATCGCCACGGCGAGCAGCCAGGCCACCGGACGGTGCCAGCGGACCTTCCTGCCGAACCACCCGGTGGCCCCGTACGGGCCGTCGAGAACGTCGAGGTCGTCGCCGTCGTCCAGGTCGTCGAAGTGCGGATCATGGCTGAAACGGTGCCGCCCGTACCCGGCGTCGCGGTCGGGCCGTTCGCCTCTGCGGTGGGCGGCGCGGCGGGCCTCGGCCTCGGAGGCCTCGGCTCTGGCGCGGGCCGCGGCAAGGAGGCGTTCGACGGCGGTCGGCTCGTGCACCACGGCCGCCTGTACGAAGGCCTCGTCGAAGACCACGGAGGCGAACTCTTCGTCCGGCGCTCCGCGGTCGTGGTCGTCGTCGGGGTCCCAGCCGTCAGGGAACGGCGTGCCCCCCACGTCCTCCGGCACGCTTCCAGAGTAGACCTGGGGGGTCGTTTTGGGCAGACGGTCGCGACATCGGGCCGTCGGCCGAGACGATTGGCCCCCGGGAGGGCGGTGGGGCGTCAGCGCCGGGTGTGTCCGTCGCCGGTGACGATGTACTTGGTGCTGGTCAGCTCCGGCAGCCCCATCGGGCCCCGGGCGTGCAGCTTCTGCGTGGAGATGCCGATCTCGGCGCCGAAGCCGAACTGGCTGCCGTCGGTGAAGCGGGTGGAGGCGTTCACGGCGACCGTGGTGGAGTCGACCAGCTGGGTGAAACGGCGGGCGGCCTGCTGCGAGGTGGTGACGATCGCCTCGGTGTGCCCGGAGGTCCACAGCCGGATGTGCTCGACGGCCTTGTCCAGCGAGTCGACGACGGCGGCGGCGATGTCGTAGGAGAGGTACTCGGTCTCCCAGTCCTCCGGGGTCGCCTCGACGACGGTCGCCCGGGAGCCCTCGGCGTACGCGAGGACCCTTTCGTCGGCGTGCACGGTCACGCCGGCCTCGGCGAGCGCGTCCAGGGCGCGCGGCAGGAACGCGTCGGCGATGTCCTGGTGGACGAGGAGGGTCTCGGCGGAGTTGCAGACGCTGACCCGCTGGGCCTTGGAGTTGATGAGGATCTCGACGGCCATGTCGAGGTCGGCGTCGGCGTCGACGTAGACGTGGCAGTTGCCGGTGCCGGTCTCGATGACGGGGACGGTGGACTCGGTGACCACGGTCTGGATGAGCGAGGCGCCGCCGCGCGGGATGAGCACGTCGACCAGGCCGCGGGCCCGCATCAGCTCGCGCACGCTCTCGCGGTTCTCGCCGGGCACCAACTGGACGGCGTCGGCGGGCAGTCCGGCGCCGCCGACGGCGTCCCTGATCACCCGGACGAGCGCGGTGTTGGAGGCGTAGGCGGAGGCCGAGCCGCGCAGCAGGACGGCGTTGCCGGACTTCAGGCAGAGCGCGGCGGCGTCCACGGTGACGTTGGGGCGGGCCTCGTAGATGATGCCGACGACGCCGAGCGGGACGCGGACCTGGCGCAGGTCGATGCCGTTGGGGAGGGTGGAGCCGCGCACCACCTCGCCGACCGGGTCGGGCAGCGCGACGACGTCCCGGACGTCGGAGGCGATGGCCCGCACCCGCTCCGGGGTGAGGGTGAGCCGGTCGACGATGGCCTCGCTGGTACCGGCCTCCCGGGCCTTGGCGACGTCCTCGGCGTTGGCCTCGATGATCTCGCCGGTGCGGACCTCCAGGGCGTCCGCGATGGCCAGCAGCGCGTCGTCCTTGACCGCGCGCGGCAGCGGGGCGAGGTCGGCGGCGGCGGCCTTGGCGCGGTAGGCGGCCCGGGTGACCGGGGTCAGGGAGTCGTACGGCGAGAGCGTGGTCATGTCCGAAAGGGTAGTGCGCCGCGCGGCCGCGTTCCTCGGATGTCCCACCCCCCGAGACGGCCCGTCAGAAGGGGTGGACGCCGACCGAGCGGGCGGGCGGCGGGCCGTAGCCCTCGGCGATCCGCTGGTGGTAGGTCTCCCGGTCGATGACCTCCAGGCCGACGATCTCCCAGGGGGGCAGCCGGGAGGTCTGCCGGTGCTCGCCCCACAGCCGCAGCGCGACGGCGGCCGCGTCGTGCAGGTCGCGGGCCTCTTCCCAGTAGCGGATCTCCGCGTGGTCGTTGGCGTAGCGGCTGGTCAGCAGGAAGGGGTGGTCGTGGGCGAGCTGTTCGAGTCCGCGCCGCACCTCCTTCAGCGGGGCCTCCTGGCCGGAGACGCTGAGGGTGACGTGCCACAGCCGGGGCAGGTCCTTGGGCTCCTCGTACAGGTCACCGGCGGCGACGCTGGTCAGGGCGCGCTCCTCGCCGGCCGCCCGGGAGGCGCTCTCGGTGCCGCCGCGGGGCACCGCCCCTGGGCGCACTCGTCTCACGACGGCCTCCTTCTCGCGGTGGTCCGCACGGCTGCGGACCTGCTTCGGTCCCTGAGACAAAGTTGAGCAGGCCGCACGGGATCGCGGGGGTGTTTTGCGGAACGTCCACCTCGCGGCGACCGGATGTGCGGGGCGTTTGCCCCTATTTTCGGCGGGTGTTCGGGGTCAGGGGTGGAGGATCACCAGGTCGTCACGGTGGACGACCTCGCGTTCGTAGGCGGGGCCCAGTTCGCGCGCCAGTTCCCGGGTCGAGCGGCCGAGCAGCCGGGGCAGCTCCTTGGCGTCGAAGTTGACGAGCCCGCGGGCCACCGCGCGCCCCTCGGTGTCCCGCAGCTCCACCGGGTCCCCGGCGACGAAGTCGCCCTCGACGGCGGCGATCCCGGCCGGCAGCAGCGAGGTGCGGCGTTCGACGACCGCCCGGACCGCGCCGTCGTCGAGGGTGAGCGCGCCCTGCGGGGTGGAGGCGTGCTGGAGCCAGAGCAGCCGGTCGGCGGAGCGCTTGCCGGCCGGGTGGAAGTAGGTGCCGGTGTCGCCGCCGGTGAGCGCGTCGGCCGCGTGCACGGTGCTGGTGAGCACGACGGGGATGCCGGCCGCCGCCGCGATCCGGGCCGCCTCGACCTTGGTGGCCATGCCGCCGGTGCCGACGCCGGCCTTGCCCGCGCTGCCGATCTCGACGTGCGCGAGGTCCTCGGGGCCGCGGACCTCGGCGAGCCGGGAGGTGCCGGGCCTGCTGGGGTCGCCGTCGTAGACGCCGTCGACGTCGGAGAGCAGGACGAGGAGGTCGGCGTGGACGAGGTGGGCGACGAGGGCGGCGAGGCGGTCGTTGTCGCCGAAGCGGATCTCGTCGGTGGCGACGGTGTCGTTCTCGTTGACGACCGGGACGGCGCCCATCGCGAGGAGTTTGTCGAAGGTGCGGGAGGCGTTGCGGTGCTGGCTGCGGCGGCTCATGTCGTCGCTGGTGAGCAGGACTTGGCCGACGCGGACGCCGTAGCGGGCGAAGGAGGCGGTGTAGCGGGCGACCAGCAGGCCCTGGCCGACGGAGGCGGCGGCCTGCTGGCGGGCCAGGTCGCGCGGGCGGCGGCGCAGGCCGAGCGGGGCGAGGCCCGCGGCGATGGCGCCCGAGGAGACGAGGACGACCTCTTTCTCGCCGCCGCCGCGACTCTTGGCGAGGACGTCGACGAGGGCGTCGACCCGGTCCGCGTCCAGTCCGCCGGAGGCGGTGGTCAGCGAGGAGGAGCCCACTTTGACGACGATCCTGCGGGCCTCGCCCACGGCCTGCCTTGCCCCTGCCACTGTGCTGCTGCCCCTCGCGTAGGTCCGATGCACCAGGGAGGCAACTTACGCGAACGGGGCCCGCTCGCGCGCGTCGATTCCACTCCCCGGACACGCTCCGGTGATCTTGCCCTCACGGCCCGCAGTCGGCAAAGAGGTTGCATGGGGTGCTTATAGAAATTAAAGGGTTCTCAAAGTAATTTCCCACTCCGTGTCATCTAATGTTCGCCGCGTGCAGCGCATACTCCTCCGCTCCGGCAAGAGCCCGTTCGACGTCGTCCCGGTGGAGGAGGCCCTCCATCAGGACGTCATCGCCACCAACTCGGGCAACCTGATCTTCAGCGACGCCTCCCACAAGATCCTCCAGACCCCGGACACGGAGGTCGTCTCGAACGGCATCCGCACCGATGTGTCCGCGGCCGGCCGGATCAACGACGAGTTCGACGCGTTCGTCGTCCCGCTGGCGAACGCCTTCCGACCGTCGTTCGAACCGCAGTTGAAACGGCTGACCCGGCTCATCTCACGGCTGAAGATCCCGGTGGTGGTGCTCGGCATCGGCGCGCAGGCCGGGCTGAGTTACGACGCGGCGCGGCTGAAACCGATGGAGCCCGCGGTGCGCGCGTTCGTCTCGGCGGTGCTGGAGCGCAGCGCGTCGATCGGCGTGCGCGGCGAGTTCACCGAGACGTACCTCAGAGGCCTCGGCTACCGGGACGTCGAACTGATCGGCTGTCCCTCGCTGTTCATGAACGGCGACGACCTCAGCGTCGTCAAACGACGGCCGGAGCTGGACGCCGAGTCCCGGATCGCGGTGAACGGCTCGCACAACGCGATGCAGAGACAGGGCCTGGACCGCGTCGTCCGGTACGCCCACGCGCGCTATCCGCAGCTGCGGTTCATCGGCCAGAACCTCAGCGACGCACGGCAGTTGCACTGGCGGGACCTGTCCCACCCGAACGCCGCCGTGACCGCGATGCCGACCCACCCCGACCACCCGATGTACCGCGAGGACAAGGTCCGCGTCTACATCGACCCGGTCACCTGGATCGACGACCTGCGCGCCTTCGACTTCTCCTACGGCTCCCGCATCCACGGCAACATCGCGGCGCTGCTCGCGGGCACCCCGGCCACCGTGCTGTGCGGCGACTCGCGCACGCTGGAGCTGTGCCGGTACTTCGAGATACCGCACCGCCGCATCGACAGGCTGCCCGAGGACCTCGACCCGGCCGCGCTGTACGAGGAGGCCGACTTCAGCGGTCTGACCGGCGGCCACCGGGAGCGGTTCGAACGGTTCACCGGGTTCCTGGACCGCAACGGCCTGCGCAACACCTTCAGCCACGGGGACTCCGGCGCCGCCTTCGACGCCCGCCTCGCCGAGCTGGACTTCCCGGCGGGCGTGGGCCCCTGGAACGACACCGACGTCGCCTCGCTCACCTCACGGTTCGGCTGGTTGCAGAGCCGGATCGCGGAACTGTCGCTGGACAACGCCCAGTTGAGGCGGGAGGTGGCGCGCGGGGCGGCGCGGGGCGCGGTGGCGGCACCCACGGCCTCCTCCAAGTCGGTCTACCGGCGGGCCCGCACGGTGGTGGGCCGGCCGATCCGGCGCGCACTCCAGGGCGGCCGCTCCTAGCGGAACCCGACCCCGCGTGTCGTCCACCCCTCGCCTCGCGTTAACCCGGTCGTCCGGCGTGTGTCGAGCTTGGAGTGACCTGGTGTCCGTACCCCTGCCCCACCGGAAGATCCTGGCGAAGGCGCTGGTCGGGGCCGTTCTGGCCGCGTCCTTCGTCGTCCAGGCGCTGGCCGCCCTGCGCCCGTACGTCCCGCTGCTGCTGGTGGCCACGGCCGTCTCGATCGCCGTGGAGGGCGTGCTGTACCGGTGGCAGCGGGGCATGCTGTCGCTGTTCGCGAAGTCGCACGCGGATGTCACCGTGCGCCATGTGCTGCGGGACCTGCTCCTGGTGGTGGGCCTGCTGCGGCTTGAGGGGCCGGACCGGGAGACGGCCTACGAGCCGTTGGTGGGCGGGCTGTTGGCGTTCTACGCGCTGCACTGCGCGGTGCAGGCGGTCTCGGTGCTGGTGCGGCGCACCCGCACGCTGCCGGTGGTCACCCGCAACATCGACGCCACCGCGTTGCGCCTGTCCCCCGCCCCGCCCACGCTGCTGCGCCGGGCCGGGCACCGGCTGATCGTGTTCGGGCTGCCCGCGACCTGCGGGCTGCTGGCCACGGCGGCGACCGGCGAGAGCGTGTACGCGAGCGCGGGCATCCTGCTCTCCGTGGGCCTGGCCCTGACCGGCCTGTACGACCTGCTGGTACGGCTGCTGCCGCGCCGCCGGCCGGCCGGTGAGCGGGAGACGCTGGAGTGGTTCGACGCGTGGCTGGCCGCGTACCGGCCGACCGTCGGCCTCTACTTCTCCGGCGGCGCCGCCTCCGCGTACCAGGCGAACATGTGGCTGGAGCCCCTCGCGGCCCTGGCGGAACGGCCGTTGATCGTGTTGCGGGAGCGGTTCATGGTCGACAGTCTGGCGCCGACCGACCTCCCGATCGTCTGTCTGCCGAAGGTCTCCACGCTGCTGCGGCTCGAACACTCCACGCTCCAGGTCCTCATCCACCCCTCCAACTCCGGCAAGACCTCCCAGGTGTTGCGCATCCCGACCATCAAGCACGCCTTCGTCAACCACGGGGAGAGCGACAAGCTGTCGTCCTGCAACCCGTACGCGAAGGCCTACGACGAGGTGTGGGTGGCCGGACCCGCGGCGCGCGAGCGGTACGCGCTCGCCGAGGTGGGCGTCGAGGACAAGGACGTCGTGGAGATCGGCCGCCCCCAACTGGACGCCGTCAAGCCGCACTCGGGCGCCCCGACGGGCCGTTGGACGACGGTGCTGTACGCGCCGACCTGGGAGGGCTGGGACGGCAACCCGGGCAACACGTCGGTCACCGCGGCCGGTGAGCGGCTGGTGCGGGCGCTCCTCGCGGACCCGGGCGTACGCCTGCTGTACAAGCCGCATCCGCTGACCGGTTCCGTCGATCCCCGCGCCGGGGCGGCCGACCGGCGCATCCGGCAGCTGATCCGCGCCGCAGGACCCGACCACTCCCCCTTCGTCTGCGAGGAACTGGCCCGCCGCACCGAGGAGTTGGACCACTTCACGACGTCCGGGCGGCCGACCGGTGCCGATCAGGCGGAGCTGATGCTGTGGCAGTCGGCGCCCGAGCCGGGCCGGGCGGCGGCGGTGGCCCGGGCCACGGCGGCCTGGGAACGGGCCTACTGGGCGTCGTTGCCCGAGGGCGCGCACCTGGTGGTCACCGAGGAACGGCCCACCCTGTACGCCTGCTTCGACCGGGCCGACCTGCTGATCACCGATGTCTCCAGCGTGGTCGGCGACTTCCTGGCCAGCGGCAAGCCCTACGCGGTCGTGAACACCGGGGAGTTGGACGAGGAGGCGTTTCGCGCGGCGTTCCCGACGGTGGCGGCGGCGACCGTGCTGACGCCGGACGCGGCCGGGGTGCCCGCCCTGCTGGCGGCGGTGCGCGACCCGGGCCGGGATCAACTGGCCGAGGCCCGGGGCGCGTTGCGGGTGCGGCTGCTGGGCCCCGACGAGCCGTCCGCTCAGGAACGGTTCGCCGGGGCGGTACGGGCGTTGGCCGCCACCGCGCGGGAGCACCGGGCCCGGATGGCCGAGCGGGCGGCGCCGGAGATCCCCGGGCAGCGGCGGGATGTCACAGTGCGGCCGCCGTCCCGCCCGGCGTAGTACGGGAGTTGACCATCCGGCGGGCCTTGCGGACCGCGCGGCGGGCGAGCGAGAGCGGGGCGTTCTCGCGGTAGCCGTGGAAGCCGCGGGCCTCCCGGGGCTCGGCGAGGTAGACGGCGTCGGGGACACCGGCCGAGCGGTCGCGGAAGTGCGGGTAGACGAGGTAGACGCGGGTGCCCTTCTTCTCCAGGAGGGCCGCCGCCTGCTTCTTGGCCTTGACGAACTTGACGACGTCCAGGAGGAGTTCGGGGCGCTGCGCCGCCACCAGGTGCAGCCGCAGCCGCTCCTCCACCTTGAGCTTGCGGGCGACGCCCTCGCCCCAGTACTGCTCCATCAACGGCTTCGCCAGCTCGAACTTCCGCTTGCGCACGTCCTCGGCGTCCTTGGCGAAGACGGGGCCGAACTGCGGCAGCAGGGTGACCAGGAAGGGCCGGACCATCAGCAGGTCACGCCGGTCGCCGGCCGGGACGAGGGTGGCGATCAGGTTCATCAGGGCGCGGGCGGAGTCGAAGCGCAGGGTGTAACTCCCGCTCTTCGTCACGTGTTTGCCGTCCTCGCGGCCCACCAGGTAGTAGCAGGTGTAGTCGGCGAGCACGGAGACGCCGTCGGCCCGCAGATACGCCTCCATGGTGAACAGGGCGTCCTCGCCGGTCCACAGGGACTCGTCGAACCGCATCCCGTGCCGGTCCAGGAAGGCGTGCCGGAACAGCTTCTGGGCGCTGAGCGTGAACTTGATGTTGGACGAGTAGACGTCGGTGCGCTCCAGCGTCGTGTGCCACATCGACTTGGGCGCCGTGCGGTTGACGCCCTCCACGCGGCCGAGGACCACGTCGGTGCCGTTGCGGTCGGCCATCGCGACCATCCGCTCCAGCGCCTCGGGGCCGAGCCGGTCGTCGGCGTCGAGGAAGAAGACGTACCGTCCGGTGGCCTTGCCGAGGCCGACGTTGCGGGGGCCGCTGGGGCCGCCGGAGTTGGCCTGCCGGATCACCGTGACGGGGAAGGGCACGCGGGCGGCGAACTCCTCCAGGTACTCCCCGGAGCCGTCGGTGGAGCCGTCGTCCACCGCGACGACCTCGATGCGCGTCGGGTCGAGGGTCTGCGCCTCCACGGACGCCAGGCACTCGACGAGGTAGGGCATGGCCTCGTACGCCCCGATGACGACGCTCACATCAGGCTGCGTCACGGTCACGTTTCCCCCTTGTTCACAGAACATTTCCCCCGAATGGTCTTATTCGGCTAACTGGTAGACGGCCGATGAACACGTCTGGTTGCCTCCTTAACAGGGAACCGTGACTGAGGTCACAGGAATGGCCGAGGTCTTTCCTAGGTAGGCGCGAATGTTAGGCCGTTCGGGTAAGAGACGGCCGATTCCCGACCCCGGCGGCCGAGCCCCGCGCCGGCGCCAGGAACGGGTGCACGACAGAAGGGCCCGGCCCCGAGAGTGTCCTCGGGGCCGGGCCCTTCCCGTACGTGCCGGTGGGTGCCGTCAGCGGGGGCTGGTGGCGCCGTCCGCCTCGCCGGTCGCCGGTGCGGGCTGCGCGGGCGACAGGGCGTCCGACAGCTCGTCCGCGCCGGGCGTCCCGGCTGCGGCGGCCCGCGACTCCTGGCCCAGGTTGCGGGTCTGGGCCTTCAGCGCGAGGTCCGACACCGCGGTGTTGAACTGCACGATCGAGGTCGGCTCGTCCGGGCCCAGCAGATACTGCTTCAGCTCCTTGCGGTCCTCGGCGAGCCGGTCGCCGGCCGGGTCGCGCACCGCGCCGAGCAGCTCGCCCAGCTCGGCGGCGCCGTTGGAGAGGATCACCGCGGCCCGTACGGCGGTGTTCTGCCGCTTGAACTCCTCGACGCCCAGCTCGGCCGAGTCGGTGACGGCGTACGGCTTGCCGCTGGCGATGAAGTCGGAGACGACGCTGGAGATGTCGGAGACCATCGCGTCGGAGACGTTGAAGCAGTCGTAGAGGCGGGGTTCCGAGCCCGTGATGACGCGGTGCTCGAAGCTGCCGAAGGAGCGCCAGTAGGCGTCGTTCCACTCCCCGCGCAGCCGGGCCACCTCGGCGTGCCGCTCCAGGTCGACGACGCCGTCGCGGCTGGCCTCGGCCTCGTCACGCTTGTCCCCGGCCGAGCCGGACAGCTCGGCGAGGCGGGCCTCGATCCGGGCCAGGTCAGCCTTGGCGCGGGCCTGGTCGGCGGCGTCCACGGTGAACCGGGAGTCGGCGGTGCGCTCGGCGGCGGCCTTCTCGACCAGCGCCACCACGCGCCGGTGCGCGGCGCCGGCGGCGGCGCTGACGGTGCCGGTGAAGGGGTGCGGCTTGTACAGCACCCGTACCGGCGGGTCGGCCTTGATGAGTTTCTTGACGATGTTCTCACCGGCGAGCACCAGCGAGGTGTTGCCCGGGTTGCCGTCCCAGCCCTCCCAGGTGGGCGCGTACAGCACCGTCGGGACACCCTGCGCCGGGCCCCCCAGCGGCTCGATCGGCGCCAGCTGCGGGCGGCCGACCTCGACGATGTCCTCGTCGCGGACCCCGACGTCCGCTATCGCGTACCGGTCGCGGCCGGCGCGGCCCGCGGTCCACACCTCGTCGTAGACCTTGCTGTACGGGTTGACGCTGGCCAGCTTGTCGCTGTCGCCGTGGCCGATGAAGACGTGCTTCATGGTGGGGACGCGCAGCAGGTGGATGTTCTTGCCGACGTTCGCCGCGTACAGCGCGACCCGCACATGCGACAGGTCCATGTTCATCAGGTGCACGCCACCGGGCACACAGATCACCGGAACGGTGGTCGGCGCCATGTTGGCGAGGATGACCCGCTCCCGCAGGATCACCAGCGGCCGGGAGTCCAGCTGCTCCATCGTCTCCAGCCACATGTTGAGCTGGTAGGCGGAGTCCTTGGACCCGGAGAAGTACAGCACCGTCTCGGGCCGGTACGCGCCGAGCCAGTCGTCGACGGCGGCCAGCACGGTCTCCGCGTTCGGCGGCACCTTGCGGCCGCGCAGGTAGCGGACCAGGGCGAGCACGTAGACGAGGCCGAGGCCGAGGGTGACGCCGATCCCGATGAAGCCGGGCACCGAGGTGTCGACGACGCCGGAGACCAGGATGCCGGCGACGGCCGCGAGGTCGAGGTGGAGCATCTTCTCGGCGGAGCGGTTCAGCAGGCCGCGCGGCGGGGCGTCCGGGATGCGGATGCGGGACTTCAGGTCGACGTTGCGGGTGGCGACCGGCATCCGGCGGCGGTTGCGGATGAGGGTGACCAGGGCGCCCTGCGGGGCCTGGAGACCGTAGAAGGCGATGAAGCAGGCGACCGCGCCGTAGTAGATCAGGTTGTCCGCGAGGGACAGCCGGGCGAGCAGCAGGATCAGCAGCAGCTGCCGGATCAGGAAGCGGATCGACAGGCCGGCCCTGACCTTGCTGAGCCGGTTGACCAGGTAGCTGCCCTTGCGGTGCAGATAGTGGTCCGCCAGGTACGTCACGGCGGCTGCCGCCGCGAAGGCGTACACGCTCGGGATGAGCGCGGCCAGCATGAGGGCCGGGTAGCCCAGCATCATGAGCGCCGCCGCGGCCAGCTCGGCCGCGCTGCCCACCCGGGCGACGCGAATAGCGGTGGATATCACGGAGAAACCTGCTCTGGGAGGGGGAGTGCCGGTTTGTTCTGAAGGGGCTTTTCCGGAGCGCCCGGGCCTGCCCCTGCGGGGTCCTGCTGGAGTACTTCTGAAGTGAATCTGAAGTTGTGCGCAGGGTTTGTGGAGAATGCGCCACGGTACGGATTCAGGCCTCTGTGAACGCTCGGTGGACGAGCAATCTCAGAGGCCTGAATTACCGGCGAAGACTAATCAGAGCAAGTATTACACGCCGTCCTGACGGTCGAGCACGGAGGCCAGCGCCGCCTCGAAGCCGGACGCGGTGGCCGCGCCGGCCGTCGGGTCCTGCTGGCGGACGTCGATGACATGGCCGGTCAGCTCGGACAGCAGCACGTCGAGGGAGGTGCGGGCGACGGCCTCGGAGGAGAGCAGGCTGCCGGTCGGCTCCTGCCCGAACGCCTTGGTGCGCATGGGCGTCGCGGTGCGCTCGGGGTTGATGCAGTTGACCCGGATGGAGTCGCCGGCCCACTCGTCGGACAGGGCCTGGGTGAGGTTGACCATGGCGGCCTTGGTCGAGGAGTAGAGGCTGTACTCGGCCCGGCCCCGGGTGTAGCTGCTGGAGGTGTACAGCAGCAGCTGGCCCTTGGTCTCGGCGAGGTACTTGTACGCCGAACGGGCGATCTGGACCGGCGCGAGGTAGTTGACCTTGAGCGCTTCCTCGATGGTCGCGTTGTCGGTCTCGGCGAGCTTGCCGATGCGCAGGACGCCCGCGGTGTTGACGACGTAGTCGATGCGCCCGGTCTCGCCGTACGCCTTGGACAGCGCGTCGTCGACCTCCTCCGGGTTCTCCACATGGGTGCCGGTGGTGGAGCGGCCGAGGGCGTACACCCGGGCGCCGTAGGACTCGGCCAGCTCGCCGATGTCCTTGCCGATGCCGTAGGAGCCGCCGAAGATCACGACCGTCTTGCCGCCGAGCAGCTCGCGGTAGGCGGCCTCGTCGACCTGCTCGGGGGCGGCGGTGGAGGCGAGCTGGAAGAGCTTGTCGGCGATGAAGACGTCGACGGGCTGGGTGACCTTCATGTTGTACTCGTCGCCCGCGACGACGTGGATCGGCACGTCGGGCAGGTACTTGAGCACGACCGAGCAGTCGTCCGTGGCCTGGAAGTTCGGGTCGCCGGCGGCGACGTCGTAGGCGCGGCGGATGGTCGAGAGCTTGAAGGCCTGCGGGGTCTGGCCGCGCCGCAGCCGGGACCGGTCGGGGATCTCGGTGATGAACTCGCCGTCCGAGCCGTGCGTGCGGGTCACGATGATGGTGTCCGCGGACGGGATGGCGACGTCGACCGCCTCGTAGCGGTCCAGGGCGGCCACGCAGTCGTCGATCACACGCTGCGACAGCAGGGGGCGGACGGCGTCGTGGAAGAGGACGTTGAGGTCGTCGCCGTCGGCGAGGCCCTCACGGAGCGCCTCGATGGCGCGCTCGGTCGTCTCGTTCCGCGTGGAGCCGCCCTCGATGACCTTCTTGACCTTGGTGAAACCGGCCTTGGCCACGATCTTCTCGACGTCCGGTACGTAACCGGGCGCCATCAGCACGATGATGTCGTCGATCGAGTCCGCCCGCTCGAACGTGGTGAGCGTGTGCTCGATGACTGCCTTGCCGGCGATCTTCAGCAGCTGCTTGGGGATCGACAGACCCACCCGCTGGCCGGTGCCACCGGCCAGGATCACTGCGGTGGTACGGGGCTTGGCTATGTGCTGGGACACAGAGGACCTACCTTGGGGCGACAGGGAACGGGGAAATGGTCCCACTTGCGGTTACCACAGTGCAAGGTGAGCGCCGCCCGCCGCATATGTGCGCGCCACCCGGTATTCACCTCGCCCTGCTGGTGACCGGCCGAACGGCTTCCCGAACGCCGGTCCGGTTGCTGTGAGTAACCGCACAGGGTTGGTCGACGCCACGCGTCCCCCTACGGGCAACGGCGACGACTGCCTTCCGGGTGCCCTGGACAACGGCGGCTGCACACACCGTGTCACACACGATGCGCCCCCTCGAACGCCGGTGCAACGGCGGGCAGCGGCACGGAGTCCTCACATCCCGCCCGCCGGGCCCACCGACCCGGTCACCCACCCGGCACACCCACCCCGGCGCCGATACCGGCGGCGGCCGCGAGGACCCGGGCGGGGATCATTCAGGACCGTCCGTAACGGCGCAACTCCGGGCGCGCACTGAATACAGCGCACCCGGAGCCGATTTCCCCTACAGTCCCCTGCGTTCCTCTGCGGCCCTCCGCGTTCCTCCGCGTTCCTCTGCGGCCCTCCGTGTTCCCCCGCGTTCCTTGCATTCCCCGGAATTCCTCTGGCGAATTCCGGGGCATTTCCTCTCAGGTGGGAATCGGGGAACACCGCTCATGTCCCCCGCGCCTCCCCCGGGTCAGACCTCGCGGACCCCGGGCTGCCCGTTCTCCACCCGCAGCCGCGACAGCGTGCTCGGTGTGGCCTGCGGGCGGGTCACCGTGTCCACCACCCGTACCTGGGCGTCGATCCCGTCCCGCCGGATGTCGAAGAGGTGGTAGCCGCGGTGGGCGTCGATGACCTTCCAGTGCGGGTTGTCGGCCTTCAGCGGGTCCCACTCGGCGTGGAAGGCGGCCTGGTCCTGGTCGCCGTTGCTGGAGATGGAGGTGCCGACGAACTCGGCGCCGACGGTGTCGGAGTCCGGGTCGGCGAAGTCCTCCTTGAGGTCGCTGATCATCGTCAGATGCCGGTCCCCGCTGAGCACCACGGGGTTGCGGACCTCCTGGAACTCCTGGAGCAGGGCGTTGCGTTCGGCCTGGTAGCCGTCCCAGGCGTCGTAGTACCAGAGCTTGCCGTCGCCGGGCAGCAGGTCGGTCTCCGCCATCATGATCTGCGAGGCGATGAGGTTCCAGCGGGCCGAGGAGTGGTGCAGTCCGTCGAGCAGCCACTGTTTCTGCCGGGCCCCGAGCATCGTCATCGCCGGGTCCTGGGCGCCGGCCTGGCTGGTGGCCTGGTCGGTGCGGAACTGCCGGGTGTCCAGGACGTTGAGGCGGGCGAGCCGGCCGAACTCCAGGCGGCGGTACATCTGGATGTGCGGTCCGTCGGGGATCGCCGAGGCACGCACCGGCATGTGCTCGTAGTAGGCCTGGAAGGCCGCCGTCAGCCGGGCCACGAACGCGTCGTGCGACTGCTTGTCGGGGTCCTGCGGGATCTCCCCGGCCCAGTCGTTGTCCACCTCGTGGTCGTCGAAGGTGACCACCCAGGGCGCGGCGGCGTGCATCGCGACGAGGTCCGGGTCGGTCTTGTACTGGGCGTACCGGTTGCGGTACTGCTCCAGGGTGACCGGCTCCCCGGTGCCCTCGTGGCGGCGCGGCCCGGCGGAGGACGGCGTCGACTCGTAGATGTAGTCGCCGACGAACAGGACGACGTCGGGGTCCTGGTCCAGCATGTCGGCGTACGGCGTGAAGTAGCCGTGCTGCCAGTTCTGGCAGGAGGCGAGGGCGACGCGCAGGGAGCCGCCGGAGGCCTCCCGGTGCGGGGCGGTGCGGGTGCGGCCGACCGGCGAGATCTGACCGCCGGTGCGGAAGCGGTACCAGTACGCGCGGCCCGGGCGCAGCCCCCGGACGTCGGCGTGGACGCTGTGCCCGGACGCCGTGCGGGCCCGGGCGACGCCTCTGCGGGCGACTCTGCGGAACCGTTCGTCCTCGGCGATCTCCCACTCGACGGACACGTCCTGGTCGGGCATGCCGCCGCCGTGCAGGGGGTCGGGCGCCAGCCGGGTCCACAGGACGATGCCGTCGGGCAGCGGGTCGCCGGAGGCCACGCCGAGGCTGAACACACCGTCGGGCAGCGGGTCGTCGGCCGCGCGGGCGCTGGCAGGGTGCCACAGCTGCGCGGAGGCGGCGGCGCCGAGAACGGCGGCTCCCCCGGTGAGAAAACGGCGTCGGTCGGGCGAGCTTGCGACGGTCATCGACGAACTCCCTTGCCTCGCTGGCCTCGTGGACACATGAAGGCTCACGCAGTCGGGCGGACCGCCCGCTGAACGCTCCCCTTCGCGTGCATGACAATTAGGAAGACAACGGAAGCACCGTCGCGCCAGGGGAATTCACGACGACGTGATCCTGCCGCACCCGGACGGCGGATCGAGGCGGCGACACAGGCCGAACGTCCCCGATCTCCCCACCCACCAGAGCACCCGCCGAACCGCCCACCGCACCGCACGCGAACGCCCCCTCACCACCGCCCGCCGCAACGCCGACACCCCCGAGGCGGAGGTCCGCTGCGGGGGTGTCGGGAACAGCCGGTGGCCCGAGCCAGGCCGGGGTGGGCCGCGCCGACCCGGGGAGGGTCAGGGCGGCCGGGGTGGGGTCAGAACGGCTCGAAGCCGTCGAACTCCTCCTGGGACTCGTCCCGTTCGGCCTGCCGGTCCCGGCGCCGCTGAGCGGCCGGACGCGGTGCTTCAAAACGATGGTCCTCGCCACGTCGGCCGAGCATCTCGGCGCCGGTCATCATGGTCGGCTCCCAGTCGAACACCACGGCGTTGTCCTCGGGGCCGATGGCGACGCCGTCACCGGAGCGGGCGCCCGCCTTCATCAGCGACTCCTCGACACCGAGGCGGTTGAGCCGGTCCGCGAGGTAGCCGACGGCCTCGTCGTTGCTGAAGTCGGTCTGGCGCACCCAGCGTTCGGGCTTCTCGCCACGCACCCGGTACAGGCCCTCGTCCTCGCGGGTGACGGTGAAGCCGGCGTCGTCGACCGCCTTGGGCCGGATGACGATACGGGTCGCCTCCTCCTGGGGCCGGGCCGCGCGGGCCTTGCCCACCAGCTCCGCGAGCGCGAACGACAGCTCCCGCAGCCCGAGATGGGCCACGGCCGACACCTCGAAGACCCGGTAGCCGCGCGCCTCCAGCTCGGGCCGCACCATCTCGGCGAGGTCCTTGCCGTCGGTGACGTCGATCTTGTTGAGGACGACGACCCGGGGCCGGTTGTCGAGGCCGCCGTACTGGCGCAGCTCCTCCTCGATGGTGTCGAGGTCGGAGACCGGGTCGCGCTCGGACTCCAGGGTGGCCGTGTCCAGCACGTGCACCAGCACGCTGCACCGCTCCACATGGCGCAGGAACTCCAGGCCCAGGCCCTTGCCCTGACTGGCGCCCGGGATGAGTCCGGGCACGTCCGCGATGGTGTAGACGGCGCCGCCCGCGGTGACCACACCGAGGTTGGGGACCAGGGTGGTGAAGGGGTAGTCGGCGATCTTCGGCTTGGCCGCGCTGAGCACGGAGATCAGCGAGGACTTGCCGGCGCTCGGGTAGCCGACCAGCGCCACATCGGCGACGGTCTTCAGTTCGAGGACGATGTCCTGGAGGCCGCCGGGCTCACCGAGCAGCGCGAAGCCGGGCGCCTTGCGGCGGGCGGAGGACAGCGCGGCGTTGCCGAGCCCGCCCCGGCCGCCCTGCGCGGCGACGTAGGAGGTGCCGTGGCCGACGAGGTCGGCGAGCACGTTGCCCTGGCGGTCCAGGATGACGGTGCCGTCGGGGACGGGCAGGACCAGGTCCTCGCCGTCCTTGCCGGAACGGTTGCCGCCCTCGCCGGGCTTGCCGCTGGTGGCCTTGCGGTGCGGGGAGTGGTGGTAGTCGATCAGGGTGGTCACGGACTGGTCGACGGTGAGGATCACATCGCCGCCCTGGCCACCGGTGCCGCCGTCGGGGCCGCCGAGCGGCTTGAACTTCTCCCGGTGAACGGAGGCACAGCCGTGGCCTCCGTTACCCGCGGCGACATGCAGTTCGACGCGGTCCACGAAGGTGGTCATGGTTCAGTGCCTCCAGAAAACTAAGGGTGTTACTGATGTCAACACGCGAAAGGCGGACCCGCCTTCCCACCCGGGAAGTGAGGTCCGCCTCACGGAAAGCGTGCGGTCGACGCGCTCGGGTCAGGCGACCGGAACGATGTTGACGACCTTGCGGCCACGGAAGGTGCCGAACTGCACCGCACCGGCCTGGAGGGCGAACAGCGTGTCGTCGCCGCCACGGCCGACGCCGGTACCGGGGTGGAAGTGGGTGCCACGCTGGCGGACCAGGATCTCACCCGCGTTGACGGCCTGACCGCCGAAGCGCTTCACGCCGAGCCGCTGGGCATTGGAGTCGCGACCGTTCCGGGTGGACGATGCGCCCTTCTTGTGTGCCATGTCTCCTCAGTCCCTTACTTCGCAGCCGCGGGGATCGCCGTGACCTTGATCGCCGTGTACTGCTGGCGGTGGCCCTGACGACGGCGGTAACCGGTCTTGTTCTTGTAGCGCAGAATGTCGATCTTCTGGCCCTTGTGGTGGTCCACGACCTCGGCCGTGACCTTGATGCCGTCCAGCACCCACGGGTCGCTGGTCACGGCGTCGCCGTCGACAACGAGCAGGGTCGAGAGCTCGACCGTGTCGCCGACCTTGGCGGTGGAAATCTTGTCAACCTCAACGATGTCGCCGACAGCAACCTTGTGCTGGCGACCACCGCTGCGCACGATGGCGTACACGCGGACTCTCTTTCACTCGGAGAACGGCACCCCCGCAGGCCAGCCGACCGGTACACGGACACAGACGACCTCTCCCGGCCACCGAGGCACCTGGGAGGAAGAGGTTTACGGGGATGTGGCGTGTCCATCTCCGCAGACACGCCGACGGTCAAGGTTACGGGGCGGCGGCCGAAGGGGTCAAACCGGGTCGGCCCGGTGAACAGTGCGGCCGGTCACGTGAACCCACGTGACCGGCCGCACCTCACCTGTTCAGGCGGTGGGTCAGGCGTCCTCGGACGCGACCGCGGCCTTCTTCGCCGTGGTCTTGGCCGCCGCCTTCTTGGTGGTGGTGGCCTTCTTCGCCGTCGTCGTCTTCTTGGCGGCGGTCTTCTTGGCCGTCGTCGCCTTCTTGGCGGCCGTCTTCTTCGCGGGCGCCTTCTTGGCGGTCTTGCGGGCGGCCGTCTTCTTGACCGGCGCCGCCTCCTCCACAGGCTCCTCCGACAACGCGGTCACCGCGTCCGGCGCCGACTCGGACGCGCTGTCCGACGGGGCGTCCGACGTGGCCGACGGGACGACCGTGACGGCCGCCTCCTCGGACGCGGTCGGCGCGGTGGCCTTGCGGACCGCACGGCGGCGCGGGCGGGCCGGAGCCGCGTCCTCCACCACCGCGGGCGCCTCGACGACCGGCTCCGCGACCGGCGCCTCGGCCACCGGCGCGGCCTCCGCGACGGTCACCACGGCGGCCTCGGCCCCCGCGGGCGACCCGGCGGGCGCCGACACCTTACGGGTGGCCCGGCGCCGGGTACGGCCCTTGGGCGCACCCTCGGCGGCCACCTCGGCCTGCTCGGGAGCGGGCACGACGGCGTCCTCGACGGCGGCGGGCTCGGCCAGCACGGCGGCGGCCGGGATCTCGACGACCGGCGCCTCGACCTCGGGCTCCGGACGCGTCGGCTGCTCGTCACGCCGGCCGCGCTGCTGCTCGCGCTGGTCCCGCTGCTCACGCTGCTCGCTGCGGGAGGGCGCCCCGGCCGGAGCCGACGCCCGCCGGCTCGACCGGCGCCGCGAACGGCCACGCGCGGAGGCCTCGGCCTCGGCGACGCTGCTGTACAGCTCCTCGTCGGGAGTGAACTCCGGCGCGGGCAGCGCGATCGGCGCGGCGGCCTCGGCGCTCACCTCGGCGGCGGTCTCCGGCTCGGTGTCGAGGTCGTCGGCGTCGGTGTCGGTGTCGACGATCTCGACCGTGTGCGACGCCTCGTGCTCGTGGTCGTGCTCGTGGCTGTCGCCGCCCCGGCCGCGCTTCTTGCGCTTGGTGCCGCCGCTGCCCGAGAAGGACGGCTGCTCCATGTGGACGATGACGCCCCGGCCGTTGCAGTGCACGCAGGTCTCGGAGAAGGACTCCAGGAGGCCCTGTCCGACGCGCTTGCGGGTCATCTGCACGAGGCCGAGCGAGGTCACCTCGGCCACCTGGTGCTTGGTGCGGTCCCGCCCGAGGCATTCGAGCAGGCGGCGCAGGACCAGGTCGCGGTTGGACTCCAGGACCATGTCGATGAAGTCGATGACGATGATGCCGCCGAGGTCGCGCAGCCGCAGCTGGCGCACGATCTCCTCGGCCGCCTCCAGGTTGTTCCTGGTGACCGTCTCTTCGAGGTTGCCGCCCTGCCCGGTGAACTTGCCGGTGTTGACGTCGACGACGATCATCGCCTCGGTCCGGTCGATCACCAGCGAACCGCCGCTGGGCAGCCAGACCTTGCGGTCCAGCGCCTTGGACAGCTGCTCGTCGATCCGGTAGGTGGCGAAGACGTCGACCTCGGAGGTCCACCGGGAGAGCCGGTCGGCCAGGTCGGGCGCGACATGTGCGACGTACCCGTGGATGGTCGACCAGGCCTCGTCGCCGCTGACGACGACCTTGGAGAAGTCCTCGTTGAAGATGTCGCGGACGACGCGGACGGTCATGTCCGGCTCGCCGTACAGCAGGGTCGGGGCGTTGCCGCTCTTCGCCTTCTTCTGGATCTCCTCCCACTGCGCCTGGAGCCGCTCGACGTCGCGGCGCAGCTCGTCCTCGCTGGCGCCCTCGGCGGCGGTGCGCACGATGACGCCCGCGTCCTCGGGGACGATCTTCTTGAGGATGGTCTTCAGCCGGGCCCGCTCGGTGTCGGGCAGCTTGCGGCTGATGCCGGTCATCGAACCCTCGGGCACGTACACGAGGTACCGGCCCGGCAGCGAGACCTGGCTGGTCAGGCGGGCGCCCTTGTGGCCGATCGGGTCCTTGGTGACCTGCACGAGCACGGACTGCCCGGACTTCAGCGCGGACTCGATGCGGCGCGGCCCGTGGGCCATGCCGAGCGCCTCGAAGTTGACCTCACCGGCGTACAGGACGGCGTTGCGGCCCTTGCCGATGTCGATGAACGCGGCCTCCATGGAGGGCAGCACGTTCTGGACCTTGCCCAGGTAGACGTTGCCGACGTACGAGGTCGACTGCTCCTTGTTGACGTAGTGCTCGACGAGCACGCCGTCCTCCAGGACGCCGATCTGCGTGCGGTCGCCGTGCTGGCGGACCACCATCACGCGCTCGACGGCCTCGCGCCGGGCCAGGAACTCGGCCTCGGTGATGATCGGAACGCGTCGGCGGCCCTGCTCGCGGCCTTCGCGGCGGCGCTGCTTCTTGGCTTCGAGGCGCGTGGAGCCCTTGATGGACTGCACCTCGTCGCTGGGGTGCTCGTCCTTCTTGGCGCGCGGCTCGCGCACCTTGACGACGGTGCGCTCGGGGTCGCCGTCGCCGGGCTCGGCGTCGTGCCCGCTGTCCCCGGCGCGACGGCGCCGACGACGGCGCCGACGGCTGCTGGAGCTGGACCCGCCGCCCTGCGGGTCGTCGTCCTCGTCGTCGTCGGCGTCTTCCGTGCGCTCCTCGGCGTCCTGCGCGGGAGCGTCCTCGGTGTCGTCGTGCTCGTCGTCGCCACCGGCCTCGGCGGACTCGCCGCGACGGCGACGGCGGCCGCCCCGCCTGCGGCGCCGACGCGAGCCGGTCTCCTCCGCGTCGTCGTCCCCGTCGGAGGCGTCCTCGGAGTCGGCCTCCTCGGCCTCCTCGACGGCTTCCTCGACGACGGGCTCGGCGGCCGGGGCCTCGTCCTCGGCGGCCCGGCCGCGGCGCCGACGCCGGCGCGAGCCGCCGCCCTGCTCCTCGACGGGCTGCGCCTGCCCCACCTCGACGATGGTGTCGCCGGTGGTCCCGATCTCCTCGTCCTCGGCCACGGCGGCCACGGCGGGCCCTGCGGCGGCCTCGGCGGCGGCCCGCTCGGGCGTCTGGAACTGGAACCTGGGCTCGGTGAACACGGGCGCCTGGAACACGGCGGTCGAGGGCCGCGCGGGCCGACGCGAGGTGTCGTCGCGGCCGGTCGCGGGGGCGGGCGCGGAGAAGCCGGTGGCGGCCTTGCGCACGGACCGACGCCGGGCGCGGCGCGGGCCGCCCTCCTCGGCGACGGGCTCCTCGACGGCGGCGGGAGCCTCGTCGACGACCGGCGCCTCGGGGCTCTCGGCGCCCCGACGGGCGGTACGCCGACGGCCACGGCGCGGACCGGCGTCCTCGTCCGCGACGGGCTCGGTGGCAACAGGCTCGCTGGCAACGGGCTCGGCGGCCGGGGCCTCGACGGCGGCGGCCTCGTCGGCGGCCTGGGGCGCACCGGCGGGCGCGGAGGCGCGGCGGGTGGCCCGGCGGCGGCTGCGCGGGGCGGGTGCGGTGTCCTCGGCGGGCGCCTCGGCGACGGCGGCCGGGGCCTGCTCGGCGGCGGGCGCCGGGGTCTCGACGACCTCGGCGGCGGCCGGGGCTCCGGCGGGGGCGGACGCACGGCGCGTGGCGCGACGGCGGGGGCGCCCGGCGGGCGCGGCCTCTTCGGACTCGGCAGGCGTCTCGGTGACGGCCTCGGTCTCGGCGACGGCGCTCTCCTCGGGGGTGACGGCATCAGGGGTGACCGTCGCGACGACGGTCTCGGCGGGCGCCGGGGAACCGGCGGGCGCGGCGGCGCGCCGGGTGGCCCGGCGCCGTACGGGCGCGGCGGGCTCGGGCTCGGGCGCCACGGCCTCGTCCGGCTCGTCAGGGGTCTGCGCCTCGGCCGGTATGGCCGGCGTGACGACCTCGTCCGGGGTCGCGGTGGGCCCGGCGGGCGGTCCCGCGGGCCGGGAGGCGGCACGGCGCCGACGACGCGGCGGCAGGGTGTCGCTGGGTGTGTTCGATTCGGAGTCGTTCAACGACTCGGGTTCGGTCGGTTCGAGCATGCGGGCGTTTCTCCCGTCAGGCTCCCGGGCGCCGCGCCTGATCCGGCACCGGTGACTCGATCACCGTTGACGTCCGCGGCTCGCGCGTTGCGCGGTGCCGCCGTCCGGGGCGTGGGCGCCGCACGGGAACTCTCTGTGTCCTGTCTCGCCGGTTCCGTACGCGGTGTACGCACGGCCTGGCGAAAGTCTTGTGGTGGGTGCGCTGCCCGACCCAGGTGGCTCCCGGATACGAGGGCGGCGCTACGACGTCAGTCCTTCGCGGGACCTTCCTTACGCCGGCACCGGCGCGGCGGCTGAACCGGCCATGGGGGCCGTCGTCGCCTCGCGATCGGGTGCGAGCGGGTCGGTCACCGTGCCGGTCTCTTCATCGAGCAGCCCCTGCGCCAGCCTGGTCACCGCTGCGGGGACCGGCGGCGCCAGGTCGGCCACGGCGCGGAGACCGGACAGGACGTCGTCGGGTCGAACGGCAGGCGTCACGTGCCGAACAACCAGCCGCAGTATCGCACAGGGCTGGTCGGTCGGCCTATCAGCAGCCGTTTCCTGTGATTCCAGGGCGACGACGGCGGCGCGGGCGTCGAAGGTGCGGATGCCGTTCTTGGCCGTGCGCTGGACCTCGACGGTCTCGGCCCCCAGGAACGCGGCGACCGCGTGTGCGGCGTCGGCGGGCGCCACGCCGGTCAGGCGCAGCTCCCACACGGAGGCCGTCAGCCGGTCGGCGAGCCCGGAGGTACGGGCCTCGACCGCGTCGACGATGTCGAGGCCGACGGGCATCGACTCGTCGAGGAGGGCGCGCAGGGTCTGCGGATCGCGCGCTGCGGTGAGCGCGATCTCCAGGTACTCCGCCTCACTGCCCGTGCCGGTGGGTGCGGCATTGGCGTACGACACCTTCGGGTGCGGAGTGAACCCCGCCGAGTACGCCATCGGCACCTCGGCACGGCGCAGGGCGCGCTCGAAGGCACGCTGGAAGTCACGGTGGCTGGTGAACCGGAGGCGGCCACGCTTGGTGTAGCGCAGTCGGATGCGCTGCACCGCCGGTGCGGGCGGTGGGCCTTCGGGCTGTCGCTTGCCCAGTGTCGTTCAGTCCTTCGTGAGTGCGGTCGTACTGCTACCAAGAGTACGTGTCGGCCCCCGCGAAGGTTCCCTCCGCTCGGCCACACCCCTCCTGCCCCGCTCCCCGAAGAGCATGCGCGGCACCTGGGCGGGGCGGCCCGGGCGGGGGCGGGATCAGCCGGAGCGGGTCGACCGGCGCACGTCAGAGGTGGTGCGCGGCCGGAACGGCGGCTCAGGCGGCGGCCGCGTCGCGTCGGCGCGGTCGGCGTCGATCATCGCGGGGTCGCAGCGCGGGTACGGCTGCTCACGCGGGCGCGGACCGTGCGGGGTCCGTCGGGGGGCGAGCACCAGCGGGAGCGGGCGACGAGGAACGAATTCGCGCCCGCTGTCGGGAGACTCGCGTGTGCACGCTCGAAGTTCAGGCCGCCCTGGAACGCGTCGAGCGCATCGGCGGGACGGGCTCCTGCACGTCGTCGAAGAGGAAGCTCTCGTCCTCCCCGAAGTCCGGGGCCTGGAAGGGAGTGATCGTCGGAGTCGGCAGCGCGGCGGTGGAGCTGCGGGTCTGCCCTTCCGGAGCGGAGAACAGCGAGGTCAGTTCGATGAGAGGTCTCCCTTTGGTTGCGGGTCCCTGAAGGGGCCCGAGGCGCCGTGACCGGGCACGCCGGTCTACAGCTTGGTCATCTTGGCGTACGGGCTCAAGATCCGCATCTGTGCGGAGCCGAAATCCACGAGTGCCGCGATGCCTTCCTCGATGCCGATCACCCGGCCGAGGCCGTACATGTCGTGGGTGACCTGGTCGCCCACGGCGAAGTGCTTGGGGGCGGGTGCGACCGGGGCCTTGAAGGGGCTGGTGGGCAAATGACGCTTCGGTGCAGCAGGCTTAGTCATCCCACCCAGTATGCGCCTACGCGCGTCCCCTCCGCTGCGTCCCGTACACGTCCACTGTGTGACAAGACATCGCGCGCCCCGCCGGTCACCCCGCCCCACACGCCCCTGACCTGCCACTTCGCCACCCTGGGCCCCGTCGCCCGCACCCGGCGACCCAAAAGAACCAGTTCCCGGTCCCCCGCCGGCGCCCCCGGGCCCACGAGAGGCCCGCGGTCACGCCCGCCGGCCCCTTTTCCGCGCCCCGAAGACGACGTCGGCCCACCCGGCGCAAACCCCCGAAACACCCGGCGCCGGAATTCCCGCCCCCCGGGCCCCCGCCCGCTTTCCCGGCCCCCGGAGAAAACCCCGCCCGGCCCGACGCCGCCACCGCACCGCCGCACCCCCCGACGGCCGAACTGCCCTGCCAGGAGCGGCGATCCGGCCCGCCCGAGCCGCCGTCACACGTGGGGAACGACATCCCCACATTCATTCACCGGGGCGGGAGAAATCCCGACAGATTCACCACAGGAATTCCCCCCGCTAAACGCCCCCTATTCCCCCTCGGCGCGCTCTCCACGCCCCACCGTCAGGGCCCAGCGCACGCCCGCCGGTGCCTCGACAGCGGCGGCTCCGGCCCGGTGCACCGCCCCGACGGCCACCTCGTTGCGCGTGGTGCCGACCTCGTCGGCGGCGCACTTCGTCTCGAAGCTGACGTCGACCGGGCACAGCGCGACCTTGACCGTTCCCCTGCCCTGGCAACTCAGCTCGACGATCAGCGCGTCGCCCTCCTTGCCCGCCTCGAAGAGGATCTCGGCGTTGCCCGTGGTCGGCTTCCGCTGACCGGCGAGGGTCTCGTCGGAGTCCAGCCGAGGGGCTGTCCGCAGCGTGGGATGCGCGGTCGCCGAGGGCGTGGCGGACGCGGCGGTGGGCTTCTTCGCGTCCACGGCGGCCTGCCCGACCGTCGACGTCGTACAGGCCGTCGCCGGCCACAGCAGCAGGGCGACGGACACCGCGCCGCCCAGCCTCATCGGTCGTTCCACGCCCGGTCCCCGTTGGCTCGTGCGGTCGCTCAGTGCGTGTGGCCGTTCGACGTCGGGGCCGCGTTCTTGACCGTCAGGGGAAGGAGCTTCTTGCCCGTCGGGCCGATCTGGATGGACGTGTCCATCTGGGGGCAGACGCCGCAGTCGAAGCAGGGCGTCCAGCGGCAGTCGTCGACCTCGGTCTCGTCGAGGGCGTCCTGCCAGTCCTCCCAGAGCCAGTCCTTGTCGAGGCCCGAGTCGAGGTGGTCCCAGGGCAGGACCTCCTCGTAGGTGCGCTCACGGGTGGTGTACCAGTCGACGTCGAGGCCGACCGCGGGCAGCTCCTTGTCCGCGCACCGCATCCAGCGGTCGTAGGAGAAGTGCTCGCGCCAGCCGTCGAAGCGGCCGCCGTCCTCGTACACGGCCCGGATGACCGCGCCGAGCCGCCGGTCGCCGCGGGAGAGCAGGCCCTCGACGATGCCGGGCTTGCCGTCGTGGTACCGGAAGCCGATGGAACGGCCGTACTTCTTGTCGCCGCGGATCTTGTCGCGCAGCTTGGTCAGGCGGGCGTCGGTCTCCTCGGCGGAGAGCTGCGGGGCCCACTGGAACGGCGTGTGCGGCTTGGGCACGAAGCCGCCGATGGAGACCGTGCAGCGGATGTCGCCCGCGCCGGAGACCTCACGGCCCTTCTGGATGACGTTCATCGCCATGTCGGCGATCTGGAGGACGTCCTCGTCGGTCTCCGTCGGCAGGCCGCACATGAAGTACAGCTTCACCTGGCGCCAGCCGTTGCCGTACGCCGTCGCGACGGTCCGGATGAGGTCCTCCTCGGAGACCATCTTGTTGATGACCTTCCGCATCCGCTCGCTGCCGCCCTCCGGGGCGAACGTCAGGCCCGAACGGCGGCCGTTGCGGGTGAGTTCGTTGGCCAGGTCGACGTTGAACGCGTCCACCCGGGTGGAGGGCAGCGACAGACCGACCTTGTCCTCCTCGTAGCGGTCGGCGAGGCCCTTGGCGATGTCGGCGATCTCCGTGTGGTCGGCGGAGGAGAGCGAGAGCAGGCCCACCTCCTCGAAGCCGGTCGCCTTGAGGCCCTTCTCGACCATCTCGCCGATGCCCGTGATCGACCGCTCCCGCACCGGGCGCGTGATCATGCCGGCCTGGCAGAAACGGCAGCCGCGCGTGCAGCCCCGGAAGATCTCCACCGACATCCGCTCATGGACCGTCTCCGCGAGCGGGACCAGGGGCTGCTTCGGGTAGGGCCACTCGTCCAGGTCCATCACCGTGTGCTTGGAGACCCGCCACGGCACGCCGGAGCGGTTCGGGACGACCCGGGCGATCCGGCCGTCCGGGAGGTACTCGACGTCGTAGAACGCGGGGATGTACACGCCGCCGGTGCGGGCGAGGCGGAAGAGGACCTCCTCGCGTCCGCCGGGGCGGCCCTCCGCCTTCCAGGCGCGGATGATGCGGGTCATGTCGAGGACGGCCTGCTCGCCGTCGCCGATGACGGCCGCGTCGATGAAGTCGGCGACCGGCTCGGGGTTGAAGGCCGCGTGGCCGCCCGCCAGCACGATCGGGTCGTCGAGGCCGCGGTCCTTGGACTCCAGCGGGATACCGGCGAGTTCGAGCGCGGCGAGCATGTTGGTGTAGCCCAGCTCGGTGGAGAAGGACAGGCCGAACACGTCGAAGGCCTTCACCGGGCGGTGGCTGTCCACCGTGAACTGCGGGACGCCGTGCTCCCGCATCAGCGCCTCCAGGTCGGGCCAGACGCTGTAGGTGCGCTCGGCGAGGACGCCCTCCTGCTCGTTCAGCACCTCGTAGAGGATCATGACGCCCTGGTTGGGCAGCCCGACCTCGTACGCGTCCGGGTACATCAACGCCCAGTGGACGTCGCACTCCTCCCAGGGCTTGACCGTGGAGTTCAGCTCTCCACCGACGTACTGGATCGGCTTCTGCACATGCGGGAGGAGGGCTTCGAGCCGCGGGAAGACGGACTCGACGACCGCAGCGACTTCGGCAGGCATTTCGCGACCTTCGGGCTGGACAGTACGGACGGGGGTGGGCCGACCAGCCTAGCGCGGCCCCCACCACTCCCCGGCCCCCGAACCCCCTCACCCCAGCCCGCGCACCCCGGCCCACACCCCCGGCAGCTCCGTCTCCACCCGTGCCGCCCGCTGCTCCTCACGCCCGTACAGCACCCCGTACGTGAACGTGTTCTCCCCGTCGGCGTGCGCCTGCTCGGCCAGCTCGCACAGGGCAGCCCTGATCATCACGCTGTCCTGATGCTCACCGAGCAGGCTCTGCACCGACTTCACCGACTTGACCAGCGTCTTGGCGGGCCCGTCCAGCGCGGCGACGGCGGCCTCGGCGGCGTATCTGACCCGCTTGGCCTTCTTGCGGGCCTCGTGCAGCGCGACGTCCCGCTCGCCGCCCGGCGCCAGCTCCAGCGCCTCCTGGACCCGCGCGTCCAGCTTCCCCAGCTCCTTGCGCACGGCCCGCGAGATCACCTTCCCGGGCTTCCCACCCGCCGCCTTCCTGAACGGCGGTTCAGCCACGAGCCCGTCGAGCGCGACCAGCAGCTCCAGGTACCGCGCCCCGTCGAGCACGTCCGTCAGACGCTCCCGTGAGCCGCCGTGCCGGGCCTGCGACCAGGTGCGCAGCCGGGTGCCGACGGGTCCGGCGAGCAGCTCCCCGGGCAGTTCCTCGACGGACGCGACGAGCCGCTCCGTGACCACCTCGCGGTCCCGGTCGACGCCCAGCTCCCCGGCCAGCCACTTCAGCTCGTCGGCCAGCGGATCGGTGGCGGCCCGGTCGAGCACCTCGGGGTAGGAGCGGAACGTCGAGCGCAGCCGCCGGGTCGCGACCCGCATCCGGTGCACCGCGTCGGGGACGTCCCGGCGGACGGCGGGGTCGAGGGCGAGGAGCGCCTCGCGCTGCTCCCGGACGTAGGCGAGGACGTGGTCCCCGGCGGTCACCGGCTCCGGCGCGGGCTTCTGCTTCCCGGCCCGCTTCTTCTTCGGTGCGGTGTCCGCGAGCGCCCTGGCGACCTTGGACGCGGACGCGGCGGGCCGTACGCCCGCCTTCCGCAGGCGCGTGTCCAGCGTGTCGAGAACGGCAGGGTCGGCGCCGTCGGCGAGTTCCACCTCGATCTCGGTCCATTGGGCGACGCCGTCGCCGCCGGTGAGCCGTTCGGCCAGCACCAGGTCCACGCTGACCTCGGCGAGGAGCGTGCCGTCGGCGTCGACCAGATGGCGCAGGTCACGCTCGGAACGCAGCCGCATGACGGGCAGCAGCTCGGCGTCCCGGACCCGGGAGCGGACCAGGCCCGCCAGCTCGTCGGGGACGGTGTCGGAGAGGGGGGCGTGGATCTCGTCGCGGACCCCGGGCGCCACCGGCACCTTCAGATGCCAGCCCGCGTCGGTACCCCCGGTGCGGCGGCGCAGGGTCAGCGAGGCCGCCCCCAGGCGCCCGTCGGCGGTGTCGTAGTAGGTGGCGTCGAGGAGGACGACCCCCTTGTCGACGACGGCCACGACCCCGGCGACGCCGGTCAGGTCGGGCAGCCCGCTGTCGTCGGACGCGTACTTCCGCTCGATCTCACGCTTGGTGTCCGCCATGTACCGAATCTAACGCGCGGGCAGCCACACCGACAGGGAGCCGATCTCCCCGGAACCCGAGAACCCCGGGCGGACCAGGGAATTCCCGAGGTCCGTCCGGGGTGCTCCGGCACTGCGGCACCGGCGCGCTAGGCCGACATCGGGCGCTGCACCCTGATCGACTGGAGCAGCCCCACCGCGATCCACACCGCGAACATCGACGTACCGCCGTACGACACGAACGGCAGTGGCAGACCGGTGACCGGCATGATGCCCAGGGTCATGCCGATGTTCTCGAAGGACTGGAAGGCGAACCAGGCGACGATCCCGGCGGCGACGATCGTCCCGTACAGCTCCGTCGAGTCGCGGGCGATGCGGCAGGCCCGCCACAGCACCACGCCGAGCAGCAGCACGATCAGCCCGGCGCCGAGGAAGCCCAGCTCCTCCCCGGCGACCGTGAAGACGAAGTCGGTCTGCTGCTCCGGCACGAACTGCCCGGTGGTCTGCGAGCCGTGGAAGAGCCCGGCGCCGGTCAGCCCGCCGGAACCGATCGCGATCCGCGCCTGGTTGGTGTTGTAGCCGACGCCCGCCGGGTCGAGGCTCGGGTTGGCGAAGGCGGCGAAGCGGGCGATCTGGTACTCGTCCAGGATGTGCAGCTGCCAGACGGCGAGCGCGCCGAGGGCGCCCGCGGAGATCAGCCCGAACACCCACCGGTTGGAGGCGCCGGAGGCGAGCAGCACCCCGAGGATGATGATCACCATGACCATGACCGAGCCGAGGTCGGGCATCAGCAGCACGATCATGATCGGCACGGAGGCGAGGCCCAGCGACTGGAGGACCGTGCGGTGATCGGGGTACTTCTTGTCACCGGCGTCCACCCGGGTGGCCAGCATCATCGCCATGCCCAGGATGATCGTGATCTTCACGAACTCCGAGGGCTGGAGCGAGAAGCCGCCGCCGAAGACGATCCAGGAGTGCGCGCCGTTCACGGTGGAGCCGAGCGGCGTGAGCACCAGCAGGATCAGCAGGACGGACACGCCGTACAGCAGCGGCACGGCGGTGCGCAGGGTGCGGTGGCCGACCCAGACCACGCCGATCATCAGGGCGAGCCCGATGCCGGTGTTCATCAGGTGCCGCAGCAGGAAGTAGTACGGGTCGCCCTGGTTGATCTCGGTGCGGTTGCGGGTCGCCGAGTAGACGAGCAGCGAGCCGATCAGGGACAGCGCGATCGACGACAGCAGTATCGGCCAGTCCAGGCGGCGGGCGAGCGCGTCACGGGCGAAGATCCGCGTCCAGCCCGCGCGCGCCGGCCCGTACCCGGAGACGGAGAAGCTGTTCCCGGTCATGTCGGCATCCTCCGGCTGCGCCGGCCGCGCCTGCGGGTGTCACGGTTGGTGGCCGTGGGGGTGGGCGCGGTGCCCGCGGGCTGGTTCTCGTCGGGGGCGGTGGCGCCCTCGTCCTCCATCTTCAGCAGGTCCTTGGCCGGGTCCTCGGCGACCTTCGGGGAGGCGATGGTGCCGTCCTTGCGGACCGTCGGCAGCCCCTTCTGCGGGGTGGGCAGCAGGGCCTTCTTGTTGTCGATGGAACCGTCCGCCTTGACGCCGTACAGGGCGTTGTAGATGCCGCGCACGGCCTCACCGGAGGCGCCCGAACCGGTACCGGCCTGGGAGATGGTCATGATGACCGTGTAGTCCTTGGAGTAGGTCGCGAGCCAGGACGTGGTCTGCTTGCCGTAGACCTCCGCGGTACCGGTCTTGGCGTGCAGCTCGATCTTGTCCTGCGGCCAGCCGGTGAACTTCCAGGCGGCGGTACCCCGGGTGACCACGCCGGCCAGCGCCTCGCCCATGCCCTTGATGGCGGCCTTGCCGACCGGCAGTTTCCCGGCGACCTTGGGCTTGATCTCCTGGACGGTCTTGCCGTCGGCGCTGACGATGGCCTTGCCGATGGACGGCTGGTACATCGTGCCGCCGTTGGCGAGGGCCCCGTAGATCACGGCCTCCTGGATCGGCGTGACGAGGGTGTCGCCCTGGCCGATGGAGTAGTTGATCGAGTCGCCCTCACGCATCTTGTTGCCTTCGAGGCAGTTCTCGTAGGCGATCTTCTCGACGTAACTGCCGTTCTTCTTGCCGGACTTGCACCAGGCGACCTTGTTGGCCTTCCAGTAGTCCAGCTTCCACTGGCGGTCCGGGACCCGGCCGGTGACCTCGTTGGGGAGGTCGATGCCGGTCTCCTTGCCGAGGCCGAACTGATGGGCGGCCTTGTAGAAGTAGTCCTTCGGCTCGCCCTTCTTCGGGTTGATGCCGCCGTCCCGCTTCCACTCCTTGTCGGCGAGCCCGTAGAAGACGGTGTCGCACGAGACCTCAAGCGCGCGGCCCAGCGAGATCGGGCCGAAGCTCTCGCCCTCGAAGTTCTTGAAGACCTGCCCGCCGACGGAGTACGAACTCGTGCAGGGGTAGCCGCCGTCCCACTTGTAACCGGCCTCGACCGCGGCGGCCGTGGAGACCACCTTGAACGTCGAACCGGGCGCCGACTGACCCTGTATGGCCCGGTTGAGGAGCGGGTAGTCGGAGTTCTTGCCGGTGAGCTTGGCGTAGTCCTTGCCGGAGATCCCGCCGACCCAGACGTTCGGGTCGTAGGTCGGCGCGGACGCCATGGCGACGACCCGGCCGGTCTTGGCCTCCATGACGACCACGGCGCCGGAGTCCGCCTTGTAGTTCTCGCCGGTGATCTTGTCGAACTGCTGGCGGGCCGTCTTCATCGCGGTGTCGAGTTCGTACTCGGCGACCCGCTGGACCCGGGAGTCGATGCTGGTGACGAGGTTGGCGCCGGCCTGCGCCGGGTCCGCCTTGGCCTGCCCGATGACACGCCCGAGGTTGTCGACCTCGTAACGGGTGACGCCGGCCTTGCCGCGCAGCTCCTTGTCGTACTGGCGCTCAAGCCCCGAGCGGCCGACCTGGTCGGAGCGCAGGTAGGGCGAGTCGGTGTTCTGCGCCTTGGTGATCTCGTCGTCGGTGACCGGCGAGAGATACCCGAGCACCTGCGCGGTGTTGGCGTTGCCGGGCGCGGCGTAACGGCGCACGGCCTCGGGCTCCGCGGTGATGCCGGGGAAGTCCTCGGCGCGCTCGCGGATCTGGAGGGCCTGCTTGGCGGTGGCCTCGTCGGTGATCGGGATGGGCTGGTAGGGCGAGCCGTTCCAGCACGGCTTGGGCGTCTTGGCGTCGCAGAGGCGGACCTTGAGGAGTATCTCCTTGGGGTCCATGCCCAGCACCCCGGCCAGCTTGGTGAGAACGGCCTTGCCGTCGTCCTTCATCTTCAGCAGGTCGGTGCGGGACGCGGAGACCACGAGCCGGGTCTCGTTGTCGGCGAGCGCCACCCCGCGCGCGTCCAGGACGCTGCCGCGCGGCGCCGGGTCGACGACCTGCTGCACGTGGTTGCCGGACGCCTTCTTGGCGTAGACGGCGCCCTCCCGGATCTGGAGGTACCACAGGCGCCCGCCGAGGGTGCCGAGGAGGGAGAGGACGAGGATCTGGATGACGACCAGCCTGATCTGGACCCGTGGGGTCCGACCGGTCTCGGGAATGTTGGTCACTGTGGCGGCCTCCCCCTCTCGCTGTGGCTACGACTTGTCTCGAACGACGTGACCCTCGGGTCCGCCGGCTCCCCTGGTCGGCTCACAGCCGCTTGACCCCCTTGATCCGCCCCGCGCGGGCGGCCCGGGCCCGTACGGCCCGCATCTTGAGGCCGCCGCCGCGCTGTCCGCCGATGCGCAGTCCGGTGCCGGAGGAGAGCCAGCCGCTGGAGATGTCGGTGGCGTTCGCGGCGGACGAACCGGCGTCGGCGAGCGGGTCGTTGTCGGCCCGCCGGGCCAGCGCCATCAGGCCCGGGACGACGAACGGGGCGATCAGCAGGTCGTACACGAGCGCCGAGAACACCAGCCCGGTGAGGCCGACGTGGCGGGCGGCGGTGTCGCCGACGAGGGCGCCCACGCTCGCGTACAGCAGCGTCGAGCCGATCGCGGCGGCGGCCACCACCAGCATCGGGGCGGTGGCCGACTTCAGCCGGCCGTTGTCCGGTTTGACCAGGCCGGCCAGGTAGCCGACGAGGCACAGCACCAAGGCGTAACGCCCGGCCGCGTGGTCGGCGGGCGGCGCGAGGTCCGCGAGGAGCCCGGCGCCGAAGCCGACGAGGGCGCCGCCGACATGGCCGTAGACCATGGCGAGGGCGAGGACGGTGAGCAGGAGCAGATCGGGGACGGCGCCGGGGAGGTGGAGGCGGGCGAGAACGCTCACCTGGAGCACCAGGGCGACGACGACCAGGGCCGAGGACAGCAGAATCCGGTTGACGCGCATGGGGGAACTCCAGCTCCTACTGCTGCTCTTGCTGCTGGCCGTCGACGGGGGCTTCGGCCGACGGGGTGACCGTCACCGTGACCGTCGGGGTGGGGGTCGGCTCGGGCTTCTTCGGGAGCACCGTGTCCCGCGGGTCCTGCTTCGGGGCCTCCACGACGACACCGACGACGTCGAGGTTGGTGAAGCTGACGTACGGCGTGACGTAGAGGGTGCGGGTGAGGCCGCCGCCGGCGGGGTCGACGCGGGAGACGGTGCCGACCGGGACGCCGGGCACGAACGGGCGGTCGGCGTGCGAGCCGAAGGTGACCAGCCGGTCGCCCTTCTTCACCTCGGACTTGCCGTTGAGGAGTTCGACGCGCAGGGCGCGGTCGCCCTGTCCGGTGGCGAAGCCCAGTTCGTCGTTGCCCT
Organism: Streptomyces sp. NPDC091279; assembly: GCF_044757465.1. Classification (NCBI taxonomy): domain Bacteria; kingdom Bacillati; phylum Actinomycetota; class Actinomycetes; order Kitasatosporales; family Streptomycetaceae; genus Streptomyces; species Streptomyces sp. NPDC091279. Next base: position 69,110 of record NZ_JBIVVA010000007.1, on the reverse strand, counting down.
CCATACGGGTGCCGACGGTGAAGTCGGGGTCGTTGGCGAGCAGCACGGTGGAGGTGTGCGGGCCGACCGTGGTGACCCGGCCGACGAGTCCGTCGCCGTTCAGGACGGTCATGTCCCGCTTGATGCCGTCACTGGCGCCGACGTCGAGGGTGACGGTCCAGGAGAAGCCCTGGGCCGCTCCTATCCCGATGACCTGGGCGCCCTTGATGCCGTACTGGCCCTCCCCGGAGAGCTTCAGGATCTTGTCGAGCTGCCTCAGACGGCTGCGGGAGCGGGAGTCGCTGCCGAGGCTCGCCTTGAGGGCCGCGTTCTCCTTCTCCAGGCGGGCGAGCCGGTCGTGCCGGTCCCCGGAGTCGCGGATCGCCGAGACGGCGTTGCCGACCGGGTCGACCGCGGTGGAGACGCCGTTCTCGATCGGGCCGAACACCGTGGCCGCGACCTGGCGGGCACCGTCGACCGGTGAGTCCTCCCCGCCGCGGATGTCCACCGTGATCAGCGCGAACGCGACGGCGATCAGCAGCACCAGGAGCAGCCGGCTCTCTCGTGTGTCCCTCACGTGCGGCGGCCGTGCCTTCCTCATAGGAATGTGCGGGTGTGTGGTGCCTCGATATCAACGATCCGCCGCACGAGAGGAGTTCGTCTCGTACGGCGGAATCGACGAGTCACGTCATCTGCGCGGCTGGGCGTCCAGCACCTGCTGGAGCGCCTCGAACTCCTCGACGCACTTGCCGGAGCCCAGCGCGACGCTGTCCAGCGGGTCCTCGGCGATGTGGATCGGCATGCCGGTCTCCCGGCGCAGCCGCTCGTCCAGGCCGCGCAGCAGGGCGCCGCCGCCGGTCAGCACGATGCCCCGGTCCATGATGTCGCCGGACAGCTCGGGCGGGCACTTGTCGAGGGTGGTCTTGACGGCGTCGACGATCGCGTTGACCGGTTCCTCGATGGCCTTGCGGACCTCGCCGGCCGAGATGACGACCGTCTTGGGCAGCCCGGAGACCAGGTCCCGGCCGCGGATCTCGGTGTGCTCGTCGGCGTCGAGGTCGTACGCGGAGCCGATGGTGATCTTGATCTGTTCGGCGGTGCGCTCACCGAGGAGGAGCGAGTACTCCTTCTTGATGTGCTGGATGATCGCGTTGTCCAGCTCGTCGCCGGCCACCCGGATGGACTGGGCGGTGACGATGCCGCCGAGCGAGATCACCGCGACCTCGGTGGTGCCGCCGCCGATGTCCACCACCATGTTGCCGGTGGCCTCGTGGACCGGCAGCCCGGAACCGATGGCCGCGGCCATGGGCTCCTCGATGATGTGCACCTGGCGGGCGCCGGCCTGCGACGACGCCTCGATGACCGCGCGGCGCTCGACTCCGGTGATGCCCGAGGGCACGCAGACCACGACGCGCGGGCGGGCCAGGTAGCGGCGCTTGTGGATCTTGAGGATGAAGTAGCGGAGCATCCGCTCGGTGATCTCGAAGTCGGCGATGACGCCGTCCTTCAGCGGACGTACCGCGACGATGTTGCCGGGGGTGCGGCCGATCATCTTCTTGGCCTCGGCGCCGACCGCGAGGATTCCACCGGTATTGGTGTTGATCGCGACGACGGACGGCTCGTTGAGGACGATCCCGCGACCCCTGACGTACACCAGCGTGTTGGCGGTCCCGAGGTCGACAGCCATGTCACGGCCGATGAACGACATTGAGTTCCCCATCAGGATTCGTCTGGCCTTCCCTGGGTAGCTTCTGAGGGCTTTTCAGGTCGGCGAAGTGGGTGCTGTGGCGTGAAGGCTTCCATCGTAGACGCGCCTGCACGAACACTGCGTGAGGGTCTTCGCCATTGTCAGCAGATGATGTGTGGCTTCGCTTGCGGAGACGGGCGTTCGGGGGTGTGGGTTCCCCCGATCGCCGCCGCCATACCGTCCTTCTGGGGGTCAGTTCAGGCCAGGGAAGAACAGCTTCACCTCGCGCTCGGCGGACTCCTCGGAGTCGGAGGCGTGGATCAGGTTCTCCCGCACGATGACACCGTAGTCGCCCCGGATGGAGCCGGGCGCGGCGGCGATCGGGTCGGTCGGCCCGGCCAGCGCGCGCACCCCCTCGATGACCCGCTCCCCCTCGACGATGAGCGCGACGACGGGCCCGGACGCCATGAACTCGACGAGCGGCTCGTAGAAAGGCTTGCCCTGGTGCTCTCCGTAGTGCTGCTCCAGCGTGTCCTGGTCGAGGGTGCGCAGCTCCAGCGCGCTGATCCGCCAGTCGGCCTTGCGCTCGATCCGGCTGATGATCTCGCCGGTCAGACCGCGCCGGACGGCGTCGGGCTTGAGCAGAACGAGGGTGCGCTGGCTCACGGGCGGGCTCCTTCAAGTCAAGAGTGGTGCGGAGAAGACGAGGTTACCCGGCGTGTCGCGACCTCTGTCACACAGCGTCAGCCTCGACGGAGGCCGCCTGTGCCGCGAACCTCGCCTTCGCCTCGTCGATCTTGCGGCCGTAGTGGACGGAGGCCCACCACAGGGCGGCGAACACGAGGCCCATGAGGAACATCGTGGGGACGACGAACCCCGAGGCGATCAGCGCGACCTGGAACGCCCAGCCGAGGGCGACCCCGCCGGGCCTGGTCACCACACCGCACAGCAGCACGCACACCGCCATCGCGATCCCGCTGACCGTCCACACGGTGGACATGGCGAGATCGGGGTCCTTCATGGCGACGAGCCCGGCGAAACCCACCACAAAGAATTCACCGATCAACGTCGACGCGCAGAGCGTACGCACAGGGCTCAGCCCCTTCCCAGCAGCAGTCGGGCCTCGCCGACGGTGATGACGGAACCGGTGACGAGAACGCCGCCGCCGCTGAACTCGCCCTCCTCCTCGGCCAGCGTGATCGCGGCCTCCAGGGCGTCCGGCAGCCGCGGTTCGACCTGGACGCGCTCCTCGCCGAACACCTCGACGGCGATCGCGGCCAGCTCGTCGGTGTCCATCGCGCGATGGCTGGAGTTCTGCGTGACGACGACCTCGGCGAAGACCGGCTCGAACGCCTCCAGCAGCCCGCGCACGTTCTTCTCGGCACTCGCGCCGACGACGCCGATGAGCCGGCTGAAGTCGAACGCCTCGCCGACGGCCTCGGCCGTGACCCGCGCGCCGGCCGGGTTGTGGGCGGCGTCCAGGACGACGGTCGGGGAGCGCCGGACGACTTCGAGGCGGCCCGGCGAGGACGCCGACGCGAAGGCCTTGCGGACCGTGTCGAGGTCGAGCGGCTCGGGGCGGTTGGAGCCGACGCCGAAGAACGCCTCGACCGCGGCCAGCGCGACCGCCGCGTTGTGCGCCTGGTGGGCGCCGTGCAGCGGGAGGAACATCTCCGGGTACTCGCCGCCCAGGCCGCGCAGGGTGACCAGTTGTCCGCCGACGGCGACCTGGCGGGCGACGACGCCGAACTCCAGGCCCTCCCTGGCGACCGTCGCGTCCACCTCCACGGCCTTCTTCAGCAGCACCTGGGCCGCGTCCACCGGCTGCTGGGCGAGGATCACGGTGGCGTCCTGCTTGATGATCCCGCCCTTCTCCCCCGCGATCGCGCCGGGCGTCTCGCCCAGCCGGTCGGTGTGGTCGAGGTCGATGGGCGTGACGACGGCGACGTCCCCGTCGATCACGTTCGTCGCGTCCCAGGTGCCGCCCATGCCGACCTCGACGACGGCCACGTCGACGGGCGCGTCCGCGAAGGCCGCGTAGGCCATGCCGGTGAGCACCTCGAAGAAGGAGAGCCGGTACTCCTGCTGGGCGTCGACCATCTCCACGTACGGCTTGATGTCCTCGTACGTCTCGATGAACCGCTCGGCGGAGACCGGGGCGCCGTCCAGGCTGATCCGCTCGGTCACCGACTGCACGTGCGGCGAGGTGTAGCGGCCGGTGCGCAGCTCGAACGCGCTGAGGAGGGCCTCGATCATGCGGGCGGTGGAGGTCTTGCCGTTGGTGCCGGTGATGTGGATGGAGGGGTAGGAGCGCTGGGGGTCGCCCAGGACGTCCATCAGCGCGGCGATCCTCGTGACGGACGGTTCCAGCTTGGTCTCGCCCCAGCGGCCGGCGAGTTCCGTCTCCACCTCGCGCAGGGCGCGGTCCACTTCCGGGTCGGCGGGGCGGGCCGGGACGTCGGCCTCCGGCGGGGGGGACTGGGTGCGGAGGGTGCGGCTGCCGGCCTCGATGACGGCGAGGTCGGGGTCGCGGTCGGTCTCCGCGCCGACAATCTCATCAAAGGGGTCGTTATCCGGGGGGAGGGTGCTCACACCCCCAGTCTACGGAGCCCCCACCCTCCACCTACCGCCCACCTCTGGGCCCCGCCCCTGGGCTGACGTCCACTGTCCCCCTGCGGGCCCGCCGCAGCCGCCCGCGCAGCTCCCCGCGCCCCCGGGGTGGGGCTGACGGCCGCCGCCCGACTGCGGGCCCGCCGTGGCCTTTCGCGCAGTTCCCCGCGCCCCTCAAAGACACAGACCGGTCCATGGCCGAGTGCGGGCCCGTCGTGGTTACTCGCGCAGTTCCCCGCGCCCCTCAAAGACACAGACCGGTCCGTGGGCGAGTGCGGGCCCGTCGTGGTTGCCCGCGCAGTTCCCCGCGCCCCTCAAAGACACAGACCGGTCCGTGGGCGAGTGCGGGTCCGTCGTGGTTGCCCGCGCAGTTCCCCGCGCCCCTAAAAGCAAAACCCGAGCGGCCTCCGCGCTTTAAGCGGAGCCCGGAGCCGTACCGACTACGGCCCCGCACCCGACAAACAGCCTGCTTTTCCAGGGGCGCGGGGAACTGCGCGACCAGCCACAGCGGGCCCGCACCCAACGAACCACCCGTCCTGTCCAGGGGCGCGGGGAACTGCGCAACCAGCCACAACGGACCCGCAGGCGGACGAACTGCCCGTTTTTCAGGGGCGCGGGGAACTGCGCGACCAGCCACAGCGGGCCCGCGCCCGACGAACTGCCTGTTCCTTCAGGGGCCCGCAGGCGGACGGGCTGTCTGTTCTGTGAAGGGTTCGGGTGGGCTAGGCCTTGGGCAAGTTGTTGAGTTGGGTCTGGAGGCGGGTGATGTCCGCGTCGGCCTTGGAGAGCCGGCCGCGGATCTTGTCCACGACATTGTCCGGCGCCTTGGCCAAGAACGCCTCGTTGCCGAGCTTGGCACTCGCCTGGGCCTTCTCCTTCTCCGCGGCGGCGAGGTCCTTGGCAAGCCGCTTCCGCTCGGCGGCGATGTCGATCGTGCCGGAGAGATCGAGGGCGACCTCGGCCCCCGCGACCGGCAAGGTCGCCGTCGCCGTGAACGCGTCACCCTCGGGCTGAAGCCGCAGCAACTGCCGAATGGCCGCCTCGTGCGGCGCGAGAGCCGTACCGTCGAGGACCAGGCGGGCCGGAACCCGCTGCCCCGGCTGAAGACCCTGGTCCGCGCGGAAGCGCCGCACCTCGGTGATGACGGACTGGAGGGACTCGATCTCCCGCTCCGCCCCCGCGTCCCGGAACCCGCTGTCCTTGGGCCACTCGGCGATGACGACCGACTCCCCGCCGGTGAGCGTCGTCCACAGCGTCTCCGTGACGAACGGGACGATCGGGTGCAGCAACTTCAGGGTGACGTCGAGGACTTCGCCCAGGACCCGGCCGGAGACCTTCGCGGGCTCGCCGCCCGCCATGAACGTGGTCTTGGACAGCTCGACGTACCAGTCGAAGACCTCGTCCCACGCGAAGTGGAAGAGCGCGTCGGAGAGCTTCGCGAACTGGAAGTCCTCGTAGAACGCGTCGACTTCGGCGATCACCGAGTTCAGGCGGGAGAGAATCCAGCGGTCGGTCGCGGACATCGCGGACGCGTCCGGCAACGGCCCCTCGACCGTCGCGCCGTTCATGAGCGCGAAGCGCGTGGCGTTCCAGATCTTGTTGGCGAAGTTGCGCGAGCCCTGGACCCAGTCCTCGCCGATCGGGACGTCGACGCCCGGGTTGGCGCCGCGCGCGAGGGTGAAACGGAGCGCGTCGGAGCCGTACTTGTCCATCCAGTCGAGCGGATTGACCGCGTTCCCGAAGGACTTGGACATCTTCTTGCCGAACTGGTCGCGGACCATGCCGTGCAGGGCGATGGTGTGGAACGGCGGGGTGCCGTCCATCGCGTAGAGGCCGAACATCATCATCCGGGCGACCCAGAAGAAGAGGATGTCGTAGCCGGTGACCAGGACGGAGTTCGGGTAGAACTTCGCGAGCGAATCGGTCTGTTCGGGCCAGCCGAGGGTGGAGAACGGCCACAGGCCCGAAGAGAACCAGGTGTCCAGGACGTCCGTGTCCTGGTGCCAGCCCTCGCCGCTGGGAGCCTCGTCGTCGGGGCCGACGCAGACGACCTCGCCGTTCGGGCCGTACCAGACGGGGATGCGGTGGCCCCACCACAACTGCCGTGAGATGCACCAGTCGTGGAGGTTGTCGACCCAGTCGAAGTACCGCTTCTCCATCTCCTGCGGGTGGATGGTGACCCGGCCGTCGCGGACCGCGTCACCGGCGGCCTGCGCGAGCGGGCCGACCTTGACCCACCACTGCATGGACAGGCGCGGTTCGACGGTGGTCTTGCACCGGGAGCAGTGGCCGACGGAGTGGACGTAGGGGCGCTTCTCCGCGACGATCCGGCCCTCGGCGCGCAGCGCGGCGACGATCGCCGAGCGGGCTTCGAGGCGGTCCTGACCCTGGAAGGGGCCGGGGACGGTGATGACGGCGTGCTCGTCCATGACCGTGAGGGCCGGCAGGTCGTGGCGCCGGCCGATCTCGAAGTCGTTCGGGTCGTGCGCCGGGGTCACCTTGACGGCGCCCGTGCCGAACTCGGGGTCGACGTGCTCGTCCGCGACGACCGGGATCGAACGGTCCGTCAGCGGCAGCTTGATGAGCTTGCCGACGAGGTGCTTGTACCGCTCGTCGGAGGGGTGGACGGCGACGGCGGTGTCACCGAGCATCGTCTCGGCGCGGGTGGTGGCGACGACGATGGTGTCGTCGCCCTCGCCGTACTGCATGGAGACGAGTTCGCCGTCGTCGTCCTGGTACTCGACCTCGATGTCGGAGATCGCGGTGAGGCAGCGGGGGCACCAGTTGATGATGCGCTCGGCGCGGTAGATCAGCTCGTCGTCGTAGAGCTTCTTGAAGATGGTCTGGACGGACTGGGACAGGCCCTCGTCCATGGTGAAGCGTTCGCGCGACCACGCGACGCCGTCGCCGAGGCGGCGCATCTGGCCGCTGATCTGGCCGCCGGACTCGCCCTTCCACTTCCAGACCCGCTCGACGAATGCCTCACGGCCCAGGTCGTGGCGGGACGTGCCCTCCTTGCCCAGCTCGCGCTCGACGACGTTCTGGGTGGCGATACCGGCGTGGTCCATGCCCGGCTGCCACAGCGTCTCGAAGCCCTGCATGCGCTTGCGACGGGTCAGGGCGTCGATGATGGTGTGCTCGAAGGCGTGCCCGAGGTGCAGGCTCCCGGTGACGTTCGGCGGCGGGATGACGACGGTGAACGGCGGCTTGTCGCTCGTCGCGTCCGCCTCGAAGTAGCCCCGCTCCACCCAGCGCTCGTACAGCGGCCCCTCTACCTCGGCCGGCGCGTACTGGGTCGGCAGTTCGGAGTCGGGCGCGGTGGGCTGCTGCTGAGCGTTCTCGGTCACGGGCTCAGTTTAGGGGTGTCACGGGGCAGTCCCGAAACGCGTTTCATCTCGTAAAGGCGGCCACCCTGATGCGCTGGTGGGACCGGTGCTGAGCAAAGATGTCAGGAACGCATAAAGCTTCTGGAGGGGAACCCAGAGATGAGTCACAACCAGCCGGGCCCGTACGGCGGACAGCCTCAGCAGCCCGGTCCTTACGGCCAGCCGGGCCCGTACGGAGCGCCTCCGCAGGCTCCCGCGCCCCAGCCCGGTTACGGGTACCCCCAGCAGGCTCCCCCGCCGCCGCCCGGTTACGGCTACCCGCAGCAGGCCCCGCCGGCCCAGCCGGGCTACCCGCAGCAGCAGCCGGGGTACGCCTATCCGCAGGGTCCCTACGGCCAGCCGGGCGTCCCGCCGCAGGGCCCTTACGGGCAGCAGCCCTACGGGGTCCCGCAGCCGCCGGCCTCCGGGGGCGGCAAGAAGGCGGGCCTGATCGTCGGCGGGCTCGCGGTCGTGGCCGCGATCGCGGTGGGCACCTACTTCGTGTTCGGCGGCAGCAGTGGCAGCGGCGGCGGCTCGGCCATCCCCAACGACGGTGCCCACAAGCTGACGACACCGGAGACGGTGCTCGACGGGGCCTACACGAAGATAGCCAACTCCAGCTCCTCCAGCAGCCTCACCGACTCGGACACCGCGGACTTCGAGAAGTGGGGCGTGAAGAACCCCCAGAAGGCCAGCGCCGGGTACACGTCCGGCACCGGCGCGGCCACCAAGAGCATGAGCTTCGGCGGGGTCTACGGGACCATCGACGACCCCGAGGCCGTCGTGGACGGGATGTTCGCGCAGAGCAAGGCGCAGACGGAGAAGTCGAGTTCGACGTCCAGCACCAAGCTGATCGGCAGCCCCGAGACGGTCACACCGACCGGCTTCTCGGGCGGCATCATGAAGTGCCAGATGGCGCAGATCGACAACGTCGACAGCGGCACCTCGTCGACCGTGCCGAAGACCGTGACGATGCCCCTGTGCGTCTGGGGCGACCACAGCACGGCCGCCTATGTGTCGGCGCTCAGCCTCGCGTCGTTGGCCACGGGCTCGGGCGGTTCCATCGCCGACACCGCGGACCTCGCCGCCAAGCTCCGCAACGACGTGCGCGTGAAGGCCTGACCGCAGCGCACCGGAGAGGAAGCAGCGCCGGACAGGAAGAAGGGGCCCCGGTCGGTCGGTCGACCGGGGCCCCGTCCGGGTGCCTGTGCTGGTGTTCGCTTGCCTGCGGCGGGAGTTACGCCGTCTTCTGCTCGCCCGGGCCGCGGCCGCGCGCGTCGCGCGGGATCAGCGTCGGGTTGACGTTGGAGCGGACGACATCGGCGGTGATGACGACCCGGGCCACGTCCTTGCGGGACGGGACCTCGTACATGACCGCCTGGAGGACCTCCTCCATGATGGCGCGCAGGCCGCGCGCGCCGGTCTGGCGCAGGATGGCCTGGTCGGCGATGGCCTCCAGCGCCTCCCGCTCGAAGTCCAGCTCCACACCGTCGAGTTCGAAGAGGCGCTGGTACTGCTTGACCAGGGCGTTGCGCGGCTCGACGAGGATCTGGAGGAGCGCCTCGCGGTCGAGGTTGTGGACCGCGGTGATGACGGGGAGCCGGCCGATGAACTCGGGGATCATGCCGAACTTGACCAGGTCCTCGGGCATGACGTCCTCGAACTGGTCCTTGGCGTCCAGCTCGCGCTTGGAGCGGATCGTCGCGCCGAAGCCGATGCCCTTGGCGCCGGCCCGCGACTCGATGATCTTCTCCAGACCGGAGAAGGCGCCGCCCACGATGAACAGGACGTTCGTCGTGTCGATCTGGATGAACTCCTGGTGCGGGTGCTTGCGTCCGCCCTGCGGCGGGACGGAGGCGGTGGTGCCCTCCAGGATCTTCAGCAGCGCCTGCTGGACGCCCTCGCCGGACACATCGCGGGTGATCGACGGGTTTTCGCTCTTCCGGGCGACCTTGTCGATCTCGTCGATGTAGATGATGCCCGTCTCGGCCTTCTTGACGTCGTAGTCGGCGGCCTGGATGAGCTTCAGGAGGATGTTCTCGACGTCCTCGCCGACGTAGCCGGCCTCCGTCAGCGCGGTCGCGTCGGCGATCGCGAACGGGACGTTCAGCATCCGGGCCAGCGTCTGGGCCAGCAGGGTCTTGCCGGAGCCGGTGGGGCCGAGCAGCAGGATGTTGGACTTCGCCAGCTCGATCGCGTCGTCGCGGCCGGAACCCGCGCTGTTCTCACCGGCCTGGACCCGCTTGTAGTGGTTGTAGACCGCCACCGACAGGGCCTTCTTCGCCGACTCCTGGCCGACGACATAGCCCTCAAGGAACTCGTAGATCTCGCGGGGCTTGGGGAGTTCCTCCCAGCGCACCTCGCTCGTCTCCGCGAGTTCCTCTTCGATGATCTCGTTGCAGAGGTCGATGCACTCGTCGCAGATGTACACACCAGGCCCTGCGATGAGCTTCTTGACCTGCTTCTGGCTCTTGCCGCAGAACGAGCACTTGAGCAGATCGCCGCCGTCACCGATGCGTGCCACGGTGTGCTTCCCCTTCGCCTGGGAGACGCCTAGGTCCAGCGGCTCCTGGTGCTGCCTTCATCCGACGGTACCTTGCCGAGCCCCCCGTTCGGGCCCCCCTTGGCACGGTTCACTTCCTGGTGCCCGTTTACCGGGCCCTCTCACGCGCTCCGTGCCAAGGAGCGGCAGACGATACAGCCTCCGCTAGCGGACGGACTCGTTGTTCATCTTCCGGGTGGAGATGATCTGGTCGACGAGGCCGTACGAGAGGGCCTCCTCGGCCGTGAGGATCTTGTCGCGCTCGATGTCCTCGCGGATCTTCTCGATCGGCGTGGTCGAGTGCTTGGCCAGCATGTCCTCCAGCTGCGAACGCATCCGGAGGATTTCGTTGGCGGCGATCTCCAGGTCGGAGACCTGACCGCGGCCGGTCTCGCTGTAGGGCTGGTGGATCAGGACGCGCGCGTTCGGCAGGGCCATGCGCTTGCCCGGGGTGCCGGCCGCCAGCAGGATCGCCGCGGCGGAGGCCGCCTGGCCCATGCAGACCGTCTGGATGTCGGGCTTCACGAACTGCATGGTGTCGTAGATCGCGGTGAGCGCCGTGAAGGAGCCGCCGGGGCTGTTGATGTAGATCGAGATGTCCCGGTCGGGGTCCATCGACTCCAGGCACAGCAGCTGCGCCATGACGTCGTTGGCGGAGGCGTCGTCGATCTGGACGCCGAGGAAGATCACCCGCTCCTCGAAGAGCTTCGCGTACGGGTCGTACTCGCGCACACCCTGCGAGGTGCGCTCCACGAAGCGCGGGATGACGTAGCGGGACTCCGCCGTGGGGCCCGTGTACTCGGCGCGCGTGCGGTCGAACAGGCCGCTGCCGGGGAAGTCGTTCACTGTCTCTCTCCTAGAGGCTGAGGCGGTCGGCTGGGGGCTTGCAGGGGTCTCAGGCCCCGGTGCCGCCGCCGCCCGGCATGTTGGCTGCCGTCGTGATGACCTCGTCGATGAGGCCGTACTCCTTGGCCTCGTCGGCGTCGAACCAGCGGTCGCGGTCGGAGGCGCGGGTGATCTCCTCGAACGACTGACCGGTGTGCTGGGAGGTCAGCTCCGCCATGCGCTTCTTGGTGTGCAGCAGCCGCTCCGCGTGGATCTTGATGTCGGAGGCCGAACCGGCCAGTCCTGCGGAGGGCTGGTGGATCAGGATCTCGGCGTTCGGGAGCGCGAAGCGCTTGCCCGGCGTTCCCGCGCTGAGCAGGAACTGACCCATGGAGGCGGCGAGGCCCATGGCGATCGTCACCACGTCGTTCTTGATGTACTGCATGGTGTCGTAGATCGCCATGCCGGCCGTGATCGAGCCGCCGGGGCTGTTGATGTAGAGGTAGATGTCCTTGTCGGGTTCGGCGGCAAGGAGCAGAAGCTGTGCGGTGATCTTGTTGGCGATGTCGTCGTCGACCGCCTGGCCGAGGAAGATGATCCGCTCGCCGAGCAGTCGGTTGTAGACCTGGTCGCCGAGGCCACCGAAGGAAGGCTCGCCGGCGGCGGAGGGCATCAGATTCGTCACGTATCCACCTGCTCGTCTTACGACGGCGCCGGGCCGTCTCACGTTTTCTGCCGGGGCCTGGGGGCCGTCCGGCGCTAATCGGGGACTCCCCTGCCCTCGTATTCATGGACCCTAACGCGCTGGTCCCTTCGGGGAATCCCGGATATGGGAGTGTTCGCCGGGGGCGTAGCCCGACGGGCCCCCAGGGAAGTCCCCGGGGGCCCGTCGTCCGTCCTTCGAGAAGGCGCCGCGGGACTCAGCCCTCGGTCTTCTCCGCGGCCTTGTCGTCCGCCTTGACGGCGTCGGCGTCGGCGGCCTCGACCGGCTCGGCGGTCGCGTCGGCCTCAGCGGCCTCGGCGCCCTCCGTGCCCTCTTCCTCGTCGTCGAGGTCGACGACCTCGCCGTTGGTGTCCTTGACCGTGGCGGCCTCGACGACGACGGCCAGCGCCTTGCCGCGGGCGACCTCGCCGACCAGGAGCGGCACCTGACCACCCTCGACGACGGCCTGCGCGAACTGGTCGGGGGACATGCCGGAGGAGGAGGCGCGGCGCAGCAGGTGCTCGGTGAGCTCCTCCTGGTTCACGTTCAGCTTCTCCCGCTTGACCAGCTCGTCCAGGACGAACTGGGTCTTGATGCCCTTGACCGCGGCCTCACGGGTCTCGGTGTCGAACTCCTCCTCCGTCTTGCCCTGGATCTCCAGGTACTTCGGGAGGTCGAGACCCATCTGCTGGAGCTGGTGGTGCTCCAGGTTGTGCTTGCGGGTGTTGATCTCGTCGTCGAGAAGCTTCTCGGGGACGGGCACCTCGACCAGTTCGAGCAGCTGCTCCAGGACGCGCTCCTGGGCCTGCGTGGCCTGGTCGTACTGCTTCATGTTCTCCAGGCGCTTGCGGCTGTCGGCGCGCAGCTCCTCCAGGGTGTCGAACTCGGAGGCGAGCTGCGCGAACTCGTCGTCCAGCTCGGGCAGTTCGCGGGCGGCGACCTGGGTGACCTTGACGGTGACCTCGGCCTCGCGCCCGGCGGCGGAGCCGCCCTTCAGCTCGGAGGTGAAGGTGGTCTCGCCACCGGCCTCCAGGCCCTTGACGGCGTCGTCGATACCTTCCAGCAGCTCGCCGGAGCCGATCGTGTAGGAGACGCCGCTGGCGACGCCGTCCTCCAGGATCTCGCCGTCGACCTTGGCCTCCAGGTCCACCGTGAGGACGTCGCCGTCGGCGGCGGCGCGCTCGACCGGGGAGGTGGTGGCGAAGCGCTCGCGGAGCTGCTCGACCGACTTGTCGATGTCCTCCTCGGTGACCTCGACGGCGTCGACCTCGACCGCGATGCCGGAGTAGTCCGGGATCTCGATCTCGGGGCGGATGTCGACCTCGGCGGTGAAGTTCAGCGTCTCGCCGTCCTTCAGCTCGGTGATGTCGACCTCGGGCTGGCCCAGGACGTTCAGGTCGGCCTCGTTGACGGCGTCGGTGTAGAACTTCGGGAGCGCGTCGTTGACCGCTTCCTCCAGGACCGCACCGCGGCCGAACCGCTGGTCGATGACGCGGGCGGGGATCTTGCCCTTGCGGAAGCCCTTCACCGTGACCTGCTGGTTGATCTTCTTGTACGCCGCGTCGAGGCTGTCCTTGAGCTCCTCGAAGGGCACCTCGACAGTGAGCCGAACCCGAGTCGGGTTCAGGGTCTCCACGGCGCTCTTCACGGTTCGGTCTCCTTGTGGCTGACTTCTCGGTTTCTGCCGGAACCAGAACGGTCCGGCGGATCGCCGCCCGGAGAACTTCATTGGAGAGGCACACGGGCGTGCAGCTTGCATAGTAACGGCAGCGGCGACACGCCCCAAAGGCGATCACGCGAGGTGATCGCGCGGGTGACCGGTCTTGACCGGTCGTGGTCGGGGTGGCGGGATTTGAACCCACGGCCTTCCGCTCCCAAAGCGGACGCGCTACCAAGCTGCGCCACACCCCGTCTGGTGCGACACGTAGGGTACATGCCCGGCGACAGCGGGGCAGCCCCCTTCCGTCCGCCGCCCTCGCGAGGGCCGGGAGGCCGACGCGGAAGGGGTGTGCGGTGACCGGGGTCGAACCGCTACGATGCCTTCAGTGCCGGGGTCGATGACCCGCGGTACGCACTGTGCGGGCGTAGCTCAATGGTAGAGCCCTAGTCTTCCAAACTAGCTACGCGGGTTCGATTCCCGTCGCCCGCTCTGTTCGGTCCGGGGCCGGATCGGAGGCACGTCCTCCGGTCCGGCCCCGTTCGCGTGCGCGGGGGTGGTGAGGCCGACAGGACCGCCGGGACCGCCGGGGCGCTGGTCAGAAGCTGATGGAGTTGACCGTCTCCGCTATCGAGTTCAGGAAGCGTTGGATCGAGGGGGCCATGCCGCTCGACGCGAGGAAGAACCCGAAGAGGATCGCCACGACGGCCGGTCCGGCCTTGATGGAACCTCCCCGGATCAGTACCACCAGAATGATCGCCAACAACAGCACGACCGACAGTGAAATGGCCACAACTGATCACACCCTTGATCTGTCCGCTCACCCGGCACAGGGGACAACCCCGTGCACTCCCGCCAGAACCATCGTGCCACCAACAGGGCCCTCGTATGCGGCTGGTGGGACATCAGGGGCGACACCTGTGCCGGAGCTTTGCGCCCGCCGTGTGCCCCGACGGCTCCGACCGGCCGGTCAACACCCCGTCCGGACACGGCCGTCCGGATAAATAGGCCGGATCGTTTCCATGCCCACACATCGCGTTCGCAGGCATTTCGAATTCGGGCCGCGGACCGGTCGGCGCTTTCCGCGACGGGTCAACAGACGGGTCAACGGAGGATGACCAAACGGTCATTGCACCGGAGTCGCCCGCTGGCCTTATGCGATGTTTAGTAGGGATGAGTCACGACAAGACGGTCAGGTGCGACGCGATGTCATGTTTCCTGAATCCGGGGTATACGGAGGCAGAACCACGAATGACGTGGACGGTTTTACGTAATCCCATGGACAACGCTAGGGTGCCTCAGATGTTCAACGCTGCCTCGTCCCCCGCGTACGCAGCGAGTGCCGATATCGTCTCCCCCGGCTTCCGGGGTGAGGTTCGGTGACGAACTCGCTGCGCTCACCAGGCCATACCAGCGCACCACTGCCCACGGCCACGCCGTCGACGGCGTCGGACCCCACTCCCCGCACGGCGAAGTCGGCCAGACCCGCGCCCCCCGGCAAGCAGCGGGACGCGTTCTTCGACAACGCCAAATACCTGGCCATCGTGCTGGTCGCGATGGGCCACTCCTGGGAACCGCTCAAGGGTGACAGCCGCACCCTGGAAGCCGTGTACACCGTCGTGTACGCGTTCCACATGCCGGCCTTCATCGTCATCTCCGGCTATTTCTCCCGCAGTTTCGACATGCGCCCCGACCGTCTGCGCCGACTGGTCACCGGGGTCGCGGTCCCGTACCTCGTGTTCGAGACCGCGTACAGCCTCTTCAAGAAGTACGGCGACCATGATCCGGGGATGGCGATCAGCCTGCTCGACCCCTGGTATCTCACCTGGTTCCTGGTCGCGTTGTTCATCTGGCGGCTGACGACGCCGCTGTGGAATTCCCTGCGCTGGCCGCTGCCGGTCGCGCTCGGCGTCTCGATGCTGGCGTCCGTGTCGCCGGAGATCGGCGACGACCTCGACCTGCAACGGGTCTTGCAGTTCCTGCCGTTCTTCGTGCTGGGCCTGTGTCTGAAGCCCGAGCACTTCAAGATGGTGCGCAACCGCCGGATGCGGATGCTGTCGGTGCCGGTGTTCGCCGCCGCGCTGGCCGTCGGCTGGTGGGCGGTGCCCCGCATGAACACCGCGTGGTTCTACCACCGTGACGCCGCCCAGGAGTTGGACGCGCCGTGGTGGAGCGGTCCGGTCATGGTGCTGGCCCTGTTCGGCTGCTCGCTGCTGCTGACCGCCTGCTTCTTCTCCTGGGTGCCGGGCCGCAGGATGTGGTTCACGACCCTGGGCGCGGGCACGCTGTACGGCTATCTGCTGCACGGCTTCGTGGTGAAGGCCGGTGACTTCTACGGCTGGTTCGAGCCGGGGTGGCTGCACGGGCCGCTCGGCGAGATCCTCGTGACCGTCGCCTTCGGCGTCATCGTCACCCTGCTCTGTACGGCGCCGGTGCGCCGGGTGTTCCGGTGCGTGATGGAGCCCGAGATGAAGTGGGCCTTCAAGCAGGACGCGGCCGAGGGGGCACGGGAGCGCGAGCAGCGTGACCGCGACCGCCGACCGGCCGGCGCGAAGTCCTAGACCGGGCCCGCCGCCAGGGCCCGGACAGGTCCTAGGACGACTGCTCTTCCAGACCGAGAAGTGCGCGCATCCGTGCGTACTTCTCGGTCAGTCGTTTCCGGGTCGCCGCGTCGCTGAGACGGGCGAGGCGGGCCGGGTCGGCGTTGTGGGCGAGGTCCGCCTCCTTCACCAGGAGGGCGCCCGGGGTGGCCAGGATGCGCCCCGCGTACGCCTCGGGGCTCTCCCCCGCCCGCTTGGTGACCGCGAGCACGACAGCCTTGGTGCGGGGGCTCAACGCGGCCTCCTGGAGCCACCGTTCGGACAGCATGGCGTCCTCCACCGCGTCGTGCAGCCAGGCTGCCGCGAGCTGGGCGTCGTCGCCGCCCCGCGCGCGGACTCCGGCGGCGACGGCGGCGAGGTGCTCGGCGTAGGGGCGGCCCGCCTTGTCGGTCTGGCCGGCGTGCGCGGCGCGGGCGAGCGTCTCGACCTCGGCCGTGGTCAGCAACGGGGCGGGGGCATCGTTCATCCGGCCAGTGTGCCCAAGGAAGGTGCCCGGTGTCCCCTGTCCGGGGCGGGGGCCGACGTTGGTAGCTTCGGCGTGGGCCGTGTCGGTCGGCGCGGCTTCCCTCGAACGAGAGTGGTCTGATGCCCCCCACGATCCGCAGGGCCGTGATCCCCGCCGCCGGACTCGGCTCCCGGCTGCTGCCGCTGACCAAGGCGACGCCGAAGGAGATGCTGCCGGTCGGTGACAAGCCGGTGATCGAACACACCGTGCGTGAGCTGGTGGACAGCGGCATCACGGACATCACGATCGTGGTCTCCGGCGGCAAGAGCCTCATCCAGGAGCACTTCCGGCCGAATCCTGCGCTGGTCTCCCAGTTGCGGGCCGACGGCAAGACGGCGTACGCGGACGCGGTGGAGGAGGTCGCCGAGCTGGCCCGCCGGGGCCACATCACCTACCTCGACCAGCACGGTCCGTACGGCAACGGCACGCCCGTTCTGAACGCCGCCCGCAACATCGGTGACGAACCGGTGCTGGTGCTCTGGCCGGACGACGTGTTCGTGGCCGAGGTGCCGCGGGCGCAGCAGTTGATCCGGGCGTACGAGCAGACGGCGTGCCCGGTGCTGGCGCTGCTGCCGATGGACCCGGTGGACTCGCAGCGCTATGGCGTGCCGATCGTCAAGGAGGACCTCGGTGACGGGTTGCTCCGCATCACCGGGCTGGTGGAGAAGCCGCAGCCTGCGGACGCGCCGTCCTCGTACGCGGCGATCGGGGGGTATGTCGTCACGCCGGGGATCATCGATGAGCTGCGGGAGCAGACGCGGCGGTGGTACGAGAAGCAGGAGGGGGAGATCTATCTCACCGACGCGTTGAATGCGTATGCGTCGACGCGGGCGGTGTATGGGCAGGTGATTCAGGGGCGCTGGTACGACACCGGTAACCCTGCGGATTATCTGGTCGCGCAGATGGCCTCCGCCCTTGCCCACCCCGAGTACGGGCCCCTGCTCCGCGGCCTGGTCACGGACCTGGACTCCGGCCCCAAGGCCCCGTAGAAACCGGGCGGTTCGCCGCCTGCGGGCGCGTGGGGGGGGTACGTGGTGACGGCAGGTTCGTCGACCGCGGGTCCGTCGTGGCTGGTCGCGCCCGCGCGGCGGAGCCGCATATCGACACAGCCCCGCGCCCCTGGGGGGGTACTTGGTGGCGGGCGGTTCATTGGCCGCAGGTCCGTCGTGGCTGAGCGCGCAGTTCCCCGCGCCCCTGGGGGGTATGTGGTGGCGGCCAGTTCGTCGACCGCGGGCGCGTCGTGGCTGGTCGCGCCCGCGCGGCGGAGCCGCATATCGACACAGCCCCGCGCCCCTTAACGGCGTTGCCCAGCCGTGTCTCAACAGGCGCCCGGCGTTGCTTGAAGGGCGGCTTGCGCGGCCAGCCTCCGCGGGGCCGTACCCGGCGGAGGGGGGTTGGTTAGTGGGGGGTGGGGTGGGGGGCTGTTGGGCCTTCTCGGCAGATGAGGAGGAGGGCTCGGTCGTCGTTGACGTCCTTGGCGACCGCCTCGATGAGGTGCCAGGCGGCGCCGTGGAAGCCACCGGCCACGTAGCGGTCCGCCTCACCGGTGAGACGGTCTATGCCCTCGACGATGTCCCGTTCCGACGTCTCCACCAGACCGTCGGTGAAGAGCATCAGTACGTCCCCGGGCCGCAGCGACCCCTTCACGGGGTCGAACTGGGCACCGTCGTAGACCCCGAGGAGCGGACCCTCGGCCGCCTTCTCCTCCCAACGCCCGCTGCCCGCGCTGAGCTGAAGCCCCGGCGGGTGGCCCGCGGAGTACAACTCGTAGTCCCCGGAGTCGAGATCGAGGACCAGGTGGATGGAGGTCGCGAACCCCTCGTCCCAGTCCTGGCGGAGCAGATAGCCGTTGGCGGCGGGCAGGAACGCGTGCGGCGGCAGCGAACCGAGCAGCCCGCCGAACGCCCCGGACAGCAGCAGCGCACGCGACCCCGCGTCCATGCCCTTGCCGGAGACGTCGGTGAGGACGACCTCCATGGTCCGGCCGGCGTTGGTGCGCGCGGCGACCACGAAGTCGCCGGAGAAGGACTGGCCGCCGGCCGGGCGCAGCGCCATCTCGTGGTGCCAGCCACCCGGCAGCTTGGGCAACTTGCTCTGCACCCGGATACGTTCACGCAGGTCGAAGAGCATCGTGCCGCCGCGCCGCCAGGGCACCCCGACCCGGCTGCGGAACTGCGCGACAAGCAGCCCGAAGAAGCCGCAGGCGGCGACCACCAGGACCACGCCGGGGGTGACCCGGGAGGCGCCCTCGGTGTAGGGGCCGAGGCGGATGGACTCGACGATCAGCGCGGTGGCCGAGGCGGCGTAGAGGGTGAGCAGGCTGGCGGGGCGCAGCAGCAGTCCGCCGGCGACGATCGGCAGGACCAGGGCGGCGGGCGAGCACCAGACCGAGTTGACGAGGGTGGTGGCCGCGATGAGGGGCACGGTGAGGAGCAGCCCGGCGAGGGCGATCCAGTCGGAACCGTCGCCGCGGAAGTAGTCGACGGCGCTTCTGCGCAGGCCGACGCGGGCCCGGTGCCACTGCATCTTCAACCGGGCCATGAACGTGTCGGCCGCCGCGCGCGGTTCTCGTCCTGCTGGCATTAGTTCGGGACCCTATCCATCGGACCAGCTGCTTGGCACGGGAGGTCCTACTTGTCCCCCGTCCGAGGCTGGACTTCACAGTGAACTTCACGAAACGCCCTCTCGTCGCCCCCAAGGCGAAATTCCCTGGACCGCCCCGAAATGCCCTGATAGGCATGCATCCATGGCGACTGAGACGACGGTACGGCCCCCCGATGGAACGATCCTTCGACCACTTGAGCGAGACGTATGGGACACCTGGTACGCCTCCCTGGAACGGGCCTTCGGCGGGGTTCCCGAAGCGCCCGAGGAACGTGCGCTGTGGCGTGATCTGACCGAGTTCGAGCACAGCTTCGGGGCGTGGGACGGCGACGCGTGCGTGGGGACGGCGGGGGCGTTCAGTTTCCGGCTGACGGTTCCTGGTGGAACGGCGGTGCGGGCGGCCGGTGTGACGATGGTCTCGGTCGCCGCGACGCATCGCCGGCGCGGGCTGCTGACGTCGATGATGCGCCGGCAGCTCGACGAGGTGCGGGCCCTGGGGTGGCCGTTGGCGGTGCTGACGGCGTCGGAGCCGGCGATCTACGGCCGGTTCGGGTACGGCGTCGGCACGTATCACGTCAACGCCGAGGTCGACACGGCGCGGGTGCGGCTGTCGGTGCCGCCGGGGACGGACGGCGTACGGCTGCGGTACGCCGAGCCCGCCGATGTCGTCGACGCGTGCGAGGCGGTGTACGCGCGCACGGTCGGGCGGCGTCCCGGGATGGTCGCGCGGCTGCCCGGCTGGGAGCGGCTCGGGCTGCTCGACCCGGCGAGCGGGCGGGACGGGGCGTCGGCGTTGCAGTGCGTGGTGGCGGAGCGGGCGGGGGAGGTCGTCGGGTACGCGCGGTTCAGGGTGCGGCCCCGGTGGGAGACGTCCGGGCACCATGGGACGGTCCTCCTCCAGGACACCGAGGCGCTGGACCCGGCGGCGCACGCGGCGGTGTGGCGGTTCCTGTTCGACATCGACCTGACCTCTCAACTCGTGGCGCGCGGGCGGCCGTTGGACGAGGCGTGGCAGTATCTGGTGTCCGACATCCGGCGTTGCGGGGTGCGTGTCCGGGACTCGCTGCATGTCCGGCTCGTGGACGTCGGCGCGGCGCTCGGGGCGCGGGCCTACCAGGCGCCGGTGGACGTGGTGTTGGACGTGGAGGACGCCTTCTGCCCCTGGAACTCGGGGCGTTGGCGGCTGTCCGGGGATACGACGGGGGCGCGCTGCGAGCGCACCGGGGACGCGGCCGATCTCGCCCTGTCGGTACGGGAGTTGGGCGCCGGGTACCTCGGCGGGACGACGCTCGGGGCGCTTGGCGCGGCCGGGCTGGTGCGGGAGGTGCGGGCGGGGGCGTTGGAGCGGGCGTCGGTGGCGTTCGCGTCGACGGTGAAACCGTGGCTGCCGCACATGTTCTGACGGAGCGTCAGCGGATCTGGCAGGTGGGGCACCAGAAGAGGTTGCGGGCGGCGAGTTCGGCGGTGCGGACGGGGGTGCCGCAGAGGTGGCAGGGCATGTTCGCCCTGCGGTACACGTAGACCTCGCCGCCGTGGTCGTCGACGCGGGGCGGGCGGCCCATCGCCTCCGGGGTGTGTTCGGGGCGGACGGTGTCGATGCGGTTGTCGCGGACGCCGTCGCGCATGAGGGCGACCAGGTCGGACCAGACGGCGTCCCACTCGGCGGGGGTGAGGTCGCGGCCCGCGCGGTAGGGGTCGATGCCGTGCCGGAAGAGGACCTCGGCGCGGTAGACGTTGCCGACGCCCGCGATGATCTTCTGGTCCATGAGGAGCGCGGCGACGGTCGTGCGGCTGCGGGAGATGCGCCGGAACGCCGCCTGCGGGTCGGCGTCGGCGCGCAGCGGGTCGGGGCCGAGGCGGTCGTGTATCGCCTGCTTCTCGGCGTCCGTGAGCAGCGCGCAGGTCGTCGGGCCGCGCAGGTCGACGTAGGAGGTGCTGTTCGTCAGGCGGAGGCGGACGGTGTCCGTGGGCGGTGGGGCGGGGGCGTCGCCGAAGCCGACCTTGCCGAAGAGGCCGAGGTGGATGTGGACCCAGGTCTCGTTCCTGAACCCCAGGAAGAGGTGTTTGCCGTGGGCCTCGGTGTGGGTGAGTTCCGTGCCGTCGATGAGTTCGGCGCCGTCTGTGAACTTGCCCTGTGGGCTGGTCACCTGGGCCGTGCGGCCCTGGAACCGTGCCTCGTAGTCCTGGGCCAGCCGGTGAATTGTGTGACCCTCGGGCACAGTTGCCAGTTCCTTCCCACCCACAGCCACCCGTCCCGGTCAGTCGAGCAGCTCACCTCGAAAAGCCCTTTCCCACCCACAACCGCCCGTCCCGCTCAGTCGAGGGGCTCGGCTCGAAAAGCCTTTTCCCACCCACAACCGTCCGTCTCGGTTACTTGAGCGGCTCGGCTCGGAAGGCCCTCACTTGCCCTGCGGATGATGCGCCGGGATCTCCGGCAGCTTCCCCGTCGCCTCGTACGCCGTCAGCATGTCGATCCGCCGCACATGCCGCTCGTCACCGGAGAACGGCGTGGCGAGGAACGTCGCCACGAACGTCGTCGCGTCCTCCGCCGAGTGCATACGGGAGCCGACGGCGACGACGTTGGCGTTGTTGTGCTGGCGGCCGAGCGACGCGGTCTCCTCGCTCCACGCGAGCGCCGCCCGCACGCCCTTCACCTTGTTCGCGGCGATCTGCTCGCCGTTGCCGGAGCCGCCGATCACGATGCCGAGGGCGTCCGGGTCCGCGGCCGTGCGCTCGGCGGCGCGCAGGCAGAAGGGCGGGTAGTCGTCCTGGGCGTCGTAGATGTGCGGGCCGCAGTCGACGGGGTCGTGGCCGGCTGACGTCAGCCACTCGACGAGGTGGTTCTTGAGCTCGAAGCCGGCATGGTCGGAGCCGATGTACACGCGCATGGGTCCGAGTGTGACACGGCCGTTACGGGGAAGCAGCGTCGGGTGCCGGGACGCAGAGTTTCGGCCACTGTGCGCAATCCCACGCTAACCTCGGGAAAACCTCAAATAAACCTCAAGTAACGATCCGGATTCAAAGGTTCAACTATTCCTTTGCCTCCGATTCACTGGACCGATTCGTACGCGGCTCGTACGCAGGTGTAGAGCCGCGCCCTCCGCGGGACCTCACCCCGGCGCAAAGGAACTCCCCCCATGACCGGACTCCAAGCAGGACTCAAGAACCGACATCTGTCGATGATCGCCATCGGCGGCGTCATCGGGGCCGGACTCTTCGTCGGCTCCAGCACCGGTATCGCCACCGCGGGCCCGGGCATCCTGCTGTCGTACGCCCTCGTCGGCACCCTCGTGGTGCTCGTGATGCGGATGCTCGGCGAGATGTCCGCCGCGAACCCGACGTCCGGTTCGTTCTCCGCGCACGCGGACCGCGCCCTCGGCAGCTGGGCCGGGTTCTCCATCGGGTGGCTGTACTGGTTCTTCTGGGTCGTGGTGCTCGCCGTGGAGGCCACCGCGGGCGCCAAGATCCTGGAGGGCTGGATTCCGGCCGTCCCGCAGTGGGGCTGGGCGCTGATCGTGATGACCGTGCTCACCGCCACCAACCTGATCTCGGTGGGCTCCTACGGTGAGTTCGAGTTCTGGTTCGCCGGGATCAAGGTCGTGGCGATCGGCGCGTTCGTGGTGATCGGCCTGCTCGCGGTGTTCGGCGTGCTGCCGGGCGTCCACAGCGACAAGGCGGGGCTCGGCAACCTCACCGAGCACGGCGGTTTCCTGCCGCACGGTCCCGGCGCGATCCTCACCGGCGTGCTGCTCGTGGTGTTCTCCTTCATGGGCAGCGAGATCGCGACGCTGGCCGCGGGCGAGTCGGAGGACCCGCAGCGCGCGGTGACGAAGTCGACCAACAGCATCATCTGGCGGATCGGCGTCTTCTACCTGGGCTCGATCTTCGTCGTCGTCGCGCTGCTGCCGTGGAACGACCCGTCGATCGCCGAGAAGGGCTCCTACGTCGCGGCCCTGGACTCGCTGGGCATCGCGCACGCCGGTCAGATCATGAACTTCATCGTGCTGACGTCGGTGCTGTCCTGCCTCAACTCCGGTCTGTACACGGCCTCTCGGATGGCGTTCTCGCTCGGTGAGCGCGGGGACGCGCCGAAGGCGTTCGCGCGGACCACCAGCCGGGGCGTGCCGATGGCGGCCATCGTGTCATCGGTCGTCTTCGGCTTCGTCGCCGTGTTCTTCAACTACAAGTTCCCCGACTCGGTCTTCCTCTTCCTGGTCAACTCCAGTGGCGCGGTGGCCCTGTTCGTGTGGCTGGTCATCTGCTTCTCGCAGCTGCGGATGCGGCGCATCATCCAGGCCGAGGCGCCGGAGAAGCTCGTCGTGAAGATGTGGCTGTACCCGTATCTGACCTGGGCGACGGCCGCGTTGATCGTCTTCATCCTCGGTTACATGCTCACCGACACCGAGCACGACGGCCGCGAGACGATGCTGCTGTCGCTGCTGGTCGCGGCGGTCGTCCTCGTCATCGCCTTCGTGAAGGAGAAGGTGCGCGGCGGCGGCAGGGGTGACGGCA
Organism: Streptomyces sp. NPDC091279; assembly: GCF_044757465.1. Taxonomy (NCBI): domain Bacteria; kingdom Bacillati; phylum Actinomycetota; class Actinomycetes; order Kitasatosporales; family Streptomycetaceae; genus Streptomyces; species Streptomyces sp. NPDC091279. The sequence continues at coordinate 45,521 of NZ_JBIVVA010000007.1, read as the reverse complement.
TCGACGGCGGTCCCAAGGGGCCGAACGGGCCGAACGGGCCGAAGGTCGCGGCCGCCTCGTCGGCGACCGAGCACTGAGGGCGACCGAGCACTGAGGGCAGTGGTCCTGACTGAGGGCAGTGGTCCTGACTGTGCGGGCAGTGGTCCTGGGGGCGGCTGAGAGCCGCTAACGGTCGTTAGAGGTACTCACCGACGTGAGAGAGGCTCGCCGGAGCGAATCCGGCGAGCCTCTCTCGCGTTCGTCGATGCCGACACCATCCGGTCGACGTCGATGACGTCAGCGCCTGTCGAGCAGCTTCCACGCCGTCGGCAGCACGCCCATCGCCAGCACGGCCTTCAGCGCGTCCCCGATCAGGAACGGCGTGAGGCCCGCCGCGAGCGCCGCCGACGTGGACAGGTCAGCGGCGTACGCGAGGTAGGGAACGCCGATCGCGTAGACGATCGCCTCGCCGACCAGCATCGTGCCCGCCATCCGCAGCACCGAGCGGTCCGCTCCGCGCCGGGCCAGGGCGCCGACGGCCGTCGCGGCCAGCATCAGGCCGATGATGTACCCGAACGCGGCCCCGCCCGCCCCGGAACCGCCCTCCGCGAACCACGGCATGCCGACGACACCGGCCAGCGCGTACAGGGCGAGCGCGAAGAAGCCGCGCCTGGCGCCGAGCGCGGTGCCGACGAGGAGCGCGGCGAAGGTCTGGCCGGTCACCGGCACCGGGGAGCCCGGCACGGGCACGGCGATCTGGGCGGCGACGCCGGTGAGCACGGCGCCACCGACGACGAGGGCCACCTCACGGACGCGGGAGGCCGGGAGCAGGTCGGCGAGGACCTGGCCGGAGCGGGTGGTGGGGGCGAGGGCGGTGCTCATGGGACTCCGCGGGTCGAGGACGGTCGGGGACAGAGCGACGCTAACCCGGGGCGCGGGCGGGGGACACCGTCCGTGGACGACAAAGGGGGGAACGGGGGCTTGGTGCGGTCCGGACAAAGAAGGCCGGGTACACCCGGTCCGGGGTGACGCCGGTCACGGAACCGACGACGGTTCGGTCACGCGGGGCGGATGCGGGGCGGGAGGGGTGGCGCGTGGGCGGGGTGCGGGTCGGGTCAACGGGCGGTGGCACGGCGGGCCTAGGGGCGGGGTGCGGGTCCGGTCAACGGGCGGTGGCATGGCGGGCCGAGGGGCGGCGGTCAACGTGCGTTGGCCAACCGGTGTTTACCAACGGGCGTTGGCCAATGGGCGTTGCCAACGGGCGTTGGCCAACAGGTGCCGACCAACGGACGTTGACCAACGGGCGTTTGCCGACGGGCATTTGCCAACGGGCGTTTGCCAACGGGCGTTTGCCAACGGGCGTTTGCCAACGGGCGTTTGATACCCCGCCCCGCCAACACGCGTTGACCAACGGGCGTTGGCCATCAGGCGTTGACCAACGGGCGTTGACCACCCCGCTCCGCCAACGCCCGTTGGCCAACGGGCGTTGGCCGGGCGCCCGGGCCACACAGCCCCTTACGGGTGCGAGTGAACGGGCGTTAATGTGTGAGCAGTTGATCACTTTCCGTATGGGAAATGTCCGGATGGTGGGCAATTTCCCCGTCGGGACCGTGCCACTGCCCAGACTGTGGGCGTTTTTGCCCACGTCACACGCCCCCCACCCCTCTCACCTACTGGACGCGTGCCATGCCCCGTAGCAGCACCGAGCAGCCGCCCCGGCAGGAGGAGGCCACCGCCTCCCTGTCCCACGGCCTCAAGCAGCGCCACCTGTCGATGATCGCCCTCGGCGGGGTGATCGGCGCGGGACTGTTCGTCGGTTCCGGCGCCGGGATCGCCGCCGCCGGCCCCGCCATCGTCGTCGCCTACGCCCTCTCCGGTCTCCTCGTGACGCTGGTGATGCGGATGCTCGGCGAGATGTCGGCCGCGTATCCCTCGTCGGGTTCCTTCTCGGTGCACGCCGAGCGGGCGATCGGGCCGTGGGCGGGGTTCACGGCGGGCTGGGCGTTCTGGGTGCTGCTGTGCACGGCGGTCGGCCTGGAGGGGATCGGCGCGGCGCACATCGTCACGGGCTGGCTGCCGGGGACCCCGGAGTGGCTGTGGGTGGCGGTGTTCATGGCGGTGTTCTGCTGCACGAACCTGGCCGCCGTGAAGAACTTCGGCGAGTTCGAGTTCTGGTTCGCGGCCCTGAAGGTCGGCGCGATCGTGCTGTTCCTGGTGCTCGGCGTGCTCGCCATCGCGGGCGTCCTGCCGGGCACCGACTCCCCCGGCACCGGCAACCTCGACGACTTCCTGCCCCACGGCGGCGAGGGCCTCGTCATCGGCCTGCTCGCGTCGATCTTCGCGTACGGCGGCCTGGAGACGGTCACCATCGCGGCGGCGGAGTCCGAGGACCCGGTGCGGGGCGTGGCCATGGCGGTCCGCACGGCGATGTGGCGCATCGCGCTGTTCTACGTCGGTTCGATGGCCGTCGTCGTCACGCTGGTCCCGTGGAACGCGAAGTCGGTCGTGGAGAACGGCCCCTATGTCGCCACGCTCCAGCACATCGGCGTCGACGGCGCCGGGCAGCTCATGAACGTCGTCATCCTGGTCGCCCTGCTGTCCGCGATGAACGCCAACATCTACGGTTCGTCGCGCATCGCCTTCTCGCTGGTGGAGCGCGGGATGGGCCCGAAGGTGCTGGGGCGGGTGTCCGGCGGGGTGCCCCGGGTGGCGGTGCTGGTCTCCTGTGTCGTCGGGTTCGTGTGCGTGCTGCTCAGCTACTGGCGCCCCGACGACGTGTTCGCGTGGCTGCTGAACATGATCGGCGCGGTCATCCTGGTCGTCTGGATCTTCATCGCCGTCTCCCAACTGCGGTTGCGGGCCCGCCTGGAGGCCGAGTCCCCCGACCGGCTCACCGTGCGGATGTGGGCGTTCCCGGTGCTGACGTGGGTCGCGCTGGCCGGGATGGCGGCCATCTTCGTCCTGATGGCCCGCGAGCCCGGCACCCGGGTCCAGTTGTACGGCACCGGCGCGATGACGCTGGCGCTGGCCGCGGTGGGGTACGGGTGGCAGCGGACGCGGGCCGGCTCGGGCGCCGGGGCCGAGGCCGGCGGCGGCGCCGGGGCGACGGCGGGGAACGGGGCGGCGGCCGGGAACGAGGCCGAGGCGGCGGCCGGGAACAACTGACGTCGGCGCCCCTCCCCCACTCGACCCGCTCGCCCCCACTCACCCCACTCACCCCGCTCGGCCCGCTCACCCCGCTCGACCTCAAGCCCCTCGCGGTTCGCCCGTGGGGGGCTTTTTGTTGCTAGGTTGTAGTTGCAAGTCCTTCGCAATAAGGTGCCGAGGTCGGAGGGGACCCCTGCCATGCCCGTCTACACGCTTCCTGAACTGCCGTACGACTACTCCGCGCTCGCGCCCGTGATCAGCCCCGAGATCATCGAGCTGCACCACGACAAGCACCACGCGGCCTATGTGAAGGGCGCCAACGACACGTGGGAGCAGTTGGCCGAGGCTCGGGACAAGGAGGCGTGGGGGTCGGTCAACGGCCTGGAGAAGAACCTCGCCTTCCATCTGTCCGGCCACATCCTGCACTCGATCTACTGGCACAACATGACCGGCGACGGCGGCGGTGAGCCTCTGGAGGCCGACGGGGTGGGCGAGTTGGCGGACGCGATCGCCGAGTCGTTCGGTTCGTTCGCCGGGTTCAGGGCGCAGCTGACCAAGGCGGCCGCGACGACGCAGGGTTCGGGCTGGGGTGTCCTCGCCTTCGAGCCGTTGAGCGGTCGGCTGATCGTCGAGCAGGTCTACGACCACCAGGGCAACGTCGGCCAGGGATCGACCCCGATCCTGGTCTTCGACGCCTGGGAGCACGCCTTCTACCTCCAGTACAGGAACCAGAAGGTCGACTTCATCGACGCCATGTGGGCCGTCGTGGACTGGCAGGACGTGGCCCGGCGTTACGAGGCCGCGCGGTCCCGGGCCGACGTCCTGCTGCTGGCCCCCTGACCCGGGGCGTGTGAGCGTCCTGCCCCGTGATCGTCTTCTCACCCTTCACCTGGCAGGCGGAAAGACGGAGACCCCCGCGAGGACGTGACTCGCGGGGGTTTTCCGGCAGTTGGCGAGGTGCGCCGCCGATCGCCTTACGCGCAGGGGACGTTGAGGGCGATGAGGCCCACCGACCCTGCGGTGAAACGGAGTTCGGTGACGGCGGCGTTGCGCAGGCTCGGGAAGACCCGGCGGTAGTCGCGGACCGGGATCGACAGGAGCGTGCACAGGATCAGCCGGAACAGGGTGTTGTGGGCGACGACCAGGACTCGTTCACCGGGGTGAGCGGCGGCGATCCGGTGCAGGGCGGCGGCCCCTCGTGCGGCCGCCGCCGCCGGGTCCTCGGCGCCGGGGAACGGGTGGGCGACCGGGTCGGCCCGGAACGCCGCCGCGCCCTCGGGGTTCTCGGCGGCGAACTCGGCGAGGGTGCGCCCCTCCACGACGCCGAAGTCGCACTCCCGCAGGTCGGGTTCGCGGTGCGGGGTCAGGCCGAGGGCCCGGCAGGCGGGCTCCGCGGTGACGACCGCGCGCGAGACGGGGGACGTCCACACCGCGTCGACGGGGTGGGCACCGGCCCACCGCCCGAGCGCCTCGGCCTGCGCGCGCCCGGTGTCGGTCAGCGCGACGTCGCTGACCCCGGCGTAACGGTTCTCGGCATGCCAGACGGTCTGCCCGTGCCGGGCGAGGAGCAGGGTCGTCGGCGGGGTGGTGGTGGTCATGGGGGCAGTATTCCGGGTCGGCGGGGTGGGGGTGGTGAGGGCCGGATCGGTTCCGGCGGGGGGCGGGGGTGGAGTGGGTTTCGGCGCGGGAAGGGGCCGGTTCCGGGGCAGGAGAGGGGTCTCTTCCGGGGCGGGAGGGGCCAGTTCGGGGCGGGAGGGGCCGGTTCCGGGGCAGGAGAGGGGTCTCTTCCGGGGCGGGAGGGGCCAGTTCGGGGCGGGAGGGGCCGGTTCCCGTGCGGGAGAGGGGTCTGTTCCGGGGCGGGAGGGCCGGTTCGGGGCGGGAGGGGCCGGTTCGGGGCGGGAGGGGCCGGTTCGGGGCGGGAACGGGGTGTGTTCTCTGCCGCCGGAGACGGGTGCTCTCTTCCGTGATGGTGGAGGTCAGTTTTTGGACAGGTCTGCTGACAGGCGGGTCCTGGCGTGGGCGGCGACGTCCGGGGGGAGCCAGCCTCGGGCTTCCAGTTCCTCGACCAGTTCGGCGTAGGGCTCGGCGAAGCGAGCGGTGCGGGCGGGGTCGGGGGTGAGCGCGGCGCCGGTGTGGACCATGGCGTCGGTGACCTCGGTCAACGGGGTGCCGGTGGTGCCGTGCGCGGCGAGGGCGGCCATGCCAAGGGCGGGCTCGGTCTGGCGGGGGACGCGGGCGGGGCGGGCCAGGATGTCGCAGCGCAGCTGGTTCCAGTAGGGGCTGCGGGCGCCGCCGCCGGTGAAGGTGAGCGGCCCGCCCAGGGGAGCCCCCAGATGGTGGAGGTAGTCCAGGCAGAGCCGTTCCGTGAAGGCGACGCCCTGGAGCAGCGCGGCCCACAGGTCGGCCTCCCCGGCCGGTTCCCCCAGCACCAGCGCCACCGCGTCCGGCGCCAGGAACGGGAACCGCTCCCCCGGCGACACCAGCGGGTACGTCACCGCACCGGCCGGTTCGAACGCCGCCGCCCGTGCGTCCATGGCGGCCGGGTCCGCCCCCTTGAACGCCGCCGTCAGCACCCCGGCCCCCACGCTCGACGCCCCACCCGGCAGCCAACTCCCGTCCGGGGCACGGTGGTTGTAGACCACGCCGGTCGCGTCGCGGACCGGCGTGACGGCGGCTCCCTTGAGCACCAGGGTGGTGCCGAGCACGGAGTTCCAGGCACCCGGCCGCAGCGCGCCGGACGCGATCTGCGCCGCGCACCCGTCGGTCATCCCGGCGATCACCGGCGTTCCGACCGGCACCCCGGTCGCCTCGGCGGCCTCGGCGCACACCTCCCCGAGCCGCACCCCGGGCCGTACGACCTCGGGCACCACCGCGCCTCCCCCGCCGAGCCCGGCATCGAGCCGCAGCCCGGACGCGCCCCGGCCCCTGGGGGAGATCCCGGACAGCACGTCGGCCAGCGCCTCGGGCCAGGCCTCCCGTTCCCCGTCGTACGCCGTCTTCAGCGCATGGCTGGAATCCGTCGGTACCGGGCGGCCGACGAACCGTGCGGTGATCACGTCGGGCTGGTGGGTGATCCGGCCGGGGCCGTGGGTGCCGAGGAGCCACAGCGCCTTCGGCAGCCCCCAGCTGTCCTGCACCGCGAGCCCGGCCGCCCGGGCGCGGGTGGTCTCGGCCGACGCGCGCCGGTCGTCGTACATCAGGGCGGGGCTCACCGGGTGGCCGGCCGGGTCGGTGAGGAGCACGGTCCCGGAGGTGCCGCAGACCGCGAGTCCGCCGACCCGCACGTTCGGTCCGGGGCCCTGAACACCGTTGCGGAGACCGGTGAGTGCCTGCCGGGTGGCCGTGCAGACGGCCGTCCACCAGCGGGCCGGGCCCTGTTCGTGGCGGCCCGGCTCGCGGTGTCCGGTCAGCGGCGCGGTGCCGCTGCCGAGGACCGTGCCGTCGGCCGTGACCAGCAGCGCGCGGACGCTCTGGGTGCCCAGGTCGACGCCCAGCCATGCCTGTCCGTCGCCCTTGTCGCGCGCCACCATCCGGACCTCCCGTGCTCGTCTCGGCGGAGCGTCTCCGCGACCGCTCGTCATGGCCGCCCTCCGTCGACGGTCGCCGGGAAGGGTCGTCGGGACGCCCCGCGTGGACGTCCTTCCTGAACCGTCTCCGCCGGGCCCGTCCGCGAACCGTCTTCGCGCTGTGTGTCGCTGTGAAGTTCACACCTGTCGCCGATATCGAACCCGCATTTTCTCCCTCCCGGGGGATTGACGCCCAACTTCCTTCGTTACAACCTCAGTTGTCAGTCGACTCGACGTGTTGAGACCGAGCACCGGACCGAGCCCCACGTGGAGGTCACGGATGGACACGCACGCGCACGACCGACGCCGCTTTCTCGCCCTGACCGCCGCGACCGCCGCGACTCCCCTGCTCGCGGCCTGTGGCGCCGGGTTCGGCGGGGGCGGCGGGGGCACCAGCGACGGTTCGGCCGCCGACGACGTCACCGGTTCCTTCGACTGGAAGCGGGAGAAGGGCACCACCGTCAGAGCCCTGCTCGACAAGCATCCGTACGCGGACGCGCTGATCGCCGACCTGAAGTCGTTCACCGAGAAGACCGGCATCAAGGTCGAGTACGACGTCTTCCCCGAGGACAACTACTTCGACAAGCTCACCGTCGACCTGTCCAGCGGGCGTGCCTCCTACGACGTGTTCATGCTGGGCGCCTACATGGTGTGGCAGTACGGGCCGCCGGGGTGGCTGGAGGATCTCGGCCCGTGGATGCGCAGTTCCTCGGCGACCGGCGCCGAGTGGGACCAGGGCGACTTCTATCCCAACCTGCTCCAGGCCGACCAGTGGTCGCTGAAGGACGGGGCGCCGCTCGGCCAGGGCGGGCAGTACGCGCTGCCGTGGGGCTGGGAGACCAACGTCGTCGCCTACAACACCGCGGTCTTCAGGAAGTTGGGGCTGAGACCGGCGGAGACCTTCGACGAGCTGCGTGAGGTGTCCGAGGCGGTCAAGCAGAAGGCGCCGGGGGCCGGTTGGGACGGCATGTACGGCATCGCCGTTCGCGGGTCGCGGAGTTGGGCGACCATCCACCCCGGTTTCATGACGATGTACGCCCGCAACGGGCTGCGCGACTTCACCGTCGACGGTTCCGTGCTGAAGCCCGCGATGAACGCGCCGAAGGCGGTGGCGTTCACGCGGGACTGGGCGGACATGGTGAAGCGGGGCGGGCCGCCGTCCTGGACGTCGTACACCTGGTACCAGTGCTCCAGCGATCTGGGGGCGAAGAAGGCCGGGATGCTCTTCGACGCGGACACCGCCGCCTACTTCCAGGCGGTGAAGGGCGCTTCGCCCGCCTCCGGGCAGATCGCGTTCCATCCGGGGCCGAAGGGGCCCGACGGGTCGCTCGCCACCAACATGTGGATCTGGTCGCTCGGTATGAACGCCAAGAGCAAGAAGAAGAGCGCCAGTTGGCTGTTCCTCCAGTGGGCCACCGGCAAGGAGCATCTGCGCCGCGGCGCCCTGGACCACGACCACATCGACCCGGTGCGCAGGTCGATCAGCGAGGACGCCGCGTACAAGGACAAGATGCGGCATCTGCCAGGCTTCCTGGAGACCTTCGACGCCGTCGTCGACCGGACGAGGGTCCAATTCACCCCGCAGGCACAGTTCTTCGACGCCACCACCAGCTGGGCCGCCGCCCTCCAGGAGATCTACGGCGGCCAGAACGCGGACTCGGTGCTGAACGGCCTCGCGGGCTCCCTCGCCCGAAAGGTGCGCTGACCGCGATGGGCCGGCGGGGCACCCTGCGCCCCTACCTGCTGATCGTGCCGGCGCTGCTGCTCACCTGCGGCATCCTTTACCCGTTCGGACTCGGCCTGTACTACACGCTGTTCGACTTCTCGGCGAGCAAGCCGCAGCCGGACCTGGTGGGCTTCGAGAACTACCGAACGGTGTTCACCGAGGGCGCGTTCTGGAACTCGGCCTGGGTGACCGTGCTGTACGCCGTCGGCGCCGCCGCCACCGAGACCCTCCTCGGCGTCTCGGTCGCCCTGCTGCTGCACCGGTCCTCGCTGGTGGGACGGGTGTTGGAGAAGATCCTGATCCTGCCCCTGATGATCGCGCCGGTGATCGCGGCGATCATGTGGAAGCTGATGCTCCAGCCGTCGGTCGGGGTGGTCAACCATCTGCTGCGGCCCTTCGGGCTCGGCGGGGTGCAGTGGACGGACACCCCGACCGGCGCCCTGTTGTCGTCGATCGCGGTGGACGTGTGGGTGTACACGCCGTTCGTGGCGATCCTCGCGCTGGCCGGGCTCCGGTCGCTGCCGACCTCGCCGTTCGAGGCGGCGGCGGTGGACGGGGCGGGGTGGTGGTACACGTTCCGGCGGCTGACGTTGCCGATGCTGTGGCCGTATGTGCTGGTCGCGGTGATCTTCCGGTTCATGGACTCGCTGAAGGTCTTCGACATCATCTACGCGCTGACCGAGGGCGGGCCCGGGGACTCCACGGTGGTGCTTCAGATCCGCGCCTATCTGGAGGCGATCCGTTTCCAGCGCTACTCGTTCGGGATCAGCTACACGATCGTGCTGTGGGCGGTGGTGTATCTGGCGGCGATGGTCCTGGTGCGTCATCTGGGCCGGATACAGCGGAAGGCGGCCGAGGCCAAGTGAGCCTGAGAGAGGGACGGGTGGCATCCGAGGATGGTCAAGTAGCTTGCGGTGGTGGGCAGGTAGTGCGTAAGGAAGGCCAACTAGGCTTCAGAGCACGGCTGTTGGGGTGGGCTGCCGATCTCGCGCTGGTTCTCTACTTCGTCTTCGCGTTGTTCCCGATCGCCTGGATGCTGATCCTGTCGCTGAAGCCGGCCGACCAACTCTTCTCCACCTACTTCTCGTTCACGCCGACCCTCGACTCCTACCGGACCGTGCTCGGGGACAGCGAGGGCATCCCGTTCACGCGGTTCTTCGTGAACAGCCTCGTCGTGTCGGTGGGCGCGGTCGTGCTGTCGCTGCTGGTGGGGCTGCCTGCCGCGTACGCGTCGGCGCGGTGGCGGTTCAAGGGCTCCGAGAACCTGATGTTCACGCTGCTGTCGTTCCGGTTCGCGCCCGAACTCACCGTGATCATCCCGCTGTTCGTGCTCTACCAGAAGCTCGGTCTGTTCGACACGTACGTCGGCATGATCTGGGTGCTGCAACTGGTCACGCTGCCGCTCATCGTGTGGATCATGCGGTCCTACTTCGCCGATCTGACACCGGAGTTGGAGCAGGCGGCGCTGCTGGACGGGTACTCGCGCACCCAGGCGTTCTTCAAGGTGGCGCTGCCGCTGGTGAAGCCGGGGGTGGCGGCGGTGTCGCTGCTGGCGTTCATCTTCGCCTGGAACAACTTCGTCTTCCCGCTGATCCTCACCTCCAGCCAGGCACAGACGGTGACGGTGGGCGCGCTGTCGTTCCTGGGCGGCGACCGTCCCAAGTACAACCTGACGGCGGCGGCCGCCCTGGTCTCCGTCGTCCCGCCGCTGCTGCTGGCCCTGACCATCCAGCGGTACCTGGTGCGCGGGCTGTCGTTCGGGGCGGTGAAGTCGTGATCCGGCTGCGGGGGGTCAGCAAGGCGTACGGGTCTGTGACGGCGTTGGACGGCCTCGAACTGGACGTGGCGGAAGGGGAGTTCTTCTGTCTGCTCGGCCCTTCCGGTGCCGGGAAGACCACCACCCTCAAGACGGTGGCGGGACTTGAGCCGCCGGACGCCGGGACGGTCGAGCTGGACGGGCGGGACATGGCCGGGGTCGAGCCGTACGACCGGGGCGTGGCGATGTGCTTCGAGAGCTACGCCCTCTACCCGCACCGCTCGGCCTACGACAACCTGGCCTCCCCGCTGCGCTCACCGCGGCACCGGCTGCCCGCCGAGCAGGCCCGCGCGCGGGTGCGGGAGATCGCTGAACTCCTCGGTATCTCCGCCCTGTTGGAGCGTCCGGTGGGGGCGTTGTCCAACGGGCAGCGGCAGCGGGTGGCGCTCGGCCGGGTGCTGGTGCGGCCCGCCCGCGCCTTCCTCCTCGACGAACCGCTCTCCCACCTGGACGCCAAACTGCGCCAGCAGATGCGTGCCGAGCTGAAGGCGATCGGCTCGGTCCGCCGCACCACCACCCTCTATGTCACCCACGACGCGGTGGAGGCGCTGGCGCTCGGTGACCGGATCGGCGTGATCCGCGACGGGCGCCTGGTGCAGACCGGCACCCGGGAGGAGATCTGGTACCGGCCGCACGACACCGAGGTGGCCCGCGCCTTCGGCCGCCCCCGGATCAACCTGCTGCCCGGCACGGTCACGGCGGACGGCGGTTTCCGCTCGGCCGACGGCGCGGTCGAGCTGCCGTTGCGCGCCGAGGCGCCGCCCGGCACCGAGGTGCTGGCCGGAATCCGCCCCCGGGACCTCTCCCTCACCGCGCCCGGACACGAGCTGACCGGCACGGTGTATGTCACGGAGGTGCTGGGCCGTTCGGTGGAGGTGACCGTGACGGTCGGCGCTCTGCCCCTGTCCCTGGTGGCCCCGCGCGCCGACACGCACGGGCTGCGGCCCGACGATCCGGTCCGGGTCACCCTCCGGCCTGAGAACCTGCTGCTGTTCGAGGCCGACCGGCCCCAGCGCCCAGGACGACGGATCGGGACACGATGAGCGCCGCACCGCACCAGCAGAGCCACCCGCACCACGGGCCCCACCAGCAGGGCCCCGCGGCCCGGCAGGCGGCGATGGCCGAGCGGGTGCTCGCCGACGGTTCGGCGACGGCGGCCGAGCTGGCCGAGCGGTTCGGGGTGAGCCTGATGACCATCCACCGGGACCTCGACGAACTCGAACGGCAGGGCATCGTACGGAAGTTCAGGGGCGGGGTGACCGCGCAGCCGTCGGCCGTCTTCGAGTCGAACGTGCAGTACCGGCTCAAGGCGATGCGGGCGGCGAAGGAGGCGGTGGCCGAGCGGGCCGTGCGCTCCATCGAGCCCGGCATGGCGATCATGCTGGACGACTCGACGACGACCCTGGAGATAGCCCGGCGGCTGCGGATGGGCGAGATCACGCCACTCACGGTGGTCACCAACTTCCTGGAGGCCCTCAACCTCCTCGCCGACCAGCGGGGCATCCATCTGATCGCGCTGGGCGGCGACTACGACCCGCTGCACGCCTCGTTCCTCGGGGTGTCCTGCGTGGAGGCGGTGCAGTCGCTGCGGGTGGACGTCTGTTTCGCGTCGACGTCGGCCGTGCACGGCGGCTGGGCCTACCACCAGGAGCAGCACATCGTGTCGGTGAAGCGGGCGATGCTCGACTCGGCCGCGCGCGGGGTGCTGCTCATCGACCACACCAAGCTCGCCCGGCCCGCCCTGCACCGGGTGGCCCCGCTCTCCCGGTTCGACACCCTGCTGGTGGACGACGGGGCCTCGGCCGAGGCGCTGCGGGATCTGGACGAACACACGGTCCGTTACGAGGTCTGCGCGACGAAGGGCGGCCATGACCGAGCTGGAGCTACGTGATCTGCGCAAGACCTACCGGGCGCGCGGGCGGGCCCCGGTGGACGCGGTGCGCGGCCTCGATCTGGGGCTGCGCTCGGGTGAACTCCTGGGCCTGCTGGGCCCGTCGGGGTGCGGCAAGTCGACCACGCTGCGGATGATCGCCGGTCTGGAGACGGTGAGCGGCGGGGACATCCTGGTGGGCGGGGCGTCGGTGGCCGGCCGTCCGGCGCGGCACCGCAACATCGGGGTGGCGTTCGAGAACTACGCGCTCTATCCGCCGCTCACCGTCCGCGAGAACCTCGCCTTCGGGCTGCGGGCCAGACGCCGGGCGGCCCGGGGCGACGTGGACCGCAAGGTCGCCGAGATCGCCGCACGCGTCGACCTCACCGCCGTTCTCGACGCCCGTCCGGCGGGGTTGTCCAGCGGGCAGAAGCAACGGGTGTCGCTGGCACGGGCGTTGGTGCGGGAGCCGGACGTGCTGCTGCTCGACGAGCCGCTGTCGCATCTCGACGCGGCGCAACGGGACACCACGCGCCGGGAGTTGAAGCGCATCCAGCGCGAGCTGGGCCACACCACCATCCTCGTCACGCACGACCAGGAGGAGGCCCTCTCGCTCGCCGACCGGATCGCGGTGATGCGGGACGGGGTGATCGAGCAACTCGGCACGCCCTACGAGATCTACGACTCCCCGGCGACGGTCTTCGTCGCCGACTTCGTGGGGGAACCGGCGATCAATCTGCTGCCCGCGACGACCGTCCCCGACGGCCGGGCCCGCCTCTCCGCCGAGGCCCACCTCCCCCTCCCGGTGCCGCTGCCGCCCGGCCGGGAGATCGTCGTCGGCATCCGCCCCGAGGACCTCCGACTCACCGGTGAGGGAGGAATGTCCGCCCGGGTCCTCGCCCATGAGCCGCTCCTCGAAGCGGGCGTGGCGACCCTCACCCTCGACGGGGTCACCGACCCCGTGGTGGTGCTCACCGGGCCCGAGGTCCGGCTCGCCCACGACGACCTCGTGCGGGTGAGCGCCGATGTCCGACTGACCCATGTCTTCGACGCCGAGACGGGAGTCTCCCTGCGATGAACACCCCTGTCCGTGTGGTGGCCGCCGGTGACCATTTCGTACTGCCCACGCTGATCGACCGTGCCCTGACCGACGAGGTGATCCAACGTCCCCTGGATGTGCGGGAGTTGACGCTCGGCTGGCCGATGGAGCCGTTCGGCCCTGTGGCCGAGGTGCGGGAGGCGAGCGATGCCGAGGACGCGGTGATCGAGGCGCTCGACGGCCGTGAGGTGCTGGTCACCCAGATGGCGCCGGTCACCGAACGCGTCCTGGCCGCCTGTCCCGACCTGCGGCTGGTCGTCGTCTGCCGGGGCGGCCCCGTGAACGTCAACCTGGACGCGGCCACACGCCATGACGTGCGGGTCTGTTACGCGCCGGGGCGCAACGCCGCCGCCACCGCCGAGTTCACCGTGGGGCTCCTGCTGGCGGCGCTGCGGCGCATCCCGCAGGCCCACGACTCCCTTGCCCGGCAGCGGAGTTGGCGGGGCGCGACGTACTACACGTATGAGCACAGCGGGCTTGAGCTGGAGGATCTGCCGGTCGGGCTTGTCGGGTACGGGGCGGTGGGCAGCCGGGTGGCGCGGGCGCTGGCGGCGTTCGGCGCGCAGGTGATGGTCTACGACCCGTATGCCCGGGGCGAGATCCACGGCCTGCGCCTGCCGACCCTGGACGACCTGCTGACCCGTTCCCGGGTCGTCTCCCTGCACGCCCGCCTCACCCCGGAGACCCAAGGGCTGCTCGGCGCGCGTGAACTCGCCCTGCTGCCACGGGGATCGGTGGTGGTGAACGTCGCCCGGGGTCCCCTCCTCGACGAGGCGGCGCTCTGTGACGCGTTGGAGAGCGGGACCCTGTCGGCGGCGGCCCTCGACACCTTTGACCGGGAGCCGTTGCCCGCCGACTCCCGGCTGTTCGCGCTGGCCGACCGGGTCGTCCTCACCCCGCATCTGGGGGGCGCGAGCCGGGCGGTGGCGGAGAAGGCGGCCCGGATCGCGGCGGCGGAGGTCGGCCGCTGGGCCCGGGGCGAACCCCTGGCGCACTGCCTCACCTGACCCCAAGTCCCCTGCGAATCCGAGGAGTTGCGTGCCGCCATGTTCATCGGGATCGACGTAGGAACGTCCACCGTGAAGGCCGCCGCGTTCGACGCGTCCGGTGCCGAACTCGCCGTGGAGGCACGGCCGGTGGGGCTCACGCTGCACGAGGGCGCGGCAGAGCAGGACATGACGGAGGTGTACGGGGCCGTCGTCGCCGTGCTCGACGCGCTCACCGCGCGCTGCCCCGGGCCCGTGGAGCTGGCCGGGCTGACCGGGCAGGGCGACGGGGTGTGGCTGGTGGACGCCGAGGGGCTGCCGGTGCGGGCCGCCGCCTCCTGGATGGACGGGCGGGCGCACGGCCTGGTCGACCAGTGGCTGGCGGACGGCACGTTCGAGGCGGTGTTCCGGCGCACCGGCAGCGCGATGTTCCCGGGCTGCCCAGGGCCCCTGCTGGCCTGGCTCGACCGGCACGAGCCGCGGTCCCTGGACGCGGCGGCGACCGCCCTGTACTGCAAGGACATGGTGTTCCAGCGGCTGACCGGCGCCCCGGCGAGCACCGATGTCTCGGACGCGTCGATGCCGTTCCTCGACCCGCGCACCCGCGCCTACGACAACCGCGTCGTCGAACTCCTCGGCCTCACCCACCGCCGGGGTCTGCTCGCCCCCATCGGCGACCCGGTGACGACGGCGACGGCGCGCGGCGAGGGCCTGCCGACCGGCACCAGGATCGCCAACGGCCCCTACGATCTGCCCGCGTGCGCGCTGGGCGCCGGGGTCACCGCGCCGGGCGACGGGCTGCTGATCGTCGGCACCTGTCTGGCGAGCCTGGTCGCCACCACCGACCTCGACCTGACCGGCGAACCGGCGGGCGTGTACCTCTCGACCGACCGGCCGGGACACCGGCTGCGCGCGATGCCGGCGATGGTCGGAACGGCGGCCCTGGACTGGGTGCTGTCGACAACAGGCGTCGCGCACGCGGAGGTTGACGCGTTGCTCGCCGCGACGCCGCCCGGTGCGCACGGCGTTCGGGTGCTGCCGTACTTCGCGCCGTCGGGTGAGCGGGCGCCGTTCGTCGAGCCAGGGTTGCGGGCCGAACTCACGGGCGTGTCCCTGGAGTCGACGAAGGGCGATCTGATCCGGGCGACCTGCGAGGGCATCGGGTACGCGGCCCGGCACTGTCTGGCGGCGGCCGGTCTGACGGGGTCCCTCGCGGTGTGCGGCGGCGGCACCCGTTCGCATGCCTGGATGCGGCTGCTGGCGGATGTCCTGGGGCGCCCGTTGCGGGTCGTCGAGGGTGAAGTCGGGGCGCGGGGCGCGGTGTTGGCGGCGGCGGAGCGGTACGGGGTCGCGCTGGACGTGGCCGGGTGGACCCGGCCGACGGAGGTGGTGGAGCCGGACCCGGTGCGGGCCGCGTACTACACGGACGGGTACGCGGACCATCTGACCCGGCTGGCGGCGGCCCGCGCCCGAGCCCCGCACTCCTGACCCAACTCCCTTGCCTGCCAAGGGAGTTCCATCGACAGGCCGAAAGGGAGTTCCATGGAGCCGAACCGCCGCGCCCTGCTCCTCGCCGCAACCGCCACCGCCACCGCCACCGTGCCGCTCGCCTCGGCCGCCTGAAAAGGATCGCGGCCGCGCGGCTCGGGCTGCCGCTGTGGCAGGCGCTCGGCACCACGGGCGGGCCCTACGACCTGGTCGCGGCGGGCGATCCGACGACGTACGCGGACATGATGACCCCGGCGGGCCTCGCGGAGATCGCCGGGTACGCGCAGTGGATCGGTCCGGACAAGTCGTCGCTGGTGCCGGTCGGCGCGGACGGGCGGCTGGGGACGCCGACGGCGCTGCTCGCGCACGCGGCGGGGCTGCGGGGCTGCGGGGCTGCGGGGCTGCGGGGCTGCGGGGCTGCGGGGCTGCGGGGCTGCGGGGCTGCGGGGCTGCGGGGCTGCGGGGCTGCGGGTGGGCCCGTACACCTTCCGGGCGGAGAACCGGTTCCTGCCGGTGGACTTCCGGCGCGGCAGCGGGGCGAACGACTTCGGGGACGCGTTCGCCGAGTACGCGCTCTCCTACGGGCTCGGGGTGGACGCGGTGGTGACCGACTTCCCCGACCTCGCCGCGCTCGCGAGACCGGGGAAGCTCACCGGGAGTGCATGACGTCCTTGAGGCGAGGCGGACGTCCTCAAGGCCTGGATGACGTCCTTAAGGCTTGCAGTTCGCCGACGTCTCCTTAAGGCTTGCAGTTCGCCGACGTCTTCTTGAGGCTCACAGGTTGCTGAAGTCCGGGCCGACCGAGCGGGAGCGCTTCAGCTCGTAGAAGCCGGGGACCGAGGCGACCGCGACGGTGCCGTCCCAGAGCCGGGCGGCCAGCTCGCCCTTGGGGGCGGGGGTGACGACGGGGCCGAAGAAGGCGACCTGCTCGCCGTCGGCGCCGGGCACCGCGATGACCGGGGTGCCGACGTCCTGGCCGACCTTCTCGATGCCCTCCTTGTGGGAGGCGCGCAGCTCGGTGTCGTAGGTGTCCTTGGCGCCGTACTCGATCAGCTCGGCCGGGAGGCCCGCGTCGGCGATCGCGAGGGCGATGGACTCGGGGTTCACGCCGAGGCCCTCGTTGTGGAAGCGGGTGCCGAAGGCGGTGTAGAGGGTGCCGACGACGTCGTCGCCGTAGAGCTGCTGGGCGGCGATCGCGATGCGGACCGGGCCCCAGGACTTGCCGCCGGGGCGCATGTTCTCGGCGTACTGCTCGGGCAGCTCGTCGAGGCGGCTCTCGTTGAGGACGGCGAGGCTCATCACGTGCCAGTGGACCTCTATGTCGCGGACCTTCTCCACCTCCAGGACCCACCGGGAGGTCATCCAGGCCCACGGGCACAGCGGGTCGAACCAGAAGTCGACGGGGGTCTTCGCGGAGGTGGTCGCGCTCTCGGACATGGTTCTCCTCGGTGATCAGGTGTCTCTGAGGACAACACCGGACGCCGCTCACCCCATTCCCGGCCGCCCGCCGCCGGGGCCGGATTCCGGTGTCCCGCCGGCCCGGGACGGTTCCGGTTTCCGCGGTCGCGGGACGGTCGCGCCTACCCGCTGTCAGTGGTGCGTGGCAGGATCGGTGATGTCCGCAGATCCACGCTCCCCACGCAGAGGAAGTGCCCCCGTGCCCGGTGAGAATCTGTCCCGTGACGAGGCCCGGGAGCGGGCCGCGCTGCTGTCCGTCGACGGGTACGAGGTCTCCCTCGACCTGCGCTCGGCGGTGGGCGACCACGCCGGTGAGGGCCCGCGCACGTTCCGTTCCGTGACCACGATCCGCTTCCGCTGCAACGAACCGGGCGCGGCGAGCTTCGCCGACCTGATCGCGCCGGGCGTGACATCGGTGTCATTGAACGGCCGTGACCTCGACCCCGGTGCGGTCTTCGACGGCACGCGCGTGCTGCTTGAGGACCTGGCCGCGGAGAACGAACTGATCGTCGACGCGCGGTGCGCCTACTCCCGCACCGGCGAGGGCATGCACCGGTTCGTCGACCCCGAGGACGGCGAGGTCTACCTCTACACGCAGTACGAACCGGCCGACGCCCGGCGGGTGTTCGCCACCTTCGAGCAGCCGGACCTGAAGGCGCCGTTCCGCTTCGAGGTGCGGGCGCCGGAGGGCTGGACGGTGTGGTCGAACGGCGTGGGCGAGCAGGCCGACGGGGTGTGGCGGTTCGCGGAGACGAAGCCGATCTCGACGTACATCACGTGTGTGGTCGCGGGCCCGTACCACTACGTGACGGACTCCTACACGCGCGTGCTGCCCGACGGCGGCACCCTGGAGATCCCGCTCGGCGCGCTCTGTCGCAAGGGCCTCGCGCCCTACTTCGACACCGACGACATCTTCCTGATCACCAAGCAGGGCCTGGACTTCTTCCACGAGCACGTCGACTACCCGTACCCGTTCGGCAAGTACGACCAGGCGTTCGTCCCGGAGTACAACCTCGGGGCGATGGAGAACCCGGGCCTGGTGACGTTCCGCGAGGAGTGCATCTTCCGCGGGAAGGTGACGCGGGCGTCGTACGAGAGCCGGGCCAACGTCATCCTGCACGAGATGGCGCACATGTGGTTCGGCGACCTGGTCACCATGGAGTGGTGGGACGACCTGTGGCTCAAGGAGTCGTTCGCCGACTTCATGGGCGCGTTCGCGCTGGTCGGGGCGACCCGCTTCGAGAACGGCTGGATCACCTTCGCCAACCGCCGCAAGGCGTGGGCCTACCGCGCCGACCAGCTGCCCTCCACGCACCCGATCACGGCCGACATCCGCGACCTCCAGGACGCCAAACTCAACTTCGACGGCATCACCTACGCCAAGGGCGCCAGCGTCCTCAAGCAGCTCGTGGCGTACGTCGGCCAGGACGCCTTCCTGGAGGGCGCCCGGCGCTACTTCAAGCGCCACGCGTACGGCAACACCCGCCTGGGCGATCTGCTGGCGGTGCTGGAGGAGACCAGCGGCCGGGACATGGACACCTGGGCGCGTTCCTGGCTCCAGACCGCCGGGGTCAACGCGCTGACCCCGCAGGTGACCCTGGACGGTGAGGGCCGCGTCGCCGAACTGACGGTGCTCCAGGAGGCCGTGGAGGCGTATCCCGAGCTGCGCCCGCACCGGGTGGCGATCGGCCTCTACCGCCTCCAGGACGGCGCCCTGGTCCGCTACGCGCGTGCCGAGGCCGACGTGGCCGGTCCGCGCACGGTGGTGAAGGAGCTGGCCGGAGCGTCCGCGCCCGAACTGGTCCTGGTCAACGACGACGACCTCACGTACTGCAAGACGCGCTTCGACACGACCTCGCTGGAGACCCTCGGTGAGCGGCTCGGCGCGATGACCGACCCGCTGGCCCGCGCCCTGTGCTGGTCCGCGCTGTGGAACATGACGCGGGACGCGCTGCTGCCCGCGCCGGACTTCATCGACCTGGTGATGCGCTTCGCGCGCCGCGAGAGCGACATCGGCGTCCTCCAGATGCTGCACATGTGGGCGAACTCCGCGCTGGTCAACTACGCGCCTCCGGCATGGCGTCCGACCGGCGGCAAGCTGCTCGCGCACATCGCGCTGCGGGACCTGCGGGGCGCCAGGCCGGGCAGCGAACAGCAGCTGGCGTGGGCGCGTTTCCTCGCGTCGGTGGCGTCGACGCCGGAGGATCTGGCGCTGCTGCGGGGCCTGTTGGACGGCACGGAGGAGATCGAGGGGCTCGACGTGGACCAGGAGCTGCGCTGGGCGTTCCTGGAGCCGCTCACCGCGCACGGGCTGGCCGACGAGAAGGTCCTCGCGGCCGAACTGGCCCGTGACGACACGGCGTCCGGCAAGCGCCACCAGGTCCGCTGCCTCGCCGCCCGCCCGTCGGCCGCCGTCAAGGCGCAGGCGTGGGCGCAGGTGGTGGAGTCGGACGCGCTGTCCAACGCGCTGGTGGAGGCGACGATCGGGGGCTTCGCGCAGCCGTCGCAACGGGAGTTGACGGCGCCGTACACCGAGAAGTACTTCGCGGCGATCGAGCGGGTGTGGGCCGAGCGGTCGATCCAGATCGGCATGGACGTGGTCCGTGGCCTCTTCCCGACCCACCCGGCCCCCGAGGACGCGCACGCGACGCTGGCGGCGACGGACGCGTGGCTGACGTCCCACGAGAACGCGGCCCCGGCCCTGCGGCGGCTGGTCCTGGAGGCCCGCGACGACTTGGCCCGATCGCTGCGGGCCCAGGAGGCGGTGGACTTCTGAGGAAGCGCGGGACGCGAGCCTTGGCCAACGCCTGAGCCGCCGGTGACCGTTACGAAACGCGGTCATTCGTCCCCGTAACCCCTGGCCCACCCGTGAGGGACCAGGGGTTTCGGGCGCCTACTCGGCATCCGCGACCTCACCCTTTAGTTTCCCCTTGTCCGCATTTGTCGACGGGCATGTAACAGCGGTTACAGGGCGATTCGGGTGCGGCATACCGGTGTCATGACCCACAACACCCCCCTCCCCCCACGGCCCGCCGCACCGCGCCCCGCGCGTCTCACCGACGTGCACAGCCGGGTCCTGACGGCGGCCCAACTCCGGTCACGGGGCGTGCCGTCGGCACAGACCAACGAGCGGTGCCGTCCCGGTGGCCCCTGGCAGCAGCTGCTGCCCGGCGTCTTCCTGTTGCACACGGGCCCGCCGACCGGTGAGGACCGGCTGCACGCGGTGCTGCTGTACGCGGCACGGGAACCGGCACCGGGGGTCCCGACGCAACCGGCAGCGGGCGAACCGCACGCCGAGGCCTACCCGGAGGCCCAGATCACGGGGGTCGCGGCGCTGTCGTTGCACGGGTTCACCACCACCCCGCCGGTCTCCTGCGTGAACCGGATCGACGTCCTGGTGCCGCGTCGGCGCCGACTGCGTTCCACGGGGTGCGTGCGGATCGTGCGGGCGGCGCAGCTCCCGACTCCCGTACAGGTGAAGGGAGTTCCGGTGGCGCCGGTGGCGCGGGCGCTGGCGGACGCGGTGGCCGAGGTGTCGGACGCGGACACGGTACGGCGGCTGCTGGCGGAGGCGGTGCGCGGTGGGCACTGCGAACCGGCGGCGGTGGTACGGGAGTTGACGGCGGCGAAACTGCTGGGCCGACCGCATGTGGTCGACGCGGTGGACTCGTTGCTGGCCGAGAGCCGTTCGCTCGCGGAGGCCCGCCTCTACCGGATGGTCCACGAACACGATCTGCCCGAGCCGGTCTGGAACGTCGACCTGCGGTTGCCGGGCGGGCCGCACCTCGGGAGCCTCGACGCGTACTGGCCCGAGCAGGCGGTCGCGGTCGAGCTGGACACCCGCGCGCCCCGCCAGGACGAGGACGCCCTCTGGTCGGAGCATGCCCGCAAGAGGGAACATCTGGAGCGGCTGGGCATCACGGTCGTCCTGCTGTCCCCACGGAAACTGCGGGACGCGCTGGAGCAGCAGGCGGTGGTCGTGCGCACGGCACTGATGGCGTCCAACGACCGCGACCCGGCCGCGTATGTCGTGGTGCTGCCCCGGTAAGGACGAACGGGGCGGCGCCAGGAGGGGAGAGGAGGGGCCGCCGGGGCGGGGGGACCGGCGGTCCCTCCTCGTGCGGGGCGCCGTCGGACCCGTGGGACGTCTCCACGCGGAGCGATCACCCCCGCGGGCCCGTTACCCTCCTGCCGAGCAGCCGCCGAACGTGCGAGGGAACGACATGGACGACGAACCGCTGTCGGAGTGGGCGAAGCGGCGTGACGCCAAGGTCGGGCGGCTCCGCGCGGTTCATCTCACCGCCGGGGAGGGCGACCCCCGGGGCTTCCACGTCAACCCGGACGCACCGCGCATCATCCAACGGTGGAACGGCCATCTCTGGGAGCCCTACGCCTTCGCGTCCGACCTCGCGGAGGCGAAACGGGTGCTGTACGCCACGGACGAGACCGAGGCCGCCGACCCTCCCGCCCCGGGCCCGGCCCCGCGACTCGGCACCGGGACCGGCAGGCACCGCAAGCCCCGGCCACCGCGCCCCGACCCGCGCTGACCCGCCGGTGCGGGCCCCTCCCCCACGGCGCCCGCGTCACGGGGTCGGGCGGCTGTGCTTCTGGCTGGCGGCCGGGGTGACCGGGGTGAAGAAGTTGACGAGGGTGCCGTCGGGGTCACGGAAGAGGAACGAGCGGTTGCCCCAGGGCATGGTGGTGGGCTCGGTGACCAGGTCGGGGACGGTGTCCTTGAGGTCGGCGTAGGCGCGGTCCACGTCGTCGACGCGGAACTCGATGATCACGCTGCGGTTCTCCGCCGGGCGGGCGGAGCCCGGCGCGAACATCGGGACGGTGCGGGTGCTCGCGAGGGCGAGGGTGGCGCTCGGGGTGGTGATCTCGGCGAAGTCCTCGGTGGCCCAGGTCGCCTTCGCCCCCGTGGCCCGCTCGTAGAAGGCGACGGAGCGGGCGAGGTCGGCGGTGATGATGCGGACGGAGACGAGGTCCATGGTGTCCTCCCAGGGGATGTGCGCGGCGTCCTGTGCGGTGCCGCGTTGCGCACGTTAGCGCCGATGGAGGACAGATTCGGTCCGCTATCGCCGTTGGGGTCCGGCGCATGTCCCGACCCACCGGACGCGTGCTGACGTTGCTCGGACCGCTTCAGTCCGGCGGCACGTGGATCACCTGACCGACCTCGCTGCGCCGGTGGAGGCGGCGCCCCCGCTCACGCTCAGCGACGACGGGGCGCTCGCCTTTCTCGACCGCCCGTTCATCATCGGACTCCCCGGCGAACTCCGGTTCCTGGTAAGGGAGTTCGGCGACCGGCTGGCGGACCGGGTGTGCGAGGCCCAACGGCGTCGAGGCCCCGTGAGCCGGGCGCGGACCGTCCTGCTGGACCTCCCGACGGGGTGGCCGGGCCGGCGTTATCCGCTGAGGCCTGGGCGGAGTTCGTCGCGGGTCTCGGTGGTCACCGTGTCGAGCAGGGCCGCGCAGGAGGCGATCATGCGGGTTCGGCTGAAGCGTTCCCGGGCCCTCGGCAACGTGGCCGTGTAGTGGGCGCGGTGGGTCACCGCCGCCGACCAGGCGGTGGCGATCGCGGCCGGGTCGGCCGGGGTCACGATGCCGTGGCCCGCGACGATGGACGCGCTGTCGCCGACGTCCGTGGTGACCGGGACGGCGTCGCACATCATGCCCTCGATGAGGCACAGGGGGGCCGCCTCGCCGGAGGAGGAGGTGAGGGCGACGACGTCAGAACCGGCGTACACCGCCTCCATGTCCCGCCGGACGCCCAGGAGATGGACGCGGTCGGTGACCTCGGCGCGCAGCGCCCCGTTCGCCTCCGTCATGCCCGCGCCGCACATCACGACGTGCCCGGCGGGTTCGCGGGCCAGCCAGGTACGGGCGGCGCGCAGGAAGAGCGGGACGTTCTTCATCGGGGCGTAGCGGGCCGCGAAGACCACCACGGGTGCCGTCGCCGGGATGCCCAGGGAGCGGCGGAACGCCAGCCGGGCCACCGGGTCCGGGCGGAACCGGAGCAGGTCGACGCCGTTGGGGATGACGTGCAGGAGGTCGGCCGGGATGCCGGCGGCCGCGTACGCGTCGCGGGTGGAGTCGGCGCAGCAGACGCAGGCCACCACCTTGCCGTCGGCGATCGCGGTGCGCAGCGCGTCCAGGGCCGGGCCCTGGTTCTCCGGGTCGGAGCGGTGCAGGCAGACCACGATCGGGCGGCGCGGCAGTCCCGCCTGGTTGAGCAGCGCGAGGGGCTGTTCCTTCAGGGAGAGGATGACATCGGCGCCCGCCAACGCCCGTGCGGTGTCGGCCAGTTCGGGCCCGGTGAACGCGGATGCGGCCAGCGTGCCGTCGGTGAGGGGCGCCGTGCGGCCCAGGGACGTGATGTCGATCCCGGCACCGGTGAGCGACCGGTAGCAGGGGTCGTCGCGCATGTGCTGGGCCGTGGTCTCGCGGTGGACCTCGCTGTGCAGGCTCAGCACCCGGTGCCGTTGTCGGCCGCCTTCCACCAGGCCGAGGAGCACATCGCTGTGCACGATCCGGGCGCCCCCGGAGAAGAACCCCTCGTAGAGGGAGAGCACACGCAGCCCGCGCCTCGCACGCACACGACCACCCGCCTTGCACCAGATCGAGCCATCCCCGTGAATCAGCGGGTTAGCCGATATCAGGCGGTACGGACGTTTCAGGCGAATGAACGCGACATATCAGGTCGCTGTCCGAAGCATTTACGTCATTTGTGTCGCGTGGGCGTGCGGAAACGCTCCGGGGCGGGACGGGCCGTGGAGGGCCCCGCAGGGCCTCACCGGGCCCCGCAGAGTCTCGGAGGGCCCCGTAGGGCTCCCCGCCTCCGCTCACCGGAGTGGTCGTGCCGGGGTCAGGCCTTCTTCAGGACCAGTTCCGTGTTGCGGTCGTGCGGGTCGCCGCTGAGCGTGGTGCTGGCGCCGGGGGCGTTGAAGGACAGCTCGCGGTAGAGGGCGGCCAGGCCGGTCTGGGAGAGGTCGGAGAAGTCCGTGCGGTGCGGGGCCGCCGACTCGACCAGCGTGGTGAACAGCGAGATCGTGCCGTCCTTGTTGTCCACCAGCTCGATGACGCGGGCGAGTTGGGGGTAGTCGACGTGCGACGCCGTGGAGATCTCCCAGAACGAGCCGCCGTCGGGCGCCGAGTGCGGGGTGATGTCGTTGCGGTGGATGTGGCCGTTGACCCAGGCCAGGACGTTGCGGTGGCTGCCGAGGAGGGCGAGGAGTTCGTCGCCGTTGTGGCGGCGCTCCGTGGGGTGGGCCGGGTCGACGATCGACGTGTTGGTCATCGTCTTGCTGGTGTGGTGGCTGAAAACGACGACGTGGGCGTCCTTGTGCGCCGTCAACTGCTGGTCGAGCCAGCGCAGTTGGGCCGAGCCGATG
This sequence comes from Streptomyces sp. NPDC091279, assembly GCF_044757465.1. Classification (NCBI taxonomy): domain Bacteria; kingdom Bacillati; phylum Actinomycetota; class Actinomycetes; order Kitasatosporales; family Streptomycetaceae; genus Streptomyces; species Streptomyces sp. NPDC091279. The sequence continues at coordinate 20,995 of NZ_JBIVVA010000007.1, read as the reverse complement.
GAGCCGTCGTAGTGGCCGCCGGGGTCGGTGGTGTCGAGGCTGATGCCGACGACGTCGTCCGAGATGCCGAAGGTGTAGTACTGGGTGCCCGCGGCGAGGTTGGCGGCGGTGAAGCCGTGGCCGACCGGGCCGATGCCCTGGTGGGCCGGGTCGAGGTGCGCCTTGAGGAACTCGGCCGGGGTGAACGGCGCGCGCTTCTCGTCCGGCGTGACCGAACGCATCGCGCGGGACTGGGACTTGAGGAGGTCCCGGAAGGCCTTGCCCTGCGGGTCGGCGCCGTTCTTGATGGCGTTCTGGAGCTTGGCCGCCTCGGTCGCGGACAGCGACATCAGTTTCTTGCCGCCGACCGCGTACTCGGCGAGCCAGGAGTCGCCGTGCCCGTAGCAGCCCAGCGGCATGGCGTCGTGGTTGCCGACCGTCGAGTACCAGGGCAGGTTGAGACCGGGGCTGCGCACCTCGCGGATGGCGGCGGCCAGGAAGCCGGACAGGTGCGGGAAACCGACCTTCTTGTCGGAGTCGCGGACCGCCGAGTCGGGCTGCCAGTACTCCGTGAGGCCGCTGTTCTGGACGCCCTCGTAGTGGCGCGGGTCACCGGAGTTGGGGGTGATCCGGCCGCCGCTCATGATGGTGAGGAACCAGTCCAGCTCGGTCTTGGCGTTGTTGTCGGTGTTGTCGCCGGTCGTGATCGCGAAGTGCAACGGCGCTCCGGTGACGGGCGCGCCGCGCAGCGCGTTGACGCGCTCGACCAGCGACACCGCGCCCTGCACGGTCAGCGCCTCGTGCGGGCGCCAGGCATGCCGGTCGGTGGAGCGCAGGTACTCCAGGCGCATCGGGTGCTGGCTGTCGATCAGGTGCAGGTCGGTGAGTTGCACGAACGACGCGAGGGCGGTCCTGCGGGCGGCCCGGCCGGACTTCGCGGCCGCCAGCTCGCCGCGCACGACGCGGGTCCAGCCGGGGCCGTCGCCGAGGCGGCGGTAGCCGGAGGAGGTGCGCGGGGTGGCGACCGTGGCGAGGGTGGTGCCCTTGGTGTAGGGGGCGAGGGGCGCGGCGGCGGCCTGGCGTGACTGGGCCACGACGTCGGTGCTCGCGCCGGTCGAGGTGGCGGCCTCGCTGTCGGTGGGCCGCAGGGCGTAGCCGACGCCCGCGGTGACGGCCGCCGCGCCGGTGGCGGCGAGGACGGTACGACGGTTGATGCCCAGCGTGTTGCTGGCGACAGAGCGTGTGCGCGACATGGCGCGGTCTCCCCGAGTACGAACGCGTCGGCTGTGGTCGCGGGGTCGGTCGCTGTCGCGAACTTTCCCGCTCGCTCTGGATGCTTCGCATCGGGAATGACCTGCGCGTGAACGAGACGGCAACGCGCAACGCCCATCACCGTACGTCGATCTTGGGCCACCCCGCGCGTCCACGGCCGCTCCGCCACCGGCCGGGAGTCGGTCACTCGGTGTTCATCTGACGGGGTAGGCGGTCGTTCGCGAAGGCGAGTCGCGAAGGCGAGTCGTGACGGGGCGGCGGTACCTCGGAGGCAATCGGAAGCAAAGAGTCCGGCGCCGGGGCGGTGGCACGGCCGATCGCGGGTTTTCCCCATGAGTTCATCTCATCCGGGTCAACACTCGCCAAACAACTGTCGTTTGGGTAAAGCTGATCGTTCCTCCGCCGACAACGACCGGACTTGAACGATCAGTTCCGGAACGTCGGCGGCTTCACTCCCGTCCTGATGACGTTCAAGGGATGCCGATGACCTTCACCCCCCAGCGCGAACCGATACCGGCCGCGAGACGCACGGCCCGCATAGCCGTGGCCGCCGGTCTGGTGGCCGCCCTCGCCGCGGCCGGTCCGATCCCGCTGGCCCTCGCCGCCGACGGACCCGCCACCGCCCCTGCCGCCGACACCGCCGTGAAGTCCGCGCACGACAAGCTCGGCAGCGACGACGCCGCTCTGCTCGCCGAGGCCGAGGCCGACGGCGCCGCGAACGTCACGATGATGATCGCCACCGCGCCCGGCGCGACCGCCCAGGTCACCGACCAGCTGAACGCCGTCAAGGGCGGCTCGGTCGGCAAGGCGTACGACAAGCTCGGCTATGTCCGTGCCACCGTCCCGACCTCGAAGGCGGAGTCGGCGATCGCCGCAGCGGCGAAACTGTCCTCCGTGCACGGCATCGACCTGCGCAAGGACATCCCCCTGGACGACCCGTCCCCCTCCGCCGACCCCGACAAGTCGCCCGGCGTCAAGGCCTCGGGCGCCCAGTCGACCGGCACATCATCGGCCAAATCCTCGGCCAAGTCCTCGACCAGCAGGGCGAGTTACCCGGCCCCCGGCAAGAAGACCCCGGCCGAGAACCCGTACAACCCGTCCTTCGAGACCGGCGCCGTGGACTTCGTGCGGGACAACCCGAAGGCCGACGGCCGCGGCGTCACCATCGGCATCCTCGACTCCGGCGTCGACCTCGGCCACCCCGCGCTCCAGCGGACCACCACGGGCGAGCGGAAGATCGTCGACTGGGTGACGGCGACCGACCCGCTGGTCGACGGCGACCAGACGTGGCGTCCGATGACGACATCGGTCTCCGGACCGTCGTTCACCTACGGCGGCCGGACGTGGACGGCGCCGACGGGTTCGTACCAGGTCAGCACGTTCCTGGAGTCGTACACGACCGGCGGTGACGCGGCGGGCAACGCGAACCGCGACGGCGACACCACCGACTCCTGGGGCATCCTCTACGACGCGGCGACCGGCACCGTCCGCGTCGACCTGAACAACAACCACGACTTCACCGACGACACCCCGATGAAGCCGTACAAGGACGGTTTCCAGGTCGGGTACTTCGGCACCGACGACCCGGCGACGGATGTCGTGGAGCGCCAGCCGTTCGTCGTCGAGATCCGCAAGGACGTCGTCCACAACGCCGCCGGCGCCAAGGCCGACTTCGTCAACATCGGGGTCATCGAGTCCGAGCACGGCACCCACGTGGCCGGGATCACCGCCGCGAACGGCCTGTTCGGCGGCGCGATGAACGGCGCGGCCCCCGGCGCGAAGCTGGTCTCCTCGCGCGCCTGCACCTGGAGCGGCGGCTGCACCAACGTCGCGCTCACCGAGGGCATGATCGACATCGTCGCCAACCGTGGCGTCGACATCGTCAACATGTCGATCGGCGGGCTGCCCGCGCTGAACGACGGCAACAACGCGCGCGCCGAGCTGTACACGCGGCTCATCGACACCTACGGCGTCCAGTTGGTGATCTCCGCGGGCAACTCGGGCCCCGGCACCAACACCATCGGTGACCCCGGCCTCGCCGACAAGGTCATCTCGGTCGGCGCGACGATCTCGAAGGAGACGTGGGCCGCCAACTACGGTTCCGTGGTGGCGAGTACGTACGCGATGATGCCGTTCTCGTCGCGCGGGCCGCGTGAGGACGGCGGGTTCACGCCGACCCTGTCCGCGCCGGGTTCCGCGATCAACACCACGCAGACCTGGCTGCCGGGCGGCCCGGTCGCCGAGGCGGGCTACCAGCTTCCGGCCGGTTACTCGATGCTCCAGGGCACCTCGATGGCGTCCCCGCAGGCCGCGGGCGCCTCGGCGCTGCTGATCTCCGCCGCCCGGCAGAAGGACATCGCGCTGACCCCGGCGACCCTGCGCACCGCGCTGACCTCGACCGCCGACCACATCAAGGGCGTGCAGGCGTACGAGGAGGGCGCGGGTCTCATCAACGTCCCGGACGCGTGGAAGTCGATCCGCAAGGGGGCGAGCGCCCACGAGTACGCGGTCAGGGCGCCGGTCGACACCGCGATCGACGACGCGCTGAAGACGCCGGGCTTCGGCACCGGGCTCTACGACCGTGAGGGCGGTCTGAAGGCCGGGCAGAAGAAGGTGTACGACCTCACGATCACCCGCACCACCGGCGCCGACCGGCCGATCCGGCACGAGCTGCACATCGAGAACAACGCCGGGAACACCTTCAAGGTCCTCGGTGACGACGTCGTCCAACTCCCCCTGAACCAGCCGGTGTCCGTCAAGGTGCAGGCCAACCCCCGTACCGCAGGCCTCAAGAGCGCCATCCTGGAACTGGACGACCCGAGGACCGAGGGCGTCGACCGACAGATCCTCACCACGGTCATCGTCTCGGAGCCGCTCAAGTACACCTACTCCGGGGCGAGTTCGGTCCAACGCAACAGCACGCGGTCGTACTTCGTGACGGTGCCCGAGGGCGCCACGTCGCTTGAGGTCGCGCTCGGCGGGCTGAAGGCCACCAGCCAGACCCGGTTCATCGCCATCAACCCGTACGGCATCCCCGTCGACGTCACCTCCACGCCGAGCTGCTACAGCAACTACCAGAACGGCAACGGCTGCCGCCCCGACGTCCGTTCCTACGCCGACCCGCTGCCGGGCGTCTGGGAGATCGAGGTCGAGTCGCGCCGCACGTCGCCGCTGCTCGACAACCCCTACCGGCTCGACGCCGCTGTCCTGGGCGCCGACTTCGACCCGGCGACCGTGACCGTCCCCGAGGCGAAGGTCGGCACCCCGGCCGCCGTGTCCTGGACGGCCACCAATCAACTGGCCGCGTTCGACGGCCACTTGAGCGGCGGCGCGTTGGGTTCGGCCAGGTCGGACCGGCCGAGCATCACGCAGGGCGCGACGCGGAGCATCACGGTCGAGGTGCCGACCGGCGCCACCTCCCTCGACGTCGCCATCGGCAACGTCTCCGACGCCTCCGCCGACCTCGACCTGACCGTGTCCGACGCGAGCGGCAAGGTCGTCGGCACCTCCGCCGACGCCGACTCGGAGGAGTCCGTCTCCCTCACCTCCCCCGCCGCCGGCACGTACACCGTGAAGGTCATCGGCTACTCGATCCCGGCCGGCACCACGGAGTTCGACTACCGGGACGTGTACTTCTCGACGCAGCTCGGCACCATCGACGTCGACGAGTCCACGTCCGTCCAGCTCGCCACCGGCCAGTCGGGCACCTTCACCGGCACGGTGACCGCCGCCGCCCCGGCCCCGACCGGCCGCGAGTTCTTCGGCCGCGTCCGACTGGTCAACGCCAACGGCACGGCAGCGGGCGTGGGCAACGTCCGCATCGACAAAGTCACGGAGTGAGCCGGAGGGGTTGACGGAGTGACCGGCCGGGTCAGCCGGCTCGGCTGCCGGGTGGGCCAACTGGCCGGACTGGTCGACTCGTTCGGCTGACGGGTGGGCCAACTGGCCTGCTGACAGGGAGGGGTGGGTGTCCGTGCGGGCTCCCACCCCTCCTTCCGTCCGTCGTCCTCCGTCAGGGGCAGTCCGCCTCGCCCGCGTCCGGGTCGGTCAGGGCGCTCTCGACCCAGTTCGGCGGCGATGTCGCGGACCGGCAGGTCGGCGAAGAAGCGCAGGACCAGGACCTGGCGCTGTTGGTCGGTCAGTTCGTCCAGGCCCTGGGCGACGGTCACGGACAGCACGCTGGTCTCCTCGCCGGAGGGGTGCGCGAGCTGGCGCAGGGCGGCCAGCCGTTCCCCGATCCGTTCCTGGCGGCGCTTGGCGCGGTGCCCGTCCATGGCGAGGTGGGAGGCGACGACCGCCGCCCACGCCGAGACGTCGCGCGGCGCCTCGTCGCCCTTCGCCGCACGCTCCGGCAACCGCAGACGGACCTGTTGCACCCCGTCCGACAGGTCCGTCCGCGGTACGCCGCCGAGCGCGAGCACCGCACGCACCCGGCGTTCCTGGGCCGCGTCCAGAGGGTCGTCGCCCTCCGGGACGCGGCGGGACTTTCCACGCAGCACCAGCCACCCCCGTCACCAACGTTTCCTCTTGGACGCCGGGGCCCTCGAAAACGTTCGGGCGCACGCGTGCAACGGCGGCAGAGGTGTACGTCACATCGGCGTCGCGAGGCAGCACAGCTTGCGGTCGAGGAGCCGCGCAGAGTGAATATCTGCATGTCAGTGGGGGTCCGGGCGAGAGTTTCGTGAGAGGCGCGATGGACCGGGTGCCTCGGCTCCCGGGCATGGGACGCAAAGAATTGGACAGGTGGACCGGAACCGGCAGCATGATGGAAAAAGCCGCAGTCCGTTACAGAGAACATGTCGCGCGAACGGGACACGCCTCGTCCGCCGGACATCCCCATCCGCAGGTACACACGAAGGAGTCGCCGTGAGGGTCGGAATCGTCGGAGCCACCGGTCAGGTCGGAACGGTCATGCGCCGCATCCTGGTGGAGCGGGACTTCCCGGTCGCCGAGCTGCGCCTGTTCGCGTCGGCCCGCTCGGCGGGGACGGTCCTGGACGGCGTGACGGTGGAGGACGCGGCGAGCGCCGACTACAGCGGCCTCGACATCGTGCTGTTCTCCGCCGGTGGCGCGACCTCGAAGGCGCTGGCCGAGAAGGTCGCCGCGCAGGGCCCGGTCGTGATCGACAACTCCTCGGCGTGGCGCCGGGACCCGCAGGTGCCGCTCGTGGTGTCCGAGGTGAACCCGCACGCCATCGCCGACCGCCCCAAGGGCATCATCGCCAACCCGAACTGCACGACGATGGCCGCGATGCCGGTGCTGCGTCCGCTGCACGCCGAGGCGGGCCTCGAAGCGCTGGTCGTGGCGACCTACCAGGCGGTGTCGGGGTCGGGCCTCGCGGGCGTGGCCGAGCTGCACGGGCAGGCGCAGAAGGTGATCGCCGACGCCGACAAGCTGACGCACGACGGTTCCGCGGTCGACTTCCCCGAGCCCGGCGTCTACAAGCGGCCCATCGCGTTCAACGTGCTGCCGCTGGCCGGGTCCATCGTCGACGACGGTCAGCACGAGACCGACGAGGAGCAGAAGCTCCGCAACGAGTCCCGCAAGATCCTGGAGATCCCCGAGCTGAAGGTCTCCGGCACCTGTGTGCGAGTCCCGGTCTTCTCCGGCCACTCCCTCCAGATCAACGCCCGTTTCGCCCGCCCGATCTCCGTGGAACGCGCGACCGAGCTGCTGGCCGGCGCCCCCGGCGTCGCCCTCTCCGACATCCCCACCCCGTTGCAGGCGGCCGGGCAGGACCCGTCCTTCGTGGGCCGCATCCGCGCCGACGAAACCGTCGCCCACGGCCTCGCCCTCTTCGTCTCCAACGACAACCTCCGCAAGGGCGCTGCGCTGAACGCGGTCCAGATCGCGGAACTGGTAGCAGCGGAACTGAAGGGCTGACGGGGCCGGGGGCTGGCCCCCGCCCTCCCCCGCTCCTCGAACGCCGGAGGGGCTGAGTGGCCAGCCTTTCCGGCGTTCGAGGACGAGGCCGTCCAGGCCGGTATCCAACGGGGGACGAGTTCATGCCGCCTCGGCTCAGTCCACGGCGTCGATGGCCGCTGTGATGAGCGAGCGGGCTTCCGCTCCGTAGACGGCGACTTGCTTCAGGTTCCCGAGCGCCTTGAGGTACAGGGCAACGTCACTGGGCTGAGTTTCCTTGATGGCCGCTGACAGGGTTTCCACGTGGACACGCTGGCGGTCGAAGACGGTGAACGTTTCCAGCGGCCACGCCTGCCGGGGCGCCGTGAACGGAATGACGCCCAGCGAGATCGACGGCAGCACCATGACGGACAGCAGCCGGCCCAGCTGAGCGGCCATCACTTCGGGTCCGCCGATCCGGTACCGCAACACGGATTCCTCGACCAGCACCGCGAATTGATGGTCACCTTCGCGGACGACGTGTGATCGGCGCATGCGTGCGTTCACGGCATCCGACACATCGTCCGGTGTTCCGCGGAACCGTGCGATGGAAGTCAGCAGGGCGGCTGCGTAGCCGGGAGTCTGGAAGAAGCCGGGTATCACGTTGGAGCAGTAGACGTGGAATTGCCGGGTCTGTTCGTAGAGCGGGACGCTTGATTCCTGGAGTCGCCGTAGCCCTGTCCTCTGTAGCCGCTTCCACTGGACATACATGGAATCCGCTTGCCGGTTGGCAGCAATCAAGTCGTCAGCTTGTTCCGGTGCGCCGCATGCCGCGCACCAGGCCCTGATGTCTGCGTCACTGGGTGGAGTCCTGGCGTGCTCGATGCGCGACGACTTGGACTCGCCCCATCCGCACCGGACAGCCAACTCACGTCCGGTGATTCCTGCGTCCAGCCTCATCTCCCGCAACCGGACGGCTACGGCCACCCTGGCTTCTTGGGCTTTGGACGAAGGAGATGACAAGAGTTGGCTGTCCGGTCGCGCTCAGATGGTGTATTCGCTGTGCGGGGTCGCGTGCTGCCAGATGGTCTCAAAGGCCGAAGCGCAGAGTTCCAGCGTCCCGGCATCCGTGCTGAGTTCATCGGTGACGTGACGTCCATCCCCCGCGAAGTGATGCACACGGAGCAGATTGCCGTCGAAGAGCCAGAAGTCGTTGGCGGGCATCAGGAAACCCGTTGCCCGGCTCCGCGGAAGCCATCGGACGTCTTCCCCGGCGGCGATGTTGCCTTGCGTCGCGTCGTGCTCCCAGCGGATGTATGCGCTGACAGGCTCCGACACCACGCGTGCCCGCCGAACGACCACGCCCCGGGCGACAGCGTCCGCAACGGTCTGGTGGAATGGATGCCACCAGGATGCGCGGTCACTCCAGTCGACGCGTTCCCCGCGCTGCCATGCTTCTAGCCGTGGGTTGGTGCCGTAGGCATCCCGCATTTCCAGATGAACGGCGGATTCGCGCGTGTTGGCCAGTAGCTCACTGAACGGCGGAACGTTCGACTGCATCGCACGCTTTCCGGATCATCGGTACCATGCGCGCCGGAATCCTGATGACTTCTTCGGTGTCCGGGATCGGCCCGTTGGCCGGAGTGTTTGATTCACAGGCCGCGCGGATTTCAGGACTGGCCTTCCAGCCCTGCATGACCAGTTCTCCCGCTTCCTCGTCAGCCCAGACGGTAGGGCAGTGGTCGTGATCGGTGTCCGGGTCGATCCCGACGAACCGTAGCGCCATGACAGCCTCATCCCGTGCTCGGTTTGCCTGAACTTGGCTCAGTCACCGACCAACGCGGAAGCCGCCACACCCGCAACCTCGGAACCGTCATGGCTCGACGACCGCCACGGCCCCGGCACCTTCGCAGGCCTGTTCCGCACCCCGAGCTACTTCGCACCAGACCTCACCGCGTAGGCCCTCAACTAGCCGGTCCCGCCCGCGTGTTGCTCCAAGTGGCGCACGGGCGGGACTACGGCGGGCCGGGGAACTGTCGGGGTCAGAGGGCGGTGTCCCGTGCCGCGCCCCATCGCCGGATCAACGAGGACTCAGAGGGAATCGGACGGTTCACGGTGAGGTCGCTCACCTCGATATCGATCCCGATCCTGACCGCCGTGAAGGCGTCGTTCTACGACCGACCAGACGGCAAAAAAGCCCCGCCCATCCCAACTGCGCTACGGGGCCACCATCTTGTCTGAACCGGCCATGCACCAGAACACCCAGTCGTTGGGTATGCGGACCGGCGGATACCCCCAGACCTACCCCCCTCTGAAGTGATCGGGCGAGTGGGGCCAGCCCTGGCTGTTCTCAACCAACCGTTGGACCGCCTGCTCCAGCCCGCCCATTAGCGGGCGGCGCCCTCCGGCCAGAGCACGGTCACCGGGACGGCTGTCCGCCGCGCGTAGGCGACGACGTCGGCTGTGCCGCCGTAGCCGCGGGCCGGCTGACCGTCCCAGACCGCGGTGAGTTCGTCGCAGAGGCCGACCAGGATCTCGCTGCCCGCCTGGTGGGCCTCGGAGGTCGATTCCCGTAGCCCCGTGCGGTGCACCCCGGAGGCGTTCCGCATGAGCCTGTCGTAGACGGGGTGGTGCCAGTCCGGCAGGCCCTGGCGGTACTCCTCGGCCGGGACGACGACCTCGATCTGTCCGCCCGCGTCGAGCACCGCTTCCGCCCACCACGCGTCCGGCCCGTCCGCGATACAGCTGATCCCGACCAGGTCACGGGCGTCGAACGTTTCGACCCTCGCGGCAAGCACGGCCCGAACCTGCTTCTCGACGGGCACGGGGAGCCCTCGATGCCCGGTGATACAGACACGCATACGTGTCCCTCCCTGGAGTCGCTGCTGTACGCAAAGGGCGCCGATGCTCCCCCGCTCTGTACCGGGGAGGAACATCGACGCCCCTGTCCATGAACCCGGCTACAGCTCCACCGACTCCGACCGGGCCAGACCGACGAACGCGGACCAGGCGCTGGCGCGGACGGCGAGCGCGGGACCCGCCACGTTCTTCGAGTCCCGGACGCCGACCTGGGGGTTCAGGTCGGCAACCTCGACGCAGTTGCCACCTTCGGGGGTGCTGAACGAGGACTTGAACCAAGCTCCCTCGGGGTTCAAGTCAGCGACCTCGATGCAGTTGCCGCCGTCCTGGCTGCTGTAGGACGACTTGAACCAGGCGCCCTCGGGGGCGAGTTCAGTGGAAACGGCATGAGCACGGAGCATGTCTTCCCTCGTTTCAGAGTCTCGGCGTGCACGAGGCTTCGGCTGCCCCTCCCTGTGCGCCAGGGAGGAACACCAACGCCACTGTTCGTGAACCCGGCTACAGCTCCACCGACTCCGACCGAGCCAGACCGACGAACGCGGACCACGCCCCAGCACGGACAGCGAACGCGGGACCCGCCACGTTCTTCGAGTCCCGGACGCCGACCTGGGGGTTCAGGTCGGCAACCTCGACGCAGTTGCCACCTTCGGGGGAGCTGTACGAGGACTTGAACCAAGCTCCCTCGGGGTTCAAGTCAGCGACCTCAACGCAATTGCCGCCATCCTGGGTGCTGTAGGACGACTTGAACCAGGCTCCTTCGGGGGCGAGTTCGGTGGAAACGGCATGGGTACGAATCATGTCTTCCCTCGTTTCAGGGTCTCGGCGTGCACGAGGCTTCGGCTGCCCCTCCCTGTGCGCCAGGGAGGAACACCAACGCCACTGTTCGTGAACCCGGCTACAGCTCCACCGACTCCG
>NZ_JBIVVA010000007.1:0-10035 GCF_044757465.1 Streptomyces sp. NPDC091279 | reverse complement strand
CCACGTTCTTCGAGTCCCGGACGCCGACCTGGGGGTTCAGGTCGGCAACCTCGACGCAGTTGCCACCTTCGGGGGAGCTGTACGAGGACTTGAACCAGGAACCCTCGGGGTTCAAGTCAGCGACCTCAACGCAACCGCCGCCCTCGGGAGTGCTGTAGGACGACTTGAACCAGGCGCCCTCGGGGGCGAGTTCAGTGGAGACGGCGTGGGAACGGATCATCTCTTCCCTCGTTTCAGAGTCTCAACGGGCACGAAGGCTTCGGTGCCCCCCGTGGGCCGGGGAGAAACACCGACGCCGCTGTTGGAGAACGGGCTACAGCTCCACCGACTCCGTCCGGACCAGACCGACGAACGCGGACCACGCCCCGGCACAGACAGCGAACGCGGGACCCGTGGTGTTCTTCGAGTCCCGGACACCGACCTCGGCGTTCAAGCCAGCGACCTCGACACAGTTGCCGCCCTCGGGGGTGCTGTACGAGGACTTGAACCAGGCGCCCTCGGGGGCGAGTTCAGTGGAGACGGCGTGGGTACGGATCATGTCTTCTCTCGTTTCAGAGTCTCGACGAACGCGGGGGTTTCCTCGGGCGGCTGCGCCGAGGCGATCATAGTGTTGAACCAGCGGGTGAACCGGCCGACGATGGCAGGCCGGTCGGACATGGACATAGCCCCGCCCAGGCCCGTGTCGACCTGCACAGTGGTGGGACGGTCTGTGCCGAGATCGAGGATGGTGAAGTTGCTCCAGAGACGCTTGACCGGAGCATCCGTCAGCAGCACCTGAATCGTGACGTTCGGGAGAGCCGCCATCCGAAGGATCTCGTCGTACTGCCCCCGCATCACCGAAGCACCACCAACGGGATGCCGCAAGGCACTTTCTCCCAGGATCGTCCATAGCTTCCGGGGCTCCTCGTCGCGGAGGAAGGGCTCGCGTCGTTTCATGCGCAGAGCGACGTTGCTGTTGATGAACTCGCTCGTCGTCTCTTCGATCGGCTGCACCTGGGTGAAGTGAGCGTGCGCGTATTCCTTGGTCTGCAACGGCCCGGGGATCACGTTCGGGAAGTACATACTGACTGACCGGGCTACGGATTCGATCCCCGCGAAGGTCCTCGTGGAAGTGAGGACCGCGCTGAACTGGGTCGTCCAATCCTGGCTCGCCGGTGTCTTGTACAACTCCTCCAATGACTGCACCAGGTCGACGTTGTCTTCGACCCCGTAGGCCTTCAGCAATTTGCGGAGGTCACCGATCATCCTGAAGGTGCTCTGGCCGAGTTCGACGCGTCGAAGCTTGTCGTAGGTGAGCCCACTGACCGACTTCGCAGCCTCTTCTATGGTCAAGCCGGCGGTCTTGCGAAGCTCGCGCAGTTGGATGCCGAGGTCCATCCGTGGTGCCGTCGTCCCGATCTGCTTGGCCATGCCCTGCATCCTCCAGCGTCTCAAGTTGCCTGTGTACGCACGGGAGCCACCGATCGCGCCACCAGAGACCGGAGCCTGACACCCCAAGTCCCCTGCGTGGAGCCCCCACTGCATGGCGCGGCATATACCAATCTGCGCGCCATTGCGTATGCAGTACTGATCCGATTGCGAACGAACCTGCCTGCGCGTCACTCTAGTTGAGCACGCCAGACCGGACATTGCGTTCAGAACGGCGTACTTGGCGAGCGCCTTCGCATACCGGGCTGGAGTGCAGCCCACGAAGAGCCGCGTCGCCGCGCGTACGGCCAACTCCCGCCAGCCCCAGGCCCCGTAGGCGTGGGCAGCGGGACCCTCGCTGCACCCACGCGTCGGCCGTACGCACGACCGCTTCACGACGAGACGGAGAGGTGATGAGCGATGCCCCCCACAGTCACCGGCCGCGTTGGCCAGGCAGTCATGCGGACGGACGCCACCACGGATTCCCGGCTCCGGACGCACCCCGGACTCAGCATGTTCTTCGTGCGGGACCGTGGCTCCACGGGCGGCGTCATCGCTGAAGCCGACCGAGCAGCACCGCGCCGCGCACGGGTCATCGTCCGGGCGGAACTGCGGTGTTGGGGCCGGCCGGAGCTTGTCGAGTCCGCCGAACTCCTCGTCACGGAGCTGGTCACGAACGCGTTCCAGCACGGCCTGGGTGACGTCGGACTGCGCATGTGCCTCACGGGCGCGCGCCTGCTGATCGAGGTACGGGACGGCTCGCACCACCTCCCCGTGCCGGGCGACGCCACCCTCGACGTCGAGAACGGCCGCGGCCTCTTCCTCGTCGCCGCGCTCGCCGACCGGTGGGGCGTCAGCGACGACGGCACGACGATCTGGTGCTCTCTCTCGGCCGAGTGAAGGCACGCGAACCGAACCGGTGACCGGGTCCCCGGCCGGGGCCGACCCACCTGCAAGCGACCGGCGAACTGACCGCCCATGAAGCCGACTTCAAAGGAGATTGCCCCCTCCCATGCCCCTGACGACCCCCTACGTCGCCGCCCGCGCCTCCGACAAGGCACCACTCAAATCCGAGCTGACCATCGAGTACGGCCCCACGGGCCCCCGCCTCGCCTACACCACCAAACGGCCCAACGACCGTGACGCGCACGGCAACTTGTGGCTCCGCGTCGATGAATCCCCCGACAACCCCGGGCGCGTTCTGTACGACTGCATGCACTCCACCCGTCAACGCCGTTGCATGGAAGGCATGTTGTGCCAGATCTGCGCGCAGCCCGCCGACCGCGACAAGCAGGGCTGGCTGTTCATCGACTGGCGGCGCCCGGACTCGCCCCCGACCTGGCCCGAGAGGTCGGTCACCTCCATGCCCCCGCTGTGCGCCGAACACGCCCAACTGTCCTTACGGCAGTGCCCGTTCCTGCGCCGCGACGAACACGTTCTGCTCCGAGTGCGCAAACCCCACCTCTACGGAGTCTCAGGAACCCTCCACCGCCTCACCCCGAACGGCTGGGTCTCCTCCGACACCGGCTACCTCTCCCCCTACAACGAACCCCGCTTCCCAGGCATGCTCGCGTCGTTCCTCCACCGCGAACTACGAGGCGTGACAGTCGTGGACGAACCCTGACCTTCAACACACGGCGCCAACAACCAGCCCGTGGGAGTCCGCTCTCCGAGCGGCACCTATGACGACACCGCCCGGGCACAACCAGCCCGTTGAGGGTCCCCCTCTGGCAGCACCTACGACGACGCCGGTCGCACACAACCAGCCCGTCCGGCGCTTGAGGACAAGGCCGTTCAGGCCGAAGGGGGGTCTGGGGGCACCGCCCCCGGGTCTCTTCGGCACCAAGAGAACGCAGGCCGGCCTCACCAACCAGCCCGTCCGGCGCTTGAGGACAAGGCCCGTTCAGGGCCGAAGGGGGGTCTGGGGGCACCGCCCCCGGGGCTCTTGGGCGCCGTGGGGCCTACCTCCCCCGTACCTCATAGAGGAAGCAGCCGTACTCGACCGCCCTGATATGGACCAGCGTCACGGACGGGTCCTCGAACGCATCCCCTAGGGCCTCGTCGTCAACGGCGTCGACGAGGGCGCCGCCCAGGATGCGGCAGTCGGCCGAGTACCGCCGGACCGTGCGGTGGGCGCCCGCGAAGGGGTAGCCGTCCGCCGAGGCATCGAACCCCGGGCAGGCGTCGGCGTGGATGAAGACGGGGCCCTGTTCGTCGTACGCGCCCGGCTCGGCGCCCGTTTCCGCCGCCCAGCGGCGCAGCGGGGCGTAGCCAACGAGGGCGATCCGGTCGCCCGGCACGCTGCGGCGCAGGCAGCAGCGCAGGGGCGCACCGCCTTCCTCGTCGGTGACGGCGACGGCCGGGCGGCCCGCGTCGTCGGCGACGCGCAGTTCGTTGAGAACGTCGGGCGGGATGGGGCGTGCGGTGTAGGTGCTCACGCCCCCACGGTGCCCCACCCGCACCCCGGCCACCGGCGGGATACGGACGCCACCATCCAGCCGGGCCCCACCAGAACGGCGTCACCGGCGGCGCGAGCCCAACCGGAACGGCGTCACGGTCCGCGCGAGCCCAACCGGGACGCATCACCCGCGGCCTCGATCCCGTCCGGACGGCATCACCGGCGATGCGGCTTCGGCCGGAAGGGCTGCGGGGCCCGCGGGCCGGCGGGGCCTGGGGTCCGGGGAGCCCAGAGACCAGGCAAGGCCCGGAGGGCGGGCAAGGCCCGGAGGGCGGGCAAGGCCCGGAGGGCGGGCAAGGCCCGGAGGGCGGGCAAGGCCCGGCAACCCGGCGAGGCCCGGTGGGTGGGGGAACTGCATCGCTATTCGCGCAGGTCCCGTGGAAGGATGGCGCAACCCACACATAACGAGGAGATGACCGCGTGCCTGGCACAAACCTGACTCGCGAAGAGGCGCGGCAGCGGGCGAAGCTGCTCACCGTTGACTCGTACGAGATCGATCTCGACCTCTCCGGTGCGCAGGAGGGCGGGACCTACAGGTCCACGACGACGGTGCGCTTCGATGTCGCCGAGGGCGGCAGCGAGACCTTCATCGACCTGGTCGCCCCGGCCGTGCACGAGGTGACGCTGAACGGGGACGCGCTGGCGCCGGAGGACGTCTTCCAGGACTCCCGGATCGCGCTGGCCGACCTGCCACAGGGTCGCAACGTGCTGCGCGTGGTCGCCGACTGCGCGTACACCAACACCGGTGAGGGACTGCACCGGTTCGTCGACCCGGTCGATGAACAGGCCTATCTGTACACGCAGTTCGAGGTGCCGGACGCCCGCCGGGTGTTCGCGTCGTTCGAGCAGCCGGACCTCAAGGCCACGTTCCAGTTCACCGTGAAGGCACCGGGCGGCTGGACCGTCATCTCCAACTCGCCGACGCCGGAGCCCAAGGACGACGTCTGGACCTTCGAGCCGACGCCGCGTATCTCCACGTACATCACCGCCCTGATCGTCGGCCCGTACCACTCGGTGCACAGTGCCTACGAGAAGGACGGGCAGTCGGTGCCGCTGGCCATCTACTGCCGGCCCTCGCTCGCCGAACACCTCGACTCCGACGCCGTGTTCGAGGTGACGCGGCAGGGCTTCGAGTGGTTCCAGGAGAAGTTCGACTACGCGTACCCGTTCAAGAAGTACGACCAGCTGTTCGTGCCGGAGTTCAACGCGGGCGCGATGGAGAACGCGGGCGCGGTGACCATCCGCGACCAGTACGTGTTCCGTTCGAAGGTGACGGACGCCGCGTACGAGATGCGCGCCGAGACGATCCTGCACGAGCTGGCCCACATGTGGTTCGGCGACCTGGTCACCATGGAGTGGTGGAACGACCTGTGGCTGAACGAGTCGTTCGCCACGTACACCTCCATCGCCTGCCAGGCCCACCACCCGGACTCGCGCTGGCCGCACTCGTGGACGACGTTCGCGAACTCCATGAAGACGTGGGCGTACCGGCAGGACCAACTGCCCTCCACGCACCCGATCATGGCCGAGATCGGCGACCTCGACGACGTCCTCGTCAACTTCGACGGCATCACCTACGCCAAGGGCGCCAGCGTCCTCAAGCAGCTCGTGGCGTACGTCGGCATGGACGCGTTCTTCGCGGGTGTGCAGGCCTACTTCAAGCGGCACGCCTTCGGCAACACCCGGCTGACCGACCTGCTGGGCGCGCTGGAGGAGACCTCCGGGCGTGACCTGAAGACCTGGTCGACGCAGTGGCTCCAGACCGCCGGCATCAACATCCTGCGCCCGGTCATCGAGACCGACGCGGACGGTGTGATCACGTCCTTCGCGATCCGCCAGGAGGCGCCCGCGCTGCCCGTCGGCGCCAAGGGCGAACCCGTGCTGCGCCCGCACCGGATCGCCGTCGGCTTCTACGAACTCGACGACGCCAGCGGCAAGTTGGTGCGTGACGAGCGCGTCGAGCTGGACGTCGAGGGCGAGTTGACCGACGTTGCCGAGCTGGTCGGGAAGCGGCGTCCGGCCGTCGTGCTGCTCAACGACGACGACCTGTCCTACGCCAAGGTCCGCCTGGACGAGGCCTCGTTGGCGTTCGTCACCGAGCATCTGGGCGACTTCGAGGCGTCGTTGCCGCGCGCGCTGTGCTGGGCGTCGGCGTGGGACATGACCCGGGACGCGGAACTGGCGACCCGTGACTACCTCGCCCTGGTGCTGTCCGGCATCGGCAAGGAGTCGGACATCGGTGTCGTCCAGTCGCTCCAGCGGCAGGTGAAGATGGCCATCGAGCTGTACGCCGACCCGAACGCCCGTGAGGCCCTGCTGACCCGTTGGACGGACGCCACGCTGGCCCACCTGCGGGCGTCCGAGGCGGGCAGCGACCACCAGCTGGCGTGGGCCCGTGCGTTCGCGGCGACCGCCCGCACCCCCGACCAACTCGACCTGCTGGAGGCCCTGTTGGAGGGGTCGCAGACGATCGACGGCCTCGCCGTCGACACCGAGCTGCGCTGGTCGCTGGTCCAACGGCTCGCCGCTGTGGGCCGGTTCGACGAGTCGGAGATCGCCGACGAGTACGAGCGGGACCGCACCGCCGCCGGTGAGCGGCACGCGGCCAGCGCCCGCGCCGCCCGCCCGACCCAGGAGGCGAAGGCGGAGGCCTGGGCGTCGGTCATCGAGTCCGACAAGCTGCCCAACGCCGTGCAGGAGGCCGTCATCGGCGGGTTCCTCCAGACCGACCAGCGGGAGCTGCTCGCGCCGTACACGGAACGGTACTTCGAGGTGCTCAAGGACACCTGGAACTCCCGTTCGCACGAGATGGCCCAGCAGATCGCCGTGGGCCTCTTCCCGTCGGTGCAGGTGTCGCGGGAGACGCTGGAGCGGACGGACGCCTGGCTGGCCGCCGCCGAGCCCAGCGCGGCCCTGCGCCGCCTCGTCTCGGAGTCCCGCTCGGGCGTCGAGCGCGCCCTCAAGGCCCAGGAGGCGGACGCGCGCAACGCGTAGCCGTCTCCGTCGAGTTGGCGAGGGCGCCCGGCGAGGTCACCGGGCGCCCTCGTCGCGTTCAGCGTGCGGACCTTGCGCCAACTCACCGGTCGAGCAGGCCCGTTGACCTACGGCCGCACCACCCCGACGGCCACCTCCACCTCGCGCCTACTCCCGCCCCGTTCAAGGGAGTTGAACGATCGTCCCCGGCCGCCCCCGCCCAGCTGGCCCGCGACCGTCGCCCCGAACGCCAGCGCCATGCCGGTGAGTTGGAGCCCGGTGAGGCTCTGGTCCAGGGCCGCCCAGCCGACGATCGCGGCGGTGAGCGGCGAGAGCGGGGCGAGGAAGGTGACCTGCGTGGCGGTGAGCCGCCCGATGCCCCGGAACCAGAGCCAGTAGGCGACGGCGGCCCCCGCGAGGGCGAGGCAGAGGTAGCCGCCGACGCCGTCGGGGCGGCCCCAGCGCTTGGCGTAATTAGCTTGGTGATAATTAGCTTAGACGCAAGTTAATTAGCGTCAAGGTGCTTACCCGTGATCCACTTTCTTGCGGGCGATCCGCGCCCGGCGGATACTCGCCGCATGAGCAGCCCACACCCCAGTGACCCCGTCGACGTGATCGTCGAGCAGTGGGCGGCCGTCCGGCCCGACCTCGACACCCGGGCCATGGAGGTCTTCGGGCGCGTCTTCCGGCTGGCGCGCGCCATGGGCGACGGCATGGAGCAGGCGTACGCCCCCTTCGGGATCGCGCGCGGCGAGTTCGACGTGCTGGCCACCCTGCGCCGGTCCGGTGAGCCGTTCACCCTCTCGCCGCGTCAGCTCTCGGCCGCGCTGATGCTCACCACCGGCGGCATGACCGGCCGACTCGACCGGCTGGAACGGGCCGGTCTGCTGCGCCGTTCCCCCGACCCGCACGACCGGCGGGGCCTGCACGTCACGCTGACCGACGAGGGGCTCGACCTCATCGACCGGGCGGTCGGCGCGGGCCTCGCCGTCCAGACGGCCACCCTCTCCACCCTCGACGAGGAACAGGCCGACCAACTGGCCGACCTGCTCCGGGCGTTGCTCGCGGCAGCACCCAGCGGACGCTAGCGGCAAGGGCGTTCGGTCGAGGTGAGGGGGTGGCCCAACGGGCCCCTGATCTACCGGCGTTCGGCCGAGGCACGGGGGCGGGAGTCGAACTGGCGCTGCCTGTAAGGCCGTTCAGCCGACGTGTGCCGCGACGGCGGCCTCGATCTCCCCGGCGTTCGCCGCGTCCGACGCCCACGCCACGTATCCGTCGGGGCGGACCAGCAACGTCGTTCCGCGTCCGCTTGTCCAACGGGCCACGGACAGACGGTCCTTGTGCAGGTCCAAGCCCTCGGGGCGTTCGGTGGCCTGGGGGGTGATGAGGACGAAACGTCCTCCGCGCTGGGCCTCGTTGAGGCGGCCGGTGTCCAACTCCACGTCCGGCACCCGGACTCCGGTCAGCCGGTGGGCGCCCCGGGGTGCGGGGTAGCGGTAGCCGAGGCCCGAGACCTGACCGACCGCCTTGCGGCGCACCGGCCCGATGACCTGGAGGAGGCGACCGAAGCCCACCCGGATCGCGCGCTGCCAGGGGCGGTTGGCCATGGCGAGCCGCATCATTCCCCCGCTGCTGCGCAGAACCGCCTTGCCGACCGGGTGCCGTTCCGTCTGGTAGGTGTCGAGGAGCGCGTCCCCGGCGTGGCCGCGCAGCACGGCGGCGAGCTTCCAGCTCAGGTTGGCCGCGTCCTGGAGTCCGGTGTTGAGGCCCTGGCCGCCGGCCGGGGTGTGCACATGCGCGGCGTCCCCGGCGAGCAGCACGCGGCCCACCCGGTAGAGCGGCGCCTGCCGTTCGTCGCAGTGGAACCGGGACATCCAGCGCGGGTCGTGCATCCCGAAGTCCCGCCCGAACGTCCCCCGCACGATCTCCCTGACCTCCTCAAGCCCGAGCGGCTCACCGTCGGCCACGTCCCGGTTGCGCCGCCAGCCCGTGATCCGGTGGTAGCCGTCGCCGAACGGCACGACGAAGGCGAAGGCGTCGCCCGCCGTTCCCACGGTGAACAGATCCGTCGGCGCCTCGGTCAGCCGCACGTCCGCCAGCACCACGGACCGGATCACCGAGCGCCCCGGGAACGGCAGCCCCACCGCCCGCCGCACCCCGCTGTGCATCCCGTCGGCGCCGACGACGTACCGGGCCCGGACGCTGTCCACCGCCCCGCCGGGTCCCCGCATCTCGACGGTGACGCCGTCCGCGTCCTGCTCGATCGCGGTCACCTCGGCCTCGTACCGGAACGTCACGCCCGCCTCGACCGCCCGGCGCTCCAACACCTTCTCCACCTCGTACTGCGGGATGACCAGCAGGTGCGGATACCGGGTCGGCAACTCGTCGAGCCGAAGATTCAGATCGAAGAACCGCAGCGCCTGAAGGGGCCACCCCACCGCCTCCAACTCGTCCGCGAGCCCCCGGGCGTCGAGCTGCTCCAGACTCCGGGCGTGCACGCCGAACGCGCGGGACAGGTTGCTGACCTTGTGCGCCCGCTTCTCCAGCAGGGTGACGGGCACCCCGGCCTCGGCGAGATCACCGGCCAGCAGCAGTCCGGTGGGCCCGGAACCGACGACGACCACGGGGATGGGGGCGGGGGCGGGGGCGGGGGCCGATGCGGGAGCGGGGTTGGTGGTGCCGGACATGAGGGGCCTCCCTGATGCCAACGTGCGGGTGCCAACGGGTGACGGCCTGCGGTGGGTGGCGGGCCGGGGGTGCCAGTCAACGACTGTTTGCCAACGCTCGTTGACCACGATACGAGCGCCTCCAGCGGGAGTCAACAGGTGTTGGCATATGAGCGTTGGCCTACAGGTGTTGGCATACGGACGTTGACGCCCACGCGACGGGCGTTGATGCCTACGAGTGTTGGCATACGGGCGTTGGCCTGCGGGCGTTGGCCTGCGGGCGTTGGCCTGCGGGCGTTGGCACCTACGCACGTTGGCATACAGGCGTAGGCATACAGGCGTTGACATACAAGCGTTGACATGCAGGCGGGGGCGCGCCCGGCGTCGGCGCGCCCCCCCCCCCCCCCCCCCCCCCCCCCCCCCCCCCCCCCCCCCCCCCCCCGGGGGGCCCCCCCCCCCCCCCCCCGGGCGGCCCCCCCCCCCCCGCCCCCGCCCCCCGCCCCCCGGGGGGGGCCGCCCCCCCCCCCCCCG
>NZ_JBIVVA010000006.1:263038-494002 GCF_044757465.1 Streptomyces sp. NPDC091279 | reverse complement strand
CCACCGCGATCTGGCACAACTGGCACACCGGAGCCACAGTCAAACGCTCACTCATCGCCTACGACCACTGAAAACATCGGACTCATTCATCTAGGTAGTCGGTCGAGTGCGGCGCCGTCGTGGCTGGTCGCGCCCACGCGGCGGAGCCGCACATAGACACAGCCCCGCGCCCCTTATCGGCGTTGCCCAGCCGTTGGTGGCCCGCTCGGGACAGCTGGTCGCGCCCACGCGGCGGAGCCGCACATAGACACAGCCCCGCGCCCCTTATCGGCGTTGCCCAGCCGTTGGTGGCCCGCTCGGGACAGCTGGTCGCGCCCACGCGGCGGAGCCGCACATAGACACAGCCCCGCGCCCCTTAAAAACACGGCGTTGCCCAGCCGTCGGCAGCCCGCTCGGGACAGCTGGTCGCGGCCACGCTGCGGAGCCGCGCATAGACACAGCCCCGCGCCCCTTGAAAGCAGGGCGTTGCCCGGCCGTTGGTGGCCTGCTCGGGACAACTGGTCGTGGCCGTGCGGCGGTCGCCCTGCTCACCCGGGGGGCCGCGCGGACCTGACCTCACCGGCGTTCGGGACAGGGGGCTAGAGCCAGGTCAGGGACCAGAGGCGGAAGACGCCGGTGCCGTCGTCGAGGTACTGGCTGCCGCCGATCGCCTCGCTGCTGAGGACGTACTCCTTGCCCTGCCACAGCGGGATGACCGGCACGTCACGGGCGATGTCGGCCTGGAGGGTGCGGAAGTCGTCGGAGGCGTCGGCGCGGTCGGCGTACTGCTGGCTGGCCCGCACCAGCCGGTCGACGTCCTGGTTGCTGTAGCCGGTGTTCATGGTGGAGCCGGTGCCGACGAGGGGGCCGCCGAAGGTGTCCGGGTCGGGATAGTCGGCGACCCAGCCCACCGCGTACGCGTCGAGTTTTCCGGCCGCCCAGCGCTTCTGGAAGTCGGTCCACTCGTAGCCCTTGACCGTGACCTTGAACAGGCCGGTCGCCTCCAGCTGCTTCTTGATGTCCTCGGCCTCCGGC
The DNA here is from genome assembly GCF_044757465.1 of Streptomyces sp. NPDC091279. NCBI lineage: Bacteria > Bacillati > Actinomycetota > Actinomycetes > Kitasatosporales > Streptomycetaceae > Streptomyces > Streptomyces sp. NPDC091279. The sequence goes on along the minus strand of NZ_JBIVVA010000006.1, from coordinate 492,988 downwards.
TGGGCCGCGCCGCGCCCGATGGCGTACCCGTAGGTGAAGGAGACCGGCGCGGTGACCCCGGCCTGGGTGAGCAGGGCCCGCGCCTTGGCGACGTCCTGCTTCGGGTAGGCGTCGAAGAAGGACGTGGTGTGGCCGGTGATGCCGGTCGGGATGAGCGAGTAGAGCGGGTCGACGGTGCCCTCGTAGACGGTCGCGGCCAGCTGCTCGCGGTTGATCAGCCACGCCATGGCCTGCCGGACGCGGGTGTCGTGCAGGGGCGAGGAGGCGCGGGTGTTGAGGTAGAGGTTGCGGGTCTCGGCGCTGTCGGTCTCGGTGACGCGCTGGTTCGGGTCGCTCGCCGAGAGCCCGGAGAGCAGCTTCGGCGGCAGCTGGCGGTCGGCGACGTCGACGGCCTTGTCGGTCCAGGCCCGCTCCAGGGCGTCGCCGTCGGCGTAGTAGCGCAGTTCGACGGGGCGCCCGGTGTCCTTGAGGGCGCCCTCGTAGCGGGAGTTGGGGGTGAGGGCGGCCTTCTTGCCCTTCGTGTACGAAGCGAGCGTGTAGGGGCCGGTGCCGTCGACGGCGGTGCCGGTGCGCAGCGCGTCCTTCGGGTACTTCTCCCGGTCGACGATCGAACCGGCGCCGGTGGCCACCTTGAACGGGAACGTGGCGTCCGGCGACGACAGATGGAAGGTGACCGTCAGCCCGCTCGCGTCCACCGACTTGAGGGTGGAGAGCAGGGACTCGGGGCCGACCTCGGAGTGGATGGCGCGGACCCGGTCGAAGGAGTACTTGACGTCCTCGCCGGTCATCTCCCGCCCGCTGGGGAAGGTGAGCCCGGCGCGCAGGGTGCAGCGGTAGGTCTTCAGGTCGGTGCCCTGGAAGGCGCAGCTGCGGGCCGCGTCCGGGACGGGCTCGGCGCCGCCCGGGTCGTAGGTCAGCAGTGACTGGAAGACGTTGCTGAACAGGGCCCAGGAACCGGCGTCGTAGGCACCGGCCGGGTCGAGGGCGGTGACGGCGTCGGTCGTGCCGACGGTGATCGTCTTCGCCGTGTCCTGCTGTCGGGGCAGCAGCTGCCAGGCCCCGATCCCCGCCGCCACCAGTACCACCAGCGTCGCGATGACTCGCGTGCGCACCGAACGCATCGGTTGCCCCTCCCCGGGCCCACAAGGCCCCGAGGGCCCCCAAAACCAGGCCACTCCCCCCAGTGGCGGGGCTCACGTAATCACATGGGTTTGGGTGGGCGGAAGGGTTTCCCGGCATATGAGAAAACACTTACCGGGCACGGTATTTCGGCCAAGTTTCACGGCGCCTTCACGATGTGCCGAAATGGCCGGGATCGTGCACCCTCGGCCGGCCGCAGCGCCGTCAGTGCCCGCAGTGCCCTGCAACGATCCCTGCGACCATCCCTGCAACGGCGCCTGCAACGAGCTTCACGCGTGCGTGGACGCCAGTTGGATCAGGGTGATGTCCGACGGTGCGCCCACCCGGGTCGGCGGCCCCCAGGCGCCCGCGCCCCGGCTGACGTACAGCTGGGTGTCGCCGTAGCGGTCGAGACCGGCGACGGTCGGGTTGGCGGCGGCAGCGACGAGGTTGCCGGGCCAGAGCTGGCCGCCGTGGGTGTGGCCGGAGAGCTGGAGGTCGACGCCGTGCTCGACGGCCTGGTGGATCTGGACGGGCTGGTGGGCGAGGAGCACGCACGCGCGTGCCGGGTCCCGGTCGCCGAGCGCCTTGGTGAAGTCGGGGCCCTGCCCGGTGCTCTCGCCCGCGACGTCGTTGACCCCGGCCAGGTCGAACCACGGCAGCTCGGTGCGCGCGTTCTCCAGCGGGGTCAGCCCGAGCCGCCGCACCTCGGCGACCCACTGCTGGGCGCCGGAGAAGTACTCGTGGTTGCCGGTGACGAAGTAGCTCGGCGCCTCCAGCCGCGCCAACGGCGCCGCCGCCGGGCCCAGGTTCTTCACGCTGCCGTCCACCAGGTCCCCGACGACGGCCACCAGGTCGGGCTGCGCCGCGTTGATGGTGTCGACGATGCCCTGGGTGAACCCGCGCCCCAGGGTCGGGCCCAGATGGATGTCGCTGACCACGGCGATGCGGTACCCGTGCGCCGCGCGCGGCAGCTTGGCCAGTGGCACGGTGACCCGCTTCAGCCGCGGCCCGCGCAGCACCCCGTAGGTCCCGTACCCGACGGTCCCCACAGCGGCGGCAACGGCGGCCCCGCCGACCGCCCGCGACACGAACAGCCGACGGGAGGGCAGCGCGGGGGAAGCGGCGGAGGGGGCGGCAGCGGCCGACGGGGCCTGTGGGGCGGACGGCGTCGGGGGCGCCGTTTCCGGGGAGGGTGCTCCGCGTCGTCGTTCGGGCATCCGGCGTATCGCCAGGGTCAGCAGGGGGCGGGCGATCTCACCGGCCAGGACCGCGAGGAGCAGGTAGAGGCTGAGGGCCAGCCAGAGGAACCCCGGCCAGGCCAGGGTGCGTTGGAGCCAGAAGGGGGCGCCGGTGCGTTCGGCGACCAGGGCGCCGACGGCGAGGACCCAGCCGCCCGCGATGAGGGCCGCGCCCGCCCGGCGCAGCGCGCCCGGTGCCCGGGTGGTGTCGCGGAACAGGCGACGCCACAGGTACCAGTTGCCGCCCACCAGGACGGCGAGCGCGAGCGGGACGAAGACGATGACCACGGTGCCGTGCCCCCCGTTGGACGTAGTCGGATGTGGTGGCGTGGACGTGCCGGGGAGAGGCTATGACGTGCGGCGCAGTGCGCGCAGTCCGCGCAACCCGATGCCGCCGATGACCGTCCCCAAGATGAAGGAGACGACGGCGAGCGTCAGATGCACCCAGAAGTACGCCGTCGGGTGACCGTCCTCGAAGGCGAGTCCGCTGCCGTCCTTGATGAGGTTTTTGACGAAAGTGACCCAGATGAACCAGCTCCACACTCCGAAGGCGAGCAGGAACCAGGAGACCGGGCGGCTGAGCTTCATGCGTTCAGTATCGCCGCCGCCCGCGGGGCTCCGTGGCCGGGGTGGGACGGATGGTGCGACGCCCGGCGCCGGTGCCTGTACGTTCTCGTCCGTGCCCGCACCCACGAAGCAGACCGTCAGGCGTTCCCTGCTGGTCGTCTCCGCCGTCCTGTCGTCCTGCGCGCTGTCCGCGCCCCTCGCCCTCGCGGCCCCGACCCCGTCGGCCGGTCCGTCGGCCAGCGCCTCGGCGAGCCCGTCGGTCTCTCCCCCGGCGCGCATGTCGTCGGTGGGCGGCACCCGGCTGGCCCGCGCTGGGGCGCAGGTCGATCTGGGGGTCGGCGCGCCGGTGCTGCCCAAGGACGTGACGGCGCGGTCCTGGATCGTCGCGGACGCCGAGTCGGGTGAGGTGCTGGCCGCGCGGAACGCGCACTGGCGGCTGCCGCCCGCGAGCACCATGAAGATGCTGTTCGCGGACACCGTGCTGCCGAAGTTCCCGAAGACCGAGAAGCACACGGTGGTGCCGACGGACCTGGCGGGGATCGGGTCCGGGTCCAGCATGGTGGGGATAAAGGAGGGCGAGACGTACACGGTCCACGATCTGTGGCTGGGCGTCTTCCTGCGCTCGGGCAACGACGCCGTGCACGTCCTGTCGGCCATGAACCACGGCGTCGAGGACACCGTCCGGGACATGAACGCGCACGCCGAGGAGTTGCAGGCGCTCGACACGCACGTGGTGAGCCCCGACGGCTATGACGCGCCGGGGCAGGTGTCGTCGGCGTACGACCTGACCCTCTTCGCGCGCTCGGGGCTCCAGAAGAAGGACTTCCGGGAGTACAGCTCGACCGTGCGGGCGAAGTTCCCCGGGGACACCAAGGAGGAGAAGGGCAAGAAGGTCCGCGAGTCCTTCGAGATCCAGAACACCAACCGGCTGCTGAGCGGCGACTCCGACGTCCCCGTCTACCAGGGCATCGCGGGCATCAAGAACGGCAACACCACCAACGCGGGTGCCACCTTCACCGGCGTCGCCGAGCGGAACGGGCGGGTGCTGCTGGTCACCGTGATGCACCCGGAGACGAGCGCGCGCAACGAGGTCTACAAGGAGACCGCCAAGCTCCTGGACTGGGGGTTCAAGGCGGCCGGTAAGGCACGCCCGATCGGTGAGCTGGTGCCGCCCCGCAGCGCCGCGCGGGCCAGTGCCCAGCCGTCGGCCGGAGCGACGCCCGGGGAGGCCGACGTGGTCTCGACGCAGGCCTCGGTGCGGGGCGGTGCGGGGGGCCTGGAGGTCGCGTTCGCGATCGCGGGCGGTGTGCTGGTGCTGCTCGCGGGCGCCGCGTTCCTGGTCAACCGCCGTTGGCCGCTGCCGGACCTGGTGCGCCGCCGCTCCCGTCCGTGATCACGACGTCCACCTCGATCTCGTCCTCGGCCGTCTCGTCCTCGGCCGTCTCGCCCCCGGTCGCCTCTCGTTCGGCGTCCTTGCCGGGGGTCGCCGTCCAGGCCGCGCAGAAGAGGACGAGTTTCGAGGTGAAGTTGATCCACAGCAGCAGGGCGACCGGCACACCGAACGCGCCGTACATGCTCTTCGCCGCCACGCCCTGCATATAGCCGCTCAGCCCCAGCTTCAGCAGCTCGAAGCCGACGGCGCCGGTCAGCGCGGCCACCAGCAGCCGCCGCCGGGTCGGCTCGACGCCGGGCAGCAGGGTGAGGACGTACAGGAGCAGCAGGAAGTCCGCGAGAACGGCGACGGCGAACGCGGCGACCCGCAGCAGCACCCGGCCCACCCCGCCCTCCTGGAGGCCCAGCGCGCCGCCGATCCAGCCGACCAGGGCGGAGGCGATGGCGGACGCGGCGATGGTGGCGAGGAGGGCGCCGCCGAGGCCGATCAGGATGCCCGCGTCCTTGACCTTGGCGAGCAGCGGGTTCTGGTCCTGGTCGGGCAGTTCCCACACCGCCCGCAGACAGTCCCGCATCGAGCCGACCCAGCCGATGCCGGTGAAGAGCAGGACGGCACCGGCGATGAGGCCGACGGTTCCCGCGTTCTGCACCAGGCTGCCCAGGTCGAGCTGGTCGGAGATGCCGGGGACCTGCGCGGCGATCTTGTCCTCCAGCTGCCGCGTCCGGCCCGCGCTGAGGGTGGCGGCGGCGATCGCGGCGGCCACGGTGAGCAGCGGGAACAGCGCGACGAAGCTGATGAACGTCATGGCGGCGGCGAGCCTCGTCCACTTCACCCGGTCGAGCCGCTCGTACGACCGCCACGCGTGCGTGAGCGTCAGCCGCGCCACCAGCGGCCCGACGACGGGGAGCTTTTTCAGCCAGTCCATGGTCCGACTCTGCCCTGTTCCGCGCGGAACACCCAGGTCCGGGTCCCCCAGAAGCGCAGGACGGTCGCGAGCGCCATGCCGATGCCCGCCCCGGAGACGGTGTCCGCGCGCTGCGAGGTGAGCCCGAGCCCGTAGTGGCTGACGGCGAGACAGAGCAGCTGAACGAGGGCTCCGGCGACGTTTACCGCGAAGAACACGGCATAAGGGCGCCATCCCGGCGGGCGGGCGTCCCGGTAGGTGCCGAGGGCGTTGCCGAGGTAGGCGACGGTGCACCCGGCGACGAAGGAGAGCACCTTGGCGCTGAGCGGGTCGAGCCCGGCCGGACCGCGCAGCCAGGTGAACAGCCCGAGGTCGGCGGCGTAGGCGAGCAGCCCGACCGAGGCGAACCCGGCCAGCTCACGTCGGCTGGTCCGGGTCAGCCCCGGCGGCCGCGCGCGGGTGCTCCCCGGCGCTGGTGCCGCGCCCGTCCCGGTCCCGGTGTCCAGGCTCACCAGTGGGTCACCGCGAGGGCGTACATGGCGAGCCAGGAGAGGCCGATGACGGCGAGGGCGCGGTCGTGCAGGACGACCTCCTCGGGCTCGCCTGCGGTGCCCCGGTCGGCGAAGACGGCGTAGCGCAGGACGGCGAGGATGAACGCGACCAGGGACAGCTGGCGCCACGGCAGGAACCCGGTGTGCGGGGTGCCGCCCTCCTCCAGGGCCCACATGCAGTAGCCGAGGACGGCGACCCCGGCCGCGAGCTGCCACACGAACCGCAGGTAGCCGGTGGTGTATTCGGTGAGCAACGCGCGCGTGGCGCCCCGTTTCCCGGGTTTCTGGGCCATCTGCACGGCCTCGGAGTAGCGCTTGGCGGCGACCATGAACAGCGCGCCGAACCCGGTGGTGATCAGGAACCAGCGGGACAGCGGGATGGCGAGGGCGAGTCCGCCGACGGTGGCCCGCATCAGGAACCCGGTGGTGACGACCAGGAGGTCGACGACCAGGACGTGCTTGAGGGTGACGCAGTAGGCGAGCTGCATGCCGAGGTAGGCGGTCAGCAGCGCGGCGACGACCGGGGAGAGGAGCCAGGCGGCGAGGGCGGGGGCGAGGACGCCGAGGACGGCTCCGGTGGCGTAGGCGACGGGGACGGGGACGGTTCCGGCGGCGACCGGGCGGTGGCGTTTGGTGGGGTGGGCGCGGTCGGCGTCGGCGTCCCGGGCGTCGTTGACCAGGTAGACGGCGGCCGAGCAGGCCGTGAACAGGGCGAAGACCAGGGCGAGTTGGGTGAGCGCGGGCCGGGTGAAGAGCTGGCCTGCGGCGGCCGGGGCGGCGACGACCAGGGTGTTCTTGACCCACTGCTTGGGGCGCGTGGTGCGCAGCAGGCCGCGCAGCAGGGCGCCGGGGCGGGGGCGCCCGCCGGGTGGTGCGGGGTGCGGGGGCGGGGTGGGCTGGTCGAGGAGCGCCGTGTCGGGTGCGGTGCCCGTGAGGGGCGCGGTGCCGGTCATGCGGGGCCCCGCATCCAGCGGGCGCCGGCCCGGGCCGTGAGGGCGCCGAGGGCGGCGCCGGCCAGCACGTCGGAGGGGTAGTGGACGCCGACGACCAGGCGGGAGGCGCACATCGCGGCGGCGAGCGGGACGACGGCGGGCGCGCCGAGGGCGCCGAGGGCGACGGCCGCGGCGGCGGCGGAGGTCGCGTGGGAGCTGGGGAAGGAGTGCCGCCCGAAGGTCGTCACAAGGGGCTCGACCCGTGCCGGACGCGGGCGCCGCACGACCCTTTTCACCCCCATGCTGACGGCGTGCGCGCCTGCCGTGAGCGCCGTCGCGCGCAACCAGGAGCCACGCCGGGGCCCGTCCACGAGGGCGCCCGCGAGGCCCGCCGCGAGCCACAGCGCGCCGTGCTCACCGGCCCGGGACAGGGCGCGGGCGGCACCGGCGACGCGGGGATCGCCGCCGCAGGCGCGGAACGCCGTGAGGATGCGCTGATCGACCTTGTCGATGTGATCGAGGTGATCGATGGGGTCCATGGGCAGTCACTGTTCCCGCCGACCCTGCCGGTCTTGCGGCAATATTGAGCGACATCCCATTAATCACCCATTTCGGGGAGAGGCGTCACGTTTTGTAACTGTTCGTCTGCATAAGGGCGATACGGTCTCCGGCATGCCTGCCGACGCCGTTCCGGACACCCTCACCGACCCCCCTGCCGCCACCGATCCGGTCCCCTCCGCAGCCCCGTTCCCGTCACCGTCACCGGCCCCGTCGCCGTCATCGGCCCCCGTTCCCGTCACCGGCTGGGGGCGTACCGCGCCCACGGCGGCCCGGCTGATCCGCCCGCGCTCATACGAGGAGGCGGTGGCCGCAGTCAGGGAGTGCGGAGTGCGCGGCGGCATCCCGCGCGGGCTCGGGCGGGCCTACGGGGACGCGGCACAGAACGCGGGCGGCGCCGTCCTCGACATGACGGCCCTGGACCGTATCCACGCCATCGACGTCGCCGAGGGCACCGTCCTGTGCGACGCGGGCGTCTCCCTGCACCGGCTGATGGAGGTGCTGCTGCCGCTCGGCTGGTTCGTGCCGGTGACGCCCGGCACCCGGTACGTGACCGTCGGGGGCGCCATCGGCGCGGACATCCACGGCAAGAACCACCACGTCAGCGGCTCCTTCGCCCGGCATGTGCGGTCGTTCGAACTGCTCACCGCCGACGGCCGGGTCCGCTCCGTGCGCCCCGGCACCCCGCTGTTCGACGCGACCGCCGGGGGCATGGGCCTGACCGGCGTCATCCTCACCGCGACCCTGCGCCTGCACCCCGTCCAGACGTCCCTGATGTCGGTCGACACCGAACGCGCGGCCGACCTCGACGACCTGATGGCCCGGATGACCGCCGCCGACCACCGCTACCGGTACTCGGTCGCCTGGATCGACCTGCTCGCCCGGGGCGCCGCGACCGGCCGCGCGGTCCTCACCCGGGGCGAGCACGCGCCCCTGGACGCGCTGTCGCCCCGCGCGCGCAGAGCGCCCCTCGCGTTCCGCACCCCGCGCTTCCCGGCCGCGCCCGCGCTGTTCCCCGAAGGGCTGCTCAGCCGCCGCACGGTGGGCCTGTTCAACGAGGTCTGGTACCGCAGGGCGCCCCGCGTACGCACCGGCGAACTCCAGCGCATGTCGACGTTCTTCCACCCCCTGGACGGCGTGCCGCACTGGAACCGGGTCTACGGGCGGGGCGGGTTCGTGCAGTACCAGTTCGTCGTCGGGCACGGCCAGGAGGAGGCGCTGCGGCGGATCGTGCGGCGGATCTCCGGGCGCCGTTGCCCGTCGTTCCTGGCGGTCCTCAAGCGGTTCGGGGAGGCCGACCCGGGCTGGCTGTCGTTCCCGGTGCCCGGCTGGACGCTGGCCCTGGACGTCCCGGCCGGGATGCCGGGGCTCGGCGGCTTCCTCGACGCGCTGGACGACGAGGTCGCCGGCGCGGGCGGGCGCGTCTACCTCGCCAAGGACGCCCGGCTGCGGCCCGAACTCCTCGCCGCGATGTATCCACGCCTGGCCGACTTCCGTGCGCTGCGCGCGGAACTGGACCCACGCGGCGTGTTCACCTCCGATCTCTCCCGCCGTCTCGCCCTCTAGGAGTTGCTGTCGTGAAGGACGCCTTCGGTCTCCCCCAGTCCCTGCTCGTCCTCGGTGGAACGTCCGAGATCGCGCTGGCCACCACCCGCCGGCTGATCGCCCGCCGCACCCGCACGGTGTGGCTGGCCGGCCGCCCCTCGCCCGCCCTGGAGCAGGCGGCGGAGCAGCTGCGCGGCCTCGGCGCCGAGGTGCGCACGGTCGCCTTCGACGCGCTGGAGCCCGACACGCACGAGACGGCGCTCGGCAAGGTCTTCGCGGAGGGCGACATCGACATGGTGCTGCTCGCCTTCGGCATCCTCGGCGACCAGGCGCACGACGAACGCGACCCGGCGGCCGCGGTGCGCGTCGCGCAGACCAACTACACCGGCGCGGTCTCGGCGGGCCTGCTCGCCGCCCGCGCGCTCCAGGCGCAGGGCCACGGCTCCCTCGTCGTCCTGTCGTCCGTGGCCGGTGAACGCGCCCGCCGCGCCAACTTCATCTACGGTTCGAGCAAGGCCGGGCTCGACGCCTTCGCCCAGGGCCTCGGGGACGCGCTGTTCGGAACGGGCGTCCACGTCATGGTCGTTCGGCCCGGGTTCGTGCACTCCAAGATGACCGCCGGGCTGCCCGAGGCGCCGCTCGCGTCGACGCCCGAGGAGGTCGCCGCCGCCGTCGAACTGGGGCTGCGGCGGCGCTCGGAGACCGTGTGGGTGCCGGGGGCGCTGCGGATGGTGATGTCGGCGCTGCGGCACACCCCGCGCGCGGTGTTCCGCAGGCTGCCGCTGTAGCCGGGGCTAACGGCCGCTGGAGAGGGTGTTGCGGTCGACGTGACCGGCCTGCGGCGGGACGACCGACGCGCCGCCGAAGGGGTACTCGCGCAGCTTGCGCCAGATCCGGTCGGCGCCCTGCTCGTAGAGCGCGAACCCGGTGCAGGGCCAGTCGGCCTCGTACCCGGCGAGTTCGGCGAAGGCGCGGTCCATCGCCGCGTCCTCGATGCCGTGCGCCACCGTGACGTGCGGGTGGTACGGGAACTGGAGTTCGCGCGCGACCGGGCCCGACTCCTCACGGATCTGCTGCTGGAGCCGCGAGCAGACCTCGGCGCCTGCCACGATCCGCACGAACACGACCGGCGACAACGGCCGGAAGGTCCCCGTCCCCGACAGCCGCATCGGGAACGGCCGTCCCGCCGCCGCGACCTCCGTGAGGTGGGCCTCGATCGCGGGCAGCGCCCCGGCGTCGACCTCCGTCGGCGGGAGCAGGGTGACGTGCGTGGGGATGCCGTGCGCCGCGGCGTCGCCGAAGCTCGCGCGCAGCTGTTGGAGCAGGCTGCCGTGAGGCTCCGGGACCGCGATCGACACACCGATCGTTACGGTCCCCACGTCGTCTCCTGTCGTCGTGCCGGTGGTTGGTCCCGGCGGCCCGGCCGTCCGGCTATCGACTGTACGGCCAGGACCGGGTTGTGGGCAGGCGCAACCGAAGTGATGTGCAGCGCTCTGCGGGCGGAACGGATGTGCGGTCGTGCGCCTCGGTACCGGGTCCGGTGCCGGGTTCGGGGCTCGGCTCAGTGCTTGGCTCAGTGCTCGGCTCAGTGTTTGGCGGGCAGGAAGCCCACCCGGTCGTAGGCGTGCGCCAGCGTCTCCGCGGCGACCGCGCGCGCCTTCTCCGCGCCCTTGGCGAGCACCGCGTCCAGCGTCTCCGGGTCGTCCAGGTACTGCTGGGTGCGCTCCCTGAACGGCGTCACGAAGTCGACCATCACCTCGGCGAGGTCCGTCTTCAGGGCGCCGTAGCCCTTGCCCGCGTACTTCTCCTCCAGCGCGTCGACGCCGAGGCCGGTGAGGGTGGCGTAGATGGAGAGGAGGTTGCTGACACCCGGCTTGTTCTCGGTGTCGTAGCGGACCACCGTGTCCGTGTCGGTGACGGCGCTCTTGACCTTCTTGGCGGTGGTCTTCGGCTCGTCGAGGAGGTTGATGAGGCCCTTCGGCGTCGACGCCGACTTGCTCATCTTGATCGACGGGTCCTGGAGGTCGTAGATCTTCGCCGTCTCCTTGAGGATGTACGGCTTCGGGATCGTGAACGTCGCGCCGAAACGGCTGTTGAAGCGCTCGGCGAGGTCACGGGTCAGCTCGATGTGCTGGCGCTGGTCCTCACCGACGGGCACCTCGTTGGCCTGGTACAGCAGGATGTCGGCGACCTGGAGGATCGGGTACGTGAACAGGCCGACGCTCGCCCGGTCCGCGCCCTGCTTGGCCGACTTGTCCTTGAACTGCGTCATCCGGCTGGCCTCGCCGAACCCGGTCAGGCAGTTCATCACCCAGGCGAGCTGCGCGTGCTCGGGGACGTGGCTCTGCACGAACAGGGTGCAGCGGTCCGGGTCGAGGCCCGCCGCGAGGAGCTGGGCGGCTGCCAGGCGGGTGTTGGCGCGCAGCACCGCCGGGTCCTGCGGGACGGTGATCGCGTGCAGGTCGACGACCATGTAGAACGCGTCGTGCGACTCCTGGAGGGCTACCCACTGGCGGACTGCGCCGAGGTAGTTGCCGAGGTGGAACGAGCCTGCGGTGGGCTGGATTCCGGAGAGCACACGGGGTCGGTCTGAGGCCATGCCCTCATTCTCGCAGAGGGTTGGGTGTGGTCCCGGTGCAGGCATCGCGCAGTTCCCCGCGCCCCTATGAAGACAGGGGGCGGGTGGTCTCGGTACATGGTCACCTGCGGGCCGGTGGGGGCTTGGTGCGCAGTTCCCCGCGCCCCTGAAAAACAGGGGGTGGGTGGTCTCGGTACGTCGAGAACCTGCGGGCCGGTGGGGGCTTGTCGCGCAGTTCCCCGCGCCCCTTAAAAGCAGGGTGGGTGGTCTTGGTGCGTGGGCGCCCGCAGGACGGTGGGGGCTTGGCGCGGATGGGTTTTTTTAGGGGCGCGGGGAACTGCGCGAATACCCCCACCGGGCCGCACGTGACCGCGCGCCGAGACCACCCACCCCCTGTCTGTTCTTCAGGGGCGCGGGGCTGTATCTATTTGCGGCTCCGCCGCGGGGGTCAGTCCAGGTTGATTTCTGGGTAGAGGGGGAAGCCGGACACCAGGTCTGTTGCTCGCTGGCTGATTTCCTCGGACACCTTGGTGTCAAGGACGTGGGACGCCTTGCTCGGGGTGCCGGACTTGGTGGTGCCCGGTTCCGTGGTGGTGAGGACCCGGTCGATGAGGGACGCCACCTCGTCCATCTCCCCCGTGCCCAGGCCCCTCGTCGTGAGCGCCGGAGTACCCACCCGGATGCCGGACGTGTACCACGCACCGTTGGGATCGGCGGGGATGGCGTTGCGGTTGGTGACGATGCCGGAATCGAGCAGAGCCGCCTCCGCCTGACGGCCGGTGAGGCCGTAGGAGGAGGTGACGTCGATGAGGTTGAGGTGGTTGTCGCTGCCGCCGGTGACGAGGGTGGCGCCGCGCCGCATCAGACCCTCGGCGAGGGCACGGGAGTTGTCGACGATGCGCTGGGCGTAGTCCTGGAAGGAGGGCTGGCGGGCCTCGGCGAGGGCGACGGCCTTGGCGCCCATGACGTGCGCGAGGGGGCCGCCGAGGACCATCGGGCAGCCCCGGTCGACCTGGTCCTTGAGGGAGTCGTCGCACAGGACCATGCCGCCGCGCGGCCCGCGCAACGACTTGTGGGTCGTCGTCGTCACGATCTGGGCGTGCGGGACCGGGTCGAAGTCACCGGTGAGGACCTTGCCCGCGACGAGCCCGGCGAAGTGCGCCATGTCGACCATCAGCGTCGCCCCGACCTCGTCGGCGATCTCCCGCATGATGCGGAAGTTCACCAGGCGCGGGTAGGCCGAGTAGCCGCCGACGATGATGAGCGGCTTGAACTCACGGGCCGACGCCCGCAGCGCCTCGTAGTCGATGAGGCCGGTGACGGGATCGGTGCCGTAGGAGCGCTGGTCGAACATCTTGCCGGAGATGTTCGGCCGGAAACCGTGGGTGAGGTGGCCGCCCGCGTCGAGGGACATGCCCAGCATCCGCTGGTTGCCGAAGGCCTGGCGCAGCTCGGCCCAGTCGGCGTCGGAGAGGTCGTTGACCTGGCGGACGCCCGCCTTGGCGAGGGCCGGGGCCTCGACCCGGTCGGCGAGGACCGACCAGAAGGCGACGAGGTTGGCGTCGATGCCGGAGTGCGGCTGGACGTAGGCGTGCCGGGCGCCGAACAGCTCACGGGCGTGCTCGGCGGCGAGGGCCTCGACGGTGTCGACGTTGCGGCAGCCCGCGTAGAAACGGCGGCCGATGGTGCCCTCGGCGTACTTGTCGCTGAACCAGTTGCCCATCGCCAGCAGGGTGGCCGGGGAGGCGTAGTTCTCGGAGGCGATCAGCTTGAGCATCTCGCGCTGGTCGGCGACCTCCTGCCCGATGGCGTCGGCGACGCGCGGCTCGACGGCGCGGATCACGTCGAGGGCGGCGCGGAAGGCGGTGGACTCGGTGGAGAGGGGTTGCTGCTCGGACATCTCTGCGGCCTCCGGGTGGCGTGGCGTGAAGCGGTCACGGTGCTCGGTCTGGCCCAGGCGCACGGCACTAGATGCTGCGGAGGCCGCTCCCCGATGGTCCGTCCCATCCCAGCGCGCCAGTCACGGCCCCGGTGCCAGCGTACCGGCCACGGCGGAGCCCGACCTCGCACAGGTCGGACTCCGCCACTCCGGCAGCCCAGAGGCCCCTACTCCCCTACGGGTCAGGGGTCTCCCCTACGGGTCAGGGGTCTCCCCTACGGGATCAGGAGAGGGCGGGCCCCTACGGGATCGCGTGAGGCAGACCCTTACTGGATGACGTGGGGCAGGAAGCGGGCGTACGTGTCGGTGATCAGGCCCGAGGACTCGCGGATGCCGAGGCCCGCGGGCTCGTTGTCGACGACCCAGGCGCCGAGCACGACGTGGTTGCCGTCGAAGGTGGGCAGGGGCGCGAGCTGCTGGTAGCAGCAGGGTTCGTCGCGCGGGACGGGCGCCGCCTGCCGGCTCTCGTGGATCGTGACGCCGGCGCCCTCGCGGCCCAGGAGGGGTTTGGCGACGTAGCCGGTGGTGTGGGCGAGGTCGTGGGGGCCGTCGAGGTGGGACTCCAAGAGGTGGGGGTGGCCGGGGTTCAGGTCCCAGAGGATCGCCAGCAGCGCCTTGTTGCTGAGGAGCATCTTCCAGGCCGGTTCGATCCACAGCGTGGAGCCGGTGGAGCCGCCGTTGTCGAGGGTGTCGAGGACGTGGTCGGCGAAGCGGTCGGTGGTGAGCCACTCCCAGGGGTAGAGCTTGAAGCAGTTGCGGATGAAGCGGAGCCGGTGGTCGACGAAGCGGCCGGAGAGCGGGTCCCAGCCGATCTCCTCGACGGGTATGAACTCCGTCTCGATTCCCGCCTGTTCGGCCGTCTCCCGCAGATACGCGACGGTCATCAGGTCCTCGCCGAGTTCGTCGGCGGTGGAGTGCGCGAAGTGCAGCGGGCCGCCGGGCGCGAGCAGCGGGGCCTGCTTCTTCCAGGCGGCGACGAGGCGTTCGTGGAGGGAGTTCCACTGGTCGGCGCCGGGGAAGCGGTCCTCCATCCAGAACCACTGCGGGGACGCCGCCTCCACCAGCGAGGTGGGTGTGTCGGCGTTGTACTCCAGGAGTTTCGCCGGTCCCGTGCCGTCGTAACGGAGGTCGAAACGGCCGTACAGGGACGGGAGTTCGGCGCGCCGGTGCCAGGACTCGGTGACCGCGTCGGCGACCCGTGGGTCGGTGATGCCGAGGTCGGCGAGGCGCCCGGCGGTGACGATGTGGTCGGCCGCCGCGAGGCACAGGGCGTGCAGTTCCTCGACGGTCTCCTCCAGGGCCTCGATCTCGTCGAGGGTGAAGGAGTAGTAGGCGCTCTCGTCCCAGTAGGGGCGCAGGGAGTCGTCGGGGTAGCGGGTCAGCGGATAGACCAGGCCCTGTTCCTCGACGGTGCGCTGCCAGTCGGGGCGCGGGGTGAGGGTGTGTCGTCGCACGTCCGTCAGCCGCCCGAACTGCCCTTGCCGCTCCCGAAACCGCCCCGGTCGACACTGCTGCCGCCGCTGCCGCCCGAGGAGCCCGAGCCCTTGCCTGGCTTGACGAACGAGCCGTCCTCGACCCGCGACCCCGACTTCGTGCCGCCGTAGTACCAACTGGACGACGCCCGGCTGGACTTGCAGTTCTTGTCGGAGACGACCCGGTAGCCCTTGTCGAGGTCGTAGTTGCTGCGGTCCACGCACCGCTTGTCGGGCTCGGAGGAGCAGGCCGTGAGCGCTGCGGCGAGCAGTCCCATGCCCCCGAGTACGACCGTGCTCGAACGTAGTTTTCGGCGTGCGTCCGCCATGGCGTGTCTCCCCGTTGTCGGACCGCCCAGGACAGGGCGATTTCCAGCCGCCAGCCTAGGGATCGGGTGAGAGCGCGTACACAGGGGCCCCCTGACCTTCCCCTTCGCCTACAGTCCATTTGTGCTGTTCGGAATGGTGTGTGCCCTTGCGGCGGCGGTCTGCTTCGGCGCCGCGACGGTGTTGCAGGCGATGGCGGCGCGCGAGGCCGCCGACGGAACCGGCTCGGAGGCCGCGCTGCTGCTGCGCGCGCTGCGTCAGTGGCGGTATCTGACGGGGCTGGCCCTGGACGGGCTCGGCTTCCTCTTCCAGATCGCCGCGCTGCGTTCGTTGCCCATCTACGCCGTCGGCGCGGCCCTCGCCTCCAGCCTCGCCGTGACCGCCGTGGTCGCCGCCCGGCTGCTGCGGGTCCGCCTCAACGGCCTGGAGTGGGCCGCCGTCGGCGTCGTCTGCGCCGGGCTCGCGATGCTGGGCCTGGCCTCCGGCGCGGAGGGCGACCGGGCGGGCCCCTCCTGGCTGCGGTGGGCGCTGCTGGGGGTGGGCGTGGCCGTGCTGCTGCTCGGCCTGGTCGGCGGCCGGTGGTCGGGCCCGGGACGGTCCGCGGTCCTCGGGCTGGGAGCGGGTTTCGGGTTCGGGGTGGTCGAGGTGGCGGTGCGGCTGATCGACTCGGTCGAGCCGTCGAGGTTGCTCACCAACCCGGCGGCCTACGCCCTGCTGGTGGGCGGCGGCGCCGCGTTCCTCCTCCTGACGACGGCCCTGGAACGGGGTTCGGTGACCGCCGCGACGGCCGGCATGGTGATCGGCGAGACGGTCGGCCCGGCGGCGGCAGGCGTGATCTGGCTGGGCGACCGCACCCGGGAAGGGTTGGTGTGGCTGGCGGTCCTGGGCTTCTGCGTGGCGGTGACGGGCGCGCTGGCGCTGGCCCGCTTCGGGGAGGCACCGGGAGGTTCGGGGGCGGAGACACCGGCACCGGGGACGGACGAGGAAACAGCGGCACCGGGGGCGGAAGGAGAAGCGCCGGGGGCGGGAAAGGCCTGACGCCCGCACGGCACACCGCCGCCTACTCCGGCAGGGTTGCGCACAGGGCCTCCAGGGCGGCCGGCCAGGCGTGGTCGGGTGGGGTGCCGTAGCCGACGACCAGGGCGTCCTGGTGCGGGGTCGTCGCCGCCGGATGCCGGTAGCCGCCGACCACTTCGACGCGACCGAGCTGGCCCACCTGATCTCCGCGACCACCGTGATCAACACCTGGAACCGCTTCGGCGTGACCTGCCGGTTGACACCGGGTCGCTACCGGGCGGGGTGACGGGGGTGACCGTCGATCAAGATCAGGCGGGTCACGGGTCTGTCCCAGCGGGCATGTCGTCGCGCGTCGGTGGGGAACGGTGGCCGGAACCGTCGTTCCGGCTGGCCGGAAGCGGGGTGTGGCGTGACGGGGCCGGTGACGGTGGGGCGTTTCGGGTGGCTGTGTGTGTAACAGGAATGTCTTAGGCGCGGGCCGGGCGGAACGACGGCCTCGTGGCGGCGCTCCTGCTGGTCAGAACGCTCGCTCGTACCGACCCGTACCGAGCGGCCGCCACTGCCCACCGATACCGAGGAAGCACACGATGCGCGTTCACAAGCTCACCATCGCCGCCCTGGCCGTCGTCGCCGGTCTCTCGCTCAGCGCCTGCCAGAACGACGGCGCCAACACCGTCAAGACCGGCCAGGCGTCCGACGCCTCCGCCGACTCCGGCCTCTCCCCCAGGACCGTCGAGACCCCCTCGGACAACGCCTCCAGCTCCGACAGCTCGGACCAGAGCAACGGCAGCGACTCCACCGGAACCGGCTCCAGCGGGAGCGGCTCCAGCGGCAGTGGCTCCAGCGGTTCGGGGTCGGCCGCCGGGACCGGGTCCAAGACGAGCAGCGCGTCCAGCAGGTGCCGTACCGACGAGCTGGAGGTCACGGCCAGCGACAACACCATCACCGGCGAGGACAAGCGCACCGTCGTGGTCGAGCTGAAGAACGGCGGCGGTCGCACCTGCACGATCTCCGGGTTCGCGGGCGTCGACCTGAAGACCAACGCCGGCACGATCTCCGCGAAGCGCGAGGGGCAGACGACCGGCCCCGACACCCTCAAGAACGGGGAGTCGACCTTCTTCCCCATCTCCTACCCGTACAACAAGACCGGCGGCACCGGCGTCCGCATCACCGGCCTGGTGGTGACCCCGCCCAACGACACCAAGTCGGTCACCCTCGCCTGGCCCGGCGCCGGTTCGCTGCCCGCCACCGACAACCCCTCCGACGCCTCCGTGCTGGTCGGCCCGATCGGCAGCGCGGGCCAGGGCGGCTGAGGCCCGCCCCCTGATGGGCCTCACCCGCCGAGCAGGGACCTCAGCACGGCCACGTACTCGGGGCCGGTGTCGAGCGGCGCGTAGGCGGGCGGATCGGCGGGACCAGTGAACGCGGCGCGGCTTCCTGGTCGCGTGAGTGAACGGCCCGTGCCGTGAACGGAGTTGGCCCGCGCCTGGGGGCCGGGCGCGGAAGAGGGGCGCACGACATGCGCGCCGGGGTCGTGGGGAACCGGCGCGCGGGGGCTAGCGGGGGTGGCGGGGCGTCACGCCGGTGGGGCCCCCAGTTCCGCCCAGACCGTCTTGCCGGTCGTACCCGGGGTGCGGGCGACGCCCCAGTCCAGGCAGAGGCGCTGGACGATGAACATGCCGTGGCCGCCGGGGCGCCCTGAGCGGTGCGGGGTGCGGGGTGCGGGCTGGCCGGCGCCTCGGTCGGAGACCTCGACGCGGATGACCTTGTTGCCGCAGCCGATCCGCAGCTCGTCGGGGCCCTCCGCGTGCAGGCAGGCGTTGGTGACCAGCTCGGAGACGACGAGCAGCACATCCTCCGCCGCGGCCCTCCGGTCGGCCGACGCGGCGGGCAGCCAGCCCCACGCGTACAGCGCCTGCCGCGCGAAGTCGCGGGCGAGCGGGACGACCCCGCTCTGGCCTTCGAGACTCAGCCTGCGGACCTGTTGGTCCACGGCGGTCGCCGACGACGCGGGCACGTCCCCCTCGGACGGCCCGTTGCCGGACGCGCCCCCCTCGGACGCCCCGGAAGCGCCAGCGGGCTCCGGGCCGCGGTCGCCCGGCGGGTAAGGCCGGGTGGTGCTCATCAGCGCTTCACCTCACCGATTCACCAGTTCACGATCAAAAATCTGTACACAGCTCGACGGGGTTCCGTCGCCGTATCCGTCGGCCCTGCCCGCCGACCCTGTCAGGTTGTCTCCTGCCCGACCGATCCGGCGGAACACCCCCTGTTTCGACCCGGAGGGCTTGGCGTCCGGAAAGTCCCGGTCACGCGGGCGGCCCGGACGGGTCGCGGGGCCGGTCAGCCGGCCTCACCGGCGGGGCCACCGCCGCCACCGTCGTTGCCGCCGTCGCCCCGTTCGTCCGCCAGGGCGTCGTCGAGCGTGGCGTGGACGGTGAAGACCGCGTCCGCCCCGGTGATCTCGAAGACCCGGGCGACCACGGGCAGCATGCCCGCCAGATGCACCCCGCCACCGGCGGCCTCGGCCTTCAGCCGGGCACCGAGCAGTACGTTCAGGCCGGTGGAGTCGCAGAACTCCAGGCGTGCGCAGTCCACCACCAGCCGGCTGAAGCCCCTGTCGAGGCAGTCCTCCAGTGGCTCGCGCAGCAGATCGGCGGTGTGGTGATCCAGCTCACCCGCCGGTGTCACGACGGCACTGGAGCCCTCTTCCCGCACCTCAACCAGTAGCCGGCCAGACTGTGCGCTGCCGACCGTCCCGCGGTCCATGCCCGTCTCTCTCCCGACGTCGTGCCTGCTGTCTGACGCCCCCGAACACTACGCCTTCCTCACACTCTTCGACACCCGAACAACCACCACGAAACGGACATAACCGCACGTAGAGCACTTGCGGGAGGTGTGGGAAAGCGGGTAGGGCTAGTAAGGAACGTTTATCGACACGGCCGGCTTTGGAGGCGCCGCACACCGCAGTGCACGTACTGGCTCCGGCAGCCATATGCCGAGAACGATGGAGGCATCATGTCACCCCGGCTCGACGCATCGCATACCCAGCAGGCGACGTCGACACCCCTTCCGGAACATCCGAATCCCCTCGACAGCGACGCGGACGCCCTGACCGGCCCCGCGGAACTCGACGGACTTCCGGAGATCCCGCCTTTCGACGAGGTGGGACCGGTCGACGCCCGTGCCCTGTCCAAGACCCTCTTCGAGCGCCTCGAATCCCTCGAAGAAGGCACGCACGCGTACTCCTACGTACGCAACACCCTGGTCGAGCTGAACCTCGCGCTGGTCAAGTTCGCCGCCTCCCGCTTCCGCTCCCGCAGCGAGCCCATGGAGGACATCGTCCAGGTCGGCACGATCGGTCTGATCAAGGCGATCGACCGGTTCGAGCTGTCCCGGGGGGTCGAGTTCCCGACCTTCGCGATGCCCACCATCATCGGCGAGATCAAGCGTTTCTTCCGTGACACCTCGTGGTCGGTGCGCGTCCCGCGCCGCCTCCAGGAACTCCGTCTCGACCTGGCCAAGGCGGGCGACGAGCTGGCGCAGCAGCTGGACCGCGCCCCGACCGTCGCCGAGCTGGCCGAGCGCCTGGGCCTCACCAACGACGAGGTCGTCGAGGGCATGGCCGCGTCCAACGCCTACACCGCGTCCTCGCTCGACGCGCAGCCCGCCGAGGACGACTCCGAGGGCACCCTCGCGGACCGGATCGGGTACGAGGACAACGGCCTCGAAGGCATCGAGTACGTCGAGTCGCTGAAGCCGCTCATCGCCGAACTGCCGCCCCGGGACAAGAAGATCCTCTCCCTGCGTTTCACCGCCGGACTGACCCAGTCCGAGATCGGCGAGGAACTCGGCATCTCCCAGATGCACGTCTCCCGCCTGCTCTCCCGCACGCTGGTACGGCTGCGGAGGGGACTGACGGTCGAGGAGTGACCGTACGGAGGTGAGCGCGGTGTGCCGGTCCGGTACGCCGCGCTCCGTCGTGTCAGGGGCCGCCTTGTCGGCCCCTTCTTCTGTTGACCGCCGACCGCCGCTCTATTGGCGGACGCCGCGCTTCCACACCTCGCTCACGAGGGGAACTCCCGGCCGGTAGGACAGGTGAACGTGGCTGGGGGCGTCCAGCACGACGAGGTCGGCGCGGGCACCCGGGGCGAGGCGGCCGATGTCGTCCCGGCGCAGTGCCCGGGCACCGCCCGCCGTCGCCGCCCACACCGCCTCGTCCGGCGTCATCCCCATGTCCCGCACCGCCAGCGCGATGCAGAACGGCACCGAGGACGTGAACGACGACCCCGGGTTGCAGTCCGTGGAGAGGGCGACGGTGACGCCCGCGTCCAGCAGGCGGCGCGCGTCGGGCCACTGCGCGCGCGTGGAGAACTCGGCGCCGGGCAGCAGGGTGGCGACGGTGTCGCTGTGGGCGAGTGCGTCGACGTCCGCGTCGGTGAGGTGGGTGCAGTGGTCGGCGCTGGCCGCGTCGAGTTCGACGGCGAGCTGGACGCCGGGTCCGTGGGAGAGCTGGTTGGCGTGGATGCGGGGGTGCAGTCCCCTGGCCTTGCCCGCGGTGAGGATGGCGCGGGCCTGGTCGCCGTCGAAGGCGCCCTTCTCGCAGAAGACGTCGATCCAACGGGCGTACGGGGCGCAGGCGTCGAGCATCTCGCCGGTGACGAGGTCCACGTAGGCGGCCGGGTCGTCGGCGAGGTCGGGGGCGACGATGTGGGCGCCGAGGTAGGTGACCTCGTCGGTGTGGGCGGCGGCGATGCGCAGGGCGCGGGCCTCGTCCTGGACGGTCAGGCCGTAGCCGGACTTGGTCTCGAAGGTGGTCGTGCCCTGCCGCAGGGCCTCGGCGAGGTAGCGGGTGAGGGTGCGTTCGAGGTCGGCGTCGGAGGCGGCGCGGGTGGCGGCGACGGTGGTGCGGATGCCGCCCGCGCTGTAGGCCCGGCCGGACATGCGGGCGTTGAACTCGCGGGTGCGGTCGCCCGCGAAGAGCAGGTGGGAGTGGGAGTCGACGAACCCCGGCAGGACGGCCCGGCCACCGGCGTCGACCCGATTGTCAGTGGCGGGTGCTTTGCTTGTTTCACCGGTCCAGACGACGCGGTCGCCGTCGATGACGAGTGCCGCGTCCTGGATCAGACCGAGGGGGGTCCCGTCACCGAGGGAGGGGTCGTTGGTGACCAGCGTGGCGATGTTGATGAGGGCGGTGGTGGTGCTCATCGTGTCCTTGCTCGTCGGGGGTGGGCTCGGCGTGTGCGGGCTCGGCGGGGGTGGGCTCGGCGGGGGCGGGGGTGTCAGGCGTGCAGGGCGGCCACGGCCCGGGCGAGGGCGTGCGGGACGTCGGGGACGAGGGTGTGGGCGCCGTCGCGCACGATCTGCCGTCCGCCGACGACCGTGTGCCGGACGTCCGCCGCGGTCGCCGCGAATACGGCCGTCTCCGCGCCGAGTTCGGGCCGGGTCCCGGCGGTTCTGACCGAGTCGAGGGCGAGGGTCGTGAAGTCGGCGAGGGCGCCGGTCGTGAGGGTGCCCGCGTCCGCCCAGCCGAGGGCCGCGTGACCGTCGGCGGAGGCGGCCCGCAGCAGTGCGGCGGCCGTCCAGTGGCCCCGGGTGCGGGTGCGCAGCCGCTCGTTCAGCTCCATCGCGCGTGCCTCTTCGAGGAGGTCGATCACGGCGTGGCTGTCGGAGCCGAGGCAGAGGGGTGAACCGGCTCGCTGGAGGGCCGGGGCGGGTCCGGTGCCGTCGGCGAGGTCGCGTTCGGTGGTGGGGCACATGCAGGTGCCGGTGCCGCTGTCGCCGATCAGGGTGATGTCGTCGTCGGTGAGGTGGGTGTTGTGGACGCCGGTGGTGCGTGGGCCGAGGACGCCGTGGTCGGCGAGGAGCCGGGTGGGGGTGCGGCCGTGGGCGGCGAGGCAGGCGTCGTTCTCGGCGGTCTGCTCGGAGAGGTGGACGTGGAGCGGGGCGCGGCGCTCCTCGGCCCAGCGGGCGACGGTCGCCAACTGGTCGGCGGGCACGGCCCGTACGGAGTGGATGGCGGCACCGATCCGCAGGTGATCTTGTTCCTTGAGAACTGAACAGCGGGTGGCCCAGGCGTCCGCGTCGCCGTCGGAGAAGCGGAGTTGGGGTGCCTCGGGGGGCTGTCCGAACCCGGCGGAGAGGTAGGCGGTGTCGAGGAGGGTGATCCGGACACCGGCCTCGGCGGCGGCCGCGGCGAGGGCCTCACCCATGGCGTTGGGGTCGGCGTAGGGGATGCCACCGGGGGCGTGGTGGAGGTAGTGGAACTCCCCGACGGCGGTGATCCCGGCGAGCGCCATCTCGGCGTAGACGGCCCGCGCGAGCGCGAAGTAGCTGTCGGGGGTGAGCTTGCCCGCGACGTCGTACATCGTCTCGCGCCAGGTCCAGAAGGTGCCGGAGCCGACCTGGACGGTGCCGCGCAGGGCGCGGTGGAAGGCGTGGCTGTGGGCGTTGGCGAGCCCGGGAAGCGTCAGTCCGCGCAGGGCCTCGGCGCCGGGCGGCGGGGCGGGGACGCCGGTGCGGACGCCGGTGATCCGCCCTCCGGCGACCTCCACCAGCACGCCCGCCTCGGTCCCGGTGCCGAGCCAGGCGTGCTCCAACCAGTACGTGTGGGCGCCGGTCACGTGCAGGCCAGTCCTTCCAGGATGTCGGCGAGCGCGTGCACTCCGGCCACGCAGTCGTCCTCGGCGGCGAACTCGGCCGGTGAGTGCGAGACGCCGGTGGGGTTGCGCACGAACAGCATGGCGGTCGGCACGGTCCCGGAGAGAATCCCGGCGTCGTGGCCGGCGCCGGTGCCGAGGACGGGCACCTTGAGGCCGGTGTCCCGCCCGAGCACCCGGGCCAGCTCGTCCCGCAGGACGTGGTCGAACTCGACGACCGGGGTGAAGGACTCCCGCACGACGTCCAGGTCGATGCCGTGGGCGGCCGCGTACTCCCGGGCGGCCTTCTCGATGCCGCCGACCACGGTGTCCAGGGTGGCCTGGTCCTCGGCGCGGGAGTCGAGCCAGCCGCGCACCAGGGAGGGGACGGCGTTGACGCCGTTGGGCTCGACGGAGATCTTGCCGAACGTGGCGACGGCACCGGCGAGTTGTGCCTCGCGGCGGGCGGCGAGGACGGTCTCGGCGTAGGACAGCATCGGGTCGCGGCGGTCGGTGAGCCGGGTGGTACCGGCGTGGTTGGCCTCGCCCTTGAAGTCGAACCGCCAGCGTCCGTGCGGCCAGATGGCGCTGGCGACGCCGACCTGGTCGCCGGAGAGGTCGAGGGCGCGGCCCTGTTCGACGTGGAGTTCGACGAACGCGCCGATGCGGGCGAGCCGTTCGGGGTCGGGGCCGATGGCGTCGGGGTCGTGTCCGGCGGCGGCCATGGCCTGCGGCAGCGTGACGCCGTCGCCGTCGGTCAGCCGGTGCGCCTGGGCGACGGTGAGCTGTCCTGCGGTCAGCCGGGAGCCGACGCAGGCGAGGCCGAAGCGGGCGCCCTCCTCGTCGCCGAAGTTGACGATCGCGAGCGGCTTGGTGAACTCGGCTCCCCGCGCGCGGAGTTCGTCGAGCGCGGCGAAGGCCGACACGACTCCGAGGGGCCCGTCGAAGGCCCCGCCGTCCGGCACGGAGTCGAGATGCGACCCGGTGACGACGGCGTCCCCGGCACCGGGGTCCCCGAGCCAGGCCCACTGGTTCCCGTTCCGGTCCACCTCACAGGCCAGCCCCCGCGCCACGGCCTGCCCCTCGAACCAGGCCCGGCATGCGGCATCGGCGGCCGTCCACGCAAACCGCCGATACCCACCGGAGTCGCCATGCAGCCCAACAGGAAGCAACTCACGCCACATCGCATGAAAGGAGGGAGGGGTGGGCGCGGCGGCGGAGTTCTTGGCCGGGGCGGAGGCCGGACGCGCGGGCAGGGCCTCGCCCGCGCCGGACTGCGGCGGCGCGTCACCGACGCCGGGCGGCGTGGAGCTGTCGGCCGCCACCGGCTGTGGGCTGTCGTTCCGTGGGGCGACGGGCGCGCCCCCGGTCGAGCGGGGCCCAGGCTGGGGGCGGGTGGGCGCGGCCGGGCCCGAGGCCGGAGTGGAGGCCGAACGCGCGGGCTGGGCCTCGCCCGCGCCGGACTGCGGGGAGCCGTCGGCCGACGGCGGCGGGGAGCCGGCGGGCGCCACCGGCTGTGGGCCGTCGTTCCGTGGGGCGACGGGCGTGCCCCCGGTCGAGCGGGGGCGAGGCTCAGGGCGGATGGGCGCGGCCGGGGCCGAGGGCGGAGTGGGGGCGGCGGCGGGGGTCTGGGGCCGGGCGGAGGCCGGACGCGCGGGCTGGGCCTCGCTGGTACTCGGCGTCGGGTGCGGCAGCCCCTCGCCCGCGCCGGGCTGTGGGGTGCCGTCGGACGCCACCGGCTGTGGGCCGTCGTTCCGTGGGGCGATGGGGGTGCCCCCGGTCGGGGCCGAGGGGGGTGGCGGTGTCGGTGTCGGGGTGTTGCCGGGGCGGGGGTCTTTCGGAGGGGTCATGCGTCGTCTCCCTCGCGCATCGGGACGCGTACGCCTCGTTCGGTGGCGGTCGTCTCCGCGATGTCGTACCCGGCGTCGACGTGCCGGATGACGCCCATGCCGGGGTCGTTGGTGAGGACGCGGCGGATCTTCTCACCGGCGAGGGGGGTGCCGTCGGCGACCGTCACCTGGCCGGCGTGGAGGGAGCGGCCCATGCCGACGCCGCCGCCGTGGTGGAGGGAGACCCAGGAGGCGCCGGAGGCGACGTTGACCATGGCGTTCAGGAGCGGCCAGTCGGCGATCGCGTCGGAGCCGTCGCGCATGGCCTCGGTCTCGCGGTACGGGGAGGCGACGGAGCCGCAGTCGAGGTGGTCGCGGCCGATGGCCAGGGGCGCCGCCAGCTCGCCGCTCGCGACCATGTCGTTGAAGCGCTCGCCCGCCTTGTCGCGTTCGCCCTGGCCGAGCCAGCAGATGCGGGCGGGGAGGCCCTGGAAGTGGACGCGTTCACCGGCCAGCTTGATCCAGCGGTGCAGGGACTCGTTCTGCGGGAAGAGGTCGAGGATCGCCTTGTCGGTCTTGGCGATGTCGGAGGCCTCGCCGGACAGGGCGGCCCAGCGGAAGGGGCCCTTGCCCTCGCAGAAGAGCGGGCGGATATAGGCGGGGACGAAGCCGGGGAAGGCGAACGCCCGCTCGTATCCGGCGAGTTGGGCCTCGCCCCGGATGGAGTTGCCGTAGTCGAAGACCTCGGCACCGGCGTCCAGGAAGCCGACCATCGCCTCGACGTGCCGGGCCATGGACTCCCGCGCGCGGGTGGTGAAGCCCGCCGGGTCCTTGGCGGCGTAGGAGGCCATCTCGTCGAAGTCGACGCCCACCGGGAGGTAGGCCAGCGGGTCGTGGGCGCTGGTCTGGTCGGTGACGATGTCGATGGGGGCGCCCTCGGCGAGCAGCTGCGGGAGCAGCTCGGCCGCGTTGCCGAGGAGGCCGATGGACAGCGGGCGGCGGGCGTCGCGGGCCTCGACGGCGAGCTGGAGGGCGTGGGCGAGGGAGTCCGCGCGAACGTCCAGGTAACGGTGCTCGATGCGGCGTTCGATGGCACGGGGATCGACGTCGATGCAGATCGCGACGCCGTCGTTCATGGTGACGGCGAGGGGCTGGGCGCCGCCCATGCCGCCGAGCCCCGCGGTGAGGGTGATGGTCCCGGCGAGCGTGCCGCCGAACTTCTTCGCGGCCACGGCGGAGAAGGTCTCGTAGGTGCCCTGGAGGATGCCCTGCGTGCCGATGTAGATCCACGAACCGGCGGTCATCTGGCCGTACATGGTGAGGCCGAGGGCCTCCAGGCGGCGGAACTCCTCCCAGGTGGCCCAGTCGCCGACGAGGTTGGAGTTGGCGATGAGGACGCGCGGGGCCCACTCGTGGGTCTGCATCACGCCGACCGGGCGGCCGGACTGGACCAGCATCGTCTCGTCCTGCTTGAGGGTGCGCAGGGTGCGGACCATGGCGTCGAAGGAGCGCCAGTCGCGGGCGGCCTTGCCGGTGCCGCCGTAGACCACGAGCTGGTCGGGGTGTTCGGCGACCTCGGGGTCGAGGTTGTTCTGGAGCATGCGCAGGGCGGCCTCCTGCTGCCATCCCAGGGCGCTCAGTTCCGTACCGCGCGGTGCTCGGACGGGGCGGGGTCCTGACATGGTCTGCCTCCTGGCGACGTGCTCCCGATGACCTTTGTTACAGCCGATATTCACATCCTGTCGTCCTGAATAGGGCTAGTCAATAGGGCCCGCCCGGCCAAGAGAGGGGCGAGGAAGACGCGAGGGAAGGGCGGGGGACGGACGAGGGGCGGGCGGGGGAGGCGCGGCCGGAACGCGAATGGTTGGCTGGAGGTACGGGCACAGGCTGGGACATGACCGGCGACGACGGCGTGGGAGATGGCGTGAACGAGCACCGCATAGGCGACGAGCACCGCACCGGCGCGGCCGACGGGGACGGCCGGGTGCGGGCGGGCCGCCGCGACCTGGCGGTGCGGGCCGCCGTGGAACGGGGGCTGCTCGGTCCCGGCGAGCCGATCGTGGGGCTGCTCGACGTGGTCGGCATCCGGGAGTCGGCGGCGGAGCTGCGGGCCGCGTTCGACGCGGCGGTGGCGCCCGGCACGCCCGTGCTGCACGCCTTCGCGGTGAAGGCGTCGCCGCTGGTGGCGGTGGTGCGGCTGCTGCACAAGGAGGGCATCGGCGCGGAGGTGGCGAGCCCCGGCGAACTGGCGCTGGCGCGGGCGGCGGGCCTGCCGCCGTCGCGGACGGTGCTGGACTCACCGGCGAAGACACCGGCGGAGCTGCGGGAGGCGTTGGCGCTGGGCATCGCCGTGAACGTGGACAACCCGCAGGAGTTGGCCAGGGTGGACGCCCTGATGCGGTCGGCGAGCAGCCGCTCACCGCTCGGGATTCGGGTCAATCCGCAGGTGGGCGGGGGTTCCATCGGGGCGACCTCGACGGCGACGGCGACCTCGAAGTTCGGGGTGGCGCTGCGCGACGAGGGGGCGTGGGAGTGGGTGGTGCGGGCGTACGCGGAGCGCCCGTGGCTGACCCGGCTGCACGCGCACACCGGGTCGCAGGGCATCCCGTTGGAGCTGATGGCGCGGGGCGTGGCGGAGACGTACGCGCTGGCCGAGGAGATCAACCGGCGGATCGGGCGGCCGCAGATCGACACCCTGGACATCGGCGGCGGGCTGCCGGTCAACTTCGGCTCGGACGACACCACGCCGACGTACGCCGCGTACGTGCGGGTGCTGGCGGCGGCGGTGCCGGGGCTGTTCGCGGGGCGGTACGGGCTGGTGACGGAGTTCGGGCGGTCGTTGCTGGCCAAGCACGGGACGGTGGTGGCGCGGGTCGAGTACGCCAAGAGCGCGGGCGGCCGGGCGGTCGCGGTGACGCACGCGGGCGTGCAGGTGGCGACGCGGACGGTGTACATGCCCCGGGAGTGGCCGCTCAGGATCGCCGGGTACGACGCGCAGGGGCGCCCGAAGGCGGGGCCGCCGGTGGTGCAGGACATCGCGGGGCCCGCCTGTTTCGCGGGGGATCTGCTCGCGGAGGGGCGGGAGTTGCCGTTGCTCGAACAGGGCGACTACGCGGCGGCGTTGGACACGGGCGCGTACTACTTCGCCCACCACTACGCCTACAACTCCCTGGCCCGGCCCGCGGTGCACGGTTTCGTGCCGGACGGCATGGGAGGCGTGACTTTCGCGACGGTGCGCGAGGGGCAGAGTCTGGACGAGATCGTGGCCGAATCCGGCGGGGCGCACGCCGGTGCGCTCACCAACTTGCGTGCGCCTGAACGACGTTGACGTACCACCGTCGTCGACGCCGCCGCAGCTCCGGGGCGCCGGTGCCGACGACGGGCCCGGGGTGCCGGTGAGGGCGGGGTGATCGGCGCCGGTCGGACGATCCGACCGGGCAGAGCCGACCTACGTTAGTCCTCCGGGGCATGTTCCACGGGAAAATGCCAGATCCCTCACCCGTCACGCACACGTTGCGTAGCTTCGGCGTCACTCAGCCGAGTCCCAGGCGGGAGGGGAGCGACGGTGCCCGGAATCGACGAGTGCCTCTTGGACGCCATGCGCCTGCCCGGTGCCCGAGGCGCCGCGTTGGTCGACTGGACCAGCGGGCTGGCCCTGGGCAGCGTGGGCGAGTCGCCGGGCGGCGATCCGGAGACGGCCGCTGCGGAGGCGGCGGAGTTCGCCCGACTCGCCGCCGAACAACGGGCGTTCGCCCCGGACGACGGCCCGGACGACGGCCCTGGCGACGGCCCTGGCGACGACCCCGGCGGCAGCCCGGCCGACGGCTGCGGGGCCGACCCGGCGACGGCGGGCGGGCCGCCGGTCGAGGATCTGATCGTCAGCAACCGGGACAGCTACCACGTGCTGCGGTTCGTGGGGGCGGCGTTCGACGGCGAGGTCTTCCTCCACCTGTGGCTGGCCCGCCCGGAAGGCAATCTGGCGCTGGCCCGCATCCGGCTGGCCGAGCTGGCGAGACAACTGGTGCTGATATGACCGCCGTCCGCGTGTCCCCGCCCCCGATGCCGCCGCCCCCGCGCCTGCCGACCCGCGCGAGAGCCGAGGCCCGCACCCGGACCGGGCTCTCCCCGATGCTGACCCGCCTCGCCGCCGAGCGCGCCACCGGCGTCCTGGTCCGCGCGCACGGCACCCTGCACCTGGCGGACGGCCTGGTGGTGCACGCCGAGAGCCCCGCCGCCCCCGGTCTCGACGTCCTGCTCCCGGCGCACGCCGCCCTCGGCGCCGACGACTGGGCCCACGTCCTCGCCGAGGCGGGCGGCGACGCCCACCGGGCCGGACGCCACCTGGTCGCCACCGGACGGCTCACGCCGGGCGCGCTGGAGATATGCCGACTGACGGCGCTGCACGACGCCGCGTACTTCACGCTGGCCCCGAGCAGCACCCCGGGCCGCTTCCGCTACGGCACGGCGAGCGGGGGCCGGGGCGAGGGCGGAGACCGGGGCGGGAGCGGAGGCGGGCACGGCGAGGGGCGCGACCTCAGCGCCGGTGCCGGGACCGCCGTCGGGGTGGGTGCCGAGGTCGGGGTGGGTGCCGGGGTCGGAGTCGAGGTCGGGGCCGCCGTCGGGACCGGTGCCAGGCTCGGGACCGGTGCCAGGCTCGGGTCCGGAGTCGGGGCCGGAGTCGCGGTCGGGGTCGGGGTCGGGATCGGGGTCGGGGTCGGGCGGCCGTTGACCGTGGCGGTCGTGGAGCGGGAGACGATCCGTCGGCGCGCCCTGCTGCACCGCATCTGGCCGGACCCGCGCCCCGACGACGCCCCGCTCACCGTGGCCCGCCGCCCCGCCGCCCCCGCGCTCACCCGCCGTCAACGCGCCGTCGTCGCCCGGGTGGACGGCGTCCGCACGGCCACCGACATCGCCCGTGACCTGGGCCGGCTCGCCTTCCCCACGCTGGTGGACGTCCGTCGGCTGACCGCGGCCGGGGTCCTGGACCCGGGCCCGCCCCGCACCGGCACCCCGGCACCGGCGCCGCCCGCGCGGGGAGCCGGCCTCCGCCACGAGGACGTCGTTCCGGAGCCGCCGCCCCACCCCGATCCGCGGTCGTACCCCGAACTGCTGTCGTCCGATCCCCACATCACGCTGCTGAAGAGGCTCAGAGATGCGCTGGAGGCCCTTTGAGAGGAGACACCGGATGGCCGCGCAGCCCGAGATCCAGGACGAGTTGCGCCGGTTGCGGGCCCGGGTGCCGCAGCTCACCGGGGCGCTCGCGACCGGCGCGAACGGCGGCCTGCTCGCCCAGGACATCCCGGGCGCCGAACCCCGGACGGTGGCCGCGCTGGTCGCCGCCGCGCACGGCACGGCGGTACGGCTGGCGGACGGGACGGGGCAGGGGGCGTTCCGTGAACTGCTGGTGCGCGGGGCGGACGGTCACGTCGCGACGTTCGCGGCGGGCGGGACGGCGGTGCTGACGCTGCTCGCCGAGGACCGGGTGAACGTCGGCCGCCTCCTCCTGGAGGGCCGCCGCTCAGCGGCCCGCGTCGCCCACCTCGTCGACACCCACGCGACAACGACGGCGACACCGGCCCCGACAACGACACCGAGGGCACCGGCGCCCGCGAAACCCAGGTCGGCCAAGCACGCGGCCGCCGCCCCGCCCACCGAACCGGCACCCGCACCGCCCGCCGGACCACCCGCGAACTCACCTCCCGCGCCCGCCCCCGAGCCCACCCCCGGGCCGACCGCCGACCCGGCCGACCCGGCCGACCCACGGACCGGAACAACGCGCCCGGCAACCACCACGAACAGCACCACGACCACCACTACGCACGGCACCACGCACGGCACCACGACCAGCGCCGCGCACAGCAACGCGCGGACCAGCAACGACAGTTGAAAGCGACCGAGGGAGCACATGGCATGGCCAACACCGAGACCTCATTGAAAGAGGCCCTGGCCTCCATCGAGGGCGCGACCGGTGTCGCGCTCGTCGACTACACCAGCGGGATGGCGCTGGGCACGATGGGCGGCAGCAAGAGTTTCGACCTGGGGGTGGCCGCCGCGGGCAACACGGACGTGGTGCGCGCCAAGATGCGGACCATGGAACACCTCGGGCTCAAGGGCCAGATCGAGGACATCCTGATCACGCTGACCGACCAGTACCACCTGATCCGCCTGATGAGCGGCCGGGGCGGCAACGGGCTCTTCCTCTACCTGGTGCTCGACTCCAAGCGCGCGAACCTGGCGATGGCCCGCCACCAACTGCGCCGGATAGAGGAGCAGTTGGAGATCTGACGCCCCGCGGAAAACAGGCCGGCCCGGCTAGACGAGTGCCCCGGTGCGGCGACGCGTGCCGCCCGGGGCCGCGTCGCCCGCCGCGATCCCCGTACCCCGGAACGCCTTGACGGACCGCCCGACCGGCCGCCCGCCGTCCCCGGCGAGCCAGTCGACCCGCACCCACAGCAGCGTCTCGGTGGCCCGCTCCCGCCGCCCCAGCCAGGCCGCCTTCAGCCACAGCCCCGCACCGCCCCCGGCCAGCGCCAGGCCACCGGCGACCGGCACGGCGAAGGAGGCGCCGAGCGCGACGAGGGCGCCGAGCAGCAGCCACCAGCGGTGCCCGCGACGCCAGTTGCGCACGGTCACGGCACGGTCCTGGAGCACGTCGTGCTTACCGGCGCGCGCCGCCGCGCCGCCCAGCTTCACGTACCGCTGCCGCCGTACGGTCGCCACCAGCGCCGTCACGACGAGGAACAGGGCCGCCCCGGCCAGCACCCCGATCCGGCGCCCGGTCAGCCCCGGCACCAGCAGCCCGATGCCCGCCACGCACACGCCGGGCCACCACAGCGGGGCGGCCCCGGCCCGCACCACGACGGCCACCCGGGCCAGCCCCTGTCCGCCACGAGCCCCGCGCGCACCGCCCGTGCCGCCTGCACCTCTGGCCACCTTCGCCTCCTCAAAGCCCGGTCACAGTCCGTAGGCCGGGGAGAGTAGCGAGCGAATGTGAGACCGCCCTGAGAACGCCCCCCGCGCCCCCGACCACGCCCGCGCACGCCCCTGACCAGCCCCTCCCTCCTTTTTTCCTTCCCTCCTCCCCTAGTCCCCTACCCCTCTGCTCCCCTACTCCACGAAGAGGCCGCGGGTCGCCGCGCGGGCGTCGAACTCCTCCAGGCGGGCCTGCGCGTCGGGGAGGTTGTCGCACATCGCCTCCAGCAGCACGCGGCCCAGCAGCATCGGGGCGCAGGCGGTGTCGAAGGCGAGGCCGGTGCCGACGGCGGCGGGCAGCAGCAGGTCGGACACCTTGGCGACCGGCGCGAACGCCGAGTCGGCGACCGTGACGACGGTCAGCCCGGCCTCCTTGGCGAAGGTGAGGATGTCGACGACCTCGCGCGGATGCCGGGGCAGCGCGAAACAGAGCAGGGCACCGGCACCGGCCCGGACGGCGGCCTCGATCCGGTCGTGGATCATCGTGCCGCCCTCGTTCAGCAGCCGGACGTCCGGGTGGACCTTGGCGGCGAAGTAGGCGAACCCGTAGGCCTGGGCGGCGGCGGCCCGCAGCCCGAGCACCGGCAACGGGCTTGAGGCGGCGAGGAGTTGACCGGCCCGGCGCAGGGGGCGGGGGTCGGCGAGGAGTTCGGCGAGGTGCTTCAGGTTCTCGATCTCGGCCTCGACGGCCTGCTGGTACTCGTTGTAGGTGCCGGGTTCGGCGCTCTGTTCGGCGGGGGCGACCTCGCGCAGGTGGCGGCGGAGCGCCGGGTAGCCGTCGAAGCCGAGGGCGACGGCGAAGCGGGTGACGGAGGGCTGGCTGACCCCGGCGAGTTCGGCGAGTTCGACGCTGGAGAGGAACGGGACGTCGGCGGCGCTGCGGACCATGCTGTGGGCGATGCGCCGTTGGGTGGGCGTGAGCCGGTGCCCCTCGAAGAGCGCCTGCAACCGCCCGGCCGGGCTGTCGGTCACGCCCTCCTCTTCGTCCGCGCCCATGTGCCGCTCCCCCTCCACGTGTCCGTGCACCGGGACCGCCACCCTGACGGCCACCGCCTATTCAACTACCGAGAACCCTGCATGACGCCATGCACCCGGGCAAGGCACCCGGAACCGATCGCCCACCCCCTCCCCGCAGAGCACCCCCGCTCCCTCCCAAGAGGGGGTATCGCGGCGGCGATGATCCACCGAGGAAAGTGTCAAGTGTCGTTAAACAGCCACTCTGTGTAGCTGTATGCGTGCATAACGTGATGTTGCGCTCATTGGCACAACTTCTGAGGATGCGTCATGGCCTCGAACCGCAGGGCCTTTCTGACGGCGACCGCCGTCGGTGCGCTGACCGTCGCTCCCGCACAGGCGGTGCCCGCTTCGGCGGACCCCGTCCGGGCACGCCGCGGCCCACGCCCCCCGTCCGCCCGCGCCGCGCTGGACGAACTACTGGCCGGCAACCACCGCTACGCCACCGGCCGCCCCGGCCACCCGCACGCGAGCGGTCGGCGCCGTCATCTGCTGGCGGCGGAGCAGCATCCGTTCGCCGTGGTGGTGGGCTGTATCGATTCCCGGGTGCCGCCGGAGCTGATCTTCGACCAGGGCCTCGGGGACCTGTTGTGCATAAGAACGGCGGGCCAGGTGCTGGACGAGGCGGTGCTCGCGTCCATCCAGTACGGCGTGGAGGAGTTGCGGGTGCCGCTGGTGCTGGTGCTCGGGCATGAGCGGTGCGGGGCGGTGGCCGCGACCCTGGAGCATCTGCGCACCGGGGGCCGGGTGCCGGGCCACCTCGAATTACTGGTCGACGAGATCGCCCCGGCCGCCCGCCGCACCCGCGACCTGCCCGGCGACTGGGCCGAGCACACGATGACGGCCCACACCCGCTGGGTCCGCGACGCCATCCGGGCCGACCCGGCGTTCGTACCGGCGTATGTGGCGGCGGCCCGTTTCGACCTCGACACGGGCGTGGTCACGCTGCTCGACTGACCGCCGCCGCACCCCCGTTACCCCTCTCCTGCCCCTCCCCCCACCACCAGGAACCGCCCCATGCCCCGCGCCCGATCACCCCTGTCCTCCTCCCTGACTTCCTCCCTGACGTCGGTCCTGCCGTCAGTCCTGCCGTCGTTCTCCGATCTCCGTTCGATGACCCGGGCCCCACGCCGTGACCTGCTGTGCGGGTTGACGGTGGCCGTGGTGGCGCTGCCTCTCGCGCTGGGATTCGGGGTGAGTTCGGGGCTGGGGGCGGCGGCGGGGCTGACGACGGCGATCGTCGCGGGGGCGTTGGCCGCGCTGTGCGGGGGCAGTGCGCGGCAGGTCAGCGGCCCGACGGGGGCGATGACGGTGGTGCTGGTGCCGATCGTCCACCACTACGGCGCCGGGGGCGTCCTGACGGTGGGGCTGCTGGCCGGGGTGCTCCTGCTGGGCCTGGCGTTCGCGCACGCGGGGGCGGCGATGGCGTATGTGCCGGCGCCGGTGATCGCCGGTTTCACCATCGGCATCGCCTGCGTGATCGCCCTTCAGCAGGTGCCGAACGCGCTCGGTGTGCCGTTGCCCCACGGTGAGCAGGTGGTGGTGATCGCGGCGCGGGCGGCGCGGGAGTTCGGGGCGGTGCCGCACTGGCCGGCGTTGCTGCTGGCGGGTGGGTGTGCCGTGCTGATGCTGGCGGGCGCCCGGTGGAAACCGGCGGTGCCGTTCTCGCTGGCGGCGGTGGCGACGGCGACGCTGGCGGCGGAGGCGTTGCACCTCCCGGTGGCCCGGCTGGGCACCGTCCCGGCGACGCTGCCGACCCCGTCCCTGGCGTTCTTCGACGTCTCCCGCGTCCCGTCCCTGCTGGCCCCGGCGGCGGCGGTGGCGGCGTTGGCGGCCCTGGAGTCGCTGCTGTCGGCGTCGGTGGCCGACGGCATGCGCCCCGGCGAACGCCACAACCCGTCCAAGGAACTCTTCGGCCAGGGCATCGCCAACCTCGCCGCCCCGCTCTTCGGCGGGGTCCCCGCGACGGGCGCCATCGCCCGCACCGCCGTCAACGTCCGTACCGGCGCCGCCTCCCGCCTCGCCGCCCTCACCCACGCGGTGGTCCTGGCCGGGATCGTGGCGGTGGCGGCGCCGTGGGTGGCGCGCATCCCGTTGCCCGCGCTGGCGGGTGTGCTGCTGGCGACGGCGATCCGGATGGTCGACTCGGAGGCGGTGCGGGCGATGGCCAGAGCGACGCACGGGGACGCCCTGGTCCTGGCGCTCACGGCGACGGCGACGCTCGCGCTCGACCTGGTGCGGGCGGTCCTGCTGGGCCTGGGCGTCTCCGTGCTGCTGGCGCTGCGCGCGGCGGTCCGGGGCACCCGGCTCACCCCGGCGGCGTCGGACGAACTCCCCGGCACCGGTTCGCCCACGGTGACCTACCGCTTCGACGGCCCCCTCCTCTTCGCCGCCGCCCACCGCTTCCGCGAGGGCCTCTCCCAGGTGAACGGCGTCGCGACGGTCGACCTGCGGCTGTCCGGCGTGACGGCGATGGACGCGACCGGCGCGCTCGCCCTGAAGGACGCGGTGGACACCCTGCACGACCGGGGCATCGAGGTCCACCTGACCGAGGTCGCCCCGGCCCACCGCCGCACCCTGGAGTCACTGGGCGTCCTGCCCGCCCCAACTCCGGCGCCGGACAAGGGGGTTGTCCCCAGTGCGGCGGGCGCCCCCGCTCCCTGACGTGGATTCCCACGGCGGAAGGGGAGCCGGGGATGAACACACGGGACGCCGAACTGAAGAAGGAACTCGACGCCACGCTTCAGGCACGCAGGGAGTTGGGCGAGGGGGAGGGGAGTTGGGGGGGCGCGTCCCGCCCTCCGGCGGCGAGTTCAAGAGCACCGAGCAGAGCAACTCACCACGCCCTGCTGCACCTGCCACTCAACTCTCCGCCGAGTTCGGCACGGGCCGCCTCCGCCGGGGAACGTCCCAGCAGTCGAGCCGCTCGGTGACCCAGACGGGGCTGACCTGATACTCGCGGGCGAGGCTGGTGATGGACGCCCCGGCGAGGTAGCGGGCGGTGACATCGGCTCGGTCGCCGGTGAACTGCGCCTGTGCGGCCCGCACTTCGGCGGTGGAACGACGCCGGGTGCGGCCCCGGAAGACGTGCCCGGCGGGCCGCCGCAGGGCGTGGGCCTCGTGCCGGTGCCGCCGGGGCACGCCCCACTCGACGAGGCGCAGGGCCAGCCAGTTGGCGGTGACGCCGTAGTCGGCGGCGATGCGGGAGACGGGTTCGCGGGCCTGGTAGCGCCGGATGATGGTGTCGCTGTCGGCGCGGGCGGCGTCGCGGGCGGCGGCCTTGAGGTGAGGGGTAGTTGTCACGGTGACGTCCATGGGTCCTGCGTTGCGAGTGCATGGAGGGGGTGAGCGGGGATGCCGGGTGCGGAACGGCCGTGCTGGACAGGCCAGTTGGCGTGGAAGGCGACGGGCCAGGCGGTGAGGGTGTAGATGCAGCCGTCGGTGTCTGTGAACCTCACGAAGAGGGGGTAGCCGCTCTTGATGTGCGCCCGGGCGGCGTCGAGTTGGGCCGGATCGGCCGCCCAGGCACGGAGTCGGGCGGGCCCGGGGGGTGCGGGATAACTGATGGCGTGCATCAGCGGCGACACCCAAGGCCGCCGGACGGGGACGGGGTCGAGCCGTTCGGCGAGGTGCAACGCCCGCCCACTGAGCCAACGGAGCACCAGCTTGGGGGAGATGGACTGGAAGGCGGCCAGCACGCACTGGGCGTTCTCGCCGGTGCCGTGGACGGGCCCTTCGGCGCGGACCTCGGCGCGGTAGAGGGAGGGTTCCAGGGCCGGGATGCCGGTAGGGGGAAACGGCTTACAGGGCAGGCCAGTTGGGCGTCGTCGGCGTCGGCGTAACCAGCGGGGCAGGCGGAAGGTGCGCCGGGGGCGGGCGGTCACCGGGATGCCTGCCTGGCCTCGATGCGGGCGCGCTCTCCTGCGGCGAGGGCGTCCAGATCGGTCACCGGGTCGATCTCGTGCAGGGTGACGATGAGGCGGGCGGCGAGGACCCACCGCAGGGCGACGGGGTCGGAGTAGTAGCGGACCTCGTCGACGCGTCCGGTGAGCGGGGTGAGGGTCTCCGGGTCGTAGACGGTTCCGGCGACGCCCCAGTCGACGGTGTATCCGACGAGGGCGGCGACCCAGCCACGCCGGAGGAACGGGCAGTGCTGGACGGCGAGTTGAGCGCAGGTGGCGTGCAGCGGGGGACTGGAGGTGCGCTCCCCGTCGCCGATGGGGTGCCGGTCGGCCGACGCCCCGAACAGGAACAGCAGGCGTTGGTCCGCACGGGCGTCGAGGACACCTCCGCCGCAGACCTGGCAGCGGGAGCGGGTCATGGTCTGGCGCTGGCGCAGGGCGTGGACGGTGTCCCAGCGGGGCTCACCGACGCCGGGCACGGCGGGCATGCGCATCCACAGCACGTTCAACTGCCGGTCGACAGCCGGGTCTTCGTCACGGAAGCCGAGGCCGCTGAGCTGCCTGCCGTGGCGGACGACCAACGCCTGCGGCGGCGGGTCCTCGCCGGACCAGGCGGTGAGAAACGGGACGGGAACGCCGTTCCAGTACCGGATCGGCCGGATCACCGACGGCCCTCCCGGATGAGGCGCAGCAGGATGCGGCCGACGTCGCATCCACCGGCGTTGTCGGTGCACTGCTCACAGCTCGGGGCGTGCTCCATGAGGGCGCGGTGAGCGGCCTGACCGGCGTGCTTGCGACAGGACCGCAGGAAACAGATGCGGCCGGCGGGGTCTTTCTGCTCTCCGAGGTCGACGGCGGTCTCGATGGTCAACCGCGCGCCGTCCCAGACACACGTGCGGCCGGAAGCCTGGTGCTCATCGAGGTCGGCCAGCGCGGGCAGCGCCAGAGCGGTGAGAGCGTCCGGCGGGACCTCGCACGGAGTGCTGGTCCCGGTCTCCCTCTGAGGGGGACTCGCCATTCTGTGCGGCATGTCGACTCCTTCGCAGTCGGCCACGCCCCGGGATGTCTCTGTCTCCCGGAGTCGTGCTTCATGCATAGAGAGTCGTCCGCTACGTGCAGTCACGGGATGACCGTCGGGGGTTACCGAGGCGGTAATACACTCGTTCCTGGTTCGGTACCGCGTACCCAAGCGCATCCGATCGAACGGAAGTTGGACCGATGGGCACCACCACACCCGGCTTACTCGCCCCTGATGTCCTCGACAGAGCCGACCTCAAACGCGCTCTGGAAGAGCACGACTTCGCCGCCGCCTTCGCGCTCATCAAGAAGTGGGGCGGTTTGTCGCAGAACCGCATCGCAGCGGCATGCCAGCTCACGCCCGGCAAGGTCTCCACGATCATCAGCGGCCAGCAACAGGTCACCAGTTTCGACGTGATCTGCCGTATTGCCGACGGACTACGAATTCCAGGGCGCATGGTCGGGCTCGCCGACCGGCCTTGGGAGAAGGAGCCCGACCTCCCCGATCAGCCGACACCGATCCCGGCCACCACACGGTTATCCGACGACGGAACCTGGCACGCCACCTCGACCGTGCACCTGGCCACAGACCTGACCAGGAGTGACCTCGTAATGGATCGTCGCGCCATAACCCGCGCTCTCGCAGGCACAGCATTGTCGGGGGCCCCGCTTCTCGACTCCCTGGAAGGCTGGCTCCAGCCCCCCGCGCTCGCTGAGCCCGGCCATCGCACAGGGCGCGTCAGCATGCGGGAGGTCCAGGAGTTGGAGGCCACGGCCGCTGTATTCCGTGCCTGGGACCATCGTTATGGCGGAGGCCTTCGGCGCAAGGCAGTCGTCGGTCAGCTGAACGAGGTTGCCGGGCATCTCGAAGAACACCAAACGCCCGACGTACGGCGCGGTTTGTTCCGCGTGATGGCCTACCTCGGAGGCACGGCCGCCACGATTGCTTGGGACTCCGGACTTCAACCGCAGGCTCAGTCCTACTACCTGCTCGCCGTGCGCGCTGCCCACGCTGGCGGCGACAACGCGTTCGGGGCAAATGTGCTCGCGGGCATGGCCCGACAGATGCTGTACCGGGATCGTCCGCAAGATGCACTCGAACTCGTGCACATGGCGCAGAAGGGTGCCAAGAACGCCGGGCCCCGTCTGCGGGCCATGCTCCATACACGCGAAGCCTGGGCATACGCAGCCATGGGGCGCGGTGTGGCCTTCCGCCGTGCCACAGGTGAGGCCAGCGAAGCACTCGCCGGGGCCGGACAGGACGAAGACCCTTACTGGATCGCGTACTTCGACGAAGCCGAGCTGGCCGGTGTCACCGGTGGCCGCCTCCTTGATCTCGCGCGGAAAGAGCCTCAGCAGCATGCCGAGGAGGCCGCGCAATCGATCCGGCAGGCAGTGGACCGACGTGGACCGGAGGCCTCGCGCAGCCATGCTCTCGACGTGATCGGTCTGGCCGAGTGCCACTTCCTCATGGGCGACGTGACCGAAGCCGCCGATCTCACCAGAAGCGCGGTCGAGGCGGCATCCCGTACCCAGTCCGAGCGGGTAAGGACGCAACTCGCCCAGCTGTATCCATATACGGTCGGCCGCAGTGTTTCGCATCGTGTGGTCGAGGCCCGCACCATGATCCGCGACATGCTGTCGAGTTGAAAGGGAGCACCCGTACCATGACCACCATCGCCGTGACCGGACACATGGACCTCACCGAGGACAGCGTCCCGTTGGTCCGTGACGCCCTGCGCGAGACCCTGCTGCCCTACGCCGCCGACCTGACCGGCGTCTCCTGCATCGCCAAGGGCGCCGACTCCCTCTTCGCCGACGTCGTCCTCGAACTCGGCGGACGCCTCATCGCCGTCGTCCCGTCCCTGGACTACCGGCACACCAAGGTGAAGCCGGACCACGCCCCCACCTTCGACCGCCTCACCGCAGCCGCCACCGAGGTCATCACCCTCGACCACCACACAGCGAACCGCACCGCCTACGAAGACGCCAACCGCCACCTCCTCACCCACGCCGACCGCCTCGTAGCCGTCTGGAACGGCGAACCCCCGACAGGCAAGGGCGGCGGCACCGCCGACACGGTCATCGAGGCCCGCGCGGCAGGAGTACCGGTCGACGTGGTGTGGCCACACGGCACAACCCGGAAGACCTGAACCGGCCCGAGGAACCCCCGATCACCTCCCAGCACGGGCCAACCCATTCCAGCCCGTCCGGCGCTTGAGGACGAGGCCGTCCAGGCCGAAGCGGGGTCTGGGGGCGCAGCCCCCAAGTCTCTTCGGCACCGAGGGAGCGCAGGCCAGCACCAACCAGCCCGTCCGGCGCTTGAGGACAAGGCCCGTTCGGGCCGATACCGGGGGGCTGAGGGCACCGCCCCCTCGCCCTCTCCCCGGGTCGGAACAAGGAGG
Organism: Streptomyces sp. NPDC091279; assembly: GCF_044757465.1. NCBI lineage: Bacteria > Bacillati > Actinomycetota > Actinomycetes > Kitasatosporales > Streptomycetaceae > Streptomyces > Streptomyces sp. NPDC091279. The sequence goes on along the minus strand of NZ_JBIVVA010000006.1, from coordinate 453,071 downwards.
GTCAGAGGGGGAAGCTCCACGTTCCACCCGGCGTCATCAGACGGCTCCCCTCGGCCGAGAGTTCGGCCCGCATCGAGTGCAGGGGGAACCGCCCGTTCTGCTCCCACCGTCGGAGCACGCGTTCCAGACCGTCCCAGAGCCGACGGGGTCCACTCTGGTGAACGACCGCGGTCGTTCCGCCCTCGGCCCGGGCCCAGGCTCCGTCCTCGCCGAGCAGCCAGAGCACCCGGCGTCGGTCGTCCGGGTAACTCGCCGCGCGGACCTCGATCCCGGGTGTCTCCAGTTCGTACAGCCACCGCAGCGGCCAGTCCTCCCACAGATCGGGGATCGCCCCGTCCAGGACGCTCACGTCCTCGCCGTCGTACACCCGGGCCGCCTCGAACACGTCGTTCAACTTGGCTGGATAGTCGGCCTGTTGACGTACCTCCATGAACGTCGCCGGATCGGGCTGGACGCTCCCGCGCGCGACGCCGTCCGCGCCCATGTCGGCCGTGATCAGCAGGGCAGTGCCGGTGATGGTGGTGACGAGCCGGCCGCCGGGCTTCAGCGCGCGCAGCCATGAGGCGGGCACCGGGCGGACGGACACGGTGGCCATGATGCGGTCGTACTCCGCGTCCGGGAGTTCCCCGGTGGCGTCGACGGCCACCACGCGGGGCGTGCGCCCGAACCCGGCGAGGCGGGTGCGGGCGGCCTTCACCAGGTAGGGGTCGACGTCGACGCTGGTCACGTTCGCGTCGCCGAACCGGCGGGAGAACAGCGCGGCGGAATATCCCGAGCCGGTGCCGACGTCCAACACCCTTTCACCGGGACGGACTTCGAGCTGGTCGGCCATGGAGACGATCAGCCCGGGGAGCGTGGACGACGACGTCGGGTCGCCTGTCCCCCGTTCCCCGGCCCGGGCGTGGTCGGCATGGGTGGAACCGACCCGCGTGACCAGGGTGTCATCCGCGTACGCGGCCCGCAGGAGTCGGGCGGAATCCTCGGCCGGATCGACCAACTCCCATTCCACAAAGGGGCTGTTGGGGATGCGCTGCCACCAGCGAGGGACGAGCAGATGCCGGGGCGTGTGGCTGACGGCGTCGTGCCACGCGGGGGCACCGGCGGTCACCTGATCGGCAAGTGCCTTGGCCGCAGCCGTCCATGGGGGTGTCACGGGCATGTGTTGTCTCCTTGAAGGGCGTCGGCCAGGGCCTCCACCAGCGGGACGCCGGCCTTGACGGCGAGCCAGTGCCATTGGCCGTTCGGGTTCACCTCGAAGAACACCCAACGGCCGTCCGGTGTCACGGCGAAGTCCAACGCGCCGAAGAACAGGCCGAGTTCGTCCATGAGGTGCCGCACGCCCGTCTCCACGTCGAGGGGCATCGCGACGGGTTCGTAGGTGAGCGACCGGTAGTCGGTCCGCCAGTCCAGCCGTGCCGCTTCGCTGCCCGCGTGGATGGCCACGGGGAACATGCGGTCGCCGACGACCGTGAGCCGCACCTCGTACGCCTTGTGGACGCGTTCCTGGAACAGATGGGAGGTCCCCCTCACCCCGTCGTCGACCTGGTCGGCCGAGACGAGCGCCACAGGAAGGAACTGCCGTTTCCCGTCCGGCCCCAACACCCCGCCGCCGAGCCCCTTGTAGACGACCTGGTCGTTCCCGATGAACGTCCGGGCGTGCTCGGGGTCCGACGTGATCACGGACCGGGGAACGTCGAGACCGGCACGGGCGGCGACGGCGAGTTGGCGGGGCTTGTAGTTGGCCGCCGAGTCCGCAGCGGGATGGTTGATCCACCGCACGGGCAGCGAACCGAGCACGCCCAGCAGCCCGGGGCGGGCTTCCGAGACGGCGAGCGCACGGGCGTCGCCGGGCCAGGCGTCCGGTGTTCGGAATTCGTTGGGACGACGCCACCAGACCGACTTGACGGTCTCCAGGCGAACCGTACGGCGCTGGTCGGAGCTGGTGAGAGCCCCCGCCCAGCCGTCCCCGGTGAGGGAGACGGCCAGCCTGGAGGCAGTCGGGAAGTCGGCGGTGTCGTACCTGACGACGTGCTCACCACGTTGCGCCAACTCCTCGACCACCGCGTCGGCTGTGAGATCGTCCCGGCCGGTCAGGACGAGTACGGGGCGCATGTCAGTAGAGGTCGGTTCCACTGTCGGACCCCGACTTGTTGCTGTCGCCGCTACTGGTCTCGGTCTGCGTCTCCGGCTTGGCGGCGGACTCCGCGTGCCACGGGTTGCCGGAGGCGGAGACGTTCAGCTGAAGCGCCTCGCTGTAGGTGATCACGGGCGCCTCGCCGTCGTCCGGCGGCGGCGACACCAGATACCGGACCCCGAACGGAACGGCCGGAGCGTTAACGCTAGTCATCTCTCGTGACCTCCAGTGCGTGCGGTGGGTGATGCCCTGCGCGAGGCCGGGGCGGCGTATACGCCGTGGCCATGAGACGGACGCTAGAAGAGGAACTCGGTCCCGCCCCGCCCGTTTTCTCGGGTTTTCTCGACGAGGTCCATGATTTGCAGCCGTTTTCTCCCATGCCCACCCGCAACGGCTGGAACGGGAAGCCACCCCTTGCCAAGCTGGCTGAACCATCACCCCTAAAAAGGCAGGTACAGCCGATGGCTCGACGGCTTCGTCTCACCGGCACCGACAGCAGGATCGACGGCTGCCCAGCACTCCACACGGACGTCGACACGGGGGAGGTCGTCGTGCAGGGGACCCCCTTGACCGACCCTCAAGACCTGGCGCAGTTATGGCACTTCGGTGACGATGAGGCCGCGGTCGTCGTACCGCGCGAACTGCTCGTGAACTGGGCCCCCAAGGAGATGACGCACGTGCCGGATGTCGTCGGCCGAGACGAGTTCCGCCGCCTGTTCGAGACGTTCGAGCACACGGCATGGCGTCTGGAGACGCGGCGCGGATACGCCTCCGACCGCGAAGACCCGGAGTTCCAGGTCTTCCTGGAAACGGGCACCACACCGTGCGACTTCGACGAACCCTGGTTCAAGAACATCCGCCGACAAACGGACGCGGGCAAGACCGTTGGCCGAGTCCGCATCGCCGACCGCCCCCTCACCACGGGACAGTTGTTCCTGCTGGACTACGCCAGGCACAACGCCGCCACCGGAGAGGACATCCGCTATCTCTGGCGCGAACAGGCCGAGCACTCCGACCTGCCCGCCGAGGACTTCTGGCTCTTCGACTCCCGGATCGTCGCCCGGCTCGTCTTCGACGACGACGACAACCTGCTGCACATCGAACTGATCACGGAGCCTGCCGAGGTGGTCCGCTACGCCTCGGCCCGCGACGCGGCCATGCATCATGCTGTTCCCTACGATGTCTTCGCCGCACAGGTGACCAACTAGTCTGCGAGGCCGGTGAGTACCGACTATCAGCGAGCAAGGGAAGCTCTCGGAGCACGGCTGCGTGAGCTGCGTTTCTCCTGTCCTGACGGTCGTCTCACCGGCCGACAACTCGCCGGGGCCCTCGGCTGGCCGGGCTCGAAGGTCAGCAAACTGGAGAATGGCCGCCAGAACGCCACCCCCGAGGATCTGAAGGCCTGGGCGCATGCCACAGGGCAACCCGACGTCTACCCCGAACTGGCGTCCCGGCTGGCTGGTTTCGAGTCACACATCAGGTCGTGGCGACGCGCCCTCGCAGGCGGCTTCGCGCCCGTGCAAGTGGATCTGAGCCTGGAGATCGAGCGCACCCGCGACCTATGGATGTGGGAAGAATCGGTCGTCGCCGGGATGCTACAGACAGCGGAGTACGCGCGCTGTGTGCTCACGCGCTACTCCCAACTCCTGGCCACCGGAAGCGACATCGACGCGGCGTTGCGCTCTCGGATGAAGCGTCAGGAGTGGCTCCACCAGCCCTGCCGACGCCTCCACGTCCTCATGTGGGAAGCCGCGTTACGCTCCCTGATCTGCCCGCCATCAGTACTCGCCGCGCAGTTGGACAGGCTCACGAGTCTGGTCGGGATGGACACCGTCGACCTCGGCATCATCCCCTTCGACGCCCCCATGAAGATCGTCCCTGCCAACGCGTTCTGGGTCCTCGACGCCCGCCTGGTCGTCGCCGAGGACTGGCACGCCGAGATATGGCTCGACGACCACGAGAACGTCACCCTCTACAACAAGGTCTGGCACACCCTGAACGAATCAGCGGTCTACGGCACCGACGCCCAGAACGTCATCAACAACGCCCGCCGATCCCTCAACTCGGTCTGACCCGAACCTAGTTCACAGAGCACTTCGCAACGCAGGCCAGCATCACTCAGCCCATTGGGGCCCCTCTGGGGAGCTTGAGGACATCGGGCTAGACAGCTCCGGAGCCCTTACATTCCAGCCCGTCCGGCGCTTGAGGACGAGGCCGTCCAGGCCGAACGGGGGTTTGGGGGCAGCGCCCCCAAGTCTCTTCGGCGCCGGGAAACGCAGGCCAGCACCGACCAACCAGCCCGTCCGGCGCTTGAGGACAAGGCCCGTTCAGGGCCGGGGTGGGGGTCTGGGGGCCGCAGCCCCCGGGGACCGGGCCGACTGGGGCGAGCGAAGGGAAAAGATATGCGCGGGGACCGCCGCACCCCCGGTAACGGGGGGCGGGACGACGGCGGTCCCCGCGAGGGGACACGAAGACCGGGTCAAGACCCGGCCCCGCGTCCAGGCGTCCATGGAGGTCCGGGAGCCGCTCCGGAGGTCCTTGGCGCCGTTCTGTGTCGGCCCGAGCGGGGAGCCGCTCCCGCCCTTGCCGACACCCACTAATCTGCCGGACGCGTGTTAAGCGGGTGCTGCGCGGACGTGACGCCCTCGTACCACTTCCACGAAGTCCACGTTTCGCCCACACCCCCGCCCTCCAGGACCCCCTACTACCCCCTACTGCCCCCCCTTACCGCTCCCCCTACTTCCCCCCCTTGGCCAGGAAGGCCAACAGGTCCTGCCTGCTGACAACCCCCGTCGGCTTGCCCTCCACCAGGACGATCGCCGCGTCCGCTCCCCCGAGCACGGACATCAGGTCGCCGACCGGCTCGCCGGAGCCGACCTGCGGGAGCGGAGCGGACATGTGCTTCTCCAACGGGTCCACCAGCGACGCCCGCTTGCTGAACAGCGCGTCGAGCAGTTCCCGTTCGACGACGGAACCCACGACCTCCGCGGCCATGACGTCGGGGTGCCCGGCACCCGGCTTCACGACCGGCATCTGGGAGACCCCGTACTCGCGCAGCACCTCGATGGCCTCGCCGACGGTCTCCTCGGGGTGCATGTGGACGAGGGACGGGATGGCGCCGTGCGCCTTGTCGTTGAGGACGTCGGCGACCCGGGCGCTGGGCCCGGTGTCCTCCAGGAAGCCGTAGTCGGCCATCCACTCGTCGTTGAAGATCTTGCTCAGGTACCCGCGCCCGCTGTCGGGCAGGAGGACGACGACGACGTCCTCGGGGCCGAGCCGCTCGGCGACCCGCAGCGCGGCGACGACGGCCATTCCGCAGGAGCCGCCGACCAGCAGGCCCTCCTCCTTGGCGAGGCGGCGGGTCATCTGGAAGGAGTCCTTGTCGGAGACCGGCACGATCTCGTCGGCGACCGTGCGGTCGTACGCGGTCGGCCAGAAGTCCTCGCCGACGCCCTCGACGAGGTAGGGCCGCCCGGAACCGCCCGAGTACACGGACCCCTCGGGGTCGGCGCCGACGACCGTGACCCGGCCGTCGCTGGCGTCCTTCAGATAGCGCCCGGTGCCGGAGATCGTGCCGCCGGTGCCGACGCCGGCGACGAAGTGGGTGATCCGCCCCTCGGTCTGCTCCCACAGCTCAGGGCCGGTGGAGTGGTAGTGGGAGGCGGGGTTGTCCGGGTTGGAGTACTGGTCGGGCTTCCAGGCTCCCGGGGTCTCCTTCACCAGCCGGTCGGAGACGTTGTAGTAGGAGTCGGGGTGCTCGGGGTCGACGGCGGTGGGGCAGACGACGACCTCGGCGCCGTAGGCCCGCAGCACGTTGATCTTGTCGGTGCTCACCTTGTCGGGGCACACGAAGATGCACTTGTACCCCTTCTGCTGGGCCACGATGGCCAGGCCGACGCCGGTGTTCCCGCTGGTCGGCTCGACGATCGTGCCGCCGGGCCGCAGGGCCCCGCTCTTCTCCGCGGCCTCGATCATGCGCAGGGCGATGCGGTCCTTCACGGAACCGCCCGGGTTGAAGTACTCGACCTTGGCCAGGACGGTCGCCCCGATGCCCTGGGTCACGTTGTTGAGCCGCACCAGCGGGGTGTTGCCGACGAGGCTGATCATCGAGTCGTGGAATTGCACCGTTGTCTCCGGATGCCGCAATAAAAAGGTCTGGGTGGTGCCGTCAGCCTACGGGTCGCACGGGTGGCCGACCCCTGTTCACTCCAGGTGGGGATTGGACGACGGTCGGTACGGGGCAAGGAGTGGGTGTATCGGAGAAGGAGGTGACGGCGACGGATGACCAGCATGTCGAGGGCGCGGGTGGCCCGCCGGATCGCGGCGGGCGCGGCGTACGGCGGTGGCGGCATCGGGCTCGCGGGCGCGGCGACGGTGGGTCTGCTGCTGGCCGAGATGCGGCTGGCCAGGCGCCAGGTGGGCAGCGTGCCCAACGGCCGGGTCCCGGTGGCGGACGGCCGTTACGGCCACAGTTACGACACCCCGGGTGAACCGCCGTTGCGGCTGACGGTGCTCGGCGACTCCACGGCCGCCGGGCAGGGCGTGAACCGGGCGGGCCAGACGCCGGGCGCGCTGCTCGCGTCGGGGCTCGCGGCGGTCGCGGAACGGACGGTGGAGCTGCACAACGTGGCGCTGCCCGGGGCCACCTCCGACGACCTGGACCGCCAGGTCGCCCTGGTCCTCGCGGACCCGTCCCGGGTACCGGACATCTGCGTGATCATCATCGGCGCCAACGACGTCACCCACCATCTGCCGGCCACCCGTTCGGTGCGGCATCTGTCGGGGGCGGTACGGCGGCTGCGCACGGCGGGTGCGGAGGTCGTCGTCGGCACCTGTCCCGACCTGGGGACGATCGAGCCGGTGCAGCAGCCGTTGCGGTGGCTGGCGCGCCGGGCGTCGCGGCAGCTGGCGGCGGCGCAGACGATCGGCACGGTGGAGCAGGGCGGCCGGACGGTGTCGTTGGGCGACCTGCTGGGCCCGGAGTTCGAGGCGAACCCGCGCGAACTGTTCGGCCCGGACCACTTCCATCCGTCGGCGGAGGGGTACGCGACGGCCGCGATGGCCGTGCTGCCGACGCTCTGCGCGGCGCTCGGCCTGTGGCCGGCCGAGGAGGACCGCCCCGAGGTCTCCCGCCGCGAGGGTTTCCTGCCGGTGGCGCGGGCGGCGGCGGAGGCGGCGGCGGAGCCGGGTACGGAGGTGACGGCGGCGGTGCCGACCGGGCCGCGCGGCCCCTGGGCCCTGCTGAAGCGCAGGCGGCGCCGCCGGGTACGGGAGCCGGAGCCGTCGAACCACCCGAAACCCACACCAAGGGTGGCCCCGGGCACCTGACCTCCCCCCTCGCCCTCGTCCACCCCTCCCCCCCCGAACCGCAAAAAACCCGCTGAGGCCCCCGGAACGGGAGATCGGTCGTAGCCTGGAAGGGTCCCAAGCAAGCGCTTAGAAAATTGCGGCCAGTGTCACACCACGCCGACGGTGACCGCGAAGGTACGGCCGGGTAACTTCCGAAGCGACCCGGCCCGTTCGCCCTTCGACACCCTCGACGAGGCGCCGCGCGCCGCCCCTTCCGTCTGGAGCCGTGATGCCTGAAGCCGTGATCGTCTCGACCGCCCGCTCCCCCATCGGCCGCGCTTTCAAGGGCTCCCTCAAGGAGCTGCGCCCGGACGACCTCACCGCCACGATCATCCAGGCCGCCCTCGCCAAGGTCCCCGAGCTGGACCCGCGCGACATCGACGACCTGATGCTGGGCTGCGGTCTGCCCGGCGGCGAGCAGGGCCACAACCTGGGCCGGATCGTCGCCGTGCAGATGGGCATGGACCACCTGCCGGGCTGCACGGTGACCCGTTACTGTTCCTCCTCGCTCCAGACCAGCCGGATGGCGCTGCACGCGATCAAGGCCGGTGAGGGCGACGTCTTCATCTCGGCCGGTGTCGAGATGGTCTCCCGTTTCACCCAGGGCAACTCCGACAGCCTGCCGGACACGCACAACCCGCTCTTCGCCGACGCCGAGGCCCGCACCGCCGAGGTCGCCCAGCAGGAGGGCACCTCCTGGCACGACCCGCGCGAGGACGGCCTCGTCCCCGACCCGTACATCGCGATGGGCCAGACCGCCGAGAACCTGGCCCGCGCCAAGGGCATCACCCGCCAGGACATGGACGAGTTCGGCGTCCGTTCCCAGAACCTGGCCGAGCAGGCCATCAAGAACGGCTTCTGGGAGCGCGAGATCACCCCGGTGACGCTCCCCGACGGCACGGTCGTCAGCGCCGACGACGGCCCGCGCCCCGGCGTCACCATGGAGGGCGTGCAGGGCCTGAAGCCGGTCTTCCGCCCCGACGGCCTCGTCACCGCCGGCAACTGCTGCCCGCTCAACGACGGTGCCGCCGCCGTCGTCATCATGTCGGACACCAAGGCCGCCGAGCTGGGCCTGACCCCGCTGGCCCGCATCGTCGCCACCGGCGTCTCCGGCCTCTCCCCCGAGATCATGGGCCTGGGCCCGGTGGACGCGAGCAACCAGGCGCTGCGCCGCGCGGGCCTGACCATCGACGACATCGACCTGGTCGAGATCAACGAGGCGTTCGCCGCGCAGGTCATCCCCTCCTACCGCGACCTCGGCATCCCGCTGGAGAAGCTGAACGTCAACGGCGGTGCCATCGCCGTCGGCCACCCCTTCGGCATGACCGGCGCGCGGATCACCGGCACGCTGATCAACTCCCTCCAGTTCCACGACAAGCAGTTCGGCCTGGAGACGATGTGCGTGGGCGGCGGCCAGGGCATGGCGATGGTGATCGAGCGCCTGAGCTGAGCCGGCCGACATGAACGAGCCGACGTGAACGAGTCGATGTGAACGTCGATGCGATCGAGGGGCCCGAGCCGCTGCCCAGCGTGACCGGCGCGGAACCCCTCGTCACCTTGTGGTCCGGAGTCCGGGAACCCCCGGGCTCCGGGGCCATTCCGTGATCCAATCTCCCCCAGGATGTGACCTATCTCCCTCACGGAGGGGATTTACGCAGGTCAGCGCCGATACGACGGCAAACATCGGGCCCAAAGTCCTGTCCGTTTCGTGACGTTACGCACTGACAGCTGGTTAGTCCACCCTTCAAGCTGATGTAGGAAGTCGGGGGTCGACTTTGAACCGGGAGTACGTCAGTGAGCGCCATGCCCATCGCTTTGCTGCTCACCACGGCCGCCACGGGCGCCGTGGGCGTCGCCGTCCTGCGCACCCTCATGGTGCTGCGCCGGGAGGTCGCGGTCCTGCACACCCAGCTCGCCGAGAACCGGGCGCCGCACGGGTTCGTGCCGGCCGCGCGGACCGGCGCCGAGGCGGAGCAGATACGCAGCGCCGTCGCCGAGGCACTCGCGGAGGAACGCGAGCGTGAACTCGCCGAGGCGCGGGCTTTCTGGGCCGCGCAGGAGGCCCGCGACGCCTCCGACACGCCCTCGATGCTGGGCCTGCCGGACAGTGAGCTGTTCCTGCCCCGCCAGTCGGACTTCGTCGGTCTGGAGCCGGTGACGGAGACGGGCGCGGAGGCCGAGGAGTACCCCGGTGACTCGCCGGAACTGGCCGCCGCCCGCCGCCGCCACCCCTCGCACCCGGACTTCGTGCCGGTCCAGTCGCCGGTCGTCAACGACCACGAACGCACCGTCACCACGCTGGAGTCGCTGGCCGACGAGCGCGTCGAACTCGCCGACGTCCGCCCGGGCCCGCTGGGCACCCTCGACGTGTACGTCTTCGCCGACGGCACCACGCTCTGCATGACCCCGGGCCACCGCGAGACCGCGGAACGCCTCGCCGCGGCCCTCACCGCCGGTGAGACCCCCTACCTCCTGGGCGGCTCCGGCATCTCAGGCGCCTACACCCTGACCTTCGCCTGCGGCCAGGAAAACGTCTACATCCTGGCCGACCGAGTAATAGCCAGCCTGTAACGGCACATAACTGAGCGCCCAAGCGACAGCCAACCTTCTTGGTTCCGGCGGGCCCAAGCGACAGCCAACCTTCTTGCCCTTGGGCGCACGGGGGCGTGGTGCACCTCTGAGGGCCCAAGCGACAGCCGACCTTCTTGGGGGCGCGGGGAACTGCGCGACAAGCCCCCACCGCCCCGCACCCGAAAAACCACCCATAAAAAAGGGGCGCGGGGAACGGCGCATCTTTCAGGGGCGCGGGGAACTGCGCAAAACCCCACCCACCCCCTAGACCCCCGCCCTCCCCTGCGCCTCCCCCACCAACCGCACAGCCTCAGCAACCTGCCCCTCGTCCACGAGAACAAGCGCCAAATCATGCCCGGCAACGGTAATTTGATCCGCCGCGGCAAACATCCCCGCATCGGGCATGACCCGAGGCTCACTCCCCGGCGCCTCAACCCCCTGCGCCAACCGAGCCATCTCCCGAGCCAGCCCCAACGCCTCAGCCGCAGCCCCCCGCTGCAACCGAGACTGCGGCGCAGCCCGAAGCCGATCGGCAAAATGCTCCACCGCACGCGTCAGAGGCGTCGTATCAACCACGGCCAGAGACTACGCGCCGTGCCACGGCTGTTGCCAACACGCCCACCCTCGGGCACGGTGACGTGAAGGACCGGCTCACACCCCTTTGCGTCCGGAGGCGCCGATGTCCCACGTCTTCTCCGAGGAGACCCATCGCAACCTGCTCGCCCGTATCCCCCACTGCACCGGCCGTGACGTGTCCGACTGGCTGCGGACCGTCGAGGAGGAGGGGCCGAGCCTCGTCCGCTTCGAGGACAAGGTCAGCTGGCTGCGCCACGAGCACAACCTCGCCTACGGCCACGCCAAGGCGATCGTGCACGAGTACGACCTGAGAAGGGCAGCACGCAATCTGCGGTAGACGCGGAAAGGGCCCCGGGAGAACCCGGGGCCCTTTCACAGAAGTCCGCCAGCCGTGACCGGCGACCGACCGCGAGGCGGCCGCTAGTCGTTGCTGTTGAGGATCGCGACGATCCGCAGGAACTCCATGTAGATCCAGACGAGCGTCAGCGTGAGGCCGAACGCCGCCAGCCACGCCTCTTCCTTCGGGGCACCGTAGGCGATGCCGTCCTCGACCTGCTTGAAGTCGAGGGCGAGGAAGCACGCGCCGAGCAGCACGCCGATGACGCCGAAGACGACACCGAGCCCGCCGCTGCGGAAGCCGAGGCCGTCACCGCCGCCGAAGACGGCGAACAGCATGTTCACCATCATGAGCAGCACGAAGCCGAGCGAGGCGGCCATCACGAAGCCGTAGAAGCGCCGGTTGACGCGAATCCAGCCCGCCTTGTAGGCGATCAGGACGGCGACGAACACCGACATCGTGCCGATCACGGCCTGCATGGCCGCGCCGCTCGCGATGCGGTTGTCGACGACGCTGGAGACGACGCCGAGGAAGACGCCCTCGAACGCGGCGTACGACAGGATCAGCGCGGGCGAGGCCTTGCGCTTGAAGGACTGGACGAACGCCAGGACCATGCCGATCAGCGCGGCACCGATACCGATGGCGTACGAACGGCCGATGTGGGCGTCGTCCACCGGCAGCAGCGCCCAGGCGAGCGCGGCGAAGACGACGAGGGTGCCCAGCGTGGACGCCGTGCGCAGCACGACGTCGTCCATGGTCATCCGGCCGGTGGTGGCCGGGGCCTGCGGCGGGGCACCGTGCTGGAGGTCCTGCTGCGCGTAGGGGTTCTGGGCGTAAGGGTTGCCGGCCGGCTGGGCGTACGGGTTGCCCTGCACGCCGACAGCGGGACCCCCGGCCTGCGGCGCGGCGTTGAAGCCCGCGTAGCCGTTGTCGCGGCTGAACCCCCGTCGCGAGAAGACCGGGTTTCTGCTCCTCATTTCACTCCTCCATGGCCACGCTGCGCGGCCTTGGGCTCAAGAGTAATAGGTAGGCAAAGGAATGACCCTAATACTTGGGAAGGATCTTTCCCCAGCCGTGCAGGGCAACACGCTACGCGGCCGAACGATTCCCGCCACCACGGGGACGGGAATCATGACGAACCTGGTACACACCGCCGTTCCCGCTACCAGGGGAATCCGGTGTATCCCTCGGCCAGGTCGGTGGCGGCCGCCCGCGACGAGCCGATCCGCTCCAGCCGGGCCACCTGGAGCCGGTCCTCGAAGGCGGTGGCGTCGGGCGCCCGGTGCAGCAGCGTGGTCATGTCGTAGGAGAACCGTTCGGCCTGCCAGACCCGCCGCAGACAGTCCGCCGAGTAGGAGTCGAGCAGCGCCGGTGAGCCGGTCTCCCGCTCGGACACCAGCGCCCGCGCGAAGGTGACGACGTCCCCGACGGCGAGGTTCAGCCCCTTCGCCCCGGTGGGCGGAACGATGTGTGCGGCGTCCCCGGCCAGGAAGAGCCGTTGGTGGCGCATGGGTTCCTGCACGAAGGAGCGCATCGGGGTGACGGACTTCTGGGTGATCGTCCCCCGGGCGAGCCTCCACCCGTCGTCGGTCGCGAACCGCCGTTCCAGTTCCGTCCAGATCGCGTCGTCCGCCCAGTCCTCGGCGTCGGTCCCCTCGGGGACCTGGAGGTAGAGCCGGGAGACGGCGGGGGACCGCATGGACAGCAGGGCGAACCCGCGCGCGTGCCGGGCGTAGACCAACTCGTCGTGCGAGGGCGGAACGTCGGCGAGGACACCGAGCCACGCGAAGGGATAGCCCCGTTCGAACACCCGGGAGACACCGGCCGGCACCGTCCGCCGGGCCACTCCCCAGGAGCCGTCGCAGCCGACGACGTAGTCACACTCCAGGACGGATTCCACGCCCCCGTGCCGGAACCGGACGCGGGCCCGCGCGGCGTCGATGTCGAGCGCCTCGGCCTCGAACAGCAGCGGTCCGCCCTCCGCCAGCTGGAGGGCGATGAGGTCCTTGCACACCTCGGTCTGGGCGTAGACCGTCACGGCCCGCCCGCCGGTGAGCGCGGGGAAGTCGATGCGGTGACGTCGCCGTTCGAAGCGCAGCTCGATGCCGTCGTGCCGCAGGCCTTCGCGGTCCATCCGTGCCCCGGCCCCGGCCGCGCGCAGCACGTCCGCGGTGCCCTGCTCCAGAATCCCGGCCCGCTGCCGCCGTTCGACATACGCGCGGTCCCTGCTCTCCAGAACGACGGAGTCGATACCGGCGCGGTGCAGCAACCGGGCGAGCAGGAGCCCGGCGGGCCCGCCCCCGACGATCCCGACGGTGGTCCGCATCCCACTCCGTTCACCAGGTGAAATTCGCTTCACACCCCCCGCCGCCCGAGTCTCCGACGCCCCCAACTCCCTGTCAACGGCGTCATCGACGGCGGCATCGACGGATATCTGAGGGCCGCCCGGCATTCCCGGCCGGAGATGTTCTTACCGAGCGACTAGCGATATTTCCCGGGGGGCGAAGGGTCGGAGCCGATCTGCGAGGCGGGCTCGACGTGCCCTCGGAAGCCGTCCGTTCCCGCGTCGCCCGAGTCGGCTGGGCCGTCCGTCGGTGCCGGGGCCGGCGACGCGGTGGTGCCCGGAGCCGGACTTGAACCGGCACGCCCTCTAAGGGGCAGCGAGGTTTAAGCTCGCCGTGTCTGCATTCCACCATCCGGGCAGGCCATGGGCCCCGCAACGAGGTTCCGAGCCTATCGGGAGACCCCATCTGAACACCGGGCCAGGGGACCGATGTTGTCTTATTTTATTGACGTCTGAGGGTGCATCAGCACACGGAACTGGCCATCCGCACTTGCCAATAGCCCGGTGCGAGCCCGGATGCCACAATCGGCGTCAGATGCGGAATGACGGAATTTCACCGCCAGAACGAGGTTGCTCCACCGGTTCTCGACGGAACGGCGCCGACCAGCGCGGATCAGGGGCGCGTCTCATCCCCAGGTATGACATGGCGGCGCCGGGTCAGACCCGAGTCTCCCCCGGGAACTCAGGACTGCGGGTGACTACACGAGCCGACGCGGGCCACACGATGGAAGACGTCCGCCATGACCACCAGGCGTCGCCTTCGCACCTTCAACGACGCCGTCCCGCGAGGAGTTCCTTCCCGTGACCACCACACCCGTCGCCGGCCGGTCCACCGCCACCGTGGCCGCACGCGCCTCGGAGCTCTCGAAGATCTACGGACAGGGCGAGACCCAGGTGGTCGCGCTCGACCGGGTCTCCGTCGACTTCCGGCAGGCCGAACTCACCGCGATCATGGGGCCGTCCGGTTCCGGCAAGTCCACGCTGATGCACTGCGTGGCCGGCCTCGACACGTTCTCCTCCGGCTCCGTACGGATCGGCGAGACCGAGTTGGGCGCGCTGAAGGACAAGCAGCTGACCAAGTTGCGCCGCGACAAGATCGGCTTCATCTTCCAGGCGTTCAACCTGCTGCCGACCCTGACGGCGCTGGAGAACATCACCCTGCCGATGGACATCGCCGGCCGGAAGCCCGACAAGGAGTGGCTGGATTCCGTCATCCGGATGATCGGTCTCTCCGACCGGCTCGGGCACCGCCCCTCGCAGCTCTCCGGCGGCCAGCAGCAGCGCGTCGCCGTGGCCCGCGCGCTGGCCTCCCGCCCCGAGATCATCTTCGGCGACGAGCCGACCGGCAACCTCGACTCCCGCTCCGGCGCCGAGGTCCTCGGCTTCCTGCGCAACTCCGTGCGCGAGCTGGGCCAGACCGTGGTGATGGTCACCCACGACCCGGTCGCCGCCGCCTACGCCGACCGCGTCGTCTTCCTCGCCGACGGCAGGATCGTCGACGAGTTGTACGGGCCGACGGCCGACTCGGTGCTCGACCGCATGAAGCAGTTCGACGCGAAGGGCCGTACCAGCTGATGTTCCGCACGGCTCTGCGCAACGTCTTCGCGCACAAGGCCCGGCTCCTGATGACCGTTCTCGCCGTGATGCTCGGCGTGGCCTTCGTGTCCGGGACCCTGGTCTTCACCAGCACCATTTCCGACGCCTACCAGAACAGCTCCGCCAAGGGCTTCGACGATGTCGACGTCGCCGTCCACGCCGAGTCGCAGAAGGACCAGGGCAACAAGCTCGGCACGGCGCGGGAGCTGACCCAGACGCAGCTCGACGCGATAGCCGACGTGCCGGGCGCCGCCTCCACGATCGGCGTCGTCAAGGGCTTCACCGCCCTCGCCGACAAGAACGGCAAGCTCATCGGCGGCGGCTTCCAGTCCGAGGGCGGCAACTACTGGGGGAAGAAGGACGCCCGTTACCCGCTGACGTCCGGCACCGCCCCGCACGGCGCGGGCGAGGTCGCCATCGACGCCAAGACGGCGAAGCGGGCCGGTTACCAGGTCGGCGACACCGTCCGCCTCTCGGTCGACGGCCCCGTCCTCACCCCCCGTATCAGCGGCATCTTCACCACCGACGACGGCAATGTCACGGCCGGCGGCAGCCTCGCCCTGTTCGACACGGCGACCGCCCAGAAGCTGTTCGGCAAGCCGGGCACGTTCGACGAGATCGACGTGAAGGCCGCCGCCGGGACCTCGCAGGCGGCGTTGAAGTCCGCGGTGGACAAGGCCCTGCCCGCCGGGACGATCGGGACCGAGACCGGCAAGGAACTCGCCGACCAGCAGGCCGACGCGATCGCCCGCTCGATGGAGGGCCTCAAGCAGGCGCTGCTGGTGTTCGCCGGGATCGCGCTGTTCGTCGGCACGTTCATCATCGCCAACACCTTCACCATGCTGGTCGCCCAGCGCACCAAGGAGCTGGCGCTGCTGCGGGCCGTCGGCGCCTCCCGCCGTCAGGTCACCCGGTCGGTGCTCCTGGAGGCGTTCGTGGTCGGCACGGTCGCCGCCGTCACCGGGCTGCTCGCGGGCATCGGCATCGGCGCCGGACTGCGCGCCCTGATGGGGGCGTTCGGCCAGAGCGTCCCGGACGGGCCGCTGGTCGTCGCGCCCAGTACGATCGCCGCCGCCCTCGCGGTGGGCATCCTGATCACCATGCTGGCCGCGTGGCTGCCGGGCCGCCGGGCCGCGAAGATCCCGCCGGTCGCCGCGATGAGCAGCCTGCACGCGCAGGCCACGACCAAGTCGCTGGTGCTGCGCAACACGCTGGGCGCGCTGTTCTCCGGCGCGGGCATCGCCGTCGTGCTGGCCGCGACCACGATGAAGGGCACCGACGGCCAGGCCCCCATGGGGCTCGGCGCGGTGCTGCTGATCATCGGCGTCTTCATCCTGACCCCGCTGCTGTCCCGGCCGCTGATCGCCGCCGCCGCGCCGCTGATGCGGATCTTCGGCGTGGCGGGGAAGCTGGCCCGGCAGAACTCGGTGCGCAACCCGCGCCGCACGGCGGCCACCGCGTCCGCGCTGATGATCGGGCTCACCCTGATCACCGGCATGACGGTGATGGCGGGTTCGCTCCAGCAGGCGATCGACAAGATGGCGTCGTCCGCGATCCGCGCCGACTTCGTGGTGACGATGGCCAACGGCCACCCGCTCTCCGCGGACGTCGAGAAGAAGCTCGCCGCCTCCGCCGACGTCACCGCCACCAGCCCGATGCGGAACGCCCCCGTCCGGATCGACGGCGCCACCGACTACCTGACCGGCGTCAACGGCGCCGAGATCGGCAAGCTCACCGACCTGACGCTCGACGAGGGCACCTTCACGGTCGGCGGCGGCCAGGTCGTCGTCGACACGAACACGGCCAAGGAGCACGGCTGGAAGCCCGGTTCGAGCTTCACGGCGTACTTCGAGGACCAGAAGTCCGAACGGCTGACGGTGTCCGGTGTCTACGAGGGCAACGAGTTGATCCGCGGCACGCTCATGGACGCCGCGCGGCTCGCCCCGCACCAGAGCACCGTGACCGACATGCAGGTGCTGGTCAAGACGTCGGACGGCGCGTCCAGCACCGCCAAGGACACGTTGGAGAAGGCGCTCGGCTCCAACCCGGCGATCAGGGTGCAGAGCAAGCAGGACCTGTCCGACGAGGTCTCGAAGATCTTCACCCTGATGCTGAACATGCTCTACGGGCTGCTCGCCATGGCGGTGATCGTCGCGGTCCTCGGCGTCATCAACACGCTGGCCATGTCGGTGTTCGAGCGCTCGCAGGAGATCGGCATGCTGCGCGCGATCGGCCTCGACCGCAAGGGCATCAAGCGGATGGTCCGCCTGGAGTCCCTGGTGATCTCCCTGTTCGGCGGGGTGCTCGGCATCGGGCTCGGTGTGTTCTTCGGCTGGGCGGCCGGACAGCTGATCGGCGCGAGCATGCCGACGTACGCACTGGTCCTGCCCTGGGGCCGGATGGCCGTCTTCCTGCTGCTGGCCGCGCTCGTCGGCGTCCTCGCCGCCCTGTGGCCGGCCCGCCGAGCGGCCCGCCTGAACATGCTGACGGCCATCAAGTCCGAGTAGACGCGGGCGAGTTGCCCACGTCACGCGGCTGACAAGGCCGTTGGGGCCCCGTTCCGGTGGTCGCGGGACGGGGCCCCGGCGCGTTCAGTTCCAGGTGCGGGCGCGCAACGGCAGTCCGGAGGTGCCGGATTGCGGGGTGCGGACCGCGAGGACCTGGTTGACGCCGATGCGGTTGCGCTCGAAGGCGAGGGCGCTGGCCGCCATGTAGAGGCGCCAGACCCGGGCCCGGCCCGCCCCGGCGAGGCTCACCGCGTGGCGCCAGTCGGCCTCCAGGTTGGCGACCCAGTGGCGCAGGGTGAGCGCGTAGTGCTCGCGGATCGACTCGACGTCCCGCACCTCGAACCCGGCCCGCTCCAACTGCGTGACGGTGCTGCCGACGGGTTCGAGTTCGCCGTCGGGAAAGACGTACGCGTCGATGAACTCGTCGACGTGGTAGGCGGATTCGTCCCCGTGCGGGCGGCGGGCGATCTGGTGGTTGAGGAGCCGGCCGCCGGGCACCAGGAGCCGGTGCAGGTTCCGGGCGTAGTCCAAGTACCGTTCGGCGCCCACGTGTTCGGCCATCCCGATGGAGGAGATGGCGTCGAACGGCCCGTCGGTGACGTCCCGGTAGTCCTGGACCCTGATCTCCACCCGGTCGGCGAGCCCCTCCTCGGCGACCCGCTTGCGGGCGTAGGCGGCCTGCTCCTGGGAGAGGGTGATGCCGACGACGTCCACGCCGTGTTCGCGGGCCGCGTGCAACGCCATCGAGCCCCAGCCGCAGCCGACGTCGAGCAGCCGCTGACCCGGCGTCAGGGCGAGCTTGCGGCAGACGAGTTCGAGCTTGTCGCGCTGGGCGTCCGCGAGGGTGGCGTCCGGGTCGGGCCAGTAGGCGCAGGAGTAGACCATGGACGGGCCGAGGACGGTCTCGTAGAAGTCGTTGCCGACGTCGTAGTGGTGGCTGATGGCCCGTCTGTCGGTGCGTCTGGTGTGCAGGTGGTGGGTGCGGCGGACCTCCTCGGCGGGCGGCGCCGGGGGCAGCGGCAGGCCGGTGAGCTTCACGAGGCCGCGAACGGCGGCCCTGGCGTCGGGGTCGCGGAGGGTCTCGGTGAGGCTCTTGGCGTTCTCGCCGCGCTCCCACACCAGGCCCGCCATCAGGTCGAGGGCGGTGTAGAGGTCGCCCTCGATGTCCAGGTCCCCGGCCACCCAGGCGCGGGCCAGGCCCAGTTCGCCGGGTTTCCACAGCAGCCGGCGTACGGCCCGGCGGTTGCGTACGACCAGGGCCGGTGCGTCGGGGGGCCCGGCCTGCGAGCCGTCCCAGGCGCGGATACGCACCGGTAGAGGTGTTCCCAGCAACTGCTCGAAGAGGCTGTTCAACCGCAGCGCGGCGCCGCCCATGGCGCATACCTCCGTGTCGACGTGACGACGAATCCCGGATGTCCGGCACCACGTAAACACCTACGGGGCCCCGGCGCAGTCCCTTGAGCGTGTCACGACTGGGCAAAATGGATGTAGATGCCACGGGCGTTGACGAAATGCACGCCCTGAACGGCCGGATGCCAACGGGGCGGGTGGGGCGGAAGCCCTGCCGACGCCCCGGCAGGGAGGGGACCGGCCGCCGCCCCGTCGGAACCCGGAAACGCCGAAGGGCCCCCCGCACCACGGATGGCGGGAGGCCCTTCGAACGAGTTGTTCAGCAACCGGCGCGACCGACACGACCGACACGACCAGCGCACCTCACACGGCCGACGGCCACCACCGGCCGACGCACCAGCCGAGTCGGCCGACTCGGCCAACCCGGCCGACACAGCCGTTTCACCGGGCGGTTGGCCAACTGGCCGAGCCGGCCGTCAGGCCCGTTCGTCAGCTGGCCGACCAGGCTCACACGGCCGCGTCGCGCCTCTGTGCCTCTGCGTTGGTCAGGAGGCCTTGGCCTTGGCGGCTTCCGGCTCGGTGGCCTTCGCGGCGGGGGCCGGTGCGGGCTTGGCGGCCTCGTAGAACTCCTCGCGGGGGTTCTCCATGGCGCCGAGCGCGACGACCTCGCGCTTGAGGAACATGCCGAGGGTCCAGTCGGCGAAGACGCGGATCTTGCGGTTCCACGTCGGCATCGCGAGGCCGTGGTAGCCACGGTGCATGTACCAGGCGAGCCGGCCCTTGAGCTTGATCTTCATCTTGCCCATGACGATCATCGCGACGCCCTTGTGGAGCCCGAGACCGGCCACCGCGCCCTTGTTGGCGTGCGAGTAGTCCTTCTGCGGGAAGCCCCGCATGCCCGAGATCACGTTGTCGCCGAGGACCCTGGCCTGACGCAGCGCGTGCTGGGCGTTCGGCGGGCACCAGGCGTTCTCGTTGCCGGCCTTGCGACCGACGAGGTCCGGGACCTGGGCATTGTCGCCGGCGGCCCAGATGTAGTCGGTGCCCTGCACCTGGAGGGTGGTCGCGCAGTCGACGTGACCGCGCGGGCCCAGCGGGAGGCCGTAGCGGCTGAGCGCCGGGTTCGGCTTGACGCCGGCCGTCCACACGATGGTGTGGGAGTCGACCTCCAGGCCGTTCTTCAGGACGACGTGGCCGTCGACGCAGGAGTCCATCGAGGTGGAGAGGTAGATCTCCACACCGCGGCCCTCCAGGTGCTCCTTGCCGTACTGGCCGAGCTTGGGGCCGACCTCGGGAAGGATCTTGTCGGCGGCGTCGACGAGGATGAACCGCATGTCCTCGCGGGAGACCGTCTTGTAGTACTTGGCCGCGTCCCGAGCCAGGTCCTCGACCTCACCGATGGTCTCCGCACCGGCGAAACCGCCGCCGATGAAGACGAAGGTGAGCGCCTTGCGGCGGATCTCCTCGTCGGTGGTGGAGTCGGCCTTGTCGAGCTGCTCAAGGACGTGGTTGCGCAGGCCGATGGCCTCCTCGACGCCCTTCATGCCGATGCCCTGTTCGGCGAGGCCGGGGATCGGGAAGGTGCGGGAGACCGCGCCGAGCGCGATCACCAGGTAGTCGAAGGGCAGCTCGTACGACTCCCCGACCAGCGGGGCGATCGACGCGACCTTGCGGTCCTGGTCGATGGTGGTGACCCGGCCGGTGAGGACCTCCGCCTTCGGCAGCACGCGTCGCAACGGGACGACGACGTGGCGCGGGGAGATGTTGCCGGCCGCAGTTTCGGGGAGGAAGGGCTGGTAGGTCATGTACGACCGGGGGTCGACGACCGTGACGGTCGCCTCTCCGTAGCGCATCTTCTTGAGAATGCGCCGAGCTGCGTACAGGCCTACGTACCCACCGCCTACTACGAGAATCCTGGGACGCTCCGTGGTGCTCATGGCATCGAGTATCCACCCGTCGCCGGGGGGCACCTCGTGCGCCCCTTCACAAGCTCGGACAGGGTGTGTGTTATCCTCCGCGACCCGCATGATCCGCGCCACGCTCCGGGACGGGGCCGGTGTCCGTTACGGACCGTTGTCAATGCCGCGTGAGCTGCCCATCTGGAACGTCGGAGGAGTCCTCCCCACCCCTCGTTCCCGTCCGCTCCCCCATCATGCCACCACACCTCTGAACATGTTCAACTCCCAGGTGGGACCCCGAAAGGGCCAATCGGCCCCTGTTCTTCGCCCGCCACGACAGAATTCCTTGTGAAGAACTTCACGAACTTTCCCGCGCCCACCCGCCCAAGCCCACCGCAGCCCCCCCTCCCACCCCGCTCAAACGCCACCTGGCCTGCTCAGGAGAGAGCGAAAGGGGCCCGCCGGAGCCGGTTCCCGCTCACCGGCGTTGAGGCGCTCCATGAATGCGGACACACCGGCGACCTGCCGGTACGGCTTGAAGGCCGGCGCGAGTTCGCGGACCAGGGTGACGCAGCGCCCGGCGCCGATCCGCTCGGCCAGGTCGAGCGACTCGGTGGTGACGGCGAGGGCCTGCTCGACCTCGCGGGACCGCAGGAGGCTGTGGGCCTCGTAGGTGAGGAAGATTCCCCGCGTCTTGTCCCGTGTGCGGGGCAGCAGGCTGATGCCCTCATCGATACGGGCACGGGCCTCTTCGGCGTGGCCGAGGTCGAGCAGGCATCGCCCCGAGTCGACGGCCAGGTCCGCGGCACTCATCCACGCGCACCAGCCGGGTGCGGGGTCGGTGGCATCGGACAGCAACTCGGTCTCGGCGGCGGACAGGTCGCGGTGACAGGCGGAACGCTCGCCGAGCGCGGCGTGCGCACGGGCCCGGCGAAGGAACAAGAGGGACCGGGCCGACGGGTGCCGGGCGTGGATCAGGGCCTGACCGAGTGGTCCGACGGCAGCGGAGGGCTCGCCGAGCCAGATGGACTGGTACCCGAAGTCGGACAGGACACCGGCGCCGAGGTCACGGTCGTGAGCGGCGTGCGCGCTCGTCAGGGCGGCGTTCCAGAGCTTGCCCGCCGCGTAGTGGTGCCCCTGGTCGAAGCGGTGCCAGCCACAGGTGCTGGCCAGCGACGCCGCCAGGAGATGCAGCCGCCTGCGGGTCGCCTCGTTGTGGTTGTCGCCGTCGATGAGGTCCGTGACCGTTTCGAGGTGCGCGTCCATCAGCTTCGACGTGTGCTGACGCTGTTCGGTCGGTAACGCGGTCAGCTGGGCGCTGGTGTCCTCCAGCCAGTCGACCAGTTCCGAGTCGACGGCCTTGCCGTTCAGGGCCATGGTGAGCCGTTCAGGCTCGATCGCGGCCCACTGGGCGGAGAGGCCGGCCAGCGCGGCCGCGCTGTAGGTCATGAAATTGCGGCGGTCCATTGCGGTCCTCTGAGCCTCTCGGAGTGCTTGGACGGTGAACACGGGGCCCAGGGGAAGCGGAGCGTCGTAGCCCGGGAGCCAGTAGGGCCAGCCCAGCGATTCGACGTCCGCGGTGGGTACTTCGAGGGCTTCGGCGATCCAGCACTGAGAGTCCTGGTTGGGCTCCTTGAGCCAGTTCTCCCACTTGCTGATGGCCTGCTTGTCCGCGCCGGACCGGAGCCCGTGCCTACGGGCGGCCTTGTCCATGCGCAGGGCCAGGCCGGTCTGGGACAGCCCGCGCAGTTTCCGGGCGTACACGAGGGGGTGCCGGATCGGATCATTCACGGCTCGATTCCATCACCAAGAGTGCCCCGAAGCTTACTGCCCGCACAGACAGGACTACCCAGGGACTACAGAGAACCCCTCCCCAACGAAGGGCAGTTGGGCTGTAATCAGCAGCCGTGGACACGTTTCCTCACCAAGTGGCAGAAGCCCGTTCGTAAAACGACGTGCGGCAGTCGTCGGCTCAGCCACCAGGCAACGGAGTGCGATGTTGTACGCACCCCCACCGATCGGAGAACCATGGCAGGCATCGAGTACGAGGCGAAGGCCCTCGACATCGACCTCGCGGACACAGCCCGGCGCATCCTCGAAGCAGGCGGTACCCGGACAACCGCACCTCGGCTCATGCGCCGGTACGTGTACGACACCGTCCCGCCCGTGCCAGGTCGCTGGGTACGGCTGCGCGACACCGGGGCCGGCATCACCCTGTGCGTGAAGCAGATCAGCACGGACGACGTCGACGGCACCCACGAGACCGAGGTCACCGTGGACTCGTTCGAGGAGACCGCCGAACTGCTGCGCCTCACCGGCCTGTCCCCGCGCGGCTACCAGGAGAACCGCCGGACCTCGTACGCTCTCGGCGCCGTGCGCCTGGAGGTCGACGAGTGGCCGCGCATCCCGCCGTACCTGGAGATCGAGGCCGACGACGCCGCGCAGGTGTGGGAGGCCGCCGAAGCGCTGGGGATCGAGCCGGGCCGGCTCACCTCGATCAACACGACCAAGGTCTACGGCCTCTACGGCATCGACCTGGACTCCATCGCCGACCTGCGCTTCGAGTAGGCCGACGCCCGTCGCTCCCGGCCGGGGCGCACCGCCCCGGCCGGCCCGGATGAGGGGGCACCATGCACGATCCGAACGACATCCCGGTCGAGGTCCGACCGGACCGCACGCTGCGCGTCAAGATCATCGACGCGTGCGGCCTCGCCTGCTCGTTCTGCCACAACGAGGGAACGCCCGTCGCGACCGACAACGCGGGCCGGCCCGCCGACCGGTTCACCGGCACCCCGGGGCGATCCGGCCGCGTCTCGATCTACCTCCGCACCAACGGCGCCGACTTCCTGCCCGCCCGTATTCCCGCCGACGCCGATTTCGCCCTCGCCCTCGCCGCGATGCGCGGCAGCCTGCCGACGGACGAAGTGCACTTCACCGGCGGGGAACCAACTCTGCACCCGGACTTACCCGGCCTGATCCGAGTCGCCCGGCGCCTGGGACTCACGGTCGGGCTCACCTCGAACGGAGAGAACGGCGCCGCAGTCCTGCCCGCCGCCGCCGAAGCCGGGCTCGACCGCATCAACCTGTCCGTGTTCGGCACCACCCCCGCCGAACTGGCAGCCGTGCAGGCCCCGCGCCTGGCCTCCCCGAAGCTGGCCGGACGCAAGCTCGCCGCCCTCGACGCCACGATCGAAGCCGCAGCCTCCCACGGGGTCAAGGTGTCCGCGAACATCGTCGTCCCCGACCGCGACCACGTCGAGCGCGTGCTGCGCGTCATCGAGCGGTACGGCCGGGCCGTCGTGGTCCGGATGCTCGTGTCGCTGAACGACGGGGGCACCTCCCTCGACGCCATACGGGCCGTCGTCGACCACCTCGGTGCGGTACCGGTCCGGCGCGTCATCACTGCGGGCGCGTCCGATCAGCGGGTGCAGTACCGGCTGGCGGACGGGCGCACCCTGTACGCCAAGAGCATCCGGCCCGCGCGCCTGCCCGAGACCTGCGCCGACTGCCGGTTCAACAACCCGGACGACTGCCAGGAGGGGTACTACGGGGTCCGGATGTACCGGGCGGTGGACGGGCCGTTCATGGTCGGCGTCTGTATTCAGCGCATGGACCTGTGTCTGCCGCTCGGCGAGTTCGTGATGAGTCGGCGCTGCCGTGAGGTCGCCGTCTTCCGCGACGAGGAAACCGAACGGCTCACGCGCCTGCACGCCACGAGCACGGTGACCGACCCACAGCACGGGTGAGCCCCGAAAAGCCCACGCGCCTGAGCCTCACCTCACGCCCCAACTATCCCGCCGTCTCCGCCGCCTTGAAGGCGATGCCGTCGAGGATGTCGTGTTCGCTGACCACGACCTCGGTCGCGTTCGTGCGGTCCATGATGGCCAGGAGGACCAGGGCGCCCGCGCCGATCACGTCGATGCGGCCCTCGTGCATGGAGGGGATCGCCGCGCGTTCGGCGTGGGTGGAGCGGAGCAGGCGTCCGGTGATCTCGCGGACCGTCGCCCGGGACATGCGGGAGTGGTGGATGGCCGCCGAGTCGTAGCCGGGGAGGTTCTGGGCGATCGCGGAGAGCGTCGTCACGGACCCGGCGAGGCCGACGAGGGTGCGGGCCTCGCGCAGCGGGACCGTTTCCTCTGCGAGGTCGAGGGCGCGTTCGATGTCGGCGCGCATCGCCGTGATCTCCGCCTCCGTGGGCGGGTCGCTCACCACGCCGTCGTGCACCAGGTGCCGTTCGGTCATACGGACACAGCCGATGTCGACGGAACGGGCGGCGCGGACGTCGTCGTCGCCCACCACGAACTCCGTGGAGCCGCCGCCGATGTCGACGACCAGGAACGGGCGTTCGAGGTCGGGGCGGGCGGTGAGTTCCCGGGTGGCGCCGGTGAAGGAGAACGCGGCCTCCTGGTCGCCGGTGATGACCTCGGGCTCGACGCCGAGGATGTCCCGCACGCCGCGCACGAAGTCGTCACGGTTGGAGGCGTCCCGGGACGCGGAGGTGGCGACGAACCGCAGATGCCGCGCGCCGTGCTCGGCGATGACGGCGGCGTAGTCCCGACAGGCGGCGAACGTACGTTCCAGCGCCTCCGGCGCCAGCCGCCCGGTGCGGTCGACGCCCTGGCCGAGCCGCACGATGGTCATCCGGCGGTCTAGGTCGACGAGTTCACCGCCGGCCGGGTCGACGTCGGCGACCAGGAGGCGGATGGAGTTCGTACCGCAGTCGATGGCGGCGACGCGGGTCATGGTGAGTCCTTCTCTAGAGGCGAGGGGGTCGGCGGGTCAGGCGCGGGCGTCGGCTGCCGACACCACACAGGTGCCCTTGCGCCACCACTCGGGCAGCATCTCCAGCGCCTCGTCGCCGAGCGGGTTCACGCCGGGCCCCGCGGCCAGCGCGTGGGCGACCAGGACGTGCAGGCACTTCACCCGGTCCGGCATGCCGCCGGCGCTGGGGAAACCCTTCAGCTCCTCGATCTCGTCGCGGCGCCGGATGTAGTCCTCGTGGGCGGCGCGGTAGGCGGCGGCGAGTTCCGGGTCGGTGCCCAGCCGCTCGGTCATCTCCTTCATCACGCCGTTCGCCTCCAGCGTGCCGATCGCGGAGTTCGCCTTCGGGCACGTCAGGTAGTACAGCGTCGGGAAGGGGGTGCCGTCGGGCAGCTTCGGGGCCGTCTCGACGACGTCGGGCTGGCCGCACGGGCACCGGTGCGCGATGGCGCGCAGCCCGCGCGGCGGGCGGCCGAGCTGCTGCTTGAAGGCCTCGACGTCCGCGTCGTCGGGCTCGGTGCGCGGGGTGGTCGGCGGAGGCGTTTCCACGTCGAACTGTCTCTCTAGTCAGGTCACTGGGCGGCGGCGTCGGACTTGTCGACGGCGTCCCAGACGTTCGAGTACCAGGGGCGGTGGGCCGTTCCCTGGCCGGCGCGGGACTGCTTGACCGCGTCCGGGTCGATCACGACATAGCCGGTCTCCCCCGGCATCACATAGTGCAGCCGTTGCCGGATCTGCTGCTCGGCGTACGCGTCGTCCTGCCAGCGCGCCTTGAGGTCGCGCAGCTGTTCGACGCGCTGCCGGGCCTGCGCCTGCTGCCGTTCCAGGCTCGCGATCTCGGCGCGCTGGGAGACGTACTGCCTTATCGGGTAGGCGAGCGCCACGACGAGCGTGCACACGACGAGCGCGAGCAGCGCCGCCCGGCCGGTGAGCCGGGAGCGGCGGGCCTGCCGTTTGGTCTGGGAGCGGTAGACCCGGGCCGCCGTCTGCTCGCCGAGCAGCTTGATCCTGGTCGAGGTGGAGAACCGGTCCCGGTCCTTCACGGCCATGTTCCCCGCCTCCCGATCACACACGCGTACGTCCCCGGACACGGTACGGGACCGGTACGGGGACGTACGTACGACTGGCTAGGGCTTAGACCTTAACGGCCGTCCGGCCGGGGCGCGCACCGTGAACGGCGTCGGCCTCGCCGTCGTTCGCGGTGGCTCAGCCCTTGAAGCGCGGGAAAGCGCTGCGGCCGGCGTAGACCGCGGCGTCGTCGAGGATCTCCTCGATGCGCAGCAGCTGGTTGTACTTGGCGACGCGCTCGGAGCGGGCCGGGGCGCCGGTCTTGATCTGGCCGCAGTTGGTGGCGACGGCGAGGTCGGCGATGGTGACGTCCTCGGTCTCGCCGGAGCGGTGGGACATCATGCACTTGAAGCCGTTGCGCTGGGCCAGCTCGACGGCGTCCAGGGTCTCGGTGAGCGAGCCGATCTGGTTGACCTTGACGAGCAGGGCGTTCGCGGAGTTCTCCTCGATGCCGCGGGCCAGGCGCTCGGGGTTGGTGACGAACAGGTCGTCGCCGACGAGCTGGACCTTGTCGCCGAGCTTCTCGGTGATGACGTGCCAGCCGGCCCAGTCGTCCTCGTACAGCGGGTCCTCGATGGAGACCAGCGGGTAGGAGGCGACCAGCTCCTCGTAGTACTCCGTCATCTCGGCGGCGGAGCGCTCCTTGCCCTCGAAGAGGTACTTGCCGTCCTTGTAGAACTCGGAGGCGGCGACGTCGAGCGCAAGGGCGATCTGCTCGCCGGGCGCGTAGCCGGCTTCCTTGATCGCTTCGAGGATGAGGTCGAGGGCCTCGCGGTTGGAGCCGAGGTTCGGGGCGAAGCCGCCCTCGTCGCCGAGGCCGGTGGACAGGCCGCGGCCCTTCAGCACCTTCTTGAGGGTGTGGTAGACCTCGGTGCCCCAGCGCAGCGCCTCGGAGAAGGACTCCGCGCCGATCGGGGCGATCATGAACTCCTGGATGTCCACGTTGGAGTCGGCGTGCGAGCCGCCGTTCAGGATGTTCATCATCGGAACGGGCAGCAGGTGCGCGTTCGGGCCGCCCAGGTAGCGGAAGAGGGGGAGGTCGGACGCCTCGGAGGCGGCGTGCGCGACGGCGAGGGAGACGCCGAGGATGGCGTTGGCGCCGAGCGAGCCCTTGTTGTCGGTGGCGTCCAGGTCGAACATCGCCTGGTCGATCAGCCGCTGTTCGGTGGCGTCGTAGCCGACCAGCTCCGGGCCGATCTGCTCGATGACGGCGAGAACGGCCTTCTCGACGCCCTTGCCCTGGTAGCGGTTGGGGTCGCCGTCCCGCAGCTCGATGGCCTCGAAGGCACCGGTGGAGGCGCCGGACGGAACGGCGGCACGACCCGTGCTGCCGTCGTCGAGGCCGACCTCGACCTCGACCGTGGGGTTGCCTCGGGAGTCCAGGATTTCCCGGGCTACGACGACGTCGATGGACGGCACGAGCATCTCCTTCTTGGGATCTGAACGCGGTGCGCGGCACCGCGGTGGGTTCTGCGAGACCGAGCCTAACCGGCTCGGGGCGATCGGCCAGCCCGGTGGTCACCCCGGGAACGGAACCGAGAGCAAAATGTTTCTGAACGGAACAAAGAACGCGGCGTAAAAAGCCCCGCCCCGGTGCGTACGGGGGAACACGCACCGGGGCGGGGGGCTCGTGGGGGACGGGGGATGACCCTCACGAGGTCTTCATGGTGAGGTCCACGGATATGAGGGCCCTGTGGTTCAGCTGCGGTCTGCCTGTCCGTCGGTCCGGAGCGGACACCGGGGCGGATTTCGGGACAGACCCCGGAGCCGGTTCCAGGGCGGGCCTCGGGTGGACCCCGGGGCTGCTACTTGAGGTGCAGCTGCTGGCCCGGGTAGATGAGGTTCGCGTCGTCGAGGATGTCCTTGTTCAGCTCGAAGAGCTTCTTCCAGCCGCCGGTGACCTGGTGCTTCTCGGCGATCGAGCTGAGGGTGTCGCCCGCGGCGACCTTGTACTCGCCGTCGCCCTTCTTGACCTTCTTGCCGGTCGGGGTGGTGACGGTCTTCTTCGCGGCCGGGCGCTCGGCGGACCGGGAGGCGGCCTGCGAGTCGGACGAACGGGAGCTGCTGGAGCTGCTGGAGCTGCCCGAGTTGCTGGAGCTGTTCGAGCTGCTGGAGCCGCCGTCGTAGGTGGCGCCGGACAGGCCGGTGCCGCAGGTCGGCCAGGCACCCTTGCCCTGCGCCGCGAGAACCTTCTCGGCAACGGCTATCTGCTGGGCCTTGGAGGCCTGGTAGGCGCTCGCGGCGTACTGGGTGCCGCCGTACGCGGCCCAGGTGGACGGCGAGAACTGGAGGCCGCCGGAGTAACCGTTGGAGGTGTTGATCGACCAGTTGCCGCCGGACTCGCACTGGGCGACCGTGTCCCACTCGGAGGCGGTGGCGGCGGAGGCGTTGCCGGCCACCATCAGCGGGGCGGCGACGGCCGCGCCGGTGACACCGGCGATGGCGATGGCGCGGGTGGCCTTGGACGGACGACGGTGCTTGCCCTTGCCGGAAAACAGCATGGTTGATCCCCTCACCGACGCCTACGAGGTGAGCTGTCGGGTTCGGGCCGGATGAGTGCCCGGCCGCACCTCCCTGGAGAGGCGCGGCTTAACCCCAAGCCGCTCCGGTCAACTGCCCCGTGCGGCACTTACCTTGGGTCCCCCGCTCCTGCCTTCGGCGCTTGACGCGACGACTGTTCCCGGACGGCCGCTGGCAGGATTCGGCGTTGCGGCGCCGGGGCTCGTGGTGACGAGCGGTGTTGACCGTAGCCACGGAAACCCGGGAAATTCAAAGACGATCAGGGCTTCTGAGACTCATCCCACACTTTCACCAAACCGGACATTTAGCGGTGAAAGGTTCGCCAACTCCCGCTGTTTCTGACGGCTTTCGTCCCGTTTACGACGGGACTAGGACCCGACCGTGAGCGTCTGACCGGGAACGATGCGACTCGGGTCGGCGCCGATGTCCTTCTTGTTCAGGTCGTAGAGCGCACGCCATCCGCCGTCGAGCCCAAGGGAGTCGGCGATGGTCCCGAGGGTGTCGCCGGCCCGGACGGTGTAGCGGTCGGCGGCAACCGAACGGGTCCCGCTCTCCTCGGCGCTCTGCCCGCGGTGCTTGCCGGTGCCGGAGGCCGTCTTGGTGCCCGCGTCGCTGCCGCTGACGGCGCCGGTGTCGACGAGGCTCCAGGAACCGGCGCCCTGGCGGGAGTTGTCCGACGCGTCGCCGGTCGGGGACTCGGTCGGCGACTCGGTGGGGCTGGCGGGCGCCTTCTTCTCCGGGGAGGAGGCGGACGGCGTACCGGATATCCCCTTGCCGGCCGCGTCACCCTTGTCGCTCTGGTCGCCCTTGTCGTCCACCGAGGTGGAGGGCGAGGGGGAGGTGGCGGAGTCGCTGTCCGACGGGTCGGACGACGACGAGCTGTCCGAGTCGCTCGATCCGTCGCCGGAGGAGTTGGACAGGCCGGTGGAGCCGGAGCCGTCCGATGTGCCGGAGGCGTCGTCACCGAGGCCGGTGTCGATGTCCACCGACCCCGACTCCTGGGTCAGCCCCGAGGTGAGGCCGCAGGTGTGGAACGCGCCGACGCCCTGGTCCGCGAGAACCTTCTCGGCGACGGCGATCTGCTGGTTGCGGCTGGCCAGGTCGGGGCTGGACGCGAAGTCCAGGCCGCCGTAGGCCTCCCAGTCCTCCTGGGAGAGCTGGAGTCCGCCGTAGGAGCCGTTACCGGTGTTCTGGCTCCAGGAGCCGCCGGTCGCGCACTGGGCCACCTTGTCCCATGTGGTCCCGTCCGCCGCGCTCGCGCCCGAGGCGGCGAGGAGCGGGATGGCGATGGCGGTGCCCGTCACTCCGGCCGCGACGAGCAGGGCCGGGGCCTGACGGGGGCGACGGTGACGACCGTTCCCGGAGAGCATGCGGGTGCCTTTCGCGAGACAGCGGTTGCACGCGGCGCGAGATGCGAGGTGCATGTGCGGGGCACCGCGTTGATCCGTGAACGTATAGGCATACGAATGCCTGTCACAAGTTAATGCCGCGCAGATCACGTGAAGATCACAGACTTGAGGGTGTGTCAGGTTTAAGGTGCGGCTCCTTGGTAACGGGGCTGAACTGCACCGGAAGCGTGCGCAGTCCTCGCATGATGAGACCGCCGCGCCATCGCAGGTCGGCCGGGTCCGCGGCGAGTTCGAGGTCGGGCAGCCTGGTGAGGAGCGTGGCCAGCGCGGTCTGCCCCTCCAGGCGGGCCAACGGGGCGCCGACGCAGTAGTGCAGGCCGTGGCCGTACCCGAGGTGCTGATTGTCACGGCGGGTCAGATCGAGGGTGTCGGGGTCCGTGAACCGCTCCGGGTCACGGTCGGCCGCGGCGAGCACCACCAGGACGGGGTCACCTGCGGCGATCCGCTGCCCGCCGATGGTGAGCGGCTGGGTCGCGAACCGCCAGGTCGCCAGCTCCACGGGGCCGTCGTAGCGCAGGAGTTCCTCCACGCCGGTCTCCAGCAGGTCCCGTTCCCCTCGGGCCAACGCGTCCTGGAGCGAACGGCGTTGCTCGGGGTGCGTGAGCAGGGCGTAGGTGCCGTTGCCAATCAGATTCACCGTGGTCTCGAAGCCGGCGAACAGCAGGATGAAAGCCATCGCCGCGGCTTCGTTCTCGGTGAGGTGCTCGCCGTGGTCGGAGGCGCGGATCAGGCCGGAGATGAGGTCTTCGCCCTCGGCGGGTTCCGCGGGCAGGGCCTCGCGCTTGCGGTGGATCAGTTCGGCCAGGTAGCCGCGCATCTTCTTGACCGACCTCGCGACGCCGCCCCGGGGGCCGCCGCCGTGCCGGATCATCATGCCCGCCCAGTCCCGGAAGTCGTCCTGGTCCTCGGGCGGGACGCCGAGCAGGTCGCAGATCGCGTAGATGGGGAGCGGGAAGGCGAAGTCGTGGATGAGGTCCGCCGAGCCCTCGGCGGCGAACCTGTCGATGAGGCGGTCCGTCAACTCCTGCACCCTGGGTGCGAATTCGGCCACCCTGCGCGGGGTGAACGCCTTCGACACGAGTCGGCGGAGTCGGGTGTGGTCCGGGGGGTCGATGTTGAGCAGGTGCGTCATCAACTCGGCCTTGCGTTCGCCCGGGATGCCCGTCTTGCCCTTGGCGTGCGCCGGTTCGTCGTGGTGGGCCGGGTTCTTGGAGAGGCGGTTGTCGGCGAGGGTCTGTTTGGCGTCGGCGTATCTCGTGACGAGCCAGGCCTCGACGCCGCTGGGGAGTTTGGTGCGGTGTACGGGCGCGTGCGTTCGTAGCCAGGCGTAGGTGGGGTAGGGGTTGGTGGCGAACTCCCAGGTGAAGAGGTCTGGGGCGGGGGTGGGGGTGGGGGTGGGTGCGTTGGTGGGTGCGGGTGCGTTGTGGCTTGTCGCGCAGTTCCCCGCGCCCCTGGAGGGTGGGGGGTTCGGTGCGTCGGTGAGTGCAGGCCCGTCGTGGCCGTTCGCGCCGTTCCCCGCGCCCCTGGGGGGTGGGGGGTTCGGTGCGTCGGTGAGTGCGGGCCCGTCGTGGCTTGGTGCGCTGCCAGGGGGTGGGGCATCTGGGGTGTTGGTGGGGGTCATTGGGGGTGGCCTGTTTCTGTGGCTCGTACTGCTTCTCGGTAGGTGCGGGCCGCTGCGCGCAGGGCGGCCTCCGGGTCGATGCCGGCCGCTTCCGCGCGGGACGCGAGGGCGAGGAGTTCGTAGCCGACGCCGTCCCTGTCCGGGAGGGGGACGTCGAGGCCTGCGGTGCGGACGCGGGAGGTGAGTTTCGCGGCGAGGGCCAGGGCGGGCTGGCCGAGGGGGACACCGTCGGTGACGGAACTACGCCGGTTCTTCTCCTGCGCCTTGGTGCGCTCCCAGTGCTCCTTGACCTCCTCGGGGGTCGTCGCGGTCGCGTCCCCGAAGATGTGCGGGTGCCGGTGGACCAGCTTGGCGACGACACCGCCGGCCACGTCGTCGACGGAGAACGGGTGCTCCGGGTCCTCCTCGGCGATCCGGGAGTGGAAGACGACCTGGAGCAGGACGTCGCCCAACTCCTCACGGAGTTCCTCCCGATCGTCGTTCTCGATCGCCTCGACCAGTTCGTACACCTCCTCCAGCGCGTACTTGGCCAGGCCCTCGTGGGTCTGGAGCGACGACCAGGGGCACTCGGCGCGGATCTGGTCCATGACCTGGACGAGGTCGAGAAGGCGGGCACCCGGCAGGTCGTAGGAGGCGGGGAGCAGCTCAAGCTCCGGCATGGCGACCGCGCCGGAACCGGCGAGGCGGGCGAGGCCGTCGGTGAGCGCCGGCTCACCCTCGCCGGTGGCCACGACCACGGCCGTGCGGCCGCCCGCGCAGGCCGCGAGGAGATCCTCGGCCGCCGGGGCCGACTCCGTCACCTGTATCCCGGCCTCCCGCAGATACGGCAGCTGCGGATGGGCGCCGTCCGCGCACAGCACCAGGTCGGCGGCGTGCAGGGCCTGCCAGGCAGGCCAGGACAGCAGGCCCGGCGCCACCCGGTGGCTGGTGGTGAGCAGGACGATCCGGCCGGGGGCGGGCACGGGGTCCTGGCCGGGGGCGGGCACGGGGTCCTGGCCGGAGACGGGGCCCTGGTCAGGGGCGTGGTCGAAGCTGGTTGCGTTCACGATCCGAACGTAACGCACCCTGCGGACAGCGCCCCGAGTTATCCACAGCGGCCGGTGTGATGATCAGGTGGGGCGGGGTGAGGGTCCTCACCGGATGGGGAGCGCGGCTGGGCGGGGAGCGCGGTCGGGCGGGGTGATCGTCCGGCGGGGGCTGCTTGGTCGGGCGGGGGATCGCCCGGCGAGGGCTGCTCGGGCGGGCGGGGGATCGCCCGGCGAGGGCTGCTCGATCCGCCCGGCTCCGCCGCCGTACCGTTCCTGCTCTGCCGCCCGCCCCCGCAGGCCCGCCGTTGCCCTTCCCGGCACTCCCCCGCGCGTCACGCTCCCGTCGCCTACGCCACCCCCCGCGAAGGGGCCGTCACCTCTCGGAGCCAGGGGGTCTTCGCGTCCACTCGGCTGCTTTTCTGGACGTCCCAGGAGCCGTAGCGGGGGTTGAGGTCGACGTGGAGTTCCTTGGAGGCCTTGGACAGCGCGTTCCAGAACGCCGGTTTGCCGGTGTCGGTACCGAGGTGCTGGGCCAGCTTCTGGGCCTCCAGCTGGAGGCGGAGGTTGGCGTCGAGGCGCGCGGGGGCCACCCCGTACTGCTGGAGCCAGGCCGTCTCCAGCTCCTTGGCGCCGCCGACCTGCTGTTCCAGACCGGCGCGCATCTGCTGGATCTCCTTGCGGGTGACGCTCACGCGCGCGTCCTGCGCGGCCCGGTGCAGCACCTGGTCGAGCACCATGCCGTGCAGGGTGTCGCGGGTGAGGCTGCCGGTCTGGGCCAGCGCCTGCTGGTACTGCGCCGGGTCCTTCACGGCGGCACGCTGCGCCGTGCGGACCTCGCTCACCCGGTTCTCCAGCTGCGCCACGGTGATCCGTTGACCGCCCACGACGGCTGCCGCGCCCGGATGCGCGTCGCTTCCACAGGCGGTGAGGACGGGGGCCGCGGCGACGATCGCGGCGGTGACGAGGAGCGCGGTGCGACGGCGGCGGTGCAAGGAAGCCTCCCGAGGAGATTGTGCGACGGTGCACAAAGTCTTGCGGTGATCGATGGTAGGCAGTGGCCAAGCTCTGGCCAACCCATTCGACCAACGATTCAGCGGGACTTCGGGCACCGCCGCGCCCCTCAGCGGGTCAGCCGCGTCCGGGAAGGCTCACTTGACGAGGGCCACCGGGGCGTCCCACGCGTCGCGGTCCACGGTGATCGTGTGGCCGCCGCGGGTCTCCTTGCTGTTGACCATGTACTGGTGGCCCCGGCTGTGCCCGGTGTACTGGTCCTTGCCGAACGGCCAGTCCGCGGTCGTGGTGTTCTTGCCGTTCCACAGGGCGTACCAGAGGTTGCCCGGCAGGTCGGTCTTGTCGGTGGCGTTGGCGACGGCCTTGGCACTGGAGCTGGTGAAGCCGTAGTACCCCGCGCGGTACGTCTTCGCGCGCAACTCCTTGCTGAACGCGCGCACATAGGTGAGCACGGAGTCGTTGCACGCCTTGTTGGTCGTGTCGTACGCCTCCATGTCGAGGTAGATCGGGCTGCCCGCCTTCATGCCGAGCGCGGCGGCCTTGGCGACGGCGTCCTTGGCGTCGTTGGTGCCGAGGGAGGCGGCGGTGGACGCGGTGAGCTTCTCGGGGCTGGAGCCGGTCTGGCAGGACGGCTGGGCGCCGACGTAGAGCGGGATGAGTTTCCAGCCGGACGCGCTGACCGACGTCACCCAGGACGCGGTGAGGTTGGGCTGCGCGCAGCCGCGGTTCTTGCCGCCGATGTAGACGGCGGCGGCGCCGTAGAAGCCGGTGTTCCAGGCCTTCATCGCGGCGAGCGAGGGCGCGGCGCAGGTGTCGAAGGCGCGGCCGGTGAACGTCTTCTGCGCGGGCCAGACGGTGGCCGCCATGGAGGTCTGCGCGGCGATGCCGCCCCCGGTGACGACGGCCGCCCCGGCGACGCCCCAGGCGATGTATCTGCGTCTCTTGGACTGACGGTGACTGGTCATGGAATCCCCACCCCTGATGTGACTGACTGCCCGACTGTATGACGGGACGACTGAAATGGCCGAAACGACGGAGAAGGACCGCCGGAGAAGGAGCGAGGGAGAAGGAACACGGGACAACGTGCCCGGCGGCGGTGCAAGGCGTCGCCGCCCCGCCGCTTGTCCCCTTATCCCCCGCATCTGCTTATCCCCGCATCTGCCCCAGCCACTGGAGGGTGCGGCGGATGTCCACCGCGCGGGGGTGGCCGGGGCCGCCCAGGCGTTCGACGTCGTGCAGGAGGCGCACGAGGGTGTCGTGGGCGGCGGGGCGGTCGCCGAGGGCGAGCAGGAGGTGGCCGATGCTGCGGCGGACGTCGTGGGCGAGTTCGGGGCCCCCGGCGACGTACTGGTTCTCGTAGTACGGCAGCAGGGCGCGGTACTCGGCAAGGGCCGCCGCCGGTTCGCCGAGCTGTTCCAGGCACTGGGCGATGTCCTGGCGGAAGCCGAGCGCCTGCGGGTCGGCCCGGCCGGCCTCGGCGGCGCGTTCGTCGGCGAGTTGGCGCAGTTCGGGCAGGGCGCGCCGGAACTGGCCGTCGTCCATGAGGGTCGCGGCGTACTGCTTGCGCAGGGAGCGCACGACAGGGGAGTTCGCGCCGTGCTGGTCGGCTGCGACGGGCAGGATCGAGCCGAGGATGTCGACGGCCTGGGTGACCCGGCCCTCGCCGAGGAGCCGTTTGACGTCGTCGACGGCGTCGGCGACATCGGGGCGTCCCGGTGCCGGGGTGGGCTGGGAGGCGGGCGTCCGGGCGCGGTCGGGCCAGGGGGCCTGCGGGCGGACGAAGGGGCGCGTGGGGTCGAGGGGCGCCCCGGTGGGTGTCCCGCGCGCCGGGAGGAGGGGCGCGAGATCCTCGTACACCTCCTGGGCGGAGTCCGGCCGGTGCTGGGGGTCCTTGGCCAGCAGCCGCAGCACGAGCGCTTCGAGCGCCTCCGGCACCTCGGGGCGCAGCCGCCGCACCGGCACCG
This sequence comes from Streptomyces sp. NPDC091279, assembly GCF_044757465.1. Classification (NCBI taxonomy): domain Bacteria; kingdom Bacillati; phylum Actinomycetota; class Actinomycetes; order Kitasatosporales; family Streptomycetaceae; genus Streptomyces; species Streptomyces sp. NPDC091279. Next base: position 417,027 of record NZ_JBIVVA010000006.1, on the reverse strand, counting down.
GCGCCTCGTACAGGTGCCGGTGCAGCACGCCGAGGGCGCTGGAACCGGCGAACGGGACGTCACCGCCGAGGAGTTCGTGCAGCAGGACGCCGAGTGCGTAGAGGTCGGTGTACGGGCCGACGGCGCCGCCCATGGCCTGCTCGGGGGCCATGTAGGCGGGTGTGCCGATGGGGGTGCCGGTGTGGGTGAGGCGGGTGGTGTCGGCCTCCATGACGGAGGCGACCCCGAGGTCGAGGACGAGGACCGTGCCGTCCTGGCGGATCATCACATTGCGGGGTTTGAGGTCGCGGTGGACGATCGGGACGGCGTGCACGGCGCTCAGGACGGCGCACAGTTGCGCGGCGATCGCGACCGCCCAGGGCCACGGGTAGGGGGTGCGCCCGGCGAGGTGGTCGGCGAGGTCGGAGCCGTCGACGTACTGCATGACGAGGAAGAGTTCGTCGTCGTCGTTGCCCGCGTCGTGCACGGTGACCAGGCCGGGGTGGTCGACCTGGGCGGTCACCCGGCACTCGCGCACGAACCGGCGGCGCAGTTCCTCGGCGTCCTGCCCGGCGACCCGGTCGGGGCGCAGCAGCTTGACGGCGACGCGGCGGTCCAGCTGTTGGTCGTAGGCCGCCCAGACCTGGCCCATGCCGCCCTGGCCGAGCAGCGTGGACAGGGCGTACCGGCCGCCGACGAGCCGTCCGGTTCCCTCGGTCACCTGCTGCCCTCGGAGTTGCCGTCGTGGCGGCGCAGATAGTCGCTGATCTCGTCCAGTTCGGCACGTACCTGGTCGAGGCGGGCCGGCTGCGGTGAGGGGGCGGGCGCCGGGGGGTGCGCGGGCGTGCCGTACGCCCCCGGCATGCCCTGCGCGCCGGGCGTGGGTGGCATCGGGGGCCGCGCGGGCGGGTAGGGCGTCGCGGGCGGCGGGGTGCCGTATCCCGTCCGGCCCGGGGTCACGGTCGGCGCCTGGGACGCGCCGGCTGTCACGGTCGAGGCCTGCGGGGTGCCGTAGCCGCCGGTGAATTCCCGGGTCCTGGCGTTCAGTCGGATGTCGACGACGAGGTAGTAGGCGCTGGCGAGGGCGCCCAGGAGCAGGACGGCGGCGAGGGTGGCGTCGCCCCGGCTGTCGTCCTCGTCGAGCGCGCCGACGATCGCGAAGCAGGTGATGGCCAGCGGCAGGCTCGCCCAGGCCGCCAGCCAGTCGAACCAGCGTCCGCGTAGGAACGCCACCCGGAACAGCGGTACGCACGCGAGCAGTCCGCAGGAGAAGAATCCGGCCAGGGAGATCAGGACCCGCTGGGTGATGACCGTGCCCGCGCTACGGGTGGGAGGCGGCGCGCCGTGGCCGTACATGGACTGCTCCTGAACCAGCTGATGCCGATGGGACGGGTGGGTGAGTTCCGGGTTCGACGACAGGTGTTCGAGCGTATATGTCGACGCCCGCCCGTGGTCCACGGTTGCACCGAACCGTTGCCGTACTGATCACACCGTACGACCGGCCCCGCCCTACGACTTGTCCCGCCCCGCGACTTGTCCCACCCTGCGGCTGTGCCGCCCCGCGACTGTCCCGCCCTGCGGCTGTCCCGCCCCGCGGCTGCGTCGCTCCGGGGGTCGTGCGCGCCGACCGCCCCGTCGGCGCGTACCCGAACCACCCCTCCCGCTCGCTCAGTTGGCGCGGAAGCGGGCCGGTGCCTCGGTCGGGTTGCCGCCGGAGGGCAGCTTCTGTCCGGGGCAGGTCTTGAGGGTCTTCTCCATCGCGGCCTTCTCGGCGGACGTCGCCCACAGCCCGTACTTCGTCTTCACGGCGACCTGCCCGGCGACATAGGTGCACCGGTACGCCTTGTTCGGCGGCAGCCAGGTCGCCGCGTCGCCGTCGCCCTTGGAGCGGTTGGTGCTCGAATCGACGGCGATGAGGTTGAGGGGGTCGTTGGCGAGCGCGATCCGCTTGCTGGCGTCCCAGTACTTGGCGCCCTTCTGCCAGGCGTCGGAGAGGGCGACGATGTGGTCGATGTCGACGAGGCTGGCCCCGCGCGCGTAGGTGACCTTCTTGCCGGAGTAGGGGTCGGACTCCAGGACCCCGTAGGACACCTTGCAGTCGCCGTCGGTGTACTTGACCTCCGTGAGGTCCCTTTTCAGGATGTCGTCGCGGGTGTCGCAGCCGTTGGAGTCGGTGTCCGCCCAGGCGGTGCCGAACCGTTCCCTCGCATAACCCGTCTTCGGCGCGCGGCCCTTGACGGTGAGTGCCTCGGCGGCCTTGAGGGCGGCGCCGTCGCCGCTCCCGGAGGTGCTGCCGCCGCTGGTCCCCTCCGGTCCCGCGGACCCGGTCGCCGTGTCCTTGCAGCCGGTCAGCCCGGCCATTCCGATCATGAGTACGGCGGCTGCCGCCACCCCGCCCTTCAGACGTCTCACTTCGCGCCCTCCCGCTCTCGGTCCCGTCCGGGACCGTCAATCCCGGTCCCCCCGCAGGAAGCCTCTTCCCCACACCGGTGCGGGCACACCGTAACGAGCGGGCGCACAAGGGGTGGACCCCGGGGCGGACGCCAAGCGCCCCAACAGGCCCGCGCACCGCCCCGACCAGGCCGTCACCGTCCCCCGGCAGACCTGCGCACAACCACCCGACGACTACGCACGCCACCACCCCACGGACCTGCCGAACACCCCAACGCCCCCTCCGCACAGGCCGATTCACGACCACCCGAAGAGCCCCCACGGCACCACCCAACGGCCTGGCGCGCCACGCCCAACAGACCCGCACCCTCCCCGACCGCCCCGTACGCGCCTCCCCCTGACGAAGTCACGCGGCCCCCGCGCGGCGCGCTCGCCGGGGCCCGGCGTGGCCGCGCGCCCCCTCAAGGCCGCCCGGCCGCGCCGCCGTTCTGCCCGTCTACGACCCCAGGATCGACGCCAGGAACTCGCCGACCCAGCCCAGCAACTCCCGCCCGACCAGCGGTTTTCCGCCGACCTTCGCCGTCTTGGGACGCGGCACCAGGAGCTGGTGGGCGGCCGGTTTGATGACGGTGCCGGGGTAGAGGCGCTTGACGCGCAGCTCCTGGGACTCGCGCAACTCCACCGGCGCGAAACGGATGTTGGTGCCCTGGAGGACGATCTCGCCGACCTCGCACGCGCGGGCCAGCATCCGCAGCCCGGCCACCAGCAGGAGGTTCTCCACCGGCTCGGGCAACTTGCCGTAGCGGTCGGTGAGTTCCTCGCGGACGGCGGTGACGTCGGCCTCGGAGTTGGCGGCGGCGATGGAACGGTAGGCCTGGAGGCGCAGGCGCTCGCCGGGGGCGTAGTCGTGCGGGACGTGCGCGTCGACCGGCAGTTCGATCTTGACCTCCAACGGCGGCTCCTCCTCGACGCCGCCTTCCAGTTCGGCCCGGTAGTCGGCGACGGCCTCGCCGACCATCCGCACGTACAGGTCGAAGCCGACGCCCGCGATGTGCCCGGACTGCTCGCCGCCGAGGAGGTTTCCGGCGCCGCGGATCTCCAGGTCCTTCATGGCGACGTACATGCCGGCGCCCATCTCGGTGTGCTGGGCGATCGTCGCGAGCCGTTCGTGCGCGGTCTCGGTCAGGGGCTTCTCCGGCGGGTACAGGAAGTAGGCGTAGCCGCGCTCCCGGCCCCGGCCCACCCGGCCGCGCAGCTGGTGCAGCTGGGAGAGGCCGAAGTTGTCGCCGCGCTCCACGATCAGGGTGTTCGCGTTGGAGATGTCGATGCCCGACTCGACGATGGTCGTCGACACGAGGACGTCGAACTTGTTCTCCCAGAAGTCGACGACGACCTGTTCCAGCGCCGATTCCGACATCTGGCCGTGCGCGGTGGCGATGCGCGCCTCGGGGACGATCTCGCGCAGCCGGGCGGCCGCGCGGTCGATGGACTCGACACGGTTGTGGATGTAGAAGACCTGGCCCTCGCGCAGCAGTTCACGGCGGACGGCGGCGCCGATCTGCTTCTCCTCGTAGGGGCCGACGAACGTCAGGACGGGGTGGCGTTCCTCGGGGGGCGTGGTGATCGTCGACATCTCGCGGATGCCGGTGACGGCCATCTCCAGGGTGCGCGGGATGGGCGTGGCGGACATCGTCAGCACGTCGACGTTGGCGCGCAGCTTCTTCAGCTGCTCCTTGTGCTCGACGCCGAAGCGCTGCTCCTCGTCGACGATGACCAGGCCGAGGTCCTTGAACTTGGTCTCCGAGGAGAACAGCCGGTGGGTGCCGATGACGACGTCGACGGAGCCCTCGCGCAGCCCCTCAAGGACGGCCTTCGCCTCGGTGTCGGTCTGGAAGCGGGACAGCGCGCGCACGTTCACCGGGAACTGCGCGTACCGCTCGCTGAACGTCCCGAAGTGCTGCTGCACCAGCAGCGTCGTCGGCACCAGGACCGCCACCTGCTTGCCGTCCTGAACGGCCTTGAAGGCGGCCCGCACGGCGATCTCGGTCTTGCCGTAGCCGACGTCGCCGCAGATCAGGCGGTCCATCGGGACGGACTTCTCCATGTCCTCCTTGACCTCGGCGATGGTGGTGAGCTGGTCCGGGGTCTCCGCGTAGGGGAAGGCGTCCTCCAGCTCGCGCTGCCAGGGTGTGTCGGCGCCGAAGGTGTGGCCGGGCGCGGCCATGCGGGCGCTGTAGAGCTTGATGAGGTCGGCGGCGATCTCCTTGACGGCCTTCTTCGCGCGGGCCTTCGTCTTCGTCCAGTCGGCGCCGCCGAGCCGGTGCAGGGTGGGGGCCTCGCCGCCGACGTACTTGGTGATCTGCTCCAGCTGGTCGGTCGGGATGTAGAGCCGGTCGCCGGGCTGGCCGCGCTTGGCGGGCGCGTACTCGACCACGAGGTACTCGCGGGTGGCGCCCTGGACGGTGCGCTGCACCATCTCGATGTAACGGCCCACGCCGTGCTGTTCGTGGACGATGTAGTCGCCGGTCTCCAGGGTGAGCGGGTCGATGGTCTTGCGGCGCCTGGCCGGCATCCGCGCGCCCTCTTTGCCGGCCGCCTTCTGTCCGGAGAGGTCGGTCTCGGTGAGCACGGCCAGCTTGAGGCCCTCGTCGACGAAGCCGTGGTCGATGGAGCCGCACGCCACGTGCACGACGGACGGGTTCAGCGAGGTCAGTTCGATGTCCAGGCGGGCGGCGATGCCCTCGCCGCCGAGCACCTCGACGGTGCGGGCGGCGGGGCCGTGGGCCTCGGTGACGTAGACGGTGTGCCAGCCGTCAGCGAGCCAGCCCTTGGTGTCCGCGAGCGCCTTGGCGGTGTCGCCCCGGTAGGTCTCGGGGGCCCGCATGCGCAGCTTGAGGGTGTCGGCGTCCAGCTCCTCGTCGGCGGCGAACGGCGACACCGACCACCACATCATGTCCAGCTCGCGGGCCCGGTCGCGGACGTCTGCGAGGGACCACAGGGAGGCCGCGTCGACGTCGATGGGGGCCTCGCCGCCGCCCGCGGTGGCCGCCCAGGACGCCTGGAGGAACTCCTGCGAGGTCGCGACCAGGTCGGCGGAGCGGGTGCGGACCCGCTCCGGGTCGCAGACGACGGCCATGGCGGCGTCCGGCAACACGTCGACGAGCAGCTCCATCTCATCGACGAGGACCGGCGCGAGCGATTCCATGCCCTCGACGGCGATGCCCTCAGCGATCTTGCCGAGCAGCTCGCTCAGCTCGGGGTGTTCCTCGGCGAGGGCACGCGCGCGCGTACGGACGTCGTCCGTCAACAGAAGTTCACGACAGGGCGGCGCCCACAGGCCGTGTTCGGCGACTTCCAGGGAGCGCTGGTCTGCGACCTTGAAGTAGCGGATCTCCTCGACGTCGTCGCCCCAGAACTCGACGCGCAGGGGGTGTTCCTCGGTGGGCGGGAAGACGTCGAGGATGCCGCCGCGCACGGCGAACTCGCCGCGCTTCTCGACCAGCTCCACGCGCGCGTACGCGGCGGCGGCGAGGGCGTGCACGACGTCGTTCAGGTCGGCCGTCGAGCCGCTCCGCAGGGCCACGGGCTCCAGGTCACCGAGCCCCTTGACCTGCGGCTGGAGCACCGAGCGCACGGGGGCGACGACGACAGAGACGGGGCCGGTGCCGGGGTCGTCGGAGCGGGGGTGGGACAGGCGGCGCAGGACGGCGAGGCGGCGGCCGACGGTGTCGCTGCGGGGGCTGAGGCGTTCGTGCGGGAGCGTCTCCCAGGACGGGTACTCGACGACGCCGTCGGGCGGCAGCAGGGAGCGCAGGGCGGCGGCGAGGTCCTCGGCCTCCCGGCCGGTCGCGGTGACCGCGAGGACGGTACGGCCGGTCTCGCGGGCCAGCGCGGCGATCGCGAACGGCCGGGCCGCGGGCGGGCCGACCAGGTCGACGTGCATGCGGTGGCCGTCGGTGCCCGCCGTGATCGCTTCCGCGAGGGCGGGGTCCTTGACGACGACGTCGAGCAGACCGTGCAGGCTCATGAGGGGCTTTCCGTCCGGGATGGGCAACGCGAACCGCCCGACACGCTGTGCGGGCCGGGGGTTCTCCAGCGTACGTCGGCGGACCGACAACCGCCGGACCTGTGGATAACCCGCCGGTCCGGCCCACCGGGCACCCCCGGAGTCGAACGTACACACGAACACCCGGCGTCGGACAGTCCCCCCAAGGACTCTCCGACGCCGGGCGGCCCCCGCAACCCCCGTGTGCGGTGGTCCGTGCTCCCCGGTCTCCAGGGGGCGTCTCTTCCGCAGCTCCCTCACCCTCCAGGGGCCGCCTCCCGCGAAAGGCCGTCCTCTTTAAAGAGGGCTGCTGTTCCGGAAGGGCCGCCCTTTTCGGTCGGAGAGGAGCCGCCTTCTTCAAAGAGGCCGCGTCGGACGGTCGTCACGACCCGCCCGGCGCCCTGGCGTGCCTACTCGGTGGCGATGGCGTTGAGGACGTTCATCCGGCCCGCGCGGAACGCCGGGATCAGGGCGGCGAACAGGCCCACGAAGGCCGATCCGACGAAGACACCGAGGATCGTCGGCCACGGGATCTCCAGGACGTTCAGCCCCTCCAGCGCGAGCAGCTGCTGTGCCGTCGCGCCCCAGCCCATCCCCAGCCCGAGGCCGAGCAGGGCGCCGAAGAGGGCGATGACCACGGACTCCAGGCGGATCATGCGGCGCAGCTGGCGGCGGGAGAGCCCGATGGCCCGCATCAGACCGATCTCCCGGGTCCGCTCGACGACCGACAGGGCGAGGGTGTTCACCACGCCGAGGATCGCGACGACGATCGCCAGCGCGAGCAGCCCGTAGATCAGGTTGAGCAGCTGGCCTATCTGGTCCTTGAGCGCCTGCTTGTAGTCGGTCTGGTCGCGCACCGTGTACTGCGGGTAGTCGTGCAGCGCCGCCTTCAGCGCGGTGTAGGCGGCCTTCTGCTGCCCGTCCTTCGCGGAGGCGAGGAGCAGCACGTCCAGCGGCATCCTGGCGGCCGGTACATGCGCCGCGAGGGTCGCGGTGGACGTGTACGTGGCGCCCGCGTCGACGATGCCGTCGCTGCTGGTGACGGCGCGCACGGTCAGGCGGGCCGTGGAGCCGCCGTCGAACCTCACGGCGATCGTCGAACCGAGGTGGATGCCGTGGGCCTCGGCGAACTTCTCCGGCACCGACATGGAGTCCGGCAGATAGGCGTCCTTGAGGTCACCGGCGACGGTCTCGGTGGCCAGGTCGGTCGCGTACGTCGGGTCGGCGGCCGTGAGGTCGGTGCCCTTGAGGAGCTTGCCGTCGGGCGTCGTGCAGTCGGCCCTGGTGACCTTGTACCGGGTGACATGGGCCAGTTCCGGCGTGCTCTCGACGGCCTTGACGGCCTGCGGGGTGATCCGTTGGCCGCTGTCGGACTGGATGATGAAGTCGGTGCCGACGGTCTTGTCGAGCTGCTCGGTCGCGGAGGCCACCATGGAGGAGCCGACCACCGAGAGGCAGGCGACCAGGGCGAGGCCGATCATCAGGGCGGCGGCGGTGGCGCCGGTGCGGCGCGGGTTGCGCAGCGCGTTGCGCTCGGCCATCCGTCCCACGGGCCCGAAGATCCGCAGCACGACGGCGCCGAGGACCCGCACCACACCACCGGCGAGGAGCGGCCCGATGACGACGAACCCGAGCAGCGACGCCACCACGCCGAGCCCGAGCCAGAGCGACCCCTCCCGCGACGCGTCGGCCGCCGAGGCGAGCCAGAGCCCGGCCGCCCCCGCGCCGGTCAGCACCAGGCCGACCACACCGCGGACTCGTCCGGAGCGGGCGTCGGCGGGCGCACCGGCGTCGCGCAGCGCGGCCATCGGGGAGACCTTGCCGGCCCGGCGGGCGGGCAGACAGGCGGCCAGGACGGTGACGACGACGCCGAGCAGCAGGCCGATCGCCGGGGTCGTCCACTTCACCGTCAGATCGCTCGTCGACAGGTGCATGTCCATGGCGCCCATGAGCTTCATCAGCCCGACGGCGAGACCGATGCCCGCGCCGACGCCGAGGACCGATCCGAACACACCCAGCAGGAGCGCCTCGATCAGCACGGACCGGTTGACCTGCGCGCGGGACGAGCCGATCGCCCGCATCAGGCCGATCTCACGGGTGCGCTGGGCTACCAGCATCGAGAAGGTGTTGATGATCAGGAAGATGCCGACCAGGAAGGCGATCCCGGCGAACCCGAGCATCGCCCACTTCATCACCCCGAGGAAGCTGCCCAGGGACTTCTGGTTGGCGTCGGCGGTCTCCTTGGCGGTCAGCACCTTGTAGCCGGTGCCGATCGCGCCGACGACGTTCTTCTTCACCTGCGCGTCGCTCACGCCGTCGGCGGCGGTGACGTTGACGCTGGTGAAGACGTCGCGCTGCCCCACCAGGGTCTGCTGGGCGGTCTTCGTGTCCAGGTAGAAGACGGCGGCGCCGGGGTTGGTGATCTGGAAGGTGGCGATGCCGGAGATCCGCGCGGTGTGCGTGGTGACCGCGGTGATCACGCCTATCGCGTCACCGAGCTTCAGGTGGTGCTTGGCGGCGGTGTCGGCGTCCACCATGACCTGGCCCGCGCCCTTCGGCGCCGCACCGGAGGTGATCTTCATGGTGCGGGCGTCGTTGCCGCTCCAGGAGCCGACGATGGTCGGTCCGCCGCTGGTCGGCGAGAGGCTGTTCTTCGCGGCGTCGACGACGGTGACCGACGTCGAGGTGAGGCTCCCCTCGGCCGAGGTGACGCCGTCCACCGCGCGGACCTCGGCGACCAGGGCGCCCGGCAGCACCGGCGGTCTGCCGGTGTCGGACGTCGTCTGCCCGCTGTCGGAGGCGGACTTGGCGGACACCGTCACATCGGCGGAGGTCGCCCCGAACAGCTTGTCGAACGTCGTGTTCATGGTGTCCGTGAACACCAGGGTGCCGCAGACGAAGGCCACCGACAGCAGCACCGCGACCGCCGACAGGGCCATCCGCCCCTTGTGCGCGAAGACGTTGCGCATCGAGGTTCTCAGCACGGTCATGAGGTACGCCCCCGCGCGTCGAAGTCCTTCATGCGGTCCAGGACGGTGTCCGCGGTCGGCTGGTACATCTCGTCGACGATCCTGCCGTCCGCCAGGTACAGCACACGGTCCGCGTAGGAGGCGGCCACCGGGTCGTGGGTGACCATGACGATGGTCTGGCCCAGCTCGTCGACCGACCTGCGCAGGAAGCCCAGCACCTCGGCGCCCGCGCGGGAGTCGAGGTTCCCGGTCGGCTCGTCGCCGAAGATGATCTCGGGCCGGGCCGCCAACGCCCGTGCCACCGCGACCCGTTGCTGCTGCCCGCCGGAGAGCTGGCTCGGCCGGTGCGTGAGCCGCCCGGCGAGCCCGACGGTCTCCACGACCTGCTCCAGCCACAGCCCGTCCGGCGTGCGCCCGGCGATGTCCATGGGCAGCGTGATGTTCTCCAGGGCGTTCAGCGTCGGCAGCAGGTTGAACGCCTGGAAGATGAACCCGATCCGGTCCCGCCGCAGCCGGGTGAGCTTCTTGTCCTTGAGCCGGGTGATCTCGGTCTCGGCGAGGTGGATCTCGCCGCCCGACACGGTGTCGAGCCCGGCGAGGCAGTGCATCAGCGTGGACTTGCCGGACCCCGAGGGGCCCATGATCGCGGTGAACTGGCCGCGGGCGATGTCCACGTCGACATGGTCGAGCGCGACGACCCGGGTCTCCCCCGACCCGTACGCCTTCACGACCTGCCGAGCCCGTGCGGCAACGGCCGTACGCCCTCCAGTACCCCCGTGCCGGGGAATGGTCACAGCCGTTGTCACCGTTTGTCTCCTAAATCGGTCACCAGATAGATCACGTCGCCCCGTCAACCGGCCGACGCCTGAACGGAATTCGTGTGCTGCACCGCGCCCGCACCGCACTGCGATGTCCTGCGCTGCGATGTGCTGCGCTGCGATGTGCTGCGGTGTGGTGTGGTGTGGTGATGAGTCTGGCGCCGAACAGCCCTCCGGCACCCTGGTGCCCGACCCCGTCCTGCCCCGGGGGAAAACCCCACCCCTCACGGCTGCCACCCCCCGGCGACACCCCCCGTACGCCCCCGTACGCCCCCCTCGCTGGAGCTCCCCGCGCCCCTCCCGCCGTTGCCCCGCGTCCTCACCGCCGTTGCCCCGTGCCCCCACGGCGCCCGCTCCCCACGGCGTAGCACCAGGCTAGGCAGTCACCGCCCGCCTCCTCGTCCTCCTCCGGGACGACGGACCCCCGATCTCGCCTACGGAGGGTCCCCTAGGGGTCGTCCGGCGCGGGGCCGACCCGTTCTCAGGGTCGGGGTCAACCCCGGCGCACCCGGGACTGCGCCCTCCCCCGGCGTGCGGGTCGAGTGGGAGAGTGAACGCGGCGGACAGTTGTACGGGGAAAGGATTCCTGTGGACCAGGGGGACATCGACATACGGTCGGCGACGACGGACCGGCGCGCACCCACGAGACGGGGGCGGGCCGCCGTGGTCGCCGCCCTCATGCTGGCGATGGCGCTGACCGCCCTCGACTCGACGATCGTCTCCACGGCGATCCCCCAGATCGTCGGCGACCTGGGCGGATTCTCCTACTTCTCCTGGCTGTTCTCCGGTTATCTGCTCGCCGTGACGGTGACGCTCCCGGTCTACGGCAAGCTCTCCGACACCTTCGGCCGCAAGCCGGTCCTGGTGGTGGGCGCGGCGCTGTTCCTGGTGGGCTCGCTGCTGTGCGCGACCGCCTGGAACATGGCCGCGCTCATCGCGTTCCGGATCGTGCAGGGCCTGGGCGGCGGGGCGTTGCAGGGCACGGTGCAGACGCTGGCCGCCGACCTGTACCCGTTGAAGGACCGCCCGAAGATCCAGGCCAAGTTGTCGACCGTATGGGCGGTTTCGGCGGTGGCGGGCCCGGGCATGGGAGGCGTCCTCGCGGCCTACGCGGGCTGGCGCTGGATCTTCCTCGTCAACCTCCCGGTCGGCGCCGTCGCCCTGTGGCTGATCGTCCGCCACCTCCACGAACCCGCCCGCGAACGGCGTGACACACGCGCGCGTGTCGACTGGGCCGGGGCGCTGGCGGTGTTCGCGTCCGGGGGCGTGCTGTTGACGGCGCTGGTGCAGGGCGGGGTGGCGTGGCCGTGGCTGTCGGCGCCGTCGGTCGCGCTGCTCACGGTGGGGTTCGCGCTGGTCGGGGTGGTCGTCCTGGTCGAACGCCGGGCGGCCGAACCGATCATCCCCGGGTGGGTGTGGCGGCGGCGGACGATCGCGGCGGTCAATCTGGCGCTGGGCGCGCTCGGGCTGCTGATGGTGGCGCCGGCCGTGTTCCTGCCGACGTACGCGCAGTCGGTGCTGGGGCTCGCGCCGGTGGCGGCCGGGTTCGTGCTGTCCGTCTGGACGGTGAGCTGGCCGGTGTCGGCGGCACTGAGTCAGCACGTGTACCGGAGGATCGGCTTCCGCAACACCGCGATGCTGGGGATCGCGGCGGCGGCCCTGCTCCTGTTCGCGTTCCCGCTCCTGCCCTACCCCGGCGCGGCCTGGCAGCCGATGCTCCTGATGCTGGCCCTCGGCGCCGCGCTCGGCCTCTTCCAACTCCCGCTGATCGTCGGCGTGCAGTCCACGGTGGGCTGGTCGGAACGGGGCACGGCGACGGCGTCGATCCTGTTCTGCCGCCAGACCGGCCAGACCGTCGGCGCGGCCCTCTTCGGCGCGGTCGCCAACGCGGTGCTCGCCTCCCGCCTCGGCGGCGCGGGCGACCTCGACACGGTCACCCGCGACCTCGGCACCGGCTCCGTCCCGGAGGCGACCCGCCGGGCGATCGCGGACGCGGTCCACTGGGTCTACCTGGGCGCCGGCTGCGCGGCCACGGCAGCCTTCCTCGCCCTCCTCTTCCTGGCCCCGAGAAAATTCCCGGAACTGAAGGAGTGACGCCCCCTCCAGGAAAGACAGGAACGACAGCGCCTCAACGGCGGTGAGGTCAGCGGAAGTTGACACTCCGGTCGGCTGAAGCGCCGTGCGCACCGGCGCACGCCCGCCGTGAAGTCACCGGCGCACGCCCCCGTCGCGGCCTGCCCCGGGTCACTCCCCGGTCGGCGAGCCCGTCAGCGCCGTGAGGCTGCTGCGCACGTCGTCCATCTGGGCCTGCACGTCGTCCCAGCGTTCGCTGTGCTCGCGCAGCACCTGTTCCGTCTCCCGGGCGAGCCGTTCCGCCCGCACGCGCGCGTGGGCGACGATCTCGGCGGCACGCGCGTGTGCCTCCTCCTGCCACCGGCGCCCCGACGCCTCCGCCTCCGCGAAGGCCCGCTTCGCGTCGGACAACGCCGCCTCCGCGCTGGCCGCCCGCTCGGCCTCGTCCGCCTCGACGGCGGCCAGCGCGGCCTGTTCGTCCCGCTCGGCCCTGGCCCACTGTTCGGCGTGCTCCCTGGCCTGGTCGGCGAGGGTGGCGGCGGTGCGGTGACGCGTCTCGCGGAGCACGCCGAGGACGTCGCTCCGGCCCGCCTTCACCTGGCGCCGGGCGAGCACCCGGAACGCGTCGGCCTCGGCGCGGGCGGCGAGCAGGCGCTGCCGGGCGCGTTCGTCGGTGTCGGCGCGTACGGCGTCGGCGTGCGCCTGGGCCGCGTCCCGTACGCCGGTCGCGTGAGCGTGCGCCGCATCGAGGAGCGTGCGCGCCTCCTCGCGGGCGCCGTCGCGTACGGCGGCGGCCTCCTCCTGGACCAGCGCGAACAGGGTGTGCGCGCGCTCCCCGAGCGCCTCGTAGGTCTGCGGCGCGAGGTGGGCGGCGGCCTCCTTCAGCCGGGCCGTGTCGATGGCCATCTCCCTGGCCAGCACGGTGAGCCTCGCGGCGCGTTCCCACGCGGCGTCCCTGGCCCGGGAGACGCCGTCGGCGTACGCGTCGGCCTGGGCTGGGCGGTAGCCGTACTCCCGTCCTCTGACCGCCACGAAACCGTGGGGCGAGCCCGATGCGCCACTCATCCTGGAACCCCTCTCCGCCAAACGGACACTAAAAGATGATTTGGCGCACATCTTCATGTACCAGGCGTAAGTGCCCCTAACGCGACACTCCGAGAGGGGGTAACGGTCCCGCCCAAATCCACCCCCGGCCGCGAATTCAAGTACAGGCCCACTGAAAGCTGCCCGAGCCCCTTGGCCACGCCGACCGAGTACGTGCAGCCCGGCAGCGGACGAGGGCACGGCCACTCGCGCAGTTCCCCGCGCCCCCTCTCCGGCATGCAGTCACGCCAACCGGATAAGTGCCGCCCGACAGGGGAAGAAAGCGCGGCACCGTCGTGGCCGATCGCGCAGTTCCCCGCGCCCCCTCTCCGGCATACGGTCACGCCAACCGGATAAGTGCCGCCCGGCAAGGAAAGAAAGCGCGGCACCGTCGTGGCCGATCGCGCAGTTCCCCGCGCCCCCTCTCCGGCATGCAGTCACGCCAACCGGATAAGTGCCGCCCGGCAGGGCAGGCACGCGCGCCCGCACGGCGAGCCGCATATCGACGCGTGCGCCCACCTCGGATGGCCATGCAGGCCGAGCCACACGCCGAAAGGGGCGCGGGGAACTGCGCGCCAAGCCCCCACCAAACCCGCACCCAACAACCCGCCCAACGTGGCACCCCCCAGGGGCGCGGGGAACTGCGCGCCAAGCCCCCACCAAACCCGCACCCAACAACGGGCCGAGAACACGCCCCCAGCCACCCGGCCAAGGACCACCACACGCCGAAAAAGGGGCGCGGGGAACTGCGCGCCAAGCCCCCACCGGACCCGCACCCAGCAACGGGCCGAGGACACGCCCCCACCGAACCCGCACCCACAAACGGGCCAAGAACACGCCCCACCCACCCGGCCAAGGGTCACCGCACGGCGAAAAAAAGGGGCGCGGGGAACTGCGCATCCCCGCGCCCCGCACTCAACCGGCGCTCGCTACAGCAACCCGTCCCACATCTCCTCCAGCAGCACCGACCACCAGCTCTCCGGCGAGCCCAACGCCGCCCCGTCCAGGGACGCCAACTGGGCCTGGAAATCGACCGTCCACCGCCCCGCCTGCTCCGGGTTCAACCCGAACCGCAGTCGCCACATCCGCCCCAGCAACGCCAGACACCGCTGGAACTCAGGCAACCCCGTGTTGACGAACTGCGGAGCGACCGGCGCACCCCCCGGCCCCGCCTCCACCGGCACAGCCACGATGTTCGCGGTGCCGTACTGCACACACAGCGCCTTGCCGAAGTCACTGCCCATGACGAGATAGGAGCCCGCGTCGGAGGCCGGCTGCACCCCCCGTTCCTGCGCCAGTTCGGCAAGCGTCGGCACCGGCCGCCCCGGCTGGGCCTGCGCCCAGAAGAACGGCCCCATGTCCATCGGCAACCCCGCCGCCACCAACGAGTGCGCCACCACCGGCGGCACCCCCTGCCGCGACACCGCCGCCTGCTCGAACCGGAACAACCCCGGCCCGAACGCCCCCGCCAGCTCCTGCGCGACCCCCTCCGGCGGAATCAGCGACGCCGCCTGCACCGGAGGCAACGGCGCCCGCACCGGCGCGGGCCGCGCGGGACCGTCCGCCACCTGATGCAACTCGCCCTGGTGCGCGAGCAGTTGACGCATCCCCTGCTGCCGGCTCGCGTGATCCGTGCCGTACGGGGCGATGCTCGTGATCCGCGCCTGCGGCCACTGTTCCCGGATCATCCGCGCACAGTAGGCACCCGGCAGCTCGCACGACTCCAACTCCGTGTGCAGTTCGAGGACTTGGTCCGGCGGCACGTTCATACCGCGCAGCTCGTGGAAGATCTGCCACTCCGGATGCGGCGTCCCCGGCGCCGACCGCCGGATCAACTGCTGCTCGGAACCGTCCTGCGCCCGGTACCGCAACACCGCCTGATACCCGGGGCCCACCGTCGGCTGCCCCTGCTGCGACGGCGGATAACCGTACGCCGGAGGCTGCGCGGCAGGCGGAGCCATCGGCGGCTGCGGCGCGGGAACCCCCGGCGGCATCCCGGGAGCGGACGGCGGCAACGGCGCACCGGGCCCACCCACCGCCGGGCTCGCCAACACCGTCTCCGCGTGATGAACCCCACCGGACGCGGGCGGCGCCCCCGGCGCAGGCGGAGCCCCCGGCACGTTCGGGACGTTCGGAACATTCGGGGCGTTCGGCGGAGGCAACGGCACACCAGGCGAACCGGGCGTACGCGGAGCACCGGGCGCCCCCGGCGGATGCGGTGCCCCGGGACTGCCCACCGCCGGGCTCGCCAGCACCGTCGCGGCATGGTGGACGCCACCCGGGGGCGTACCACCGGGCGCGTTCGGGGCGCCCGGCGGCTTGGGAGCACCCGGGGTGCCCCCTGCCCCGTCGGGGCCCAACGACGACACAAGCTGCGTCGGCACATACCCACCCGCCGACGCCCCCGGCGCACCCGGAGCCGACGGAGGCGGCGGGGTACCCCCCGCACGCGCGCCCGGCGTCCCCGGAGCGCCCGGCGGAGGCGGCGGCGTCGCCCCACCCCGCGCCCGGCCCGGAGGCGGCGTCGCCTTGCTCGTCGCGGCATCGGCGATGTCCCCGGCGTCGGACGCCGACGGATACCCGTAGGACGGCGCACCCGGCGCACCGGACGGCGGCGGAGTACTGCCCTGCGGATACCCATAAGGCTGCGCGCCCGGCGCCCCGACCGGCGCGGGCGCCCCCGGCGGAGGCAACGGCGCACCACCCGGCGCACCCGAAGTCCCCTGCGCCCCCTGAGCCACCGGCCCCTGGGGATACCCGTACGGCGGAGGCGTGGAAGTCCCTCCCTGCGCTGACGTCGGCGCCGCCGTCGGCGCACCCGGTCCGCCCCGCGCCCCCGTGTCGTCCAACGCCGGTGTCACCGCCGTCGGCGGAAGCGCGCTGCCCCCGGCGATCAACGCCGTCTTGGAACCCGGCGACACCCCGTCACCGGCCGCACCGAGCGGCGGCGCGAACACGGTCGCCGGAAGCGGAACGGAACGGTCCTCGCCGTTGTCGCCGTTGGTGTCGGTCCCCGCCCAGGGGGTCGCCCCGGCGGGCACGCCCGGCACACCCGGCGCACCCGGCGCCCCCTCGCGCGCCCCGGCGTCCGCACCGGAACCGGCCTCCGGCCAGGACGCCCCAACTCCCGGCGCCTCGCCCACAGTTCCCCCACCACCGGACCCGAACGGGCCACCGGCGCCAAAGCTCGAATCCGAACCAGCACCCTGGCCGGCACCCTGGCCGGAGCCCGACGCGGAAGCCGCGACAGCACCCGCCCCCGCACCCGCCCCCTCGGCATCCGAACCGGCGTCGCCGCCACCATCGTTGCCCTGTCGCGGCGAAATACCCCTCTTGTCCGCCGCTTCCTGCAACCACTCCGGCGGACTCAGCAGGAACGACGTCTGGTTGAGGTCGACGCGGGCGGGCGCCGGGGTCGGGGCCGACGGCTCGGCCTCCTCGTCCGGACGGCCGTACTCCTCCTCGTACCGGCGGATCACCTCACCCACCGGCAACGCGGGCCACAACGTGGCCTCCCCGCTGTCCCGGGCGATCACCAGCCGCTGCGCCCCGCCGTCGGAACGCGGCCCCTCGGCCCGGTCCTCGGCCCACATCACGAACCCGAGGTCGAACTCCCGCACCCGCACCTCACGGTGCTGGTACGACGGCACCTCGCCGTTGATCCACTCTTCGGCGCGCTCCTGCGCCTGCGCGAAGGTCACCATCGGTCAGTCACTCCCCCGCGGACGTCACGGGCACCGCTCGCGCGAAGCCGCCGTCCACCATCAGGTTCGCCACGGTCTCCAGCTCCGGCGGGGAGCCGGCGAGACGTGAGAGGAACGTGTCGAAGTCGTCGCCGCACGGCAGCAGCAGCCGTTCCACGCGCACCGCGGGCGCCCACGACGGGTCGACGTCACGGGCGTCGTCGTAGGCGCAGAACCACACCGAACCCGGCCGTTCGCCCTTGACCTTCACGGCGAGCAGGCCGCCCTGGACGAAACCGACGCCCAGGAAGTCCTTGGTCAGATGGTCCCGCAGACACTTGTTGACGTACACGAGGTCGTTGACGGCGGCCTCGTCGCGGACGGTGAAGAACGGCTGGTCCACCAGGAGGCCCAGCTCGGCGTCGAGCGCGGTGCCCACCGGCGCGCACCCGCCGGCCGCCTTCAGGAACGAGCGGTACGCGCCCGGCAGCCGGTAGCCGAGGTCCTCCTCGACGCCCTGCACCTGCGCCTCCGTCACCGCGACACCCGACTTCGGCAGCCCGAAGTGCGCCGGGCGCGTCTCCTGCAACGGCCGCGTGCCCCGTTTGCCGTGGTCGACCGGCGACGTCGCGATCCCGCCGTGGTGGCGCAGCAACGCCTTCACGTCGACCGGCACCAGGTGCAGCCGCCGGGTGCCGGCCACGTGGTGCCAGGTCCAGCCGTGCGGGGTCGCCACACTCGGCACCGTGTCCCACAGTTCGTGGCCGGTGGCGGCGAGCGCGGCGTTCGCCGAGACGTAGTCCGTGAGCCGCAGTTCGTCGACGCCGAAGCCCTCCGGCGGCTCCGCGATCTCCGCGGCGGCCCGCGCGTACGCCGAGAAGTCGGGGTAGCCGTGCTCGTCCATCCGCACCCCTCTGGGGTGCCGGGCGGCCCGGACCGGGTCCGGGAAGTGCACGACCTGCCCGGCGTAGGCCGCGTTCGGCGGCGCGGCTTGTTGCCCGAGCCGACCTGTCGTCATGGCGGTTGCCCCCTGCGGCGTTCTGTACGGGCTGACGACCGCCGTCGGTCCCCACACCCGTATCGCGTGTTCGACTACCTCGTCCGACCGACTACGTCCGACGACCCACTACCTGTTCCTGCTCCATGCCACCGGTTGCCACTGGCTGTCGCCAGCCGCCGACCGGCCGTCCGGCCCGACCACCGCGCCCGACACCACCGTCCGGCACAGCCACCGGACCGCTCACCGCGCCCGGCGCACACTCCGCGCACCGCGCCCGGCACGCGCTTCGCACGCCGTGTCCGACCTCTACTTCGCACACCGCGCCCGAACCGTTCACCGGACCCCGCGTCCACGCCACTCACCGAGCACGCGTCCGCGACACCCGCCACCGACACCGCACGCATCACCCGCACGACGTCGGCACCCGCACCACGTCCACCGCACGCACCACGTCCGACGCACGCGGCACATCCAGCACCCGCACCACGTCCACCACATCCGCCGAGCGCCCGGGGCCGCGAACGTCCACCGGATACCGCGTCCGACATATGTACCGAATGTTGCGCCCGACACGTTCCGTCCGGAACCCGGAGCCGGCTGCCCGGCCCCGACCCGTCCGGCCGACCGCGTCCGGCAGTTCGACCGGTCCCCACCGGAACCGACCCGAACCGACCGGAACTCGACCGGTCCCGACCGAGAAGGACCCGATCGGACCGTCTCCACGCGTGCACCGCGTGGATCGCGGTGCGGACAGCCTATGCGGTACACCCGTACGGGTCACCGGGCACCGGCCGCCCACCCCGTCACCACCGTGACCAGCCGTCACCCTCTCGTGACAGCCAGCCCCGCAACGGGCGTGTCGAACCGCCCCAGCTTCCGCAGCAGCCACGGGATTTGGCACTCTGTCTCCGCCGGGGGATGCTCGGGAGGGGATGATGATCATGAACGCGACCCACACGGGTCCGCACGCGGACGTCCGGAACATGAGATTCCGCAACGGCGCCCCAGGCGACCCCCGCGTCGGCTGGAGCAGCACCGAGACACCGCCCGCCCCCACCCTGCGCCACCGCCGCGACGGCATACTCCCCACCGTCGCCGCCGCCCTCTCCGTCCGCGGCGCCACCCTCACCGGCACCGCCGCCCGCGGCGACCAGGCCCCCGAACTCCACCCCCTCGTCCAGGACTTCCTCGACACCCTCCCCAGCGCCCAACGCGACCGCTTCACCGGCCGCTGCGCCGAGACCATCCTCATCTCCCGGCACATCACCACCGCCGACGCCGCCCGCAGCAAACGCGCCGCCCGAAAACCCATGACCAACGGCGAAGCCCGCAAGGCCCTCAAACAAGCCAAACTCACCGCCCGCCGCATCCGCGAGGACGGCGACCCCCTGCACGGCGGATTCGCCGCCCCCTGCCGCGCCTGCACCGCCCTCACCGCCCACTTCGGCGTCCGCGTCATCGAACCCGCCACCCCCAACGACCAGGCCCGCACCCGCGGCTGAAAACTCCCCCGGCCCCCCTGACGTCCCGGAACCTCAGAACCCTCAGCACCCTCAGCACCCCCCCGACTCCCCCCACCCCCACCGCCCCGGCGCCCCACGCGCCCCTCACCCCTGACCTCGACGAACGAAGGGCAGATGCACGCCGACCACACCACGACCAGCCGATTCCCCGCCCCCGTCGACGCCGCACTCCGCGCCGCCGGCTGGCAACCCGGACGCTGGGACATAAAACAAGCCGAGATCTGGGCCGACACCCTCCGCGAACACACCTCACCCGCAGGCCACCGACACGCCGTCTTCCCCGCCGCCGTCGAAGCCTGGGCCGAATTCGGCGGCCTCGATGTCACCCCCGGCGGCCCCGGCCGCCAGATCGCCCCCGCGACCTTCCACCTCGACCCGATACACGGACTCCACATGGCCCGCACCCTCGCCGACCTCGGCCGCGCCCTCGACATCGAGGTCAGCCCGCTCGGCACCGAGAACGACAGCCAAGGACTCCTCGCCATCGACGCCGAAGGCCGCGTCTACACCCTCGACCACACCGGCGACTGGTACCTCGGCCCCGACCTCGACCAGGCCCTCACCGCCCTGGTCACCGGCACCGAACCCGTCCGCCTCACCGCCGGCTGACCCGGCCGCTACCCCGCCGGAAGCACCGCCGACACCCGAAAACCCCCCGCATCCGTCGGCCCGGACACAAACACCCCGCCCAACGCGACGACCCGCTCCCGCATCCCGAGCAGACCGTTGCCCCCGGACGGCAACCGGGCCGACGACGCCACCTCACCCGGCGGCTCGTTCTCCACCTGCATCGCGATCTCCGCCCCCCGATGCGCCAGCCGCACCCGCGTCTTCGCACCGGCCGCATGCTTGTGAACGTTCGTCAACGCCTCCTGCACCACCCGGTACGCCGTCTGCTCGACCGCCGCCGCATACCCCCGCCCCTCCCCCTCCACCGACAGCTCGACGACCATCCCGGCCGCCGCCGACTGCCCCACCAACTCCGCCAGCTCCGCCAGCCCCGGACCCTCCCCCTCCGCCACCGCCCGCGAAGCCGCCGCAGCCGCCGCCACCCCCACCGCCGCCAACGGCACCGACCGCTCCCCCGGCTCCGCCCCGTCCCCACGGCGCAGCACCCCGAGCATCTCCCGCAACTCCGTCAACGCCTGCCGCCCCATGTCCCCCACCAGCGCCGCGTTCCGCACCGCCTTCTCCGGGTCCTTGCGCGCCACCGCCTGCAACGCCGCCGCGTGCACCACCATCAGACTCACCCGATGCGCGACGACGTCATGCATCTCCCGCGCGATCCGCGTCCGCTCCTCGTTGCGCGCCCACTCGGCCCGCTCCTCCGCCCGCTCCGCCAGCAGCTGCAACTCCCGCTCCAGGCTGTCCGCGCGCTCCCGCAAGCTCTCCATCAGCCGCCGCCGGGCCCCCACATACAGCCCCAGCAGCAACGGCGGTGCCGTCAGCCCCACCGCCGTCGTGATCGCCGCGAACGGCACGAACCAGTCACCCAGATCCAAGGTCCCGCGCGTGATGTCCTGCCGTACCCGCACCGCCATCACGATCACCATCCCGACCAGGGACATCCCCGCAAGGGCCCCGATGATCCGGCGCGGCAGCTCCGACGCGGCGAGCGTGTACAGGCCGACCACGCCCATCAGGTAGCCCATCTGGGCCGGGGTCACCGCGATCGACACCAGCACGACAGCTATCGGCCACTTGCGGCGCACCAGCAGCACGGAACCGGCCAACGCGCCGAAGACCACCCCGGCCGACGCCGGGACACCCGCGTCCGTGGCGAACCGGATGCCCTCGAACGCGCACTCCACGGCGGACAGCCAGGCCAGCACCACATCGAGCAGCGCACCCCGCCACCGCCCCCACCACCAGGGCCCTCCCCGAGCCCCGGCCCCGCCTTCCCCCGACACAGTCATACCCCCCAGCGTACGTTCGCCCACCCCCACCACCCCGGCACCTTTTCCCACCACCACACCCCACCCCAGAAAGCGAGCGAAACCGCCAAACACCCCCCGAACTACTGAACCACTCCTAATAACCCCCGGAATCCCACATTCCCCCCACAGGGTATGCACATGGCACATCCCCCGAACAAGAACGCGGACTTCGAGAACCTGAGCGAGCGGGCACGGCGGCCGCGCGCCAAGGACGACCTGAAAGCGCGGGCCAGGGAACTGCGGCTCCGGGGCTGGACCTACGACCAGATCAAGGCGGAGCTGGGCTGCTCCAAGAGTTCGGTCTCGCTGTGGGTGCGTGATCTGCCCCGGCCCGCACCGCACGACCGTCAGGAACAGGCCAAGGCGGCGTCCCGGAAACGCTGGGACCACGAACTGGCGCTCCGCGACGAGGAACGGCGACGCGTGACGGCGGCCGGGGTCGCGGAGGTCGGGTCGCTCTCGGACCGCGAGCTGCTCCTCGCCGGGGTGGCCCTGTACTGGGCCGAGGGTTCCAAGGCGAAGCCGCACCGGCGCACCGAGGTACTGCAATTCATCAACAGCGACCCCGGTGTGATCAAAGTCTTCCTGCGCTGGCTGGAGTTGCTCGGGGTGGGGCGCGAGCGGCTGACGTTGCGGGTGAGCATTCACGAGACGGCGGACGTGGCGGGCGCGGAGGCGTTCTGGGCCGGTGTCACGGGCGTCGACATGTCCGCGTTCCGCCAGGCCACGTTGAAGAAGCACAACCCCCGGACCGTCAGGAAGAACACCGGCGACGGCTATCACGGCTGCCTCGTCGTCTACGTCCGGCAGAGCGTGGACTTGTACCGTCGCGTGGAAGGCGCCTGGTACGGCATAGTGTTGGGTGTCGACTCGACGAGCTGACCGAATGTCCGGTTCTGTCGGGTTTAGTCCCCTGTGGTGTAATTGGCAGCACTGTGGCTTTTGGTGCCATAAGTCCGGGTTCGAGTCCTGGCGGGGGAGCCGATCGCTCTCCGGGCCCTGACAGCTCTGTCAGGGCCCGCTCTCATGTCGCTCACGAAACGCGCCGGTATCCTGCGGATGTCCCCATCCGTACACAGCCGAAGGGCCATTCCGTGAGCGTCCATCGCCCGGCAGCCGTCGTCGTTCTCGCAGCGGGTGAGGGCACCCGTATGCGGTCGGCCACACCGAAGGTTCTCCATGAACTCTGCGGCCGTTCCCTGGTGGGCCATGTGCTCGCCGCCGCCCGCGAGTTGGAGCCGGAGCGCCTGGTCGTCGTCGTCGGGCACGCCCGCGAGCAGGTCACCGCGCACCTCACCGGCATCGACCCCGACGTGCGCACCGCCGTGCAGGCCGAGCAGAACGGCACCGGGCACGCCGTGCGGATGGGCCTGGAGGAGCTGGGCGGTGGCGTCGACGGCACGGTCGTGGTCGTCTGCGGGGACACTCCGCTGCTGACCGGCGAGACGCTGGGCCGGCTCGCGTCGACGCACTCCGCGGACGGCAACGCCGTCACCGTGCTGACCGCCGAGGTGCCGGACGCGACCGGTTACGGCCGGATCGTGCGGGACGGGGCGACGGGCGCGGTGACCGGGATCGTCGAGCACAAGGACGCGACCGAGGCGCAGCGGGCGGTGCGGGAGATCAACTCCGGGGTGTTCGCGTTCGACGGGCAGTTGTTGGCGGACGCGTTGAAGAAGGTGCGGACGGACAACAGTCAGGGTGAGGAGTACCTGACGGATGTGCTCGGGATTCTGCGGGAGGCGGGGCATCGGGTCGGTGCGTCGGTGGCGGGTGATCACCGGGAGATCGCGGGGATCAACAACCGGGTGCAGTTGGCCGAGGCGCGGCGGATTCTGAACGACCGGTTGTTGACGGCGGCGATGTTGGCCGGGGTGACGGTGGTCGATCCGGCGACGACGTGGGTGGATGTGTCGGTGACGTTCGGGCAGGACGTGGTGGTGCATCCGGGGACGCAGTTGCAGGGGTCGACGCATCTGGCCGAGGGTGCGGAGGTCGGTCCGAACAGCCGGTTGAAGGACACGCGGGTGGATGCGGGGGCCCGGGTGGACAACACGGTGGCCGACGGGGCTCTGGTGGGTCCGGGGGCGACGGTGGGGCCGTATGCGTATTTGCGTCCGGGTACGCGGTTGGGTGCGCGGTCGAAGGTCGGGACGTATGTGGAGACGAAGAACGCGTCGGTGGGTGAGGGGACGAAGGTTCCGCATCTGTCGTATGTGGGGGACGCGACGATCGGTGAGTTCACGAACATCGGTGCGGCGAGTGTGTTTGTGAATTACGACGGTCAGGACAAGCACCACACGACGGTGGGGTCGCACTGTCGGACTGGGTCGGACAATATGTTTGTGGCTCCTGTCACGATCGGGGACGGTGCGTACACCGCTGCGGGGTCCGTGATCACGAAGGATGTGCCGCCGGGTTCGTTGGCCGTGGCCCGTGGCCAGCAACGGAATATCGAGGGTTGGGTGGCTCGTAAGCGGCCGGGGAGTGCTGCCGCGCAGGCGGCCGAGTCGGCGTCCCGGCCGGGTGCGGGCGAGGAGTGACTTGAAATCGGTGGGTCGAACACGGCGTACCGTGATAAACGCATGCCACCAGCTGATACACCTCTGAGGAGACTGTGCTGTGACCGGGATCAAGACGACCGGCGAGAAGAAGATGATGTTCTTCTCCGGCCGCGCCCACCCCGAGCTTGCCGAGGAGGTCGCCCACCAGCTGGGTGTCGGGGTCGTGCCGACGAAGGCCTTCGACTTCGCGAACGGTGAGATCTATGTCCGTTATCAGGAGTCGGCGCGTGGCGCGGACTGCTTTCTGATTCAGAGTCATACGGCTCCGATCAACAAATGGATCATGGAGCAGTTGATCATGATCGATGCGTTGAAGCGGGCGTCGGCTCGTTCGATCACGGTGATCGTGCCGTTCTACGGTTATGCGCGTCAGGACAAGAAGCACCGTGGTCGTGAGCCGATCTCGGCGCGGTTGGTCGCGGACATGATGAAGGTGGCGGGGGCCGACCGGATTCTGACCGTGGATCTGCACACGGATCAGATCCAGGGTTTCTTCGACGGTCCGGTGGATCATCTGTTCGCGTTGCCGCTGCTGGCCGACTATGTGGGTCAGAAGGTGGGCCGGAACAAGTTGACGGTGGTGTCTCCTGACGCGGGTCGGGTGCGGGTCGCGGATCGGTGGTGCGACCGGTTGGGTGCGCCGTTGGCGATCGTGCACAAGCGTCGGGACAAGGACGTCGCGAATCAGGTCACCGTGCATGAGGTGGTCGGTGAGGTCGAGGGCCGGGTGTGTGTGCTGGTCGACGACATGATCGACACGGGTGGCACGATCTGTGCGGCGGCGGACGCGTTGTTCGCGCACGGCGCGGAGGATGTCATCGTGACGGCGACGCACGGTGTGCTGTCGGGTCCGGCGGCGGACCGGTTGAAGAACTCGAAGGTGAGTGAGTTCGTGTTCACGAACACGCTGCCGACGCCGGGTGAGCTGGAGTTGGACAAGATCACGGTGCTGTCGATCGCGCCGACGATCTCCGCCGCGGTGCGTGAGGTGTTCGAGGACGGTTCGGTGACGAGCCTCTTCGACGAGCAGTGATCTTGGTGGGTCTCGCCTTCTGAGTGATCGATTTTCCTGCGGCCTCCCTGGCCGAGTAGACTGCTCCAGTTGCTCGGCGAGGGAGGCCGTTTCCCGTGTGTGTGGGGATGGCTGTCCGTTATCGACGCGCTCTTCGTAGCAGGCCGTTCGTGGCCGGGTGACCTTGTCCGCCACCTTTTCTACGAGGAGTGATCGCATGTCCGAGGTCAAGCTCGCCGCTGAGACCCGCACCGAGTTCGGCAAGGGCGCCGCCCGCCGTATCCGTCGTGACAACAAGGTTCCGGTCGTCCTGTACGGGCACGGCACCGAGCCGCAGCACCTGACGCTGCCGGGCCACGAGCTGCTGCTGGCGCTGCGTACGCCGAACGTCCTGATCGCCCTGGACGTCGAGGGCAAGGGCAAGGAGCTGGCGATCCCGAAGTCCGTCGTGCGGGACCCGATCAAGGGGTACCTGGAGCACGTCGACCTGCTGCTGGTGAAGCGTGGCGAGACGGTCACCGTCGAGATCCCGGTCCACACCGAGGGTGAGCTGGCCGCCGGTGGCAACCTGCTGGAGCACGTCCTGAACGCGCTTCCGGTCGAGGCCGAGGCGACGCACATCCCCGAGTCCGTGACGGTCTCGATCGAGGGCCTGGAGGCCGGTGCCGCCATCCTCGCGAAGGACATCACGCTGCCGGCCGGTTCGAAGCTGGCTGTCGAGGACGACACCGTCGTTCTTCAGGTGCTGGCCGCTCAGGCCGAGGAAGCCGCTGAGGACGAGGCCGGCGACGAGGTCGCCGAGGCCTGATCCTCGCTTTGTCCGACGGTTCGTCAGCCGCTGTCTCCTTCGGGGGGCGGCGGCTGGCGCGTTATCAAGGAGACGTGGACGTGAGCACTCCCGCCAGTGGTCCCTGGCTTGTCGTGGGGCTGGGCAATCCGGGCCCCGAGTACGCCGGTAACCGGCACAACGTGGGGTTCATGGTGGCCGATCTGCTGGCCGAGCGGATCGGGGGGCGGTTCAAGCGGGCCGGGAAGGCGCAGGCGCAGGTCGTGGAGGGGCGGTTCGGGCCGCCGGGGCCCGCGAACCGTCGGGTGGTGCTGGCGAAGCCGACGTCGTTCATGAATCTGTCGGGCGGTCCGGTGAACGCGTTGCGTGATTTCTACAAGGTGCCGCCGGCGCAGGTGGTGGCGGTCCATGACGAGCTGGACATCGATTACGGGGTGCTGCGGCTGAAGCTGGGCGGTGGGGACAACGGGCACAACGGGCTGAAGTCGATGACGAAGGCGATGGGCGCGGAGTATCACCGGGTGCGGTTCGGGATCGGGCGGCCGCCGGGGCGGATGCAGGTGGCGGACTTCGTGCTGAAGGACTTCTCGTCGGCGGAGCGCAAGGAGCTGGACTTCTTCGTGGACCGGGCGGCGGACGCGGTGGAGGCGTTGGTGACGGAGGGGCTTGAGCGGGCGCAAAGCGCGTACAACTCCTGACTTGTCTCCCGTCGCCGTGTCCTGGAGTTGACCGGGTGCAGTGCCATGGCCAATGATCCCGGCCATGCCTGCCTCCTCCGTGTCCTCCCGTCGTGCTTCCACGCTGCGGTGGGGGCGGTTCGCGGTGATGGGGGCGGTGGCCGTGCTGCTGTTGATCGCCGGGGTGTGGGGGTCGTGGGGAACGGCGCAGCATGTGCTGCTCACCAAGGGGCGGGAGCGGGGCACGGTCGAGGTGACGGCGTGCGGGGAGTCGACCTGCACGGGGCCGTTCCGGCCGGTGACGGCGGGGTCGCAGCCGCGGGCCCGGGTGGTGATCGAGCGGTCGGTCGCGGTGACGAAGGGGCGGACCTACGACGTCGTGGTGAAGCCGGGCGGCGATGAGGTGGTCCGCTCGGGTCCCGCCGGTGTCCTGTTCGCGTGGGTGCCGCTGGCGGGTGCGTTGCTGCTGGCGTCGATCGTGGTGGCGGGCGGCCTGGGGCGGACCCGGGTGGGCTGGCTGATGGCGGGTGCGGGGATCGCGTTGCTGACGGCGGCTTTCGTGACCGTCTGAGGGCGTGCGCGCGGGCGGAACGACAACAAACGACGAGAAACCCCGAGAAACGACGAGACACGACGAAACGACAAGAAGGGGCGCCCCCATCGGCGGGGGCGCCCCTTCTTTTGTTGACGCGTTGGGGGGGTCAGCCGGTGTTGCGGAGGCCTGCTGCTACGCCGTTGACGGTGAGGAGGAGGGCGCGGGCGAGGAGGGGGTCGGGTTCCTGACCTGCGGCGGCGGCGTCTCGCTGGCGCTTGAGGAGGGTGACCTGGAGGTAGGAGATGGGGTCCAGGTAGGCGTCGCGGATGGTGAAGGTCTGCTTGAGGACGGGGGTGGCGTCGAGGAGTTCGCTCTCGCCGGTGATGCGCAGGACTTCGCGGACGGTGAGTTCGTGTTCGGCGCGGATGGTGTCGAAGACGTGCTTGAGGTCGTCGGGCACGAGGGTGTCGACGTAGTGGCCGGCGATGCGCAGGTCGGTCTTGGCGAGGGTCATCTCGACGTTGGACAGGAAGTTCTGGAAGAAGTGCCACTGGGCGTGCATCTCGTCCAGGACGGCGCCGCCGTCCTGGACGAGCTGGGGCAGGCCCGCTTCGCGCAGGGCCTTGAGGCCTGAGCCGACGCCGAACCAGCCGGGGACGATCTGCCGGGACTGGGTCCAGCCGAACACCCAGGGGATGGCGCGCAGTCCGTCGAGTCCGGCGCCGGAGTCGGGGCGGCGGGAGGGGCGGGAGCCGAGGTGGAGGTCGGCGAGCTGGTCGACGGGGGTGGCGGCGAAGAAGTAGGCCGGCAGGTCGGGGTCCTCGACGAGGCGCCGGTAGGCCTGGTGGGCGGCCTCGGAGACGACGTCCATGGCGACGTCCCAGCGGGCGAGGGCTTCCTCGGACTGGCGGGGCGCGGTGTGCAGGGCGGAGGCCTGGAGGGTGGCGGCGACGGTCAGTTCGAGGTTCTCGCGGGCCAGGGAGGGGACGAGGTACTTGTCGGAGATGACCTCGCCCTGTTCGGTGACCTTGATCTCGCCTTCGAGGGTGCCCCAGGGCTGGGCGAGGATCGCGTCGTGGGAGGGGCCGCCGCCGCGGCCGACGGTGCCGCCTCGGCCGTGGAAGAGGCGCAGCCGGACGCCGTAGCGGTGGGCGACGTCGCGCAGGCGGCGCTGGGCGCGGTGGATCTCCCACTGGGAGGTGGTGATGCCGCCGAACTTGGAGGAGTCGGAGTAGCCGAGCATGACCTCCTGGACGTCTCCGCGCAGCGCGACCAGGCGCCGGTAGGAGGGGTCGGAGAGCATCTCCTCCAGGATGGTGTCGGCGGCCTTCAGCTCGTCGGTGGTCTCCAGGAGCGGGACGATGCCGATCTTGGCCCAGCCGGCGTGCAGGTCGAGGAGGCCGGCCTCGCGGGCGAGGACGGCGGCGGCGAAGACGTCGTCGGCGCCCTGGCACATGGAGATGATGTAGGACTCGACGACCTCGGGGCCGAAGACCTCCAGGGCGCGCTTGACGGTCTGGAAGACGCCGAGGGTCTTCTGGCCGGCGGCGTCGACGGGGGCCGGGGTGGCGGCGAGGGGGCGGCGGGAGCGGAGTTCCTTGGCGAGGAGCTTGGCGCGGTAGTCGCGCGGCATGTCGCTGTAGCGCCAGGATTCCTCGCCGAGCCGGTCGAAGAGCTGGCCGAGGGCGTGGTGGTGGGCGTCGGCGTGTTCGCGGACGTCCATGGTGGCGAGCTGGAGGCCGAACGCGGCGAGGGTGCGGATGGTGCGGTTCATGCGGCCGTCGGCGAAGAGGCCGCCGCGGTGGGCGCGCAGGGAGGTCTGGATGAGGGTGAGGTCGGCGAGGAGTTCGGCGGTGCCGAGGTAGTCGCGGCCGTCCTCGTGGGGGATGCCCTTGGCGAGGCGCTGCTTGGTGTTCTCCAGCTTCTGCCGGATGCAGGTGGCCTTGAGCCGGTAGGGCTCCTCGGCGTTGAGGCGCTTGTAGCGGGGGCTGATCTCGGGGAGGCGTTCGATGTCGGCCTGGAGGGATTCCAGGAGTTCTTCGGTGGCGCCGGTGTAGCGGATGGAGTTGGAGAGGAAGCCGCGGAGTTCGTCGATCATCTCCAGGGCGTCGTTGATGCCGTGTTCGTGCTGGAGGATGAGGACGTCCCAGGTCACCTGGGGGGTGACGTTGGGGTTGCCGTCGCGGTCGCCGCCGATCCAGGTGCCGAAGGTGAGCGGGCGGGTGTGGTCGGGGAGGGTGACGCCGACGCGGGCCAGTTCGGCGGTGAGGTCCTCCAGGACGTCGCCGACGGCGCCGGCGTGGAGTTCGTCGAGGTAGTAGACGGCGTTGCGGGCCTCGTCGGCGGGTTCGGGGCGGACGACGCGGAGTTCGTCGGTCTGCCAGACGAGGTCGATGTTCTCGGCGAGGCGGGTGTCGTAGCGGCGCCGGTCGGCCTCGATGACCGGGGTCTCCAGGAGGGCCGCGATGCGCCGGAGCTTGTTGAGGACGGAGCGGCGGGCGGCCTCGGTGGGGTGCGCGGTGAAGACCGGGCGGACGTTGAGGTTGGCGACGGTCTGGCGCAGGTGTTCGGGGTCGGCGTCCTTGAGGCGGTCGGCGGTGCGGGCCAGGAGGCTGCCCTCGGCGGCGCGGCGGGCGCGTAGTTCGCGGCCGCGGTGCACCTGTTCGGTGACGTTGGCGAGGTGGAAGTAGGTGGAGAAGGCGCGCACCAGCTTGGCGGCGGTCTCCAGTTCGATCCCGCGCAGCAGTTCGGCGGCGGCTTCGCCGTCCTCCCGGGTGAGGCGGCGGACCTTCTCGACCAGGTCGAGGAGTTCGGGGCCCTCCTGGCGGACGAGGGCCTCGCCGAGGAGGTCGCCGAGGCGCCGGATGTCGGCGCGCAGCTCGCTGCTGGTGGTCGTGGTCTGGTCGTCGGCACTGCTCACAGGTGCGGCTCCTTGCAGTGGGGAAGCTCGTCCGGGAGGGTACCCGGCCGCCCAGGGCCGGGCGGCGGCGTCGTCGCTCTCGGCTCTGGGTTCCGGGATGGATTCAGAGCGGACCGCGCTGTCCGACCGACCTCAAGGATAGGTGTCGATGGGGACGCGCAGTCTGTCGGGCTCTTGCCGCGGGGCGGGGCACTGCCATACTTACGTCGCCGTAGGTTACGGAACCGTAGGAACCGATGTAACGGAACCCGGGCACGGTTGCCGTGACACGTACCGGCAGCTGCCTCCACCCTCGACCCCACAAGGGGACGCCCATGACCACAAGGACCGACGTGATCGAAGACGCTCCGCCGTCATCCGGCGGCTCATCCGAGCCCTCCGCCACGCTGGGCGGTGAGAAGAAGGGGTCGGTCGAACAGGTCACGCTGCTGCTGTTCATCGTCGTCCCGTTCGTCGCGCTGCTCGCGGCGGTGCCGCTGGCGTGGCGCTGGGGCGGGGTGAGCTGGCTCGATCTGGGCCTGCTGGTGTTCTTCTACTACCTGGGCTGTCACGGCGTGACGATCGGTTATCACCGGTACTTCACGCACGGTGCGTTCAAGGCGAAGCGGCCGTTGCGGATCGCGCTGGCGGTCGCCGGGTCGATGGCGGTGGAGGGGCCGGTGGTGCGGTGGGTCGCCGATCACCGCAGGCATCACAAGTTCTCCGACGCGGAGGGTGACCCGCATTCGCCGTGGCGGTTCGGTGAGACCGTTCCGGCGCTGCTCAAGGGCCTGTGGTGGGCGCACATCGCCTGGATGTTCGACGAGGAGCGGACGCCGCAGGACAAGTACGCGCCGGATCTGGTGAAGGACCCGGTGATCCGGGCGATCTCGCGGCAGTTCATCTGGTGGACGGCGTTGTCGCTGGCGTTGCCGCCGCTGATCGGCGGTCTGGTGACGATGTCCTGGTGGGGGGCGTTCACGGCGTTCTTCTGGGGCTCACTCGTCCGGGTGGCGTTGCTGCATCACGTGACGTGGTCGATCAACTCGATCTGTCACGCGGTGGGCAAGCGGCCGTTCAAGTCGCGGGACCGTTCGGGCAACGTGTGGTGGCTTGCGGTGCTGTCGTGCGGTGAGTCGTGGCACAACCTGCACCATGCCGACCCGACGTCGGCGCGGCACGGGGTGGAGCGCGGTCAGCTGGACTCGTCGGCGCGGCTGATCCGCTGGTTCGAGCTGCTCGGGTGGGCCTCGGATGTGCGCTGGCCGTCACGCTCGCGTATCGATTCGCGCCGCGACCCGCGTCAGGGCGGCTCCCGGCGCCGGAAGGAGACGGCCGAGGCGGCATGATTGACGCCGTGGCGACCGACTCCAGCAGCACCCCGAGCAACGACAAGCAGCGGCGGGCCCGCCGCACCCGGATGACCGGTGCCGAGCGCCGCCAGCAGTTGCTGGAGATCGGGCGGACCCTCTTCGCCGCGAAGGGTTTCGAGGGCACGTCGGTGGAGGAGATCGCCGCGAAGGCGGGGGTCTCCAAGCCGGTGGTGTACGAGCACTTCGGCGGCAAGGAGGGGCTGTACGCGGTGGTCGTGGACCGCGAGATGCGCCGGCTGCTCGACATGGTGACCAGTTCGCTGACGGCGGGCCATCCGCGGGAACTGTGCGAGCAGGCGGCGTTCGCGCTCCTCGACTACATCGAGGAGTACACGGACGGCTTCCGCATCCTGGTGCGGGACTCCCCCATCCCGCAGTCCACGGGGTCGTTCGCGTCGCTGATCTCGGACATCGCGACGCAGGTGGAGGACATTCTCGGGCGGGAGTTCAAGAACCGCGGGTTCGCCTCCCATCTGGCGCCGCTGTACGCGCAGGCCCTGGTGGGGATGGTGGCGCTGACCGGGCAGTGGTGGCTGGACGTGCGGCGCCCGAAGAAGGCCGAGGTGGCGGCGCATCTGGTGAATCTGGCGTGGCACGGTCTGGACGGCCTGGAGCAGAAGCCGCGTCTGATAGGTCACCGCAAGAACTGACCCGGACGGTGGTGCAGGAATCGTTCCTGCACCACCGTCCGTCGTCTTCCCGCGCAAGGAGAACGGCGGGACCCCGCTGTCCCTGACGGGGTCCCGCCGTTCTTCCCCGGCGCCGGAGCGGTCAGTGCTTGAAGGCGTCCTTCATCTTCTCCTTGGCCTGGCGGGCGTCGCCCTTGGCCTGGCCCGCGCGGCCTTCGGCGGTCATCCGCTCGTTGCCGACGGCGCGGCCCAGCGTCTCCTTGACCTTGCCCTTGACCTGCTCGGCCTTGGCCTTGCCCTTCTGGTCCTCAGTCACCGTTCATCACTCCAGACGTGCTCGGGATTCCGGTGTCGTCCTTCGGGTATCCCGGGCCCGCCGGGGCAAACATCGCTCTTCCGGCCGGAACCGGCGTCAGGTGTTCCTGCGGGCGACGGCGAAGACGCGGCGGAACGGGAACGGGGTGCCGTGGGCGGTCGCCGGGTAAGCCTCGCGCAGCGCGGTCCGGTATGCGGCGACGAACGCGTCCCGCTCCTCGGGGGCGTCGGCGAGGGCGGTGAGGACGGGGCGCAGTCCGGTGCCCTTGATCCAGTCGAGGACGGGGTCGTCGCCGGTCAGGAGGTGGAGGTAGGTGGTCTCCCAGACGTCGGCCGTGCAGCCGAGGCCGGTGAGTTCGGCGAGGTAGGACTGCGGGGTGAGAACGGCGTCGCCGTGCCGCAGGACGCCGTCGAGCCGTGTCTTCCAGCGGGCGGTGGTGGCCAGCTCGCGCAGGATGCGGTGGCTGGGGGCGTCGAAGTTGCCGGGGACCTGGAAGGCGAGGACGCCGCCGGGGGTGAGGGCGTCGATCCAGTCGGCGAACCGGGTGGTGTGGCCGGGGACCCACTGGAGGGTGGCGTTGCTGATGATCAGGTCGTGGGGTTCTGCGGGGGTCCAGGTGCGGGCGTCGGCGGCGGCGAAGGTGAGGGTGCCGCCGCCGGGGGTGGGGCCCGCGTGCTCGGTGTGGGCGCGGTCGAGCATCTCCGGGGAGTTGTCGTAGCCGGTGATGCGGGCGGTGGGCCAGCGGTCGGCGAGGAGCTGGGTGACGTTGCCGGGGCCGCAGCCGAGGTCGGCGACGCGGGGTGGGGTGGTGGGCAGGTCGGGGACGCGGGCGAGGAGGTCGGTGAAGGGGCGGGCGCGGTGGTCGGCGTGCCGGAGGTACTGGGTGGGGTCCCAGAGGGGGGTGGTGGCGGGGGTGAGGCCGGGGCCGGGGACTGGGACTGGGGCGGAGGTCATGGGTCCACCCTCGCAGGTGGATATCTTGACGTCAAGAAACTTCACATCAAGGTACTTCACTTCAAGAGACTTCACTTCAAGAGACTTCATGTCGACACACCCCCTACACTGATCGTCATGGAGGACGAGGTCGATCGGCTGGTCGCTGCGTGGCGCCGGGAGCGCCCGGACCTCGACGTGGAACCACTTGAGGTGCTCAGTCGCGTGAGCAGGCTGGCGCGGCATCTGGACCGGGCGCGGCGGATCGCTTTCGCGGAGCATCAGTTGGAGCCGTGGGAGTTCGATGTCCTGACGGCGCTGCGGCGGGCGGGGACGCCGTATCAGTTGTCGCCGGGGCAGTTGCTGACGCAGACGTTGGTGACGTCGGGGACGATGACCAACCGGATCGACCGGCTTGCGCACAAGGGGCTTGTGGAGCGGCTTCCTGATCCCAGCGATCGGCGGGGCGTGCTGGTCCGGCTCACCGATGAGGGGCGGGATCGGGCAGATCAGGCGCTGGCGGGCCTGCTTGCGCAGGAGCGGGCGATCCTGGGTGAGCTGTCGGGTGTGCAGCGGGGTGAACTGGCGTCGCTTCTGCGGCAGTTGACCGCACCGTTCGACAACATCCCGGGGTGACTCCGGCTCCGCCGGGGGGGGTGTCAAGCGGCGTTGTCCTGCTCTCTGGCCTACAACAGGCCCGCTTCCCGTAACGGTGTTGCCGGGTCGTTCAGGTCGGCTGGGCCTACTCCTGCTCGGCGGGCCAGGGCTACTGCTGCGAGGGTGGAGTGGACTCCTAGTTTGCCCAGGACGTTCTGCATGTGGGTGCGGACCGTGTGGGGGGAGAGATAGAGGCGTTCCGCCACTGCTTTGCGGCCCAGGCCCGCGACCATGCAGCGGAGCACCTCGCGTTCTCGGGGGGTGAGGGAGTCCACCAGGCGTTCGCTCTCGGTGCGGTGTTTGCGGGCCGCCGTCAACTCCCGTAGGACGCCGGTGAGAAGGGCCGGCGGGAGGTGGGTCTCGTCGCGCAGGACGCCTCGGATCACCGTGAGCAGCCGGGACAGGGAGCAGTCCTTGGCGACCCAGCCGGACGCGCCGGCCTGGAGGGCGAGGGCGGCCCGGCGCGGGTCGTCCTTCTCGGCGAGGACGACGAAGCGGACGTCGGGCTGGCTGACGCGGACGCCGGTGACGAGGGAGATCCCGTCGACGAGGGCGTCGGGGCCGGCCTCCTGGAGCGGCACGGCGGGGCGGGCGCCCGGTGCGCCGCCCAGATCGGCGTCGACGAGGAGGACGTCGAAACGGCGCCCCTCGGCCGCCGCCCGGTCGAGGCTGCGCAGCGCGGCGGGGCCACTGCCGGCCGCCTGGACGTCGACGTCGGGCTCGGC
Source organism: Streptomyces sp. NPDC091279 (assembly GCF_044757465.1). Lineage (NCBI taxonomy): Bacteria > Bacillati > Actinomycetota > Actinomycetes > Kitasatosporales > Streptomycetaceae > Streptomyces > Streptomyces sp. NPDC091279. The sequence goes on along the minus strand of NZ_JBIVVA010000006.1, from coordinate 382,419 downwards.
CGCCAGGGCGGCGGCGAGGGACTCGGCGAAGATGCGGTGGTCGTCGACGACCAGGACTCGGATGCGGACCACGAAACCCCCTCCCCCGCGCTCACGAGGAGCCGGGGCTACCCCAGGACGGGAGACGGCGCGGGCACGGCGTTCGACGGGGGACGTGGGGCACGGCCGCCGCCGTTCCTCCACCGTTCTCCCCATGCGGACGTCGTACCCGCCTGACTCGCCCCCTGATCTGCACCGGCCCCCACCGGTGCTGTTCATCAGAGTACGGACGGCGGCCGGGAGGGGAAGCCAAATGACAGAACTGGCTGTCCTGCGCGTTTATGGTGTGGCACATGTTTCGTCTGGAGACAGAAGTCGACAAATCCCGGCGCGATCTTCTCCGTTCGCGGCTGATGGCGGCGAACACGGCGGCCTCGCCGGTGCTGCGCGCGCTGCGCGGGACCCCGGAGGAACGTGAACGGCCGCTGCACATCTGGGCGTTGGAGGGGCACGGCGACGAACTCGCGGGCGGGCTGGTCGGATACACGTGGGCGGGGTGGCTGCACGTGTCGTTCCTGTGGGTGGCCGACCGGCATCGCGGGGTGGGGCTCGGCGGGCTGCTGCTGGCCGAGGCGGAGGGCATCGCGGTGCGTCAACGCGGGTGCGGGGCCGCGCGGTTGGAGACGTGGGACTTCCAGGCGCCGGACTTCTACCGCGAGCGGGGCTACCAGGTGGTGTGTGTGATCCCCGACTATCCGCCGGGGATCACGGAGTACACCTTGACGAAACGGCTCAGCGCCGAGGGGCTCGCCGCAGGCGCCCTCAGCTGACCCTGCGGGCGCCTGCCGACGGCACCGCCTCGAAGACCCGCGGCGCCGTGAACCCGGCCCCGGCGAAGGCCTCTTCGACGGCCTTGGTGAGGGTCTCGACGTCGGCCGCCTCGGCCAGCACGATCGCCGAGCCGCCGAAGCCGCCGCCGGTCATCCGGGCGCCGAGGGCGCCGGAGGCGAGGGCGGTGTCGACGACGAGGTCCAACTCCGGGCAGGAGATGCGGAAGTCGTCCCGCAGCGAGGCGTGGCCCTCGGTGAGGACCGGGCCGATCGCGCGGGTCTCGCCGGAGGTGAGCAGCGCGACGACGCGTTCGACGCGCTGGTCCTCGGTGACGACGTGCCGCACCAGGCGGACCACTTCCTCGTCGTCGCCGATCCGGGCGAGGGACGCGGCCAGGTCGTCGTAGGGGACGTCGCGCAGCGCGTCGACGCCGAGGAGGGCGGCGCCCTTCTCGCAGCCGGCCCGGCGCTTGCCGTACTCGCCGTTGCTGTGGGCGTGCTTGACCTGGGTGTCGACGACCAGCAGGCGCATGCCCTCGGCGGCCAGGTCGAGCGGGATCTGCCGCTGGGAGAGGTCCCGGGTGTCCAGGAACAGGGCGCGGCCGTCCTCGCAGCAGGCGGACGCGGTCTGGTCCATGATGCCGGTGGGCGCGCCGACGTAGACGTTCTCGGCGCGCTGGCACAGGCGGGCCAACTGCCAGCGTTGCAGGCCCAGTTCGTACAGGTCGTCGAGGGCGAGGGCGACGACGACCTCCAGGGCCGCCGACGAGGACAGGCCCGCGCCGGTCGGGACCGTCGACGCCAGGTGGATGTCGGCGCCGGTGACCGGGTGCCCGGCCTCGCGCAGCGCCCAGACCACGCCCGCCGGGTACGCGGTCCAGTCGCGGTCGCTCCCGGGGGCGAGGGCGTCGAGGGTCAGCTCGACGACGCCGCCGTCGATGTCCGCGGAGTGCAGGCGCAGTCGGCCGTCGGTGCGGCGGGAGACGGCCGCGGTCGCCACGTGCGGCAGCGCGAACGGCATCACGAAACCGTCGTTGTAGTCGGTGTGTTCACCGATCAGGTTGACCCGGCCCGGCGCCGACCAGACACCCTCCGGCTCGGTCCCGTACAGGTCGACGAACGCCTGTCTGACCTGCTGTGCCGACACTACTGCTCCTTCTTGATGTGCTGGGCGAACTCCCAGGCGTCCGCGACGATACCGGCGAGGTCCGCGCGCGAGGGCTGCCAGCCGAGCTTCTGCCGGGCGGCCTCGGCGGAGGCGACCAGGATGGCCGGGTCGCCGCCCCGGCGCCCCGCGGTGACCTCGGGGATCGGGTGGCCGGTGACCTGGCGGACGGTCTCGATGACCTCGCGGACCGAGAAGCCGTTGCCGTTGCCGAGGTTGCAGATCAGGTGCTCGCCGGGGGTGGCGGCCTGAACGGCGAGGAGGTGGGCCTCGGCGAGGTCGGCGACGTGGATGTAGTCGCGTACGCAGGTGCCGTCCGGGGTCGGGTAGTCCTCGCCGTACACCGAGATGGCGTCGCGGCGGCCCTGGGCGACCTGGAGGACCAGCGGGATGAGGTGCGACTCGGGGGCGTGCCGCTCGCCGCAACTGCCGTACGCGCCGGCCACGTTGAAGTAGCGCAGGGAGACCGCGCCGAGGCCGTGGGCGGCGGCCTCGCCGGTGATCATGTGGTCGACGGCGAGCTTGGAGGCGCCGTAGGGGTTGGTCGGCTTGGTCGGCGCGGTCTCGACGATCGGGACCTGCTCGGGCTCGCCGTAGGTGGCGGCGGTGGAGGAGAAGACCAGGCGGCGCACGCCCGCGTCGCGCATCGCGCCGAGCAGCGCCATGGTGCCGCCGACGTTGTTGTCCCAGTACTTCTCGGGCTTCACGACCGACTCGCCGACCTGCGAGAACGCGGCGAAGTGCAGGACGCCGTCGTAGGAGGCGTCGAGCCACTTGGCGGCGTCGCGGATGTCACCCTCGACGAAGGTCGCGCCGGACGGCACGCCCTCGCGGAAGCCGGTCGACAGGTTGTCGAGGACGGTGACCTCGTGGCCCGCCTCCAGCAGATGCTGGGCGACCACGCTGCCGACGTACCCCGCGCCCCCGGTGACCAGGTACTTCCCACTCATGAACTCGCTACCTCTCGCAGTCGCTCGGCCGCGCGCTCCGGCGGCACGTCGTTGATGAACACGTTCATGCCTGACTCGGAACCCGCGAGGAACTTCAGCTTGCCGGAGGTGCGGCGGATGGTGAAAAGCTCAAGGTGGAGCGCGAAGTCGTCCCTGTTGACGCCGTCGAACTCCGCCAGCGTGCCGAACGGTGCCTGGTGCCAGGCCGCGATGTAGGGCGTGGGCGGTTCACCTGCTCCTTCGCTCCCTCCCTCCAGCCCTGCGAAGATCCGGTCGAAGCGCCTCAAGAGTTCCAGATAGACCTGGGGGAATTCTGTGCGCGCGCCGTCGTCGAGGGCGAGCAGGTCGGGCACCCGGCGCTTGGGGTAGAGGTGGACCTCGTAGGGCCAGTGCGCGGAGTACGGCACGAACGCCACCCAGTGTTCACTCTCCAGGACGACCCGCTCACCGGCGCTCTCCCGGGCGAGGACGGCGTCGAAGAGGTTCTCGCCGCCGGTGGCCGCCTTGTGCGCGGCGACCTGACGGAGCATCAGGGCGGTGCGGGGGGTGGTGAAGGGGTAGGCGTAGATCTGGCCGTGCGGGTGGCCCAGGGTCACGCCGATCTCGGCGCCGCGGTTCTCGAAGCAGAACACCTGCTCGACGGAGGGCAGATGCGACAGCTCCGACGTCCGGTCCGTCCACGCGTCGAGGACCAGCGCCGCCTGCTCCTCGGTGAGGTCGGCGAAGGAGGAGTGGTGGTCGGAGGTGAAGCAGACGACCTCGCAGCGTCCGGAGTCTCCGGCCAGCGACGGGAAGCGGTTCTCGAAGACCGCGACATCGTAGGAGGAGTCCGGGATCTCGCTGAGCCGCTCGCCCTGCGAGGGGCAGAGCGGGCACTCGTCGGCCGGCGGATGATAGGTGCGCCCCTGCCGGTGCGAGGCGATCGCGACCGCGTCCCCGAGCAGCGGGTCTCTGCGCACCTCGGACGTCGTCACGGTCCGCTCCAGCGGACGCCGGTCGACGGCGTCCCGCACGGTGTCGTCCCGCAGGTCGTAGTAGATCAGCTCGCGCCCGTCGGCCAGCCGGGTCGAGGTCTTCTTCACTGCGACTCCCTAGTCGAGTCACTCACACTTCAAACAGAATCGAACACATCGAAACACAAGGCCCCAGGGTCGTCAACATCACAATCCAACAAAAAGCGTCGACATAAGTGTTCAATAATTGAATACCGAGGCGTAGGTTCCCGTCTGATCGGTTCACGCAACGAAGCGAGATCTCTATGCAAACCCCCACGCACGCCTCATATCTGGCGGCGGTCGAGCTACGGCTTCCCACCAACTGGCTCGACTACACGATCCTCGGCATCTACTTCGTCGTGGTCCTGGGTATCGGCTTCGCGGCCCGCCGCTCGGTCAAGACCAGCCTCGACTTCTTTCTCTCCGGACGGTCCCTGCCCGCCTGGATCACCGGACTCGCGTTCGTCTCCGCCAACCTGGCCGCCACCGAGATCCTCGGCATGGCCGCCAACAGCGCGCAGTACGGCGCCTACACGGTGCACTGGTACTGGATCGGCGCCATCCCGGCCATGGTCTTCCTCGGCCTGGTGATGATGCCGTTCTACTACGGCAGCAAGGTGCGGTCCGTCCCCGAGATGCTGCTGCTGCGCTTCGACAAGGCGGCCCACCAGCTCAGTTCGATCCTGTTCGCGTTCGCGGCGATCCTGATCGCGGGCGTCAACCTGTACGCCCTCGCGATCGTCGTCGAGGCGCTGCTGGGCTGGCCGGAGTGGGTGGCGATCGTCGTCGCCGGGTTCTTCGTGCTCGCGTACATCACCCTCGGCGGGCTCTCCTCGGCGATCTACAACGAGGTCCTCCAGTTCTTCGTGATCCTGGCCGCGCTCATCCCGCTGTCCATCATCGGCCTGAAGAAGGTCGGCGGCTGGGACGGCCTGACGCACTCGCTCACCAAGACCCACGGCCATGACTTCGTCACCGCGTGGGGCGGCACCGGCATCGGTTCCAGCAACCCGCTCGGCGCCAACTGGCTGACCATCGTGCTCGGTCTCGGCTTCGTGCTGTCCTTCGGCTACTGGACGACCAACTTCGCCGAGGTGCAGCGCGCGCTGTCCGCGAAGAACCTCAGCGCCGCCCAGCGCACGCCGCTGATCGCCGCGTTCCCGAAGATCTTCATCGTCTTCCTGGTGATGATCCCGGGTCTGGTCGCCGCCGTCCTGGTCCCGAAGATCGGCACCACCGGCTCCGGGCTCCAGTACAACGACGCGATCCCGTACCTGATGCAGGAGTTGCTGCCCAACGGCGTCCTCGGCATCGCCGTGACCGGTCTGCTCGCCGCGTTCATGGCGGGCATGGCGGCCAACGTGTCGTCGTTCAACACCGTGTTCACCACCGACATCTGGGCGCGGTACGTCGTCAAGGACCGGGAGGACGCGTACTACGTGCGCTTCGGCCGGTGGATCACCGTGGTCGGCGTGTTCGCGTCGGTCGGCACGGCGTTCCTGGCGTCGTCGTTCTCCAACATCATGAGCTACCTCCAGACCCTGTTCTCCTTCTTCAACGTGCCGATGTTCGTGGTCTTCATCGTCGGCATGTTCTGGAAGCGCGCGTCGGCCAAGTCCGGCTTCTGGGGGCTGCTCGCGGGCACCGTCACCGCGATGGTCAACTACTTCGTCTTCTACAAGCAGGGCATCATCTCGATCCCCTCCGACCAGGGCGCCAACTTCGTCTCCGCGATCGCGGGCTTCGTCGCCGGTGCGGTGGTCATGGTCGTCGTCTCGCTGTTCACGAAGCCGAAGCCGGCCGCGTCGTTGCAGGGGCTCGTGTACGGGACCAGCTCGCCGGGGATGTCCGAGGCGCCCGCCGCCGGTGACGACGCCTGGTACCGTCGGCCCGCCCTGCTGGGCTGGGGTGCCGTGATCATTGCCGCCCTCTGCTACATCCCGTTCTCGTTCTGAGCCGACTGGGGAGATCGAAGGTAATCATGTCCGAACACCCCGAGAGCCGTGACAATTCCGGCTCCTACGAGAACGACGTCCACCGCGAAGTCACCGAGCTGGAGGGCAAGTCGGCGACGGCGGCGCGCATCTTTGACCTGCGGCGCATCATCGGTGGGCTGTTCGTGGTCTACGGCATCATCGTCACGATCGCCGGGATCACCGATGATCAGGCCGCGATCGACAAGGCCCAGGGCATCAACATCAACCTGTGGACCGGGTTGGCGATGCTGCTGCTCGGCCTGTTCTTCCTCGCCTGGCTGAAGCTCCGGCCCACCCCCGTGGCGGAGGGTACGGATACCGACGACAGCGACGACAGCTCCGGCTGACGCCCGCAACCCCGGGGGCTGGAGGGCTTTTTCATGCCCTCCGGCCCCTTCGACGTTCCAACGGCCTTGAGGCGCGGGGGCGTTGGGGGGGGGCAGCGTCGGCTGCGGGCGCCGGGCGGGTTGTCGGTCGGGTGCGGGTCCGTGGGGGCTTGTCGCGCAGTTCCCCGCGCCCCTAAAAAAACCGGCGCTGCCTGGCCGTTGGTGACATTGCGCCCGGCGCCCAAGGGGTTGTCGGGCGAGTGCCGCGCCGTCGTGGCTGGTCGCGCCCACGCGGCGGAGCCGCACATCGACACAGCCCCGCGCCCCTTAAAAACCGGCCCTGCGCCCGGCCGTTGGTGACATTGCGCCCGGCGCCCAAGGGGTTGCCGGGCGGGTGCCGCGCCGTCGTGGCTGGTCGCGCCCACGCGGCGGAGCCGCACATCGATACAGCCCCGCGCCCCTAAAACAGCGGCGTTGCCCGGACGTTGGCTGCATCGCTCGGCTCCCTAACGGAGTTGACGAACCGTCAGCTAAATGGCTCGGCCACCCGCCCCTCGTCTCAGCGGTGTTGGGTTGCTCGGGTTAGTAGGCCTGTTCTGGCTGCTAGGGCTGCTGCTTCCAGGCGGGAGCCTACGGAGAGTTTCATGAGGACGCGTTGGACGTGGGTGCGGGCGGTGGAGGGGGCTATGCCCATGCCGGCCGCGATGGCCCGGGTGTCCTCGCCGTCGGCGACCCGGACCAGGACCTCGACCTCGCGCGGGGTGAGCAGGCGCAGCAGGCGTTGGCCCTCGTCGTCGGGCTGGGCCACCGGGTTGAGGAGTTCCGCGAAGGCCGCCTGGAGGAGTTGCGGGGCGACGGCCGCCTCACCCGCCCGTGCCTTCATGATGGCCCGCTCGACGCCCTCGATGCGCTCGTCGTGCCGTACGTATCCGCACGCCCCCGCCGCGAACGCGGCCGCGATGCCCCGTGGGTTCGGCACCGGGCCGAGCACCAGGACCGCGACCTGTGGACGTTCCCGTCTGATCCGGGCCACCGGGTCGAAGATGCCCGGCTCGGCCGGGGTCGCCGTGCCCAGCAGGCACACCTCGGGCGCTCTGCTGATCACCAGTTCCGCGGCGCCCGCGGTGGGCGCGGTCGCGGCCAGCACCCGGTGTCCGCGCAGTTTCAGTGCCGAGGCCAACGCCTCCGCGAGCAGCCGGTGGTCGTCGACCACCATGAGCCGCACTCCCATCGAGCAACCCCTCATCCCCCCGGGCCCACCGGTCCTCCGGTCCTCCGGGCGGAGGCCTCCCCTGGCTCCCCCCGTCCTGCATGCCCCCGGAAGCTACACGCTTGTTCGACGTCGCGCCCCCCTACCGAGGAGATGCGCCCCTGATCGACGGAATTTCGGCTCCCGGGCGCATGAACAGGGCACGGCATGGCGAACGGCCCCGTCCCCGAGGTTCTTCGGGGGCGGGGCCGTCGGCCGTGGTGAGGGGCGTCAGCTCGTCGCGAAGCCGATCGCCAACGCCTGGTCGGGGTCGGTCTTGCTCGCGTAGATGCCGGACATGTAGAGGTGGCCCTGCGAGAAGAGCACCTCCGAGAAGCCGGGCTGCAAGCTCCGTACGGTGTCGTTGGAGGATTCCGCCGTCGGGGTCTGGAGCAGCGTCGTCTGCTTGAAGGCGCTGCCGGCGATGCTGACGATCTGGCTGCCCTTGTCCACCGTCCGCTTGTAGGCGAGGAGGTTGGGGCCGTCCATGCGCAGCGGGACCAGTTCGTTGTTGTCGCCCGCGTCGGCGCGCTGCCCGGTCAGCTTGCCGGTGTCCAGGTCGAAGGCGACGACCTCGTTGGTCTGGGCGTAGTCGGCGTCGCCGTCGTGCTCCTCGGTCGCGATGTAGAGGCTCTCGCCGCCGACGGCGAGACCGGAGCAGTCCTCCAGGCGGGAGATGCCGTCGCACTGGGCCGCGTAGTCGTCGGACGGCGCCGAGATCCGGGTGCGCAGCGTGCCGGTCTTGTTGTCGATGGAGAAGAAGTCGGAGATGCCGCTGCCGTCGGTGGCGCTGTCGCCGACGTCGGCGGCGACCACCAGCGGGTCGGTGGAGACGACGGACGCGTACTCGATACCGGCGGCCATCTTGTACTCGGAGATCACCTTGCCGGTCTTCGGGTCGATGGTCTGGATGTGCAGCTGGCGGGCGCCGTAGTCGCCGCACTTGCGGACCGCGACCAGCTTGGCGCCGCCGCCGTACCCGGAGTCGAAGCAGGTGTCGGTGGGCTTCGGGGACCACAGCAGCTTGCCGCTGGTCAGGTCGAAGGCGGCGCCGCCGCTGGTGCCGCCGACCGCGGCCGTGCCGGCGCTGACGGTGACGTTGTTGAACGCCATGTCCTGGTCACCGGTCTTGGCGGTCTTGGTCCACAGCTTCTTGCCGGTGGTGAGGTCGAGGGCGGCGACCTGGCTGCATTCGTGCGCGGCCTCGGCCTTGGTCTGCGGGGCCGACTCGTAGACGACCGCCGTCAGACCGCCGGTGGTGAGGTGCGGGCTGGCCGCGCACACCGGGCCCGACAGCGGGATCGACCACAGCTTGGTGCCGGTGTCCCGGTCGTAGCCGACGATCTCGTCGACGCCCGACTTCACATAGGCCTTGTCGGTGATCCAGGAGCCCAGCACCCGGGTCTGGGAGACGCCGCTGGCCAGCGTGGGCGCGGGCAGCTTGAACAGCTGCTTGGACGCGGTGCTGGCGGGCACCTTCTCCTGCGCGGTGGCGGAGACGCCGTCGGTGGTGTCGTCGGCGGCGTCGCTGTCGTCGCCGCCCTTGCTGTCCTGGCCGCCCGTGGAGCCGCCCGAACTGGTCGCGGTGTCGTTCTTCTTGCCGTCGTCCCCGCCCGCGGCGGCGTACCAGGCGCCGAGGCCGATGATCAGGGCGATCGCGACGACGGCGGACACGATGATGGCGACCTGCGCGTTGAACTTCCGCCCGCCGCCCGGCTGTCCGCCCTGCGCCTGCATCGGCGCGGTCGGCGGCTGGCCGGGGTACCCGTACCCGGGAGCCTGCTGGCCGGGGTACCCGTAGCCGGGGGGCTGCTGCCCGTAGGGGTTCGGCTGGGCGTACGCGGTGGGCTGCTGGTACTGGGCGGGCGGGGTCGGCGCGCCGGGCTGCCCGTAGGGGGCCGCCGGGGGCTGCCCGGGGTACCCGTAACCGGCCGGCGGCTGGGGCGGCTGCGGGGCCTGCGGCGCCTGGGGCGGGGCCTGGGGGTACCCGTAGCCCGGCTGGGGCTGCGGGGGGCCCGGGGGCTGCGCCGGGGGCGGCGGTGCCTGCGGGTGGCCCTGGCCCGGCTGCTGCGGCGCGCCCTGCGGGGGCTGCGGCTGCTGCGGGGGCTGCGGGGGCCCGAACCCGCCCTGCTGCGGCGGCTGGTGGGGCGGCGGGGGTGGCGGCTGAGTCATGGGGAGGACACCTCGGGGACGCTCAGGGAAGAAGAAGGGGAAGGCGACGGCTGGGCCGCGAAGACCGGGACCGACACCGGCCGGTACGGCGAAGTGCGGGCCGACGTACGGCAGTTCGGCGGCGACAACGGCGACGACAACGGCGGCAACAGGGGCCGGGACCGGGACGGGAACCGGGCGGGGAACGGGTGAAGTGGCATGCGTCGGCGGTCACTTGCCGTAGACGAGGATCAACTTGGCCTCCGCGTCGCTCTTCGACCCCAGCTGCGTGGTGGAGAGGAAGAAGCGGCCGTCGACCCAGTCGAAGTCCTTGACGTAGAGGCCGTTCTCGGTCTTCGTGGTGGACGCCGGGTCCTGGAGCAGCGTCACCGTCTTGTGCCCGGCGCCACCGGTCGCGACGGACACGACCCGGCTGCCCGCGTCGGCGGACGCCTCGACGTACGCGAAGAGTGTGCCGCCCTCGGTTCTGATCGGCAGCATCGTTTCGTCGACCGGGGACTTGACGCGCCACTTCTCCTTGCCGGTGACCAGGCTGATCGCGACGATCTCGTTCGCCCCGCTGGTCACGCTGGTCGGCAGGTAGAGGGTGCTCGCGTCGGCGGCCACGCCCCGGCAGCCCTGGAGGTCACGGCCGGTCACACCCCAGCCGCACTCGGGGGCGAACTTCCCGTCGACGTCGACCTGGGAACGGACGTCGCCGCGCGCGGTGAAGGTGGAGATGTTCCAGGCGTTCTTGGTCGAGTTGGTGCTGTAGAGGACCAGCGGATCGAGCGAGTACGCCCGCTCCACCCGCCAGCCCTTGTCCATCTTGTGGGTCCACTCGACCTTGCCGGTCTTCGGGTTCAGCTCCTGGACCTCGTCGTGCGGGTTCTCGCTCCCGGCGCCGCAGGAGGACACCGCGACCAGCTTGGTGCCGCCCGCGAACCCGGCCGGGAAGCAGTCGTCGCTGTACTGGACCTTCTCGAACAGCTTGCTGCCGGTGTCCAGGTCATAGGCGATCCCGGACTGGGACCGCGCCACCACCACCGTCCGGCCGGTGAGCGAGAGGCCGATGGTGCTGGTGCCGTCGAACAACGCCCCCTCGGGCACCTTGATGCGCCAGCCCTTGGCGCCGGTGGTCAGGTCGACCTCCTGGAGCTGGTTGCAGGTGGCGCGCTCGCTGACGCCGCTCTTGTAGGCGACGATGATCTTGCCGTCCGACGACATGTCCGGGGTGGCCGCGCAGATCTCCTGCGGGAACGTGATCGGCGTCCAAGCCGGTTCCTGGTCAACGACGTTGTAGCCGAAGATCTGCTTGTAGGCGGCCTTGGCCACCGAGGTGTCGCCGATCCACATGCCGGGGGCGTCGGCACCGTTGCCGGGCACGTCCGGCGGGTTCTTGGCCCAGAGCACCTTCGCCTCGCCCGCCGCGCGGTCGGCGTTGAGGGCCTTGGCGTCGGCGGCGTCCTGGGCGTCGGGGTCGGCCGACGCGGACGCGGACGCGGGCGGTGACTTGACCACCTTCACGCCGCCGCTCTCCGCCACGGCCGGGTTCTTGCCGTCGTCGTCCCCGCCGCCGCTGGTCAGCGCGAACACCCCGGCGCCGATCACGACGAACGCGGCCACGGCGGCCCCGATCGCGAGCGCGGGCCTGCTCCGGAACCTGGCCAGGAGCGGGGTGCGGGCGCCGGACGCGGGGGCGCCGGGTATGCCGGGTATGCCGGGTGCGCCGGGCGCGCCGGGGTACGGGGGCTGCTGGGGGTAGCCGTATCCGGGTTGCCCGTAGGGGCCGGGCTGCTGCGACTGCCCGTAGGGGCCCGGCTGTTGGGGCTGCCCGTAGGGTCCTGGCTGCTGGGGGTGGGCACCGGGTTGCCCGTAGGGGCCGGGGGGCGAGGGCGGGGGCGGGGACTGCGGAGTGGGGTGCGCGGGCTGGCCCGGCTGGGCCGGCTGGCTCTGCGGCGGCTGCTGGCTGTACGGGCCCGAGTGGGCGTAGGGGCCCGACGGGGCGTAGGGGCCGGGCTGTTCGGGTGCCTGGGGGTAGCCGTAACCGGGTTGCGGCGAGGGCTGCGGGGGCGGCGAGCCGTAGCCACCCGGCTGCTGCGGCGACTGCTGCGACTGCTCTTGCTGCGGCGGTGGCGGTGACTGCGGTGGTCGCTGTGGCGGCTGCTCCGGTGACGCTCCGAAGCCTTCCTGTGGCGGCTGAGTCATCAGCGCCTCCCCCGTTCACTGATTTTTGGCCACGCTCCGGGCGGCGCGACGGCCTCGGGGCGTGTCCGGAAACTTCTCAGACGGCCCTTTCTATCACTCGCCGACGACAACGGAACGGGCCGGTTCAGCCCCCGTTTCCAAGGGAGAACCGGCCCGTGATGGCCCCGTTATGCGCCTTCACGCACCTTTCACGCGTCCTCGGCAAGTTCCAGCCAGCGCAGCTCCAGCTCGTCCCGCTGGCCGATCAGGTCACGGAGTTCGGCGTCGAGTTCGGCGACCTTCGCGAAGTCGGTGGCGTTGTCCGCGATCTGCGCGTGCAGCTTGGTCTCCCGCTGCGAGACCTTGTCCAACTGCCGCTCCACCTTCTGGAGTTCCTTCTTCGCGGCGCGGCTGTCGGCGGCGCTCTTCTCGGCGACCGGGCGGGCGGCGAAGACGGGGGTGGCGGCCGCGGCCGTCTCCGCCATGCGCTGCCTGCGCTCCAGGTACTCGTCGATGCCGCGCGGCAGCATCCGCAGGGCGGAGTCCCCGAGCAGGGCGAAGACCCGGTCGGTGGTGCGCTCCACGAAGAACCGGTCGTGGGAGATCACGATCATCGAGCCGGGCCAGCCGTCGAGGAGGTCCTCCAGCTGGGTCAGGGTCTCGATGTCGAGGTCGTTGGTGGGCTCGTCGAGGAAGAGGACGTTCGGTTCGTCCATGAGCAGGCGCAGCAGCTGGAGGCGGCGGCGCTCACCGCCGGAGAGGTCGCCGACCGGCGTCCACTGCTTCTCCTTGCTGAAGCCGAACGTCTCGCAGAGCTGGCCCGCGGTCATCTCGCGGCCCTTGCCGAGGTCGACGCGCTCGCGGACCTGCGACACCGCCTCCAACACCCGGGTGTTCGGGTTGAGTTCGGCGACCTCCTGGGAGAGGTAGGCGAGCTTGACGGTGCGCCCGACGGCGACCTTGCCGCCGGCCGGCTGGGTCTCGCCGTCGCTGCGGGCGGCCTCGGCCATGGCCCGCAGCAGGGAGGTCTTGCCCGCGCCGTTCACGCCGACCAGGCCGATGCGGTCGCCGGGGCCGAGCTGCCAGGTGACGTGTTCGAGGAGCACTTTCGGACCGGCCTGGACGGTGACGTCCTCCAGGTCGAACACCGTCTTGCCGAGCCGCGAGGACGCGAACTTCATCAGCTCGCTGGTGTCGCGGGGGGCCGGTACGTCCTTGATCAGTTCGTTGGCGGCCTCGACGCGGAAGCGCGGCTTGGAGGTGCGGGCGGGGGCGCCCCGGCGCAGCCAGGCCAGTTCCTTGCGGACCAGGTTCTGCCGTTTGGTCTCCTCGGTGGCGGCGATACGTTCCCGCTCGGCGCGCGCGAAGACGTAGTCGGAGTAGCCGCCCTCGTACTCGTAGACCGAGCCGCGCTGCACGTCCCACATGCGCGTGCACACCTGGTCGAGGAACCAGCGGTCGTGGGTCACGCAGACCAGCGCGGAGCGGCGTTCGCGCAGGTGGCGGGCGAGCCAGGAGATGCCCTCGACGTCGAGGTGGTTGGTCGGCTCGTCGAGGACGACCAGGTCCTGTTCCTCGATGAGCAGCTTGGCGAGCGCGATCCGGCGCCGCTCACCGCCGGAGAGGGGGGCGATGACGGTGTCCAGGCCCTGCGGGAAGCCCGGCAGGTCGAGGCCGCCGAAGAGGCCGGTGAGAACGTCGCGGACCTTGGCGTTTCCGGCCCATTCGTGGTCGGCCATGTCCCGGATGACCTCGTGGCGCACGGTGGCGTTCGGGTCGAGGGAGTCGTGCTGGGTGAGGACGCCGAGGCGGAGTCCGCCGGAGTGGGTGACCCGTCCGGAATCGGCCTCCTCGGCCTTCGCGAGCATCCGGATGAGGGTGGTCTTGCCGTCACCGTTGCGGCCTACCACCCCGATCCGGTCGCCCTCGGAGACGCCGAGCGAGATGCCGTCGAGCAGGGCACGGGTGCCGTATACCTTGCTGACGTTCTCGACATTGACCAGGTTGACGGCCATTTCACTCCTGCGGGCGGGGATGGGTCAGCCTCCCAGCGTAAGCGCTTCGCTGGAGCTGGCCGACCCTCACCTGGTCGTGGGCCTGAGAGGCACCCCGGGGACAGTCCCCAGCCACGGACAGGTTGTCGGTCGAGTGCGGCGCCGTCGTGGCTTGTCGCGCCCACGCGGCGGAGCCGCACATCGACACAGCCCCGCGCCCCTTAGCTGCGTTGCCGGACCGTCGGCGGTCTCGTACCCCGCGCTCAGGGGCCGCCCGCCGGGTTACGCGCCGTCGCGGCTGGTCGCGCCCACGCGGCGGAGCCGCACATCGACACAGCCCCGCGCCCCCAAGAAACGGCGTTGCCGAGCCCTTGGCTGTATCGCTCGGCTCCCGTTAAGGGGCGATGCCCGGGCGTTGGCTATATAGGTGCCGGCTACTGGCCTGCTGTTTCCTGGCGGACTTCTGTCAGGAGGTTGTACATGGTTTGGCCGGGGCAGTCTGTTTCCAGCCAGTCTCGGTGGCCGCTGATGGTGTTGACGTCCTTGGTGACGTTGTTGACCGGGTTGACGTAGGTCATGCGGGCCGTGGTGTCGAGGCCCTTGATGCGGGCGATGACCTTGATCAGCTTGACCAGGGACGCGCGGGCGGCGTCGGTGGGGCCCTGGGTGGCGAGGTCGCCGATGAGGGCGATGCCGAGGTTGCCGGAGTTGAAGCCGCCGGTGTGGAAGGCGGTGACCAGCTTGCCGTCGGTGTCGAACGCGGGGATCGCGTCGTCACCGGAGTAGCGGCCCTCGTAGACGGCGCCGGACTCGTCGATCAGGAAGTGGTAGCCGATGTCGCCCCAGTCCAGGGTGATCGCGTGGTACTCGTAGATCGCGCGGACGGTGGCCGCCGGGTCGGCGTCGCCGTTCGGGGTGTCCGTGTGGTGGACGGTGATCGACTGGAACGGGTAGTACACCTCCGGGGAGTTGACCTTGCCGTCCTTGTAGCGCTTCGACTCGTCGGCGCCCCACGCCGGGCGGGACAGGTACTCCACGCCGCGCACCCGGGTCGGCTCGGTGGGCACCGCGAAGGCGCGGGCCGGGCCGCTGGTGGCGTCGATGGCGAGGGAGCGCAGGTCGTTCGCGCCGTCCTCCGCCTTCAGGGCGTACGCCGTGGCTCCGCCGGAGTGGACCAGGGCGGTGCCGCCGCCGTCGACGGCCGCGCAGCCGCTGGTCGCCTGCTTCCAGGAGCCGTCGGCGAGCTTGATGCCGACGGCGTCCGCCGCGCCCTTCCAGCGCACGGCCACGAACCCGGCGGCGAAGGCGGTGGTCGCCTCACCGGTGCCGGTGTTGGCGGCGGTGCGGGTCGCCGGGAAGTCCTGCTTCTCGGTGCCGGCGGCGGCCGTGCCGGTCGACTTCTCGTCCGACTTGGTGGCCGCGAAGACGACCGGGGTGAGGGCACCGGCGGCTGCCACGGCGCCGGTGGCGGCGATCACGCCACGGCGGGAGAGGGACCGCTTCCGGCGGTGGGCGGAGGGGGTGGGGTTTTCGGACACGGTGGGGCCTTCCACAAGGGACGTCCAGAATTCGTTAACTCTCAAGCACTGAAGCCTCATTGGAGGCTATCGACCCCATGTGCCCGACAGGAACCACGAGAAAGGACATATCACCCTGTCTGTTTGTGGAGATAGCGGGCAGGGTGTGGAGGGGGCGAAACGGGAGGTGTGATTCTCACGGTCCGTGTCCGGGCCCGTTCAGCAGGCGATCGCCTCAGCCGCTGATCACCGTCGCGCCGGGCGCCGGTGCCTGCGCGGTGCGAACGGTGCGACACGTACCGGACGTGCGCAGCGCCGCCGCCACCTTCCCGCCCGCCTCCGCGTCCCGCACCAGGAACGCCGTGGTCGGCCCGGAACCGGAGACCAGTGCCGTCAGCGCACCGGCCGCCCGGCCCGCCGCGAGGGTGTCGGCCAGCTCGGGGAAGAGCGAAAGGGCCGCGGGCTGAAGGTCGTTGGAGACGGTCGCCGCCAGCGCGTCCGGGTCGCCCTTGGCCAGCGCGTCCAACAGGTCGGCCGACGCGACCGGTTCGGGAATCCCGACGCCCTCGGCGAGCCGGTCGAACTCCCGGAACACCGCCGGGGTCGACAGCCCACGTTCCGCCATCGCGAACACCCAGTGGAAGGTCCCGCCGACCTGAAGCTCCGTCAGCCGCTCGCCCCGCCCGACGCCGAGCGCCGCCCCGCCGACCAGACTGAACGGCACGTCGCTGCCCAACTCGGCGCAGATGTCGAGGAGTTCGGCGCGCGAGGCACCCGTGCCCCACAGCGCGTCGCAGGCGAGCAGGGCCGCCGCGCCGTCCGCGCTGCCGCCCGCCATGCCACCGGCCACCGGGATGTCCTTGGCGATGTGCAGGTGGACATCGGGGCTCAACCCGTGCCTGGCGGCCAGGGCTTCGGCCGCGCGGGCCGCCAAGTTGGTGCGGTCCAGGGGGACTTGGGCCGCGTCCGGGCCCGAGCAGGTGACCCGCAGCGCGTCGGCGGGGGTCACGGTGACCTCGTCGTGGAGGCCGACGGCGAGGAAGACGTTGGCCAGGTCGTGGAACCCGTCGGGGCGGGCGGCGCCCACCGCGAGCTGGACGTTGACCTTGGCGGGGACGCGGACGGTGACGCTCACGTGCGGGGCTCCTCGGGAATGACGGCCTCGGGCCTGCCGGCCTCGGACGGTACGGCCTCGAACGGTGTGGCCTCGGCCAGTACGGCCTCGAACGGTACGGCTCGGACGGTAGGGCCTCGGCTACTGCCGGGGCGCCTTGTGCTCGGCGATGCGG
Source organism: Streptomyces sp. NPDC091279 (assembly GCF_044757465.1). Taxonomy (NCBI): domain Bacteria; kingdom Bacillati; phylum Actinomycetota; class Actinomycetes; order Kitasatosporales; family Streptomycetaceae; genus Streptomyces; species Streptomyces sp. NPDC091279. Next base: position 365,811 of record NZ_JBIVVA010000006.1, on the reverse strand, counting down.
GCGAACTCTTCGACGGTGAGCGACTCGCCCCGGGCCTGCGGCGAGACCCCGGCCGCGACCAGCGCCGTTTCCGCCGCCGCCGCCGAACCGGCCCACCCGGCGAGCGCGGCGCGCAGCGTCTTGCGGCGCTGTGCGAAGGCCGCGTCGACCACGGCGAACACCTCACGCCTGGTCGCCGTCGTCTTGACGGGCTCGGCGCGCCGGGTGAGGGCGACGAGGCCGCTGTCGACGTTCGGGGCGGGCCAGAACACCGTGCGGCCGATCGCGCCGGCCCGCTTGACGTCGGCGTACCAGTTGGCCTTGACGGAGGGGACGCCGTAGACCTTCGAGCCGGGGTCGGCGGCGAGCCGGTCGGCGACCTCGGACTGGACCATGACCAGGGAGCGTTCGATGCTCGGGAAGGTGGCGAGCATGTGCAGCAGGACGGGCACGGCGACGTTGTAGGGGAGGTTCGCGACCAGGGCGGTGGGTGCCGGGCCCGGCAACTCGGTGACCTGCATCGCGTCGGAGTGGACCAGCGCGAACCGGTCGGCGCGCTCCGGCATCCGGGCCTCGATGGTGGCGGGCAGCGCCCCGGCGAGGACGTCGTCGATCTCGACGGCGGTGACCCGGTCGGCGACCTCCAGGAGCGCCAGGGTGAGCGAGCCGAGCCCGGGGCCGACCTCGACCACCGTGTCGTCGGGGCGGACCTCGGCGGTGCGCACGATACGGCGGACCGTGTTCGCGTCGATCACGAAGTTCTGGCCGCGCTGTTTGGTGGGGCGCACGCCGAGCGCGCCCGCCAGTTCACGGATGTCGGCGGGGCCCAGCAGGGCGTCGGGGGTAGGGCTGCTCACCCGACCAGGTTACGGGGCGCCCGTGACCACCACCGACCGGGCGTTTCATCCGTGCAGCCGGGTCCCGCAGTGCGGCCACGGGCTGGCCCCGCGTCGCACGTACAGCTTCTTGGCGCGGAACGTCTGTTCGGCGGCCGGTGCGTCCTGCGGGCGCCCGCTGCCGCCGAGCGCCTGCCAGGTGCGGGTGTCGAACTGGTAGAGCCCGCCGTAGGTGCCGGACGCGTCGACGGCGTCGGGGCGGCCGCCGGACTCGCAGACGGCGAGGCCCTGCCAGTTCAGCCCGTCGGCGCCGTGCACGGAGGTCGGCAGGACCTTGGTGCCGACCTTGACGACCTGCGTGCGGGGGCCGCGCACCACCTCGGTGCGCAGCCGGCGGGGCTTGTCCTGGACGCCGTTGACCGTGCGCAGCGCGTAGGTGACCCGGCGCAGCCCCGGCTGGCCGCTCTGCGCGACGACCTCGGTGCCCCGGAAGAGGGTGGGGTCGGCGGTGCGCTCGGTGCGGAACGGGATCAGCTCCTCGCGCACCTCCTGGGTGCCGGTGACGCGCAGCACGGTGACCGTCTGTCCGTCGCGCGGGAAGCTGTCGGCGGGCACCGAGGTGCTGTCCTCGCCGTGCAGGGTGACGCCGGCCTGCCGGACGGCCTCGCGGACGGTCGCCGCGTTGGTGCGGACGGTGCGGGCGCGGCCGTCGGCCATGACGGTGAGGGAACGCTCGGTGCGCACGTCGAGGGCGAGCCCGGCGCGGCCGATGGGGGTGGAGCGCGCGGCGGACAGATACGCGCCCTCGGCGCGCACCCCGAGCTGTTGAAGTGCCTCGTGCACGGTGTGCGCCGTCGTCCACACCTCGTGCCGCTGTCCGTCGAGGGTGAGCCGGACGGGCCGCCCGTGGTCGACGGCGATCTCGGCGCCGCTGGTGAGCGGGGTGCCCGGGGCGGGGCTGACGCTGTCGTGGGCGCCGATGTCGACGCCTTCGTGGGTGAGGAGTTCGGTGACGTCGTCGGCGAAGGTGTGCAGGGTGCGGGGCTGCCCGTCGACGGTCAGCTCGACGGCCTTGTCCTGCGCGACGAACGCGGTGGTGCCGCCCGCCAGGAACGCGACGACGAGCGCCTGCGGCAACAGCCGCCGCACATCGGGCAGCCCGCCGCCCCGCACCTTGCGCCGATGCCCGCCCCGCCCGGCGCCGTCCTGCGCCGGTGCCCGGTCGGATTCGTACACGGGGACGGGGGCGTAGGTCTCGGGGAACGGCGCGTACTCGGGCGCCTCGGGCGGCACGACGACCCCGTAGGCGAGCGTCGGCGACACGGCCACCCCGTACGCGACCGTCTCGGCCCCGTAGGGGTCGTAGCCCGGGGAGGCCACCCCGTAGGGCCCCGGGGAGGACCCGTAGGACCCGTAAGGGTCGTAGGGCGGCGGCACGTACGCCGGGTAGGACTGCTGGTATCCCGGATAGGACGGGTACGGGGGGTTGCTCACGCCGACACGCTCCAGTGGGCCAGAGGGGTCCGATCGGGCCCACAGAACCTAGCGGAGCGACGGTAACTCTCCAAAGCGGCACGAGCACACAGAGTGGTGAGGGGGGCGTGCGTCAGTAGTCGAAGGCGCGTGCCGTGTTCGCCGCGAGCGCCGTCGCGAGGGTGTCCTCGTCGACGCCCCGGACGGCGGCCATGGCCCGCACGGTGAGCGGGATGAGGTAGGGCGCGTTGGGCCGCCCGCGATGGGGTGCCGGGGTCAGGAAGGGCGCGTCGGTCTCGACCAGGAGCAGTTTTGACGGGGCGACGGCGACCGCGTCCCGCAGGTTCTGGGCGTTCTTGAAGGTGACGGTACCGGCGAACGACATGAAGTACCCGGCGCGCGCGCAGACTTGGGCCATCTCGGCGTCGCCGGAGTAGCAGTGGAAGACGGTCCGCTCGGGAGCGCCCTCCTCCTTCAGCACCCGCAACACGTCCTCGTGGGCATCCCGGTCATGGATGACGAGCGCCTTCCCGTGCCGCTTGGCGATCTCGATATGGGCCCGGAACGAATACTCCTGGGCCCCTTTCCCCTCCACCCCGGTCCGAAAGTAGTCGAGCCCGGTCTCCCCGACCCCCTTGACCTGCGGCAACTGAGCGAGCCGGTCGATCTCGACAAGCGCGGAGTCCAGCGCCGCCAGGCCCCCCGCCTCCCGAGCCCCTTGCCGAGACCACCCGTCAGCATCGCTGTGCACGATCCGAGGAGCCTCATTGGGATGCAGGGCGACAGCCGCATGGACACTGCGATGCAACGCCGCAGTGTCAGCCGCCCACCGAGACCCGGCCAGATCACACCCCACCTGCACCAGGGTGTCCACCCCCACAGAGGCGGCAACAGCAATCGCCTCCTCCACACTCCCGCCCTGCATATCAAGATGCGTATGCGAATCAGCGACCCCAACCCGCAGGGGCTCAGGAAGAGGCGGAGGAGAATTCTTGTCAGAGGAGGAACCCATCCCCAGATCCTACGAACCCAGGACCCGGCAGCGCAGGGAAGGGGCGCGGGGAACTACGCAACAAGCCCTCACCGGCCCCGCACCCAACAACGGCGAGACGCCGCTCTTAAGGGGCGCGGGGAACTGCGCGACAAGCCCCCACCGGGCCCGCACCCAACAACGGCGGGCCCGTTTTTAAGGGGCGCGGGGCTGTATCAATATGCGGCTCCGCCGCGCGGGCGCGACCAGCCACGACGGCGCCGCAGCCGAGCGACTACCTGCCCCGGCACAACCCCACCCGCCCCCACCGCCGCAGAGCTAACTCGCCTTCCGGTGATGGAACGGGTGCAGCAGATCCGACAGATGCCAGTGCCGCTGCTCACCAGCAGCCGCCTGCACAGGCACGTCGACAACCGCAGCCGCCCCCGCATCAACCCGCCGCTCACCATGCGGCACAGCATCCCGCGCGGAAGACACCTGCCCAGGCCGCATAATCCGAACGACGTGCCCCTCACAGTTGTGACAAGTGGGCCGGCTCAGCGGCGAGGGAACGACCACCCCGTCGGCGACGTACAGCACGAACTCGTGCCCCTCACCATCCCGGTGGTGCTCTATCTCGTACGACTGCTCCCAGCCATGCCCGCACCGCATGCAGGCGAAGGAGTACGACTCGTTCACGACCGCGCTCGCCCCGTCACGGAGGCCCATGCGCCCTGCGATCTCGCTCATACCAGCTCCTTCAGGTCCGCTGGTTGATCTGGGGGACGGGTACGTCTCCCACACCCCAGTGGACGCCTCTGGTGAGCGGAAAGCATCAGACCCTGTCGAGTGTTGAGGGCGATTTGGCGTTTCCTTACCAAATAAGCTCACGGCCCGGTCTTGACTTTGCCTTCGGGCACACCGTTTTGCCCGCCGGTGGGGCGCGCGCTCAGAGGAGATGCGCCCTGCTCAGAGGGGTTATGACCCCCCTCACACCGCGCCGCGCGCCCCCGCGTCAGGACCCGCGTTCTTCGCAGCCACAACGGCGTCGAACACCTCCCGCTTGGGCAGTCCCGCGTCCGCGGCGACCGCGGCGATGGCCTCTTTGCGCCGCTCCCCCGCTTCCTCCCGCACCCGCACCCGGCGCACCAGCTCGGCCGCGTCGAGTTCCTCGGCCCCCTTGTCGGGGGCGCCCTCGACGACGACGGTGATCTCGCCGCGCACCCCGTCGGCGGCCCACGCGGCCAGCGCGCCGAGCCCGCCCCGCTTGACCTCCTCGTAGGTCTTGGTCAGCTCGCGGCAGACGGCGGCCCGCCGGTCGGCGCCGAAGACCTCGGCCATCGCGGCGAGGGTGTCGTCGAGCCGGTGCGGGGCCTCGAAGTAGACGAGGGTGCGGCGCTCCCCGGCGACCTCGCGCAGCCGGGTGAGGCGTTCGCCGCCCTTGCGGGGCAGGAAGCCCTCGAAGCAGAACCGGTCGACGGGCAGCCCGGACAGCGCGAGCGCGGTGAGCACGGCGGACGGGCCGGGCACGGCGGTGACCTTGATGTCCTGCTCGACGGCGGCCGCGACCAGCCGGTACCCGGGGTCGGAGACGGAGGGCATCCCGGCGTCGGTGACGAGCAACACCCGGGCGCCGCCGACGAGTTCCTCGACCAGCTCGGGGGTGCGGGCGGCCTCGTTGCCCTCGAAGTAGGAGACGATCCGGCCCCGGGGCGTGACGCCGAGGGCCTGGGTGAGGCGGCGCAGCCGCCGGGTGTCCTCGGCGGCGACGACGTCGGCGCCCGCGAGTTCCTGGGCGAGCCGGGGCGGGGCGTCGGCGGTGTCGCCGATGGGGGTGCCTGCGAGGACGAGGGTTCCAGTCACGCCGTCCATCCTCCCAGCCGCACTCCGCGCCGGACGCATCCGCCCATGCACGGGACTCACACAGCGCCGTTCCCTACGATGGCGCGGTGACCAGTACCGCGTCCTCCACGGACACCCGGCAGGGCCAGACCTCGCACGAACAGCCGCCGTCCTCCTGGCAGCAGCGGCTGCGCCGTTTCGGCTATCCGGCCCGGAAAACCGAGGCTGACGTGCGGGAACGTCTGGTGCCGCCGTATGTGGCGCCGAACCCGCGGCTCTGGCAGGCGATCGGGGTGCCGCCCCTGCTGGCGGAGCGGATCACGCGCTGGTCCGGCTGGATCGGGCCCCTCCTGGTGACGTTGGTCGCGGGCCTGATGCGGTTCTGGAACCTGGGCAGCCCGAAGGCGGTGATATTCGACGAGACGTACTACGCGAAGGACGCGTGGGCCCTCGTCCACCGCGGTTTCGAGGTCAACTGGGACAAGAACGCCAACGATCTGATCCTCTCCGGCGCCCATGTGACGATCCCCACGGACGCCGCGTACGTGGTGCATCCGCCGGTCGGCAAGTACGTGATCGGGCTCGGGGAGCTGCTGTTCGGGTTCGATCCGTTCGGCTGGCGGTTCATGACGGCGGTGCTCGGCACGTTGTCGGTGCTGCTGCTGTGCCGGATCGGGCGCCGGCTGTTCCGGTCCACGTTCCTGGGCTGTCTGGCCGGTGCGCTGATGACCGTCGACGGGCTGCACTTCGTGATGAGCCGCACCGCGCTGCTCGACGGGGTGCTGATGTTCTTCGTGCTGGCCGCGTTCGGCTGTCTGGTCGTCGACCGCGACCGGGCCCGCGAACGCCTCGCCGCCGCGCTGCCGGTCGACGCCGACGGGCGGGCCCACGCCGATGTGCGGGTCGCGCAGGACACCCGGTTCGGCTGGCGGCCGTGGCGCTGGTCGGCGGGGCTGCTGCTCGGGCTCGCGCTCGGCACGAAGTGGAACGCCCTGTACTTCCTGGCGGCGTTCTGCCTGCTGGCCGTCCTGTGGGACGTCTCCGCACGCCGGGTCGCCGGGGCCGGGCGCCCGTATCTGGCGGTGCTCAGGCACGACCTGGGCCTCGGCTTCCTGGCCACCGTGCCGGTCGCGGTCGTCACCTACCTGGTCTCCTGGACGGGCTGGATTCTCTCCCCGGCCGACGGCACCGGCGGCTACTTCCGCAACTGGGCCGCGACCGACGGCAAGGGCGGCAGCTGGACCTGGCTGCTGCCCGACTGGCTGCGCAGCCTGTGGCACTACGAGCACGAGGTGTACAAGTTCCACGTCGGGCTCTCCCAGCCGCACACCTACATGTCCAACCCGTGGAGCTGGATCGTCGACGGCCGCCCCGTCTCCTACTTCTACGAGTCCCCCGCCCCCGGCGCCGACGGCTGCCCGGCCGACGCCGGTGAGAAGTGCGCCCGCGAGGTCCTCGCCATCGGCACGCCGCTGCTGTGGTGGGTCGCCGGCTTCGCGGTGCTGTACGTGCTGTGGCGCTGGCTGCTGCGCCGGGACTGGCGGGCGGGCGCCATCGCGTGCGGGGTCGCGGCCGGGTATCTGCCCTGGTTCCTCTACCAGGAGCGGACGATCTTCTTCTTCTACGCCGTGGTCTTCCTGCCGTTCCTCTGTCTGGCGGTGGCGATGCTGCTGGGCGCGCTCATCGGCCCGCCCGGCGCGAGCGACACCCGCCGGGTGGCCGGTGCGACCGGCGCGGGTGTGCTCGTTCTGCTGATCGCGTGGAACTTCATCTACTTCTGGCCCCTCTACACAGGTACGGCGATCCCGATCGACGACTGGCGCTCCCGCATGTGGCTGGACACATGGGTGTAGCCGGACCCGTGGGGACGGCCGGGCCCGCTGAACGTTCTTCGTGCTCCCGACGCTCTTGACTCTCTTGACGCTCTTGGAAATCGCCCAACTCCGCACCGTCCGCCTCCGCCGGTCGCTTTAACGATCGGGAAACACCGTCCCCACAGGCACCGCACAGCGCGTACTGTGCACCTGCGGACACTTTCTGAACACGTTCAGAACTGCTGGCCCGCAGGACAGCCGACGGGGGCGAAAGGGGAGGCCTGATGGGCCGGGGGATAAAGATCGCGGCGATCAGCAGCGTGTGCGCGGTGATGGTGGGCGGCGCCGGATACGGCGCCTACAACGTCGTCTCCGCGCTGAGCAACGGCTCGGACGGCACCGAGACGGTCAGGACCGGGCCGCCGAGCGGCACCGAGGTCAAGGAGGCGTCGGCCAGGTTCTTCGCGGCGTGGGAGAAGGGCGACGGCGCCGAGGCGGCCACGCTCACCACCGACCAGGCCGGCGCCGAGCCGCTGCTCACCTCCTACGCCACCGTCGCCCACATCAAGGACGTGAAGATCACGCCGGGCACCGCGACCGGGGCGACCGTGCCGTTCTCAGTGAAGGCGACGGTGTCCTACGAGGGCGCGTCCCAACCGCTCGCCTACAAGAGCGAGTTGACGATCGTGCGCGGGGAGACCACCGGGCGGGCGCTGGTCGAGTGGCAGCCGTCGGTCATCCATCCGAAGCTGGCCAAGGGCGACACCCTGTTCACCGGCAAGGCCGCGAACCCGCCGATCGACGCCGTCGACCGCGACGGCACCGTCCTGACGAAGGACAAGTACCCCTCGCTGGGCCCGATCCTGGACGAGCTGCGCGCCAAGTACGGTGACACGGCGGGCGGTTCACCCGGCATCGAGCTGTCCGTGCATCACGCGGAGGCGAGTTCGGCGGACACCACACTCGTCACGCTGACCAAGGGCAAGGCGGGCAAGCTGCGCACGACGCTGAGCGCGCCGGTGCAGGCGGCGGCCGAGGCGTCGGTGAAGAAGTACACGGAGTCGTCCGTGGTCGCCGTCCAGCCCAGCAGCGGCGAGATCCTCGCGGTCGCCAACCATCGCGAGGACGGCTTCAACGCGGCCTTCCTCGGCCAGCTCGCGCCGGGCTCCACGATGAAGATCATCAGCGCGGCGACGTTCATCGACAACGGTCTGACCACGATGAACGGACCGGCGACCTGCCCGGCGGAAGCGGTGTGGCAGAGCCAGACGTTCCACAATCTGGAGGGCATGGAGCCGGACCAGGACGCGACCCTCGCGGAGAGCTTCGCGCGCTCCTGCAACACGGCGTTCGTGAAGTTCGCCGACGATGTGCAGGTGGACTCGCTCACCAAGGAGGCCGAGGACCGCTTCGGGCTCGGCCGGGACAACTGGAAGACCGGCATCCCGTCCTTCGACGGCTCGGTCCCCGCGTCCGGCGGCCCGGACACCGCGGCCAACCTGATCGGCCAGGGCCAGGTCCAGATGAACCCGCTGAACATGGCGTCGGTGACGGCGACCGCGATGACCGGCACCTTCCGGCAGCCGGTGCTGGTCTCCGCGAAGCTCGACGACCGTGAACTCGCCACCGCCAAGGGCCTGTCGGCAGGCACCGTCCAGCAGCTGCGCTCGATGATGAACCGCACGGCGACCAGCGGCACCGCCGCCCAGGTGATGTCCGGGCTCGGCGGCAGCATCGGCGCGAAGACCGGCTCCGCCGAGGTCGACGGCCAGACCAAGTCCAACAGCTGGTTCACCGGGTACCGCGACGACGTCTCGGCCGCCGCGATGACCCAGGACGGCGGCCATGGCGTCGACGCGGCCGGTCCGATTGTCGCAGCTGTGCTACGAGCGGGTGGCTGAAGTCCCTTGCGCGCGAAGGGACTCTAGGCTGGGGGACGTCGTTGTGTCCGCGAAGGGCAACGCGATGTGACGGGGCCCTTGGGGATTGCGCGGAGGATTCGGAAGCTGTGGGCAAGAGAGGACGCGTCGCCGAGCGGCGCAAGGCCGGACCCGCTGTGGTCGGCGGAGCGATCGCGGCGGTCGTCGTCGGCGGCGGCTTCGGCGCCTACGCGCTGCTGGGCGGCTCGGAGACCGACGACGGCGGTTCGGCGACGACGCTGTCCGACCAGAAGCCGGTGAAGACCGGGCCGCTGTCGGCGACCGAAGTCACCTCCACCGCAGGTGAGTTCCTCACCGCCTGGCAGTCCGGCAAGGTGACCGCGGCCGCCGACGCCACCGACGACACCGAGGCGGCCAGGACCCTGCTCACCGGCTTCACCAAGGACGCCCACATCACCGCCGTCACCCTCACCGCGGGCACCCGCAGCGGCGGCAAGGTGCCGTTCTCGGTCAAGGGCACGGTCGACTACAAGGGCGTCAAGAAGCCGCTGGCGTACGACAGTTCACTGACCGTCGTACGCCGGGCCGACGACGGTGAACCGGTCGTCTCCTGGCACTCCTCGGTCGTCCACCCCGATCTCAAGGACGGCGACACCCTGGTCACCGGCGCGTCCGGGACCCCGCCGGTGAAGGCGTTCGACCGGGAGGGCGGCGAGCTGACGACCGCCAAGTACCCTTCCCTGGGGCCGGTGTTGGACGGGCTGCGGGAGAAGTACGGCAAGACGGCGGGCGGCGCGGCCGGTGTGGAGCTGCGGGTGGTGCGCGGCAAGGCGTCGGCGAAGTCGAAGCTGTCGGACAAGACGCTGCTCGAACTGAGCAAGGGCACGCCCGGCTCGGTGAAGACGACGCTCAGCCCGACGCTCCAGGCCGCCGCCGAGCAGAAGGTCGCCGACCGTTCCTCTGCGTCCGTGGCGGTGGTGCGGCCCTCGACCGGCGAGATCCTCGCCGCCGCGAACTCCTCGAAGGGCTTCAACGTCGCCTTCCAGGGCTCCCTGGCCCCCGGTTCGACGATGAAGGTCATCACGTCGTCGCTGCTGATCGAGAAGGGTCTCGCCAGCGCGGACAAGGCGCACCCGTGCCCGAAGACGTTCACGTACGGCGGGTGGAAGTTCCACAACGACGACGACTTCGAGATCAAGGGCGGCACCTTCAAGGCCAGCTTCGCCCGCTCCTGCAACACCGCCTTCATCAGCCAGGCCAAGAAGCTCTCCGACGACGACCTCACCCAGCAGGCCCAGCAGGTCTTCGGGCTGTCCAGGAACGACTGGGCGATCGGCGTCCCGTCCTTCGACGGCTCGGTGCCGGTGCAGTCGGCGGCCCAGAAGGCGGCCTCGCTGATCGGGCAGGGCGGGGTCCGGATGAACCCCCTGAACATGGCGTCCGTGTCGGCGACCATCAAGAACGGCACCTTCCACCAGCCCTACCTGGTCTCCCCCGACCTCGACCACCGCACGCTGGCGAAGGCGCAGCGGACGCTGTCCTCGTCGGCGTTGTCGCAGGTGCGGGAGCTGATGAGCTACACGGCCGGATACGGCACGGCCGCCGAGGCGATGGCGGGGCTCGGCCCGGACTACGGGGCGAAGACGGGCTCGGCCGAGGTCGACAACCAGAAGAAGCCGAACGGCTGGTTCACCGCCTACCGGGGTGATCTCGCGGCGGCCGGTGTCGTGCAGGCGGGCGGCCACGGCGGTGACACGGCGGGCCCGATCGTGGCCGCGCTCCTCAAGATGGGCGGCTGAGGCCCGCCGCCCGGGAGAGCGGGGCGGTCAGCCGGCCACCGGCGCGGCCGTGTACGTGCGCCGCAGGAACCGCAGCAGGGTCTTCGTCTCGAACTGGACGACGGCGACCCCGTGCGCGGAGTGGAACTCCACCACCGCCTGCACCCGCCCGCACGGCCACACCCGCACCTCGCCGTCGCCGGCCGGTGCCCGCAGCCCCTGTTCGAGCAGGGAGCGGGAGAACGTCCACTCGTGCGGGCCCGGGAGTCCGATCCGCACCGCGCGGGGGTCGGCGTCGGGGTCGTAGCGCAGCACGACCGGCACCGCGTCGCCGTCGGTCGGCTCGTCCGCCTCCGTGACGATGTGGGCACGTGCGTACTGCTCGACTACGGACATCTGACAGCCCCTATACGCTCAGTGACCTGTGTGGAATCTGTGCATCCGGCTTCTCTCCAATGTCCCACATTTCCCGGATCACGCCCTCTGACCCCGGACGTTCTCCCTTCCGCCCCGGGTTTCACGAAAAATCCGCCTTCCGGGGACGCGACGTCGGTGACTCTCACTCCTTCCCCGACAATGGGCGGGTGACGCACCACCCCGAGGACATCGAACCGCCGCTCCTGGACGACCAGTTGTGCTTCGCGCTGTACGCGGCGCAGCGTGCCGTGACCGCCGCCTACCGTCCCCTCCTCGACGACCTCGGCCTCACCTACCCGCAGTACCTCGTCCTGCTCGTCCTGTGGGAGCGCGGCGAGACCACGGTGAAGGAGCTGGCCGAGGCGCTGCGCCTGGACTACGGCACGGTGTCGCCGCTGCTGAAACGGCTGGAGAGCGCGGGTCTGGTCCGCCGGGAGCGGTCCGGCCACGACGAGCGCTCGGTCACGGTCACGTGCACGCGTCGCGCCGACGAGCTGCGGGGCCGGGCGGCGGCCGTGCCGGGCGCGCTCCAGGAGGCGACGGGTCTGGACGGGGCCCGGGTGGCGCGGCTGCGCGGAGAGCTGCGGGATCTGGCGGACCGGGCGGCCCGGGCCCGCGCGAGCCACGCGGAACGCGGCACACACGCGTGAAGCCCGCCCCGCTTCTCGCGGGACGGGCTTCACTGTGGAGCGCCGGGCAGGCCTTGCACCTGCATCTCCCCGCAGGAAGCGGGGCGTCTTTCCTTGGACCACCAACGCACAACCAGTCAGCGGCAGTTGCGGTGACCGGCTCAAGATCAATCATAGCCCACGCCCAGGGTCGCCGACGCCACGCCGGAGCCCGCCCGAAAGCCCGCCCGGCGGTTCGCGCACTGAAGAGGGGAACGCCGGGGCAGTCTTCCCCCATGCGTACGCCACCCGCGCCCCACGTGCCCCCGGGCTACCGCGGCCGCCCCCCGACGGCGGCCGACGCCGCTGCCCTGCACGCCCTGCTGGCGACCTGCGAGCAGCAGTCCCCGGGCGGCGGCCCGACCACCCTCGACGGCATCGCGGCCCAACTGGACCGCCTGGCAAGGGAATCCGGGGCAACGGCGGTGCTGGTGCACGCCGCTGACGGGGAGCTGGCGGCCTGGGCATGGGCGCACGGTCACCGTGCGGCGGTCGATGTGCACCCCGGTCACCGGGGCCGGGGTCTTGGCGCGTCCCTGCTGGCGTGGGCCGAGGGGCGGGCCCGGCAGGGGGGCGCGGACCGGCTCGCCCAGACCGTCTCCGACGCCGACCCGGCGGCGGGCGCCCTGCTGCGGGCGACCGGATACGCCCCGCTGGTCACGGAGTGGCTGTTGGAGATCGCCCTCGACGCCGCCCCCGAGGTCCCCGAGCCACCGACCGGCGTGACGGTACGGCCGTTCCGGGCGGGCGACGCGCACGCGGCGCACCTGCTCACCGAGGACGCGTTCGACGAGTGGCAGCACCGCCGGAAGCCCTATGCCGAGTGGGCCGAACACAACGTGGAGCGGGCGTCGTTCGCGCCGGGGGCGTCGCCGTGCGCGTTCGTCGGGGACCAACTGGTGGGCGTGGTGCTGTCGTTGGACGTGCCGGGCGGCGACGAGGGGTACGTGGAGCGGGTCGCGGTACGCCGGGACCAGCGCGACCGGGGGATCGCCCGGGTCCTGCTCCGGTCGGCGTTCCAGGCCTTCTACCGTCAGGGCAAGGGGAGTTGCACACTGGTGACGCACTCGGACACGGGGGCGCTGCCGCTGTACGAACGGCTCGGCATGCGGGTACGCCACAGCTCGACGGTGTACGGAAAGCCGTTGATCGAGCCGATCGAGCCGATCGAGCCGGACGAGCCGGAGCGCACCGGCGAGGGTGCGGCGAGCGGCGCGGGTGTTCCCTGACGGTGAGCCCCCGGCGTCGGGGTGCGCGCCCCGTTCGCCGCCGCGCGCCCCTGATGTGCTCGGGCACGCCCCTGACGTGCGCAGCGTGAGCACTGGTGTGCCCGGTCCGCCCCCTGGTGTGCTGAGACCTGCCGCCGGCTGCTTCCGCTTCCGCCCCCCTGCCCGCTCCACCCCTACCTACTGGCCAGTACCTTGTGCGCGATGAACTAGTGCACACCTTTCCCGGGGGAGGCCGGACATGACCGACGAGACAACCGTCGACACCCGTCCCACGAAGATCACGTATGTCGCCGAGGCGACCGCGCACGGCGGCCGGAACGGCTTTGTCACCAGCCAGGACGGGCAACTCGCGCTGAGAGTGGCGATGCCCCCGCAGCTGGGCGGCGACGGCAACGGCACCAACCCGGAGCAGCTGTTCGCCGCCGGGTACAGCTCCTGCTTCCACAACGCGCTGGTGCTGGTCGGGCGCCGGGCGGGGTACGACCTGACCGGGTCCACGGTGGCCGCGAAGGTCGGGATCGGACCGAACGGGCAGCAAGGGTACGGCCTCGCCGTCGCCCTCAGCGTCGCGCTGCCGGTGCTGGACGCGACCGTCGCGGGGCAGCTGGTCGACGCCGCGCACGCGGTGTGCCCGTACTCGAACGCCACCCGCGGCAACATCGACGTAACGATCCTGTTGGGCTAGGGACACCTGGGAATCGCAGGATGGGGGTGAGTGTTGACCTCGAAGTCGTAAGTGCGGTGGCAGGTGGAAGGACGTGGCGGCGTGGACGTGAACGGCGTGGTGGCCGGAGGTTTTGAACCGGTCAGGGACGCGTTCGCGCGGAACTTCACGGCGCTCGGGGACCGGGGCGCGGCCGTCGCCGTCTACCGGGACGGCCACCGGGTGGTCGATCTGTGGGCGGGCACCAAGGACGTCGACGGCGCCGAGCCGTGGGAGCGGGGGACCGCGCAGATCGTGCGCTCGGCGACCAAGGGCGTCGCCGCCGCCGTTCTCCTGCTGCTGCACCAGCGCGGCGAACTGGACCTGGACGCGCCGGTGGGGGCGTACTGGCCGGAGTTCAAGGCGGCGGGCAAGGAGCGGACGCGGGTCTGGCAGCTGCTCGCCCACCGGGCCGGCGTGCCCGCCCTCGACACCCCGCTGACCCCGGCGCAGGCGGCCGACCCGGCGCTGGGTGCCGAGGCGGTGGCGGCCCAGTCCCCGGCCTGGGAGCCCGGCACCGCGCACGGCTACCACGCCCAGACGTACAGCTGGCTGACCGGCGAACTGGTCCGGCGGGTCACCGGTGGCCGCACGGTCGGTGAGCTGATCGCGACGGACATCGCGGGGCCTCTCGCGGCGGACGTGTGGCTGGGGCTGCCCGCCGCCGCGTCGGCCCGGGCGGGCCGGGTGGGCCCGGTGGAGCCCCCGGTGGCGCCCGGCGCCCTGAAGACGCGGCCCAAGCGTGCGGTCGCCGAGGCGTATGCCGACCCGGAGTCGTTGACCCGGCGCGCCTTCGCCGCGATCACGCCGGCGCCCGACGAGAACGACCCCGGCTACCGCGCCGCCGCCCTGCCCGCGTCCAACGGCATCGCCACGGCGGACGGGCTTGCCCGGTTCTACGCGTCCCTGATCGGTGAAGTGGACGGCGGGACACGGCTGTTCACGCCGGAGACGATGGAAGCGGCCCGCACGGAGCGCAGTGCGGGCGCCGACCGCGTCCTGATCGCCGGGACCCGTTTCGGCCTCGGCTACATGCTGCACTCCCCCGCGTCCCCGCTCCTCACCCCGGCGTCTTTCGGCCACCCCGGCCGAGGGGGCGCGCTGGCCTTCGCCGACCCGTCGACGGGCATCGCCTTCGCCTATGTGACCAACGGCTTCCGCAAGACGGTGACGGCGGACCCGAGGGCGCAGGCGCTGGTGGCGGCGGTGCGGGAGACCCTGACGGCACCATGAGGTACGTCACGGCAGGGCGCGCCGGAGGGGCGCAGCGGTCGCACGAACGGACGGGACAACACCCCACAGGCGAACGGCAGATCCGCACCGGCCACCGTCCAGAACAGGCGCTCTCCCCTCCCGCAGGGCGACCAAGCTCACCCTTCCCCCGCTCCGGGCCCCCTGGTAAAGATGGCTGAATTCCCACACATCGGAAGCCACCATGCCTGACCAGGACAACGACAACGACAACGCCCTCACCCCCTTCAGCATCGACCTGACCTTCGACGAGGCCCGGCGCCGGACCGAGGTCGTGGCCGCGCTCGGGCCCCACTGGGACCCGGTGGCCGCCCTGCGCGGCGAGGACGAGGCGTACGCGCTCCTCTACTCCAACCTCGACGCCGAGCAGCGGCGCACCTACGACATGCTGGTGGCGGCGGGTGTCCTGCCCGGGGAGGAGCCGGGCCGTGCGGCTGCCCATTGACCCGCACGCGGACCGTTCCCGGCGCGCCTGGCTGCCCTGCCCCGCCTGCGACGACGCCCGCCACTGCCCGACCTGCGCGGCCCGCCGCAACTGCGCCGTCCACTGGCGCTACCTCCTCGCCAACGACGGCCCGGTCCTCCACCTCCAGTGCCCGACCTGCACCCACACCTGGTCCCTCAACACCCGCCCGGACAAATGACGTTCAGCCGCAGTCGGCGTCGAGACCTGGTGCGCATCGCCGGGAAACCCGGTGGGCCGCTAGGGGCTGCTCCTAGGGTGTGGGCATGGTGGATGCGGTGGTCGGGGCGGTCTCGGGGATTCTGGTCGCCGGGATCGGCGCCTGGGGGTTGTTGCGGGCGCGGGCCGCGCCGGAGGCTCGGGTCGAGGTGGTCGACGTCGCGTTCCTCACCCGGGAGGACTTCGCCGAGTTCTCCGCCGAGGAGCGCGAGGCGTGGGGCTGGCGCGAGGACGCGGACCACATCCCGGCGGTACTGGACATCAAACTGCGCAACAGCGGCGGCCAGGTTGCCTACGTGCACGGGTTGACGCTGGATGTCACGCGGCGGTTGTCCGGGGTGCCGACTCCCCTTCCCCATCCGGCAGTTGAGGGGTTCGTCCCCAGGTCCGCCGATGACCGGCCGACCTATGCGGGTGCCGCTGTGGTCGCGGGAACGACGTTCACACCGGGTGGGCCCTTCCCGCCCTCGACCGTGTACCGGATGACCTCGGGGGAGATACTGCGCGTCGACGCGGGGCGACCGGGCACGAACGGCGTGAAACGCCTGTCGCAGGTGTTGGGCCCCGGTGCGGTGGACCGCTTCTGCGTCGCGATCCATCAGGACGACGAGCCCTACGGCCCGCTGGGGTTCCTGCGGCTGCGCGCGGAAATCTCCTACAACGCGGTGCGCTCGGCGAAGTTCGGCCGGGAGGTGTCCTCACCGCTGTTCCGCCGCCCGGAGTGGGAGCGGGTCGCGGTGGTCCGCGAACGTCTGCTGCGGGACACCGCCTACCTCGTCGAGCGGCTTCCGTCGCCAGAGCAGGACGAGTTCCGCCTCCCGGCCTGGCGAAACACGGTCGGGCGCTACCTCGATGCGTACGAGAGGCACCTCGATGCGGGCGTCGCCTTCTACGCGCAGGCGGGCCAGGACACCGACCCGGAGGTGGCCCGCATGAACGAGTCCCTCGCCGAACTCCCCGCACTCCGGCTGGAATTGGAGATCCCCCGGCAGCTGACCCGGCCCTCGCCCTGGGCCACCCGCTCCGGTGAGGACACCCCCGCCTGACAGCCCCGGTCGGCCTGTGCCGAATCGGCCCGCCCCGCCTCAGCCGCAGTCCGAGGTGATCGAGGCAACCCGGCGACCGTCCAGTTCCGCGTTGCCGACGTGGTCGATCTCCTGTTCGTCACCGGCGAAGTCGGGGCGGTCGTTGAGGCGGACGATGCAGCCGAAGTCGTCGGGGAGGGGGCTGCGGGCGGAGCGCGGGTGGATGGGCGGTTCGATGTCGTCCCGGTCGGGGAAGCGGAACCCTTCGCTCGTCACGTGCGCGTCCTCGGCGAAGAGCAGCCGCCCGGTCTGGTGCGGCCCCTCCCAGAGGCAGAAGTACCCCCGCTCGCACCGAAGCGCACGGTCCCCGGTGTCGGCATGGGTGGCCGGAGCGGCGGTCGCGGCCATGCCGAGGGCGGCGGTGGCGGCGAGGGCGAGGCGGACAAGGCGAGGACTCACGGAAAGCTCCGTTCAGCAGAACGCGGGGGAATGCGGGGGAATATGCGGGCACCGGCGGCTGACCACCGCAGGCCGACATGCGCGCGGCCCCCGGGAATGCGGGGGACGACTCCCCGGGGACCACGCCGCTCAATTCAGTTCGGGTCGGACCAGGAGACCAGGCGGGCCGGAATGACCGGAATGACCGGGACACGAATTCCGGGACCTGAATGCTCGGCTTCCGAAACTGCCGCACGACTTCAGCGTGGCAGCCCCACGGCTGGTCGAGCCATCCCCCTAAAGGGTGGATCGGGAAATGCCCCGTTACCGGTACTGAAAGGACGTCAGGTCGCTGTGATGCCGGTGGAGGAGCTGTTCGTGGGCGTCGCTGAAGAGGTCCCGCCCCCTGCCCGGGGCGACGCCGGTCGGGTCGTCGTCGGCCGGACGCGGGGCCGGGAGGGGCGCCGGGCCGGGGTGGCCGAGAGCGCCGAGGAGGCGAGCGAGGGCCTGGTCGCGAGCGGACGCCGGACCGGTCAACTCCTCGTGGCTGAGCGAGCAGACGGCCGGGTGCCGCAGGAGCCACTGTCCACGGCCACCCAAAACCCAAGGCCACCCAGGGGCGCGGGGAACTGCGCGACCAGCCACAACGGCCCCGCACCCAAAACCCAAGCCCACCCCCACCCCCCAGGGGCGCGGGGAACCGCGCGCCCAACCACAACGGACCGTCACCCAAAACCCAAGCCCACCCCCACCCCCCCCAGGGGCGCGGGGAACTGCGCGACCAGCCACGACGGACCGTCACCCAAAACTCAAGCCGCACCCCCATCCCCCCCCAGGGGCGCGGGGAACTGCGCATCCCTTCACGCCCTCGGCCGGCTGACGAGGCTCAGGGAAAACCACCCGCACGGCAGCCAGCCAGAAAGCCCCCCCAACCCCCCACCCCGGCAGGGGCCAGCACGCCTACCCCGCCCGCAACATCAACCCGATCCCCGCCACCAACAACACCGCCGCAGCAATCCTCGGCGCCCCGAACCGCTCCTTGAAGAAAATCGCCCCGATAGCCGCACCAACGATGATGGACGACTCCCGCAACGCCGAAACAGGAGCCAGATCAGCCTTGGTCTGCGCCCAAAGAACCAGCCCATAAGCGAGCACGGACAACGCCGCCCCACCAAACCCAAGCACGGCGAACGGCCGCACCGCAGACAGCAGTTCACCTCCCATACGCGAGTATGCATAGACGGGAACGGCAAGCCCCTCGACAACCATCAGCCACCCGATGTACCCGAGCGCGGTACCGGACGCCCGAACCCCGAGCCCATCGACAACGGTGTACGCGGCGATAGTGACCCCCGTCGCCAACGCGGCAATGATCGCCGCCCAGTTGGGCCGCCGCCCCCGCATCCCCCACAGCGCGACCCCCGCAAGCCCGGTGCAGGAGAGGCAAATCCCCGCCGCAGCCCAGCCGTTGGGCACCTCATGGGCGAACGCCGCCGCCAGCACCGTCACGATCAGAGGTGCCGTACCCCGGGCGATCGGATAGGCCTGCCCGAAGTCGCCGAGCTTGAACGACCGCATGAGCAGCAGGTAGTAGGCGACATGGATGACGCCGGACACCACCAGGTACGGCCACGCCCCGGCCGCCGGGAACGCCGTGAACGGCACCAGCGCGAGCCCGATCAGCACCCCGCCACCGGATATCAGCGTGAACCCGACGAGTTTGTCGGTGATTTGGTGGGCGATGGCGTTCCAGCTGGCGTGGGTGACGGCGGCGAGCAGAACGGCGGCGGCGACCAACGGCGTCACGAGGTGCCCTCGCGCACGTCCACGAGGATGGCGCCGGCCCGCACGACGAGGTCCTCCGGGGCGATCGGGAAGACGCTGAACGGCGTTCCGGCCGCCGCCCACACCACGTCGTGCGCCAACAGGGAACGGTCGGCAAGCACCCGCGTCCGCGTGACGTGCCCGAAGGGCGGAACTCCGCCGATGGCGTACCCGGTCGCCTCCCGCACGACGTCCGCCTTGGCCCGCGTCACCTTCGCGGCGCCCAACTCGGCCCGCACCAGGTCGACATCGACCCGCGAGGCGCCGTCCATCAGTACCAGCACGGGCACCCCGTCGGCCGCGAAGATCAGCGACTTGCAGATCTGGCTCAGCTCGCACCCGACGGCAGCGGCGGCCTCGGCCGCGGTCCGGGTCGCCTCCGGGAACCGCCGGACATGGGTGAGCAGGTCATCGAGGCCCTGCGCCCGGAGGGCCTCGGCGAAACGGGGGTGCGCGGCGGTGTCGTTCGTCATGCCCCGCACGCTAGCCGCGCCCCCGGGCGGCCCGCGACCGGGTTGACGGGCGGACGGCGCGATCCGGGGCGCCGGACGCCCCGGGACCGCCGTTCCACCCCTGGGCGGGAGCGCAGAAACATCACTTCTCGCGTAACCGGGTGAACCCGCCGCGCCTGTCCTGCCGCGCCCGGCCGCACCCGGGTTGACTGCCGGGTGATCCGGCGCCGAAGCGGCGCATCCCACAGTTCCGGTCAGCAGGAGGTTGAAGTGAGCACGTTCCAGGGCGCTTTGAGGCATGTGTGCAGCATGCCCAAGCGGTGCATGAAGGTGGACGTCGATCCCGCGACGAAGACGGCGTACGTGCTGTCGGTCGAGGGCCCCGAGGGCTTCGCGGACTCGTCGGCCCAGTTGCTCGCCGGTGCCTCGCCCGAGGACACCTATGTCGTCGCCGTGAGCCTCACGGGCGAGCCCGATCCGACGATCGTCCTCGACGCCGGGGACAAGCTCGACGGGGCGTACCAACTCGCTTTGGACGGGCGCGGGAACGCCTTCTCCGGGCTGCTCACGGAGGACGGCATGGTGCGGGCGACGTTCGCCTCGAAATCGGTGACGAAGGTCAACTGCCCGGTGAGGCAACCGTATTCGGTGGCTCTGAGTGCGACGCGGGACGCCCTGTTCACCATGGAGCGGACCACCGGCAGGCTCTACAAACTGACGCTGACCGGTGAGGGGATGCTCGACGACACGTTCCCCGCGATCGGCGCCGCCAAGAACTGGTACGACGGGCTCAGGGTCGACGGTTCCGCCGCCTACGCGGTCAAGGACCTCGCGGAGATCTGGCGGGTCGATCTGACGGGGCACACCGTCTCCGCCGTTCCCTGGAAGGCGAGCAGCACGCGCCTGGCCGCCGTTCAACCGTCCGGCGCCGGAACGCTGTTCGTGCTCGACCAGACGACGCTGTGGGAGCTGGACCTGTCCTCCGGGAAGCCGACCAAGCTCGCGGACGTTCCCGGCGGCCATGCCGAGGATCTGGTCCTGGACGGCGCGGACCTGTACATCGTCACCTTCGACCGGGAGATGTACGGGTACGGGGTCGGCGCCGGGCGCGCGTCCGGCTGAGGCGTCGACGGGCGGCGAGGGCCGGTTCTTCGGCCAGATCGGCGGCGCCGGGCCGCGCCGGACCAGCGCGCGGCCGGTGCCCCCGTCCAACGGCCCGTTCAGCCCCGACGGCTTCACCCCGGCCGCCCGATCGAGATGCCGGAAGGCGCCGGTCGGCCGGGGAGCGCGGGTCGGCAGGGGAGCAGGCCCGCCTGTCCGGTCGTCACCCTCTCCCCGCCCGGCTTGCCCAACTAAGCGCAGAACGCGCCCTGTTCACTTGTCCGGTCGTCGCCTACGCGGTGTAGTGAATCGCTCGACGGAGCGTGGCGACAATGCGATCCCGCACGCCCCGCGCGCCGACCGGACCGGCGCGGGTTCCGGCGCCACGCACGGGCCGCAGAAACATCCCGCTTCCCCCATATTCGCCCCCTGGCGGATTCCCGGCGGATCTGGATCATGCGCGCAGATCTCTTCGTTACGGTGACCACGGGCTGTTGATCACCAAGGGGTCACAACGACCCGACAGCGCAGCCGAGTTGATCGAAAATCCGCCCGCAGCACCCCGCCCGCCCACGGGCGACCTTCTCTCCTAGGAGTGTCATGAGCACGTCACGACTGTCGTTCCTCCGCACGGTTCGGGCGGCCCTCCCGTCCCGCGTCATCACCGTC
This sequence comes from Streptomyces sp. NPDC091279, assembly GCF_044757465.1. Classification (NCBI taxonomy): domain Bacteria; kingdom Bacillati; phylum Actinomycetota; class Actinomycetes; order Kitasatosporales; family Streptomycetaceae; genus Streptomyces; species Streptomyces sp. NPDC091279. The sequence continues at coordinate 344,780 of NZ_JBIVVA010000006.1, read as the reverse complement.
ACGACGCTGGCCTTCGCCCTGGCCGCCGCGCCCGGCGTGGCGACGGCCGCGCCGGCCACCGCCAACACGGTCCCCGCCGCGTCCGTCCTGGCCGACAACCCCATCAGCCTGTGGGGCGGTTACGTCGTCTCCGGCAAGGAGGGCGACTTCGACTCCGTCTCCGCCGAATGGACCGAACCCGAGGTGACGTGCAACTCCACCGACGACGCCTTCGCCCGCTGGGTCGGCCTCGACGGCTGGGACGGCGAGACGGTCGAGCAGCAGGGCGTGGCCGTGCAGTGCGCGACCGGCACGCCGGTGCACCGGCTGTGGTGGGAGATGTTCCCCGACCACGTGCAGTTCCAGGACACCGCGAAGTGGCCGATCCAGGCCGGTGACCACATGCTGTCGTGGACCTCGTACGAGGGCGACAACCAGTACCGGCTGCTCGTCGGCAACCTCAGCAGGGGCTGGGAGTTCGTGACCGTGCAGACCCTCGCCGCGAAGAACGCCAGCGCCGAGGCGGTCATCGAGTCCGGCACCGGCAGCTACCCGCAGTTCGACTCGGTCGGCTTCACCGACGTGTACGTCAACGGCAAGGCGATCTCCACCTACGGTCCGCTGGCGGTGGACGCGGGAGCCAACGGCATCCGCCAGGCCCGCACCGAGCCCCTGAAGGAGAACGGCACGGACTTCGACATCACCTTCGTCCACGAGTAGGCCGAACGACTGAACACCCTTGCACAACAGGGGAGTTGATCGGCACCCCCGCCCCCGGAAGCCACCCCGCCCCGACGCCGGGTACGTGACGCCACGGACACCGGGGATATGAGGTCACGGACGCCGGGGCGGTGTCGTCGCACGTCGGCCAACGGCGACCGGCGCAACTCCCAAGGGGACTTGGGCGGGTCCGCAGGGCCAAGGGTCAACAGGCCCCCGGCACAAGGGACATGAGGCCACGGATGCCGGGGTCAGGTCGTCGCGCGGTGGTCGACGGCGACCGGGCCTCGCCCCGAAGGGGATTGAGCGGCGACCGTCACCTACGGAACCAACAGGCCCCCGGCGCCCGGCACATGACGTCACGGACGCCGGGGGTGGGGCGTCGCCGCACGTCGCTCAACGGCGACCGGACCTCACCGGTTCGTTGCCGTTGCCGTTGCCGCTGTCGCTGCCGCAGGCGTGGCCTCGCTGACCAGTTGGGTCATGGCGCGCTGGGCGAGGGTCTGTTCGTGGAGGCGGCGGGCGGATTCCAGCAGGCGGATGCTGTCCGGCCCCCACATGCGACGCAGGACGTAGCGCTCGTAGGGCCCCTGCTGCATCAGCCAGGCGATCGGGAGGAACAGCTTGGCCGCGCGGACGGCGGCCTTGTCCTTGCGCGGGCCGATGCCCATCGAGCGGCGCGTCTTGGCGGGCAGGGCGCCGATGACGGGGAGTTCGACCAGGGCGGTCTGGAGCACGTACGGGATGAGGGCGCGCAGGTGGGAGGGGTGGAAGTTCCGCTTCACCGTCTCCATCGCCAGTTTCTCCCAGTCCTCGCCGGTGCCGGGGGTGATGTTGACCGTCCCGGTGGGGGCGAAGAGGTCGGCGTATTTCTCGTAGAGCGCGCCCAGTTCGGCCATCGAGGTGGGGATGTCCTCCTCGGGGGCGCCGACCAGCCGCAGATAGGCGGCCGACTCCGCGATGAACTGGTCGCGCTGCTCCGGCGGAAGGCGGTGCGGCATCCTGCCGTCGCGGAAGGCGAACGCCTCGTAGACCCGCAGCATGGGGTGCATCTCCGTCAGCGCGGCCCACATCGCGTCGCGCGGCCCGCTCGCCGCGTAGCCGCCGAGTTCGGGGCGGGCGACGTCGATGACGTCACCGGCGACGCGTTGGTGGATGTTGTGCAGGTGCTTGGCCATGAGCTTGGCCGTCTTGGAGTCGCCGAGCCACATGGGGGCGTGCATGCCCGAGTTGCGCGACAGCCGGTCGAAGACGTCCAGCATGTTCAGCGTGCCCGCGCGCGCCTTGCGGGCCACCGGGTCACGGTCGCGCAGGCCCGCGCTGATCGGGCTGTACCCCTTGGTCTGCACCGCGGCCTGGGCGGCGTTGAGGAACACGACGGTGGCCGGGTGCAGGAGAACCTCCCAGACGACGCTGCCGGGTCCGAAGAGACCGTGGTCGGGGGTGCCGTCCTCGTGCGACGACCCTCCGGCCGGTGTCGGTTCCCCGAAGCGCCGCCAGCGCTTCTCCGTGCCGAGGAGATCCTCCCTGGTGATCTTGACCTTGGCCGGCTTACCGCCGTGACCTGCGGCGACAGTGCTCATGACGTATCCCTTCGTCCCGTCCGGCTTAATTCCCGCCCGGGAATTAACCTGATCGGCAAGCTATGCTCGGGCGTGCGCCACGTCAACCCCGTGAAGCACGAGAGACGCGAGAGACACGGCAGGTGCGCGGTGCGAGAGGTGCGGGAGGGTGCGATGCGGAGGAACGCCGTGGAACAGACGTCCGGGGTCGACGGCCGACGGGGCCGGGGGCGACGGGCGGGGCTCGACCTGGCGCGCATCATGGAGGCGGCCCGTTCCCTGGACACCGGCACGCTCACCATGCAGGCCGTCGCCGACCGGCTCGGGGTCGACCGCAAGGCGGTGAACCACCATGTCAGCGACCGGGAATCCCTGCTCAGGCTTCTGGCGATCGACACGTTCGCGAAGGGCTCGCCCGGCGTCGAGATCCCGGCGACCGCGTCGTGGCAGGAGGCGTGCCGACGGTACGCCGACGCCTTCACCGACAGGCTGATCGCCGCGGACGCTCTCGCCGAGCACCTGATGCCCGACGACTCGCTCTACGCGCCGTTCATCGAACCGGCCGACGCCGTCGCGCAACGGATGACCGAGGCCGGTTTCGACGACGAGGGCGCTGTGCGGTGCCTCGCGCTGCTGACCAACCTCTGCTGGGCCTATGCCCGCGACGCCCTCTCCGTCTCCCCCCACGGCGAGGGGCTCCGGCCCCGACTGACCCGCGCCCTCGTCGAGGGGCGCGACCCGGGAACGTGCGCGAACCTCACGCGGCTCGTGGAGCGCGGCGTCGACACGTACGACCGCGACCAGTTCGCCCTGAGCATCGAGATCTTCCTCCATGGCGCGGAGGCGACACTCCTGCGCGGGCCGGCGGACAGCGCGACGGCGGATCGGCCGCACCGGGGTACATGAGAACGGCGCTGCCGGGAGGTCGGCCACATACCCCGGGCCCCCTGGGGGGTCGGTGATCGGCCCCGACGGCGAGGCCATCCCGCGCGTCAAGCAACTCCTCGGCCAGGACTGGTACTTGGAGGAACTGACCCGGCGCAACCACGGCCAGGCCACCGCCCTCTGGAACGCCCTGATGCCCACCCCCGAAGCCCCGACCCACTGACACCGATCAGCCCCGGGCCCCCGAGCCGCCGAGCCGCCGCGCACGGCTCACGCCCCTCGCCCACCCCGGCCGGACAGGCCCTAGCATCGGGGCGCATGATCGTATGGCTCAACGGCACCCACGGCGCCGGCAAGACGACGACCAGCCCCCTCGTGCAGCAACTGCTGCCGGACTCAAGGGTGTTCGACGCCGAGAAGGTCGGCGAGACGCTCATGGACATCTCGCCGGGGCTGCCCGCGACGACCAACTTCCAGCACTGGCCGCCCTGGCGCCCCCTGGTCGTCGAGACCGCTCGCCGGGTGCTCGACTACACCGGCGGGACCCTGGTGATCCCGATGACGGTTCTGGTGGAGGAGTACTGGCGTGAGATCAGCGCCGGACTCGCCGAACACGCCATCCCCGTACGGCACTTCGTGCTCCACGCCGATCAGGACACCCTGCGCGGACGCATCGCGGGCGACCCCCTCGGCCCGAACTCCCCGTTCCGCCTGGAGTATCTCGATCCCTACGCGGAGGCGGCCCGCACGTGGTTGCACCGCGAGGCCGAGGTCGTCGACACCACCCATCTCACGCCCGCCGAGGCCGCCCGGCGGATCGCGGAGGCCCTCAAGGACGAGGGCCCCCTCGACATCACGGGATGAGGTCCGACCCCTCCCCCGAACTCACCGCGCCCAGCCACCAGTCACCGAACTCCCCTCCCCCACACCTCAGTTCAGTCACGGAACCCGCGTACCCCACCCTCAGTCACGGAACGCCGCGACGTTGCGGGACGCCCACTCCGCGAACCGGCGTGGGGCGCGGCCGAGGACGTTCTCGATGTCGGGGCTGATGGCCAGTTCGGCCGGGTTCGGGGCGCCGAGGATGGTCAGGGTGTCGTCGGCCAGTTCCGCGGGCATGCTCAGGGCCATCCCGGCCTTGGCCTCCTCGCGGGTGAGTTCGTGGAACCGTACCGGCGTGCCGAGCGCGGCGGCGAGGGCCTCCGTCTGCTCACGGGGCGTGATCACCTCCGGGCCGGTCAGCGTGTGGACGGCGCCGTTGTGCCGGTCCTCCAGCAGGCAGGCAGCCGCCACCTCGGCGATGTCCGCCGGGTCGACGATCGGCAGCCCGACATCCCCGAACGGCGCGGCGACGACGCCTCGTCGACGGATGGACTCGGCCCACCACAGGGTGTTGGAGGCGAAGCCGCCGGGCCGCAGGATCGCCCACTCCAGGCCGGATTCCCGCAGGGTGTCCTCCAGCGCGCGCATCACGACCCGCGTCGCCCCGAGGGGCCTGGTCGCCGCCCCCTGCGTGGAGAGCAGGACGACCCGGCGGACCCCGGCGGCCTCGGCCACGCGGATCAGGTCGGCCGGGCGGGCGTCAGGGGCGTGCAGGTCGCCGGAGAGCAGCAGGAACAGCGCCTTCGCTCCCGCCAGCACGGGCTGGAGTCCGGCCGGGTCGGCCAGGTCGGCGGCCACATGCCGCACGCCGTCCGGCACCGCGGCCGCGTGCCGCGACACCGCCGTCACCCGCTGCCCCGCGTCGGCCAACGCCCGCGTCAACGGTCGCCCGATGTTCCCGGTGGCCCCGGTCACCACGATCATGTCCAACTCCCTTGCCCTGTAAGCCATATGCGCTGCATACAAGCCGTATGCGCCACGCGTTGTCCGTGACCGCACGCTAGGAGATTGGCTTACTTTTCGTAAGGACATACCCGAAGGTAAGCTCCTCACATGATGGAAGGCATGCAGGACAGAGAGGTCGGGACCGGGCAACGGTATGAGGTGTTTCACACCGACTGCCCCGCGCGTGAGGTGGTCGGCCATGTCACCAGCAAGTGGGGCAGCTGGGTCCTGATCTCCCTGCGCCACGGCAGCCTGCGCTTCTACGAGCTGCGCGAGAGCATCCAGGGCATCAGCGAGAAGATGCTCGCCCAGACGCTGCGCACCCTGGTCCAGGACGGCCTGCTCTGGCGCGAGGTCGAGCCGACGACCCCGCCCCAAGTCACCTACGGCCTCACCGACTTCGGCAAGGAACTGGGCGCCCCCCTCTCGGAACTCCTCGACCGGATCACCCGACGCCTGGGCCCCCACGACAGCCCAGGACATCGGGACGAGGTCAGCCGGGACGAGGTCAGCCGGGACGGCGTCAGCCGGCCTCCGGCCCCCCGGCCTTGATGACCGCGAAGACCCCGCCCTGCGGGTCCTGCACGATGGCCATCCGCCCGGCCAGCATGTCGACCGGCGGGGCCAGGACACTGCCGCCCGCCCGGACCAGCGCGTCGACCGTGCTGTCGGTGTCGTCGACCGCGAAGTACGTCAGCCAGTGCGAGGGCACGCCGGGGGCGTCGGAGAGGGCCTGCATGCCGCCGACGGCCCGCTCGTCGACGTTGAGCGAGAAGTATCCGTCCGACCCCTTCATGGTCACGGCGCTGATGCCGAGGGTCGTGGCGTAGAACGACGCGGCGGCGTCGGTGTCGCTGGTGTTGAGCTCGTTCCAGATGATCGCGCCGGGTTCGTTGACGATGCCCGCGCCGGGGAAGTCGTTGGCCTGCCAGAGGCCGACGACGGCGCCCGTGGGGTCGCTCACGACGCTCATCCGGCCGAGCGTCATCACGTCCATGCCCGGCACCATCACCTGGCCGCCGCTGCCGGTGACCGCGGCCGTCGTGGCGTCGAGGTCCGAGGTGGCGAGGTAGGTCGTCCACGCGACCGGTGGCATGGGGTCGGGGGTGCTGCCGTCCGGGTTCATCGCGGCCATGATCCCGGCGACCGGGCGGCCCTCCAGGGTGCAGAGCGCGTACCCCCCGCTCTCCGGCGGCCCCACCTCCCCCTGCCAGCCGAACAGATCACGGTAGAAATCAAGAGCCGCCTGCTGGTCGGGAACCATCAGGTCGACCCAGCAAGGGGTACCGGGCGCGTAAGGACCAGTGACGATAGCCATGGACGGTCTCCCTGGGATGACGGAGTAAACAGCGGCGCGGCAAGCACCGCCCTGAGCATCCGTGATCTCTCCACCGACACCCCACCCGAACCACAGCCGGACACCAGTTCACACATACAGGCTAAAAGTGATGAACGGTGTCATATCGATCGACGGCCCCGTCCTCATCACCGACCTGGGTAATGAATTCACCCGGCTTCCCGACCGAGTGAACCGGCTTCCCGGCTGCAACGTCGTTCCGGTCGGTGAGCCGGTGAGCCGGTGAACCGGAGGAGTCCGAGCGGTTCGTCGGAACGTCGGAACGTCGGAACGTCCATGACCAACACAGTCCGGTGCGACGGTAGGCGCGGCGGGCATGACAGAGGAAAGGTGCGTACGCATGGGTACCAGTGGCGTCATCGGCGGGACCGGAACGGGAGAGGGCGGCCCGGAAGAGCCGTCGGTTCCCGCGCCGGACAAGATCGAGGGGGGTGTCTCGGGGGAGCGGCTGGTGCTGTTCACCGACGCGGTGACCGCGATCTCCATCACCCTGCTGATCCTGCCGCTGGTCGACCTCGTCCCCGAGGTCGCGGCCGCCCACGAACCGGCTCGCGAGGTGATCACCGGCCATCTCGACCAGGTCTGGAGCTTCCTGCTCAGCTTCGCGGTGATCGCGAACATCTGGCGGGAGCACCACCAGTCCTTCTCGACGGTCCGTACGGCCACCCGCCCCCTGACGGCGTGGAACATGGGGTGGCTGCTGTCGATCGTCGTGCTCCCCCTCCCGACGGAGATGATCGGTGCCTTCGGCGGCGACCGGTTCGTGGCGGCGTTCTACTACGCGGTGCTCCTGGCCGGCATGGTGTGCCGACTGGCCATGTTGAAGATCCTCAAGAGCAACCCGGGGATGGTCGAGGGGGACGGCGAGGAGACCCGCGCGAGGACCGCGCACCTGTACACGAACAGTTGGCTCAACGTCGTCGCCGTCGCCGTCGCGTTCGCCGTCGCCCTCGCCGTACCGGCGTTGCAGTTCTACAGCCTGCTGCTGCTGATCCTGCCGGGGCGGGTGCGCCTCACGGGCCGACGCGGCTCACGCTGAGCGCCGCAATGCCCCCCACCACCCCGAGACGCCAAAATCCCCGGGCCCCCAAGTCCCCTAAAAATCAGGGGAGTTCCCCGGAGTTCCCCCCTAGAGTGCCCGAAAAGCACGCGCCGAAGGGAAGGGCACCGCGTTCCTCTTCATGCCGATGTTCGGCGACGGCGTCCGCGTGGCCGCCGACGTCGGCATGTACGCGCAGAACTTCCTGCTCTCCCTGACCGCGCGGGGCCTCGGCGGCATCCCGCAGGCCGTCCTAGGCTTCCACGCCGACACCGTCCGCGACATCCTGAACGTCCCCGAGGAACTCAAGCTCCTGTTCGGCATCTCCTTCGGCGAGATCGACCGAACCGCCCCGGAGAACACCTTCCGCATGGGCCGAGCCCCCCTCACCCAGACGGTCACCCTGCACGACACCCCCGGGGTCCTCTGAGGGGCGCGGGAAGCGGAGCCCGGGAACGTCAGGCCCGACCGACGATTCCGGCGAACGTCCCCGCCCCGCAGCCGACCACGGCCGGGCACGGTGCCGTGAAACGGCGTTGCCCCCGCCCATGACGATCACTAAGGCCGGCCAGGTGACTGCCGACCCGGACGGCCACAACATGGAGATCATCACCCGCCCCTACGCCCGCCCTTAGCCCCGACGGCACGCCTCACGCGCGGGTCGTGACGCGCTCGCGGAGTTCGGCGGCGGCCGGGCTGTCGGGGAGCGCGGGCAGCCGGGCGGCGATGTTGGTGAGGCCGTCGTCGATGCGGACGGACCGGACGCCGTCGGCGCAGTCGAGGAACGCGTTCCAGGTGGCCAGGGCTGTTTCGGTGGCGCCGCGCTTGAGCTGGACGTGACCGAGGTCGGCCAGCACGATCGCCCGGGTGCGTCTGCGGTCGAGGCCGTGGATGTCGAGGGCGAGGTGGAGGTGTTCCTCGGCGGCGGCGAGGTCGCCGAGCCTGGCGTGGATCATGCCGGACTCGTGGGCCCACCGACCGTGGCTGTAGTGACTCGCCCAGGACTGCCCCGGCAGGGCGGGCGCATGCTCGATGGCGGCCTGGGCGGAGGTGAGGAGTTTCGCGGCGGTGGCGTGGTCGCCGTCGGCTGCGGCAGCGCGGGCGTAGGTGTTGCGGTAGTACGCCAACGCCTTGGGGTTGGCCACCTTCCGCCCGCGCTGCTCACACGCCTCGGCGAGCCGGACGGCGGTGGGAATGTGGCCGAGGTCGACGGCCTGGTCCGCGAGCCCGCGCAGGGCGGTGGCGGAGAGTTCGTTCTCACCGGCCTCGGCAGCGAGCCGGTAACTGTGCAGGTGGTACTTCTGACTGAGGCCCTGGTTGCCCTCGTCGCGGGCCATCCACCCGATCAGATGCACCAACTCACTGGCAGCGGCGAACAGTTCACGTCCGGTCCTGTCGCTGTAACGGCCGTCCAGCCACCGTTTGACGTCCAACGTCAGGTAGCGCACGGCCAGATGCCGAGCATGACAGCCCCCAAGCTCCGAGGCCGCGTCCCCCAAATTGGCGGTCATCGTGCGAACGGCGCCCACTTCCCCCATCCCAACACCGACGGCCCCGGGCCGGTTCACCCGCCGGGTGACAGCCTCGGCGTCGGGAAGGCCAAGCCCAGCAAGGCCGACAGCCACAGACGCCACGAAAAGGTGCCGCCGCTCCACTCCACCACCTCCCAAGCCCACGGTACCGACGAACCAGTCGGAATAGCCAAATACGCGACTCCACCCACCCAAGGCGACTCCCCCACACGAACACGCCCATCCCCAACGACCCCGCACCCAAACCCGAGGCAGCACCCCCGCCCACCCAGGGGCGCGGGGCTGTACCAACATGCGACTCCGCCGCGCGGGCGCGACCAGCCCCAACGGCCCCGCACCCACCCACAACCGGAGGCACCTCCAGGGGCGCGAGGAACTGCGCGACCAGCCACAACGCACCCGCACCCACCCACGACCGCCGTCTTCAGGGGCGCGAGGAACTGCGCGACAAGCCACAACGCACCCGCACCAGCCCCCCAGCACCAGCCACCCCACCCCCACCCCCACCCTCACCCTCACCCCCCGCCCCACGCCCCACGTGCACCCCCGCCCCACGTGACCCACCTCACCGCGCCCCCGCCGGAACCCCGCCCCTCCCCCGGAGAGACACCTGCTGTGAGGTGTGATGAAGAGAAAGACCGGGATCACATGCGGGCAAACATCAGAGCGGGCAACCCCGAAACCTTCGCCGCGCTATACGAGGAGCACGCCAAGCCCATCTACAACCACGCCTTCCGCCTGACCGGCGACTGGTCAACCGCAGAAGAGGTGCTGTCGGAAACGTTCCTCACAGCCTGGCGCACCCGCCACACCGTGGACCCGGAGGGCGGCCCCCTCCACCCATGGCTCTACGGCATAGCCACGAACAAGGCCCGCAACGCCAACCGAGGAACCGGCCGCCGCCTGGCGTTCCTGGCCCGCCGCCCACCCCCGGACCCCGTACCGGACATCGCGGAGGCCACCGCCGGCCGAGTCGACGACACCCGCCAACTCGCGGCGTTGAAGCGGGCGTTGGCCGGACTACGCCGTCAGGAACGCGAGGTGCTGGCCCTCTGCGTCTGGTCCGGCCTGGACTACGCGGAGGCGGCCGAGGCCCTGGGCATCCCGATCGGCACGGTGAGGTCCCGCCTGTCCAGGGCACGTTCGCGCCTGCGACGCCTGACCGACGAGGAACTCCACAACGCCCCCGCACCCGGCACCGCACCCGCCCCCGCACCCGCACCCGGCACCGCCCCGGAACCCCACCCCCGCCAAGGAGAGGTACCTCGCAGGGCCCCCTTCACGGCCGCCCTGCCCATCCAGGAGGAAGCCCGATGACCGACCGCACCTCCGGCCACCGCCCCGAGCAGGCCGAACTTGAGGAACTGGCAAGCCTGTTGCCGTTCCCGGCCGAACGGGACCTCCCCCCTGGCCGCCATCTCCACCACAAGGAAACGTTGATGAACCTGATCGACAAGGAAACCGACGAAGCCCCCGCACACCAGCCCGCCACCCCCCGCCCCCATGTCCCCCATGTCCCCCATGTCCCCCGTTTCCGCCGCCCCGCACTCCTCCTCCCCGCCGCCGGACTGGCCCTGACCACCGCCCTGTTGACCACCCTCACCCTGACGAACCAGAACGCCACCACCTCCCCGCCCTCTGCGAAGAGCCCCAGCACCGATACACGCACCGACACCCGCACCCGAACCGGAACCGCCCCCCACGACGCAACCCTCCTCCTCGACCGCATCGCCACCGTCGCCGCGAAGACCACCCAACGACCAGTCACCGCAAGCCAGTTCGTGTACGTGAGAACGCTCCAGACAGGGAACGAGGGCAAGTTCGGCGGCCCGCTGAAGCTGACCAAGGCGGCCGAACGCGAGGTCTGGATGTCACAGAAGCCCGGCGCTGTCACGGACGTCGGCCTGATCCACGAGGACGGCGCGTACTGGCCGATCACGGTCGGCGTCCCGGACGGCGAGGCCCCCGTCGGCTACCCGGCGGGCCTCAACCGCCCCACCTACGCCTGGCTGGCCTCCCTGCCCACCGCCCCCGATGCCCTGCTCGACCGCCTGTCCAAGGAGATCACCCGGGACCAGGACGCCCGCGACACCCCCACCGGCGACCGCAACCGCGACCAGGACGCCTTCGACACCATCGGCGAGTTGCTCCGCGAGACGGTGATGCCGCCGAGGACCGCCGCCGCCCTCTACCAGGCCGCCGCGAAGATCCCCGGCGTGACCGAGGACCCCGACGCGAAGGACGCGGCCGGTCGCCACGGCATCGGCGTCGCCCGCGACAACACCCGGACCGGCGAACGCACCGCCTGGATATTCGACCCGACCACCCTGGCGTACCTCGGTGAACGGACCTACCTCACCAGGGACACCACCCTCGGCAAGAAGGGCGCCCTGCTCCACGTGTCGGCGGTCCTCGAACGCGGGGTCGTCAACGCCCTCCGCGAGCAGCCGTCAACGAAAACGACCTGACCAGGCGGTGCCGAGTCCCCACGGTCCTGGCCTGACGTGGGGTTCCGCAAGATCCGACAGGTGAGATGGAGGGCTCTGCTTTCACTGGGAAAGCGTGGATCTTCCCCTCGCGTACACGGATGCCGGTCGTGTTGCAGCACCGGGACCACGGGAACGTGCGGCGGCCGCCCACGGAGGGCGGGGCAGCCCTTCCTGCTCGATCCCTTGGATGCCCCGGATCTTCGGGTGAACAACTGGTTCGACACCGACGACGTTCGCGGGCTCGCGCCGACGACGTGGAAGAACACGCGTACAGCCTGGTGGTGTGGCTCAGCTTCCTGGCCTCGGCCCGTTCCCTCGCCAAGATTGGGCGGTTCGCATGGCGAGTGGTGAGGCGACTTCCCTAGGCTGCGGCGGCATGAAGGGGCGGCGTGTGGCGACCGCCTCGCGAAGACAGGTGCGGGAGAGCACGGGTGGAGCCCTACAGCAGGCACGGCAAGTTGGTGCGGGACCGGATTCCGCAGATCATCCGCGAAGACGGGGCCGAGCCGGTCACCTACACCGCGGGCCGGGAGGAATACCGCGGCCGGCTGCGGGACAAACTCGGCGAGGAGGTCGCCGAGTTTCTTGATGCGGACGAGGACTCGGCGCCGGAGGAACTCGCGGACGTGCTGGAGGTCGTGCGCGCGCTCGCCGCGGACCTGGGCGTCGACCCGGATCAGCTGGAGAAGATCCGTGAGACCAAGGCAGGTGAGCGGGGCGGCTTCGCCGGCCGTGTCGTCTGGACGGGCAACCGCTGACCGCCGGCCGTCCTCGGCGACGAGTCGGTACGCGACGCGTGCGGCGAACCCTCCCACGTCCTCACCGCGATCGGCTTCACCCGCGACCAGGCCCGCGCGACCCTCCGCCTCGGCATCGGCCGCACCACCACCGACACCGAAATCGACCAGGCCGCCGACCTCATCGCCCACACCGCACACACCCTGATGCCGCCGACGAACTGACCCCGGCCCAGCGCGCCGAGCGCGGCGACCACGTCGGCTGCATCGCGGGCGCCCTGTCCTTCACCGAGTACCGCGCCGGGCTCGAAGCGGCCGGGTTCACCGACGTGGAGTTCACCCCGATCCACACGGTCGCGGACGGGATGCACTCGGCCATCGTGCGCGCGGCCGAACCATAGGCCACCGCGAGCAGCCGCCAACGAAGACGACCTGACCCAACGGCGCCGAGTCCCCGTCACTCACCCCGCCTGAACGTACTCCAGGAACCCACTCCAGACCCCTGGCCCCACCAACAAGCAAGCGGCGTCAGGGGCCTTGGAGTCCCGCACATGAACGGTCCCGGGCGCACACGCAACCTCGACACAGTCGTTGGGATCGCTACTGCTGCTGTAGCTGGACTTGACCCAGCTCAACGCGACCTCGACACAGTCGCCCGGCTCGGGCCCACTGCTGTAGCTGCTCTTGAACCACCGGAGGTCGGACACCCTCACGACCTCCCCGACTCGTGGACCAGGAAGCGAGCCCAACTCGCGGGCGCCACGGCAAAGTTGCCGTAGAAGGGGTTCTTGGAGTCCCGGACGTGGATGGTGGCGGGGGTAACCGCCACCTCCACACAATCACCGGCTTGGCCGCTGTCGCTGTAACTGCTCTTGAACCAGTGAAGTTCAGACATGCACACAGCGTCCCCGGCGCAGGGTCACTTCACGCGTTGACGTCAGCGAACGTCAGAAAATCGACCCAAGTCGCAGGCGAAACAGCGAAGTTGCCGTGGGCCGGGTTCTTCGAGTCACGGACGTGGATAGCGACGGGCGTGTTCGCCACCTCGACGCAGTCGCCAGCCTCGCTACTACTGCTGTAGCTGCTCTTGAACCAGTGGAGTTCCGCGTTGCTCATAGTCTCCCCAGCGTTTGCTCGATGTTGGCCTGCGACTCCCTTGGTGGGAGAGCCTGCGCCCGGATCATGCCATAGCGCAGTTCAAGGATACGAAGTTCCCTGAGACTTGAGACCGGGCGACCGTTGAACGCGCCGTCGGAGCGTCCAACCGCCGTGCCATCCGGAAACTTCAGCACCTCGATGAGCCCCTGAGTACCGGCGTGCTCCTCGCTGTCGGTCGGCATGATCTGAAGAGTGACGTTCTTCAACTGCGACAGTTCCAGCAAGTGTTCGAGCTGACGACGCAGCACCTGCCTCCCCCCGAAGGGTCGTTCAAGCGTCACCTGCTCCTGGATGAAGCTCAGCTCCGGGGCGGGCTCCCGCTCGAAGATGGACTTACGAGCAATGCGAGCGTTGGTCTCCTGCTCCACCACGGCCGGTGAGTACGCCGGACGTCGCATCTCGAACATCGCCCGCGCGTACTCCGGCGTCTGCAACAACCCGTGGATATTGCTGTTGCTGTAGAGCAGCATCTCGGCGGCCTTCGCCTCCATTGACTTCAGCTCGACCACCTTCTTCGGGTACTGGGCGTCCTCCACGTGCTCCCGCATGTTCTTGATCCCACCGCGAGCGCCGAGGTAGTCGTCCGCCTTGTACAGGTAGGGGACCTGCGGAATGCGCGTCCCGTTCTCCATCTTGCGGATCATGGTCTCGCCGTACCCCATGACGGCACCGAAGTCGGCAGCCGAGATACCCCGTAGCTCTCGATAGAACTTGAGGACGCTGCCGACGACTTTCATCGTCGGCGCCATCGCGTCCCCGGGCTCAACAGCCCACCCTGCTTCGTCGATGTCGTTCGCTTCTTTGCTCACGTAGACCCACCTCCAAGCGGCACTTGTACCCCTCCTAACGACGCGGACAGCCGGTACAAGCGGTACAAAACTGCGGACAGTAGCGGCCCCCACACCCGCCGCCACTGATCCAAAGAAGCAGATTCCGCCACTCTGAACACGTGAATCCCGAGATGCGTGCCCCTGGAAACACCCTGATCCCCCCAACTCCGACCCCAACTCCCCCGACCCCCACGCCCATCCCGCCCCTCGCGGAACTCGCGTCCCGCACGTACACCGTGCTGCTCTCCCCCACGCCGCGAGGTGCCCGACTCGCCCGCCTGCTGACCTCGGCCCAACTCCGTTCCTGGGAGCTGCCGTTCGAGAACGCCGCCCACGTCGTCGGCGAGTTGGCGGCGAACGCCGCGACGCACGGCCGCGTGCAGGGGCGGGACTTCCGGCTGACCCTGTACGTGATCGACGACGCCCTCCGCATCGAGGTCACCGACACCCAGGGCGCCCGACTCCCGCACCCCCAACACCCGCTCCCCACCGCGACATCGGGGCGCGGCCTGCTCCTCGTCGAGGCTCTCTCCAACCGCTGGGGCGTGACCGAAGGGCCCCCGCCCCGCAAAACCGTCTGGGCCGAAATCGACCTGTGACCCCACACGGCAACGGCCCGGCGCCCACCTCCGGACCCCGGGCCACGCCGCACCGATCACCAACGGATGAAACCGCCCACCGGCCCATGACCAGGCACGACCACGCTCGTTTCTAGCGTCGCCGCGGCACACAGGAACTGCCGCACACGACGTCAGAAAGGTTGCTGATGAACAAGATCAGACACGTGGCCCGCGCCATCGCCGCGCTCCTCACCCTGGCCGCGTCCGTCCTCGCCGCCCCCGGGTCCGCGTCGGCCGCCGCCGGTCCGTACGCGCAAATCGGAACGTTCTGCACCAGTTGGGAGGGGATCTACGGCAAGGGCCGCTACACCTTCACGGACCTGCGGACCTGCGTCCAGGTCGGCGACAAACAAGGCCGTTCCGCCATGTACTTCGAGGTCGCCAGGAACACCTATTGGTGGGCCGGCGCCTGGTACAACAGCACCCCCGGCTACCCCGCCATCGTCTCCGGCACCGCCAAGATGAGCGCCAACTTTGTCCAGGGCGGTCCGACGGTCAACGTCAGGGGCAACTGGGAACAGACGTCACGCAGCGGCAGGCTGGGCTTCGGCTCCGTCGGGATGCTCAAGTGCGGTGTCCGCACCCTTGAGTTCACCTACCACCAGGTGGGCGCCTACCACGGCGCGGACCGGGCGATCGACGTGAAGCGCACCGACAACGACTTCGTCCTCCCCTGCACCTTCGACAACTGACCGACCCCCCACCAACAGGCCCCGGGCGCACCCCCACCCCGCACCCGGGGCCCGTCGACACGGCACCAACTCCCTTCCCCCTAGCCCGCCATGGGCTTCTCCTTGGCCGACTTCCAGTTCGACGTGGCGAGCTTGAAACGCTCCTGGTGCGCCAGCTCAGGCATCTCCTCCTTGAGCCGCGCCAGCTCCGTCTGCATGAACTTGTTGAACGCGGTGAGTTTCTTCCCGCGCCCGCCTGCGGAAGCCATCGGCTTGCCCGAGGCCTTCCCCGTGCCCGACGCCCGCTTCGCTCCGGGTCCTGCCATGTCTGCCTCCTAGATGTTCCGTTGTCCCGGGACGGCTGAACGACGCCCCTCGTCGACGCGCGAGCCCGTCACGTCCAGCCCGTCACGTCCAGCCCGTCGCGCCGGGCCGCCCGCTACAGCGAGAGGTCCGCACGCAGCGCCCGGACACAGGCGGCCACGGCCTGCTCGGTCGCCGCCCGCGTGTTCTTCCGCTCGTCCTCGTAGTAACCGGCGACCAACAGGTCACCGAGCCCCGCCAGAACGATGCCGGAGGCGTCGTCCCGCACATGCACCACCGGCACCGGACCACCGTCACCGACCTCCAACTCCCCCCGGCTCTCCACCCGGTACTCGACATCCCCGACCACCGCGACATCCCCCTCACCCCCCACCAACGCGAACAACCGCTCCGCGTCCGCCTCGAAGAACTCGGTGGCGTCCTCATAGGTCTCCGCGTCCCGGATACCGAGCGCCCCGGCCAGCCCCCGCGAACCGTCCTCGTCGGTGACGTAGAGGGCGGCGGCGCTGGGCTCGGCGGAGTTGCCGTCGTTGTCCCCGTCGGGATCAAGCAGCCGGTCCAGCAGATAGCTGTCCCACACCGTGTCGGTCTCACCATCGAAGTCGATCTCGCTCAACGCGCTTCCCTTTCTCAGCCCGGACCCCCACCACCAACTGGCCACGGCCCGTGATCACTCGCATACCTACCGCACCACCCACCCCAACAACCCCCGCACAGACGCCCGAACCGACACTCCCCTCCCCGCATGTCCATCGTCCCCACCGACACCACCGCAAGCTACTGTTCCCACCCCCGAGAAAACCCCGAATTCAACCCCTAGGGGAATTCCCGGAATCTCCTCTTCCTTTCTTATCGTCGCATCATCCCTCTTTCTCCGTGCCCGTTTATGAAGCCGATTCTCTGCCGAAAATCCCCCATGGCGTCCCGAATCAGAAGGCCGCCGGGAAACGGAAGGGAAGAAAATGAAGCGCTTCATGAAGAAGGTGGGCCTGGCGTCCGCCCTGGTCATGGCCGGTGCGGGGCTGGCCGCCCTGCCGACCGCCACCGCCCAGGCCGCCGCGCCCTACCCGCTCTGCCCGCGCGTCGCCGCGGTCTGCACCTGGACGGAACCGAGCTTCGACGGAGAAATGCGGATTCTCTTCGAGCGCAAGGATTTCCTCCAGCCGCCCGTGCGCAGCGCGCTGAACCAGAGCTTCGACACCTGGTGTTTCTACGAGCTGCCGGGCTTCAACAATCGCGGCCAGATGCGCGAGGTGAACCGGGGCGAGGAAGTCCACGACTTCGGCTTCCCCGCCCGCTCCGCCCGAGAGGGCCAGTGCCACTGGGACCGCTGAGGCTCCCCCCTGCGGTCGGCAGTGATGTGATCGGCAGCGAAGTGAAGTGAAATGAAGGACCCCGGCGCGGTCATCGCCGGGGTCCCTCGGCCCTGCACGAAGCAGCCTCCCACCCCCGGCACCCCGTTCACCGCCGACTCCCGCTCCCACGTGTCTGTTTACCGCCTCCCCGAATGAGCAAATCGCGGCCTTGTCGCGCCGCCCCGGCCCGGCTGATGATGTCCGTCCGGTCGCGGAACACCTGCGACGGCAGCGGCCCCGTGCGCCTGCCGGGCAGCAAGTCCCTTCTGGGAAACGGCGGTCGACTCGTCGACGCCGCGCACGGCAGCACCGTTCCCCCGCAGCACTCCGTCCCCGACGGCGCACCGGCACGCCCACCCGCCGCGCCCCGTCCCGGACATCGCCCCGCGCACCACGGGCACCCGCGACCGGACACCCGCAACGGACAGGGAGCAGCTCATGAAGGCAGCAGTCGTCACCGAGTTCGGCAAACCGTTGGAGATACAGGAACGCCCCGTCCCGACCCCGGGGCCCGGCCAGTTACTCGTGCGCGTGGAGGCCTCCGGGCTCTGTCACACCGACATCCACGCGGCCCACGGCGACTGGCCTGTCAAGCCGAGCCCGCCCTTCGTGCCCGGCCATGAGGGCATCGGCCCGGTCGCGGCGATCGGGGACGGCGTGCCGCGCGAGTTCCTCGGCCGACGGGTCGCGGTGCCGTGGCTCGGTTCGTCCTGCGGCACCTGCCGCCACTGCGTCTCCGGCTGGGAGACCCTGTGCGAGACGCAGGTCAACTCCGGCTACTCCGTGGACGGTTGCTTCGCCGAGTACGTCGTCGCGAACGCCGGTGCGGTCGTCCGGGTGCCGGGGGCTGTCACGTCGTTCGACGCGGCGCCGCTCACCTGCGCGGGCGTCACCACGTACAAGGCCGTCAAGGTCGCCCGCATCGTGCCCGCCGAGCGGGTCGCCGTCTTCGGCGTCGGCGGCCTCGGCCACCTCGCGCTCCAGTACGCCCGCCTGGTCGGCGCCACCGTCACCGCCGTCGACCTGGAACCGGAGAAACTCGCCCTCGCCGAACGCCTCGGCGCCGACCAGACCGTCAACGCCCGTACCCACGACCCGGTTTCGGAGATCAAGCAGGCCGGGGGCGCCGATGTCGCGATCGTCCTGGCCGCCGCCCCCAGCGCCTTCGAGCAGGCCTACCGTTGCCTCAACCGGGGCGGACGGCTCGTCATGGTCGCCCTTCCCGGCGGCGGCGCGAGCGTCGAAGTCCCCATCTTCGAAACGGTGTTGAGCGGCATCTCGGTCATCGGCTCCATCGTCGGCACCCGCCAGGACCTCGCCGAGGTCTTCGCCCTCCACGCGGCCGGCCGCACCCAGGTCATCGCCGAACCCCGCCGCCTCGACCAGGTCAACGACTCCTTCGACGAGATCCTCGCGGGCACCGCGGAAGCCCGCCTGGTCTTCGAGTTCTAGCAGGCGAAGAAGTCGTCGGCGCTGACGGCCGGTCGGGCGGCGACGCGGGCCTGTCCGGCCGGGAAGGCGGAGCCGGTCAGGCCCTTCCGCGTCGACGGCAACACCCCCGCCGGGCACTCCGCCGCCCCATCACGAAAGAGCCCACCATCCCCAACTGCCCGCAGTCCTCTGCCGTGAACAGCCGCACACGCGGCCGGCCTACAGCCCTCGAACCATGACGGCATACACAGGCGAGTCCTCGGAGGGCTTCGCCTCGCCCACCGCGCGATAGCCCCAAAGCTCGTACAACGCCCGCACCCCGGGCCGCCCGGTCTCCACCAGCAGCGTGACCAGATCGGCCGAGACCGACGCGACCAACTCGTCATGGATCAACCGAGCCCGCCCGGTACCACGCCACCGGGGAACCACCATGAATTCGGACAACGCGAAGACAGCGCCCCTGAGTTCACCGGGCCGCCGATGCCCCTTCCACCAGCCCCCCGGCTTGAACAGAGACCCATACGCGTAACCGACCGCGTCCCCGTCCTCCCACCCCAGCACACAACTCCAGTCCTCCCGCCCCGACCAGAGATCCACAAAGTAGGCAAACCGCTCCCGCGAGTGGAACGGGTCCGGATCACCGGCATACGCCTCGTCATGAACGTCCAACACCAAACCCCGCACCCCCACCGCGTCCGCATGCACGTACCGCGTCATCTCCATGCGCCGAACTCTCCTCTCCACCGGGCGACTTGGGGTAGCGCCTGGCAAGGGGCTCAGGGTGTGGTCGTGGCCGTGTGGAGTTCCTGGTAGGCCGTGGTGAGGTCGGGGGCGTGCACGGTGGTGATCTCCGCTCGGGTGGGGAGGTCGGCGCCTCCGTAGCGTTCGTAGAGGCGCAGGTCCCGCAGCCCGGCCGCCTTCCGGCACAGCTCGCGGACGAAGCGGCCGTTGCCCAACTGGTCGACCGCGCCGGACTCCACGGCGTGCGTGCAGTGGGCCCGCAGCGCGGCGTCCGCGTCGTCGTCGAGGACATCGCCCTGCGCGGCGAGGAAACCGCGGGCGATCCGCACGAGTTCGTCGGCCGAGTAGGAGGGGAACTCCACGCGGGTGGTGAACCGGGACGCGAGGCCCGGGTTGCTGGCGAGGAGCGTGGTCATCTCGTCCGGGTAACCGGCGAGGATCACGACGAGCCGGTCCCGGTCGTCCTCGGCGCGTTTCAGCAGCACTTGCAGCGCTTCGTCGCCGAAGGCGTCGCCGCCGGAGTAGCCGGAGTTCGACAGTGCGTAGGCCTCGTCGATGAACAGGACGCCGTCCAGCGCGGAGTCGATCACCGTGCTGGTCCTGACGGCCGTGTGGCCGAGATGCGTGCCGACGAGATCGACCCGTTGTGCCTCGACGACGTGGCCCTTTTCGAGGATTCCGACTCCGGCGAAGGCCTTGCCGAGCGCGCGGGCCACGGTGGTCTTGCCGGTGCCCGGCGGGCCGACGAACACGAAGTGCTGCGGCGCCGACGCGGTGGGCAGCCCCTGCTGTCTCCGCACCGACGTCATACGCAACTGTGCGACCAGTGTGCGGAGTTGGCGCTTGACGGGCTCCTGGCCCACCATGCCGTCCAGCAGCTCCATCGCCTCGCTCAGCCACGCCTCACGGGTCTCGGCGGTGGGCACGCCCGCCCCGCCGTCCGCCCCGCCGTCCGTGCCCACCGGCGCGGCCGGGGCCTGCGCGGCCGGGGCCTGCGGGGCGGGGGTGGCGGCGGCCGGGACGGTGACGGCCCGCGCGCGGGTGGCGACGTCGGCCAGGTCGGGCGAGCAGCGGAAGGCGTACTGGAAGTGCCGCAGCGCCTCCTCCTCGTTGCCCAGCCCTTCGTGCGCGAGGCCGCGCAGGTAGGCGACCTCGCCCTCGAAATGGCCCTCCCTGCCCAGTTTCTGCGGGAGCGGGGCGAGGGCGTTGAGCGCCTCGTGGAACACGCGCTGCGCCACGAGTGCCGAGGCGACATAGAGCTGGGACTCGTCACGGAGGAAGCCGTCGCTGATGTTCTGCGAGAAGCGCAGGACCAGGGGCCAGTCCTTCTTGAGGAAGGCGTATCTCGTGCAGATGAACCGCGTCTCGTCGCAGTCGAGGCGCGCCTCCGCCAGCGACAACCAGGCCTCGTCGAGGCGCCCTTCGCGCAGGAGTTTCGCCATCACGGCGAGCCAGAGATCCCGCCCGGTCTCCAGCCGGAACACGACGTAGGCGCCCAGGTCGAACCGGGACTTCAACGGCGTTCCGTGCTTGGTGCGCAACGCGCCGAAGGAGGCCCGGTGCAGCGCCATCGCGTCGACGGCCTCGGCCTGCCGATAGCCGGAGGCGTGCAGCCCCAGCCAGGCATCGGCGGCCGACGGGTCATGCCCGACGGCCCGTTCGAAACCCTGCGCGGCCAGGTCGGTCCGGCCCTGCCGGAAGAACCCGACCGCCTCCGTCCACTCCCGTGCGCACTTCCTCGCGGAGTACCGCGGCGCAGACGCTCCCGGCATGCGTTCCCCTCCCCCTGCGGCACGCCACCCCGGCCCCCGCGACCGACGAATTCTCCCACCCCGACCCCCAACCGACCCAACACCAGCCCACCCCCCACCGGCACGGCGCAACGCCCCCTAGCCCACCTCGCCCGTGGACCCCGGCGCCCTGTGCCGGCGGCCGGTGACCAGGCCGCCTGCCGCGCCGAGCGACACCAGGCCCATCATCGCGGCGGCGACGATGCCCTTGATGCCGTCCATCGTGACGTACAGGGCCGCCGCCGTGGCGCCGTTGAAGAGGAAGAGGAACCAGAGGGTGCCCGGGCGGGACAGGAAGGCCTTGATCCTCGGCTTCTTCGCGATGCGGGAGCCCGCGAGGAGGGCGACGACCGCGCCGACGCCGGTCGCGATGGTCTTCTGGGTGCCGTCGAGGAGCGTTCCGGCGCCGGAACTCGCCGCGAGGCCCGCGATGAATCCCGTCCACAGGATCAGGTCGGCGAGGAACTTCCGGACGGCGGCGAGAGGAGCGTTCACGGCAGGGCCTTTCGGGAGGGTGGGCCGCGTTTCGGCCTGCGTCCAGCCTCCCGTCCGGCGGCCCCCGCAACGAGGGAGCGGCCTCCCGGACCGGGGGTGTAGCCCGCTACACCTCACCCCGGCCGGAAGACCGCTCCCCGGCAACGGCGGTTACGCGCGCGCCAGTTCCTTCTCCGCGCCCCGCTCGTCGTCGCCGTTCGCGTCGAGGTTCTTGAGGCCCTCGCCCTCGACGTCGACGTTGGGCAGGACGCGGTCCAGCCACGTCGGCAGCCACCAGGCGCTCTTGCCCAGCAGCGCGAGGACGGCCGGCACGATCGTCATGCGCACGATGAACGCGTCGAAGAACACGGCGATCGCGAGGCCGAAGCCGATCATCTTGATCATGGCCTCGCTGGCGCCGATGAAGCCCGCGAAGACGGCCATCATGATGATCGCGGCGGCGGTGACCACCCGGGCGCCGTGCCGGAACCCGGTGACCACGGCCTGCCTCGGCTCCTCACCGTGCACGAACGCCTCCCGCATCCGGGTCACGAGGAACACCTCGTAGTCCATCGCGAGGCCGAAGACCACGCCGATCATGAAGATCGGCATCATCGACATGACCGGGCCCGTCTGGTCCACGCCCAGCAGTCCGGCGAGCCAGCCCCACTGGAAGACCGCGACGACCGCGCCGAGCGCCGCGAGCACCGAGAGCAGGAAGCCGAGGGCGGCCTTCAGCGGCACCAGGATCGAGCGGAAGACGACGGCGAGCAGCAGGAAGGCGAGGCCGACGACGAGGATCAGGTAGGGGACCATCGCGTCGTTCAGCTTCTGCGACATGTCGATGTTGACCGCGGTGGTGCCGGTGACCAGGACCTTCGCGTCGGTCTCGGCGGTGATGTCCGCGCCCTTGGCCCGGATGGTGTGCACCAGGTCCTGCGTGGTGATCGAGGACGGCTTGGAACCCGGGATGACGGTGATCGTCGCGGTGTCACCGGCCTTGTTGGGCTGGGCCGGGGTGACGGTGACGACGTCCTTCAGGCCCTTGATCCTGTCGCCGACCTCGGTGAAGGCGGCCTGCGGCGAGTCCGCGCCCTTGGCGTCGACGACGACGACCAGGGGGCCGTTGAAGCCGGGGCCGAAGCCCTCGGAGAGCAGGTCGTAGGCGCGGCGCTGGGTGGTGGAGGTGGACTGGGAACCGTCGTCCGGCATGCCCAGTTCGAGGGAGGTCGCCGGGAGCGCCATGGCGCCGAGGCCGAGCACGCCCAGGACCAGCACGGCGACCGGGCGGCGCAGGACGAAGGTGGCCCAACGGGTGCCCATGTTGGGCTTCTCGGCCTGGCTGGCGGACCGGGCGCGACCACCGCCGAGCAGCTTGCTCTTGTGGCCGGTCGGGGTGATCCTGCGGCCCGCATAGCCCAGCAGCGCCGGGACCAGGGTGAGGGCGATGAGGACGGCGACGACGACCGTTCCGGCGGCGGCTATGCCCATCTTGGTGAGCATCGGGATGTTGACGACGGAGAGTCCGGCGAGCGCGATGACGACGGTGAGTCCGGCGAAGACGACGGCGGAACCCGCCGTTCCGACGGCCCGTCCTGCGGCCTCCTCGCGGCCCCGGCCCTCGGCGAGTTCGGCGCGGTAGCGGGAGACGATGAACAGGGCGTAGTCGATGCCGACCGCGAGGCCGATCATCAGGGCCAGCGTCGATGTCGTCGAGCCGAGGTCGAGGGCGTGGGCCAGCGCGGTGATCGACGCGACGCCGATGCCGACGCCGATGACGGCCGTCAGCAGCGGCAGACCGGCGGCGAGCAGGGAGCCGAAGGTGATGACGAGGACGACGGCCGCGAGGGAGATGCCGATGATCTCGGTGGCGCCGCCGGCCTCGGCCGGTGCCTGGAGGGCGTCACCGCCCAGCTCGACGGTGAGTCCGGAGGCCCGCGCGTGCTCGGCCGCCGTTTCGAGGGCGGTGCGGGAGGCGTCCTTCAGTTCCATGCCGGAGACGTCGTAGCGGACCGACGCGTAGGCGATGGTGCCGTCCTTGCTGACGGTTCCGGAGGTGAAGGGGTCGGCGACCGCGGTGACCTCGGAGCCGTCGGCCAGCGTGCTCACCGTCTTCTCGACGGTCTTCTTGTGCGCGGCGTCGGAGATCTTCTCGCCGTCCGGCGCCTTGAAGACGACGCGGGCGGTGGCGCCGTTGGCGGCGGCTCCGGGGAAGCGCTGGTCCAGCAGGTCGAACGCCTTCTGCGCCTCGGTGCCGGGGATGGAGAAAGAGGTGGAGCCCGCCGGTGGGGCGGTGGCGGCGCCGACGCCCGCGAGCGTCAGCAGCGCGACCCAGAGGAGGGCGACGACATGCCGCCGCCGGAAGGCGAACCGGCCGAGTTTGTACAGGAACGTGGCCACGTGGACGTTACTCCGTCAGGTCGTTGGTGGAGCTGGGCAGGGGTGATCGACCCGGCGGGGAGGCAGGGGTGATCGTCCCGACGACTGAGCGGTGACGTCAGGTGGGGAGGGTTCGGGGAAGGGCCGGAGGAGAGGGGTGGGTCAGGTGGTGGGTGCGCCCAGGGCGGGGAGGACCACGGCGTCGATGTACGACAGGAGGAACGCCCGCGTCGGCGGCTGCTCGTCGATCAGCGTCCGCGCCGCGAACCCGCCGATCATCATGTGCAGGAGGTAGCCGAGCGCCGGGTTGTCCGCCCGGACCTCGCCCCGGGCCACGGCCCGGTCGATGACCCGCTGGAACTCGTTCATCTCGGGTTCGATCATGTGCTCGCGGAACGCCCTGAGCAGATCCGGGTTGCCGTGGATCGCCATGGACAGACCCCGCATCAGCGCGGAGTTCTGCTCCATCTCGCAGTCGTCGGAGCGCATCGTGAGGGCGTGCAGGTCGCCCTGGAGCGAACCGGTGTCGACGTCGCCGGTGCGGCCGGGTTTGTTGTGCCGGACCGCCTTGACGACCAGCTCGGCCTTGCCGCCCCACTGGCGGTAGAGGGTGGCCTTGCTGGACCGGGTGCGGGTGGCGACGGCGTCCATGGTGAGGGCGTCGTAGCCGACCTCCCTCAGCAGGTGGAGCACGGCCTCGTACAGCTCGGCCTCGCGCTCGGGCGTGATCCGACTGCGACGCGCCGTTGCGACCTCAGTCATGGTGACTCACCCTTCTCTTTCCTGCTGTGGGGGTGCCCGCCGGGGTTCCGTGGGGGGTGCCACGGCGGGGTACTTCCAGTGTCCTGCCGGTGGGTGACCGGCAGTGCCGTACGCGACGAATGTAGCGCAGACTCGAAAGAAACGAAACCGTTTCGTACGTGTGGGGTGAGTCACTTCCGTCAGCGGAACATAAAGAGGTCGATAACGGAGGGGATACGGACAGGGGGCGAGAAGAGATGACAGGGCCGCATAAGTTGCTGGGCCCGGCGCGCGGGAAAAGCATGGGGAGGTGAGCTATCTGCGCCTTCCCCACCTCACCGGTGACCTGCTGTGCTTCGTGGCCGAGGACGACCTCTGGCTGGCCCCCCTCGACGGTCCGGGCCGCGCCTGGCGCCTCACCGTCGACCGCACGAAGACCGGCCACCCCCGCTTCTCCCCCGACGGCCGCCACATCGCCTACGCGAGCTGGCGCACCCTGGTGCCGGAGATCAACGTCGTCCCCGTCGACGGCGGACCAGGGCGCCAGCTCACCCACTGGGGCTCCCCCGACACCCAGGTACGCGGCTGGACCCCCGAGGGCTGCATCCTCGCCGTCGCCTCGCACGGCGAACCCTTCTCCTACTTCACCTGGGCCCACAAGGTCTCCCTCGACGGCGATCCCGGCGGCCGGCTCCCCTGGGGCCCCGTCGCCGACATCCAGGTCGCCGACCTCGACGGCGAACGCCGCACCCTGCTCCTCACCGGCACCCCGCCGCACGAACCGGCCGCCTGGAAGCGCTACCGGGGCGGCGCCATGGGCCGCCTCTGGCTGCACGGCGAACGTCTCCTGCCCGACCTCGCGGGCCACCTGCACTCCCCGATGTTCGTCGGCGACCGGATCGCCTTCCTCTCCGACCACGAGGGCATCGGCAACCTCTACTCCTGCGCCCACGACGGCTCCGGTCTGCGCCGCCACACCGACCACGACGCCTTCTACGCCCGGCACGCCGCGAGCGACGGCACCCGGGTGGTCTACCAGTGCGCCGGTGACCTGTGGCTGGTCGACGATCTCGCCGCCGGCTCCGCACCCCGCCGCCTCGACATCCGCCTCGGCGGCCCCAGCCCCGGCCGCCGGACCCACCAGGTACCGGCCGCCCAGCACGTGGACGGGCTCTCCGTCGACGAGACCGGGCGGGCCAGCGCCGTCGTCGTACGCGGCAGCCTCTACTGGCTCACCCACCGCGACGGCCCCGCCCGCACCCTCAGCGACACCCCCGGGGTCCGGGTCCGGCTCCCCGAGATGCTCGGCTCCGTCGGCCAGGTCGCCTATGTCACCGACGCGGACGGCGAGGACGCCGTCGAGATCGCCCACCTCCCGCGCGCCTCGGGCGACCGGCCCCCGAGACGGCTGGCCTCCGGCGCGCTGGGCCGGGTCCTGGAGATGGTCGCCGACCCGGAGGGCGAACGCCTCGCCATCGCCGCCCACGACGGACGGCTCCTGCTCCTCGACGTCACCGAGGAGGGCGACGGCGAGGTCACCGAGGTCGTCCGCTCGGTCAACGGCCCCGTCCGCGACCTCGCGTTCTCGCCGGACGGCTGCTGGCTGACCTGGTCGCACCCCGGCATCGGCCGCTCGCTGCGCCAGATCAAGATGGCCCGCATCTCGCTCGGCATGCGCGACCGGCTCATCGTCGACGTCACCAACGGCCGTTTCGAGGACGAGAATCCGGTCTTCACGCGGGACGGCCGCTACCTCGCCTTCCTGTCCTGGCGCGGCTTCGACCCCGTCTACGACGTCCACACCGGCGACCTCTCCTTCCCGCTCGGCTGCCGCCCCTACCTGGTCCCGCTGTCGTCGGCCACCCCCTCGCCGTTCGCGCACAGCGCCGAGGGCCGCCCGCCCGCCGGGGGCCTGGTCCTCGACGACGACGGCGCCGACGGCATGGTCACCGTCGAGGTGGAGGGCCTGGAGAACCGGGTCACGCCGTTCCCGGTCACCGCCTCCAAGTACTCGGCGCTGCACCCGGTCGCGGGCGGCGGCCTGGTCTGGCTGCGCTGGCCGATCTCCGGCGCGCTCGGCGAGACGTTCGCCAACCCCGCCGACACCAGCGGGCGCCCGACCCTGGAGCACTTCAGCATCGCCAAGGCCCGCAGGTCCGCGCTGGTCGATCACCTCGACTGGTTCGCGGTCAGCGGCGACGGCAGCCGCCTCGTCGTGTCCGACGACGACGAGCCCCGCGCCGTTCCCGCCACCGAACCCGGCGACAGCGACACCACCGTCTGGATCGACCTGCGCCGCATCCTGCACCGGGTCGACCCGCCCGCCGAGTGGCGCCAGTCCTACGACGAGGCCGGCCGGATCGTCCGCGCCTACTTCTGGGACCCGGGGATGTGCGGCATCGACTGGGACGCGGTCCTCGACCAGTACCGCCCGCTGCTCGAACGCGTCGCGTCCCCCGACGAGTTCGCCGACCTGCTGCGCGAGGTGCTCGGCGAACTCGGCACCTCGCACGCCTACGTCACCCCGGCCCGCCGCAACGAGGGCCCGCCGCACTACCAGCGCCGCCAGGGTCTGCTGGGCGCCAACTTCGTGCGCCGCGAGGAGGGTTGGGCCATCGCGCGGATTCTGCCCGGCGACTCCTCCGACTCCAAGGCGCGTTCCCCGCTGGCCGGTACCGGCATCCGGGAGGGCGCCGTGCTCACCCATGTCGACGGGCGCCCGGTCGACCCGGTCACCGGCCCCTACCCGCTGCTCGCCGGGGCGGGCGGCACCACCGTGGAGCTGACGTTCACCCCGGCGGAAGGGGAGTTCGGGCCGCCCCGCCGGGTCGCGGTCGTCCCGCTCATCGACGAACGGCCGCTGCGCTACCAGGACTGGGTGGCCAAACGCCGGTCCGTGGTACGGGACCTGAGCGGCGGCCAGTGCGGCTATCTGCACATCCCGGACATGGGCGGCTCCGGCTGGGCGCAGTTCAACCGGGATCTCAGGATGGAGGTGTCACGCCCCGCGCTCATCGTCGACGTGCGCGGCAACGCGGGCGGCCACATCAGCGAACTCGTCGTCGAGAAACTGACCCGGACCATCGTCGGCTGGGACCTCACCCGCAACGCCCAGCCCGTGTCGTACGCCTCCAACGCACCCCGGGGCCCGGTCGTCGCCCTCGCCGACGAGGCCACCTCCTCCGACGGCGACATGATCGCGGCCGCCTTCAAACTCCTCAAGCTGGGCCCGGTCGTGGGGTCGCGCACCTGGGGCGGGGTCGTCGGCATGACCGGACGGCACAAGCTCGGCGACGGAACGGTGATCACCGTTCCGATGAACGCGGCCTGGTTCGACACCTACGGGTGGGGCATCGAGAACCACGGCGTCGAACCCGACCTCGACGCCCTGCGCACCCCGCTGGACTGGGCGGAGGGCCGCTACGCCCAACTCGACGACGCCGTACGCCTCGCCCTCCACCTCCTCGAACTCTCGCCCCCGGCCACACCCCCGGACTACTCCCACACCCCGGACAACTCCCGCCCCGAGCTGCCCCCGAGGACCCCGAGGACCCCGAGAAGCACAGACTGACCAACGGGCTTGCGGGCAACGGCCGTTGAGGTGCGCGAGGGCATGAGAAAGGGGGGCATGAGAAAGGGAGGGCATGAGAAAGGGGCGCCCCTCGTCAGGGGCGCCCCTTCGACTCAGGACGAGGTCAGGTCCGGTCGTCCGGGCGGCCGCGCAGGTCGTCCATGCGCTGCTGCCCGCGCTCCTTGGCCTGCCGGCCGCGCTCCGCCTCGCGCTGCGCGCGGTCCTTCATCTGGTCCCGGCCCTGGCCCTGGTCCTTGCCCTGGCCCATCTTGTCCTTGGCCTGGTCCTTGAGCTGGTTGGCCTTGTCCTGGAACTGGTCCTTGATACCCATGTGGGTTCACTCCCGTGATGATGGGGGGTTGTGGCCCTCCGTGGGGCCTCGACCAGATTCACACGGCCACTCACCCCCCGCATCTCGATCACTCACCCTGCGTGACAGCCTCCGTCCGCGCCGCTCTCGCCCGGTCGTCGGCCGCGCCGCCCGCGCCGACCAGGCCGGAGCGGACGCCGGGCAGGCGGTCGGCGAACCTGCGCATCTCGCGCTGGACGGCGGCCGTGACGATCCCCGGCAGCGCGCCGCGCACCCCCTGCATCCCGCGCAGCCACCCCTGTCCGTAGACGTGACTGGACCGCCGTTCGATGCCGGTCACGAGGCGGTCCACCGACGGGCCCAGCGGATACGTCTTGTTCGACGGCCACGGCAGCCGCTGCCGCATCTCCCGCATCACGTCGTCCCGGTCGGCGCCGCGCACCATGTCGGTGTCGGTCCAGGACAGATACCCGACGCCGACCCGCACACCGAGGTGGGCGACCTCCGCGCGCAGACAGTGCGCGTACGCCTCGACGCCCGACTTGGACGCGCAGTACGCCGTCATCATCGGGGCCGGGGTGAGCGCGGCGAGGGACGCGATCTGGAGCAAGTAGCCCCGGCTGTCGATCAGTTGGGGCAGGAACGCGCGGCCGGTCACCGCCGAGCCGACGAGGTTGACCTCGATCACCCGCCGCCAGTCCTCGGGGTCGGAGTCGACGAAGGGACCGGCGTTGGCCACCCCCGCGTTGGCGACGACGATGTCGACCCGCCCGAACCGCTCCCCGACCTCGGCCGCCACCCGCGTCATCGCCTCGTGGTCGGTGACGTCGGCGTACCAGTGGCCGTGATCGCCGTGCAGCCGGGCGCCGACCCGCTTCAGGGCGTCCGCCTCCAGACCGACCAACGCCACCCTCGCGCCCCGCGCCGACAGTTTGCGGGCGAGCACCTCCCCCACCCCACGGGCGGCGCCGGTCACCACGGCGACCTGCCCGTCGAGACGGGCCGCCCGGCTCACGCGGTCACCTCACCGGCGTCGGCGGGGGCGGCCGGGGCGGTCACCCGCGCCGGAGCGGGCCGCAGCACCTCGTACTCGGCGAGGTCCACCCGGCGGGTCGCCCGCCGGAACTCGCCCGTGGTGCCCGGCCAGACGGTGGTGTTGCGGCCCTGCGCGTCGAGGTACCAGCTGGTGCAGCCGCCGGTGTTCCACACCGTGCGCCGCATCCGTTCCTGCACCCGGCGGTTCCAGGAACGCACCGCGTGCGGGCGGGCGTCGAGGGCCACCCGGCCGCCCAGGACGTCGAGTTGGCGGACGTAGTCGGCGAGGTAGTTCAGCTGCGACTCGATCATCAGGATCATCGAGGAGTTGCCGAGCGCGGTGTTGGGCCCGATCACGGACATCCAGTTGGGGAACCCGGCCGCCGACGTCCCGCGCAGCGCCGCCGCGCCCTCGCTCCACGCCTCGGCGAGGCTTCTGCCGTCGGCGCCGATCACCCGGCCCGCGATGGGCATGTCGGTGACGTGGAACCCGGTGCCGAAGACGATCGCGTCGACCTCGGCCTCGGTGCCGTCGGCGGCCACGACGGTCGACCCGCGCACCTCGGCGAGGCCGCTGGCGACGACGTCGACGTTGGGCCGGGCGAGCGCGGGATAGTA
The DNA here is from genome assembly GCF_044757465.1 of Streptomyces sp. NPDC091279. NCBI lineage: Bacteria > Bacillati > Actinomycetota > Actinomycetes > Kitasatosporales > Streptomycetaceae > Streptomyces > Streptomyces sp. NPDC091279. The sequence goes on along the minus strand of NZ_JBIVVA010000006.1, from coordinate 314,605 downwards.
GGTGCTGGAGAGCAGGATGCGCTTGCAGCCGATGCGGTAGGCGGGCGTCAACTTGGCCTGTTCTGCCGGGTCGTTGATGGACTTGGCCATGTTGCGCAGCGCCAACTTCTCCACCATCCCCAGCTCGTTGGGGTGCTTGGTGAACGCCTGCACCTGCAACTCCCTGATGCCCCAGAGGAGTCCGCGCCGCACGGTGGCCGTGACCGGGAGCGTGCGGTGCAGGGTGCGTTCCGCGTCGCTGATCGCCCGGTCGACGCGGGGCAGCACCCAGGGCGGGGTGCGCTGGAAGAGGGTGAGCCGTGCGACCTCGGGCTGGATCTCCGGGACGATCTGGATCGCGGAGGCGCCGGTGCCGACCATCGCGACCCGCTTGCCCCGCAGGTCGTAGTCGTGGTCCCAGCGCGCCGTGTGGAAGACCTTGCCGGGGAACGTCTCAAGCCCCGGGATGTCCGGGACCTTGGGGTCGGAGAGCGGTCCGGCGGCGGAGACGACGAGGTCGGCGGTGAGGGAGCCGCCGCTGGTCTCGATCTCCCACCGCAGCTCGGCCGGGTCCCAACTCATCTTCGTCACCTCGGTGTTGAGGCGGATGTGCGGGCGCAGCCGGAAGGTGTCGGTGACGTGTTCCAGGTAGGCGCGGATGTGTTCCTGGCCGGAGAACGTGCGGGGCCACTCCGCGTTCGGCGCGAAGGAGAACGAGTACAGGTGCGACGGAACGTCACAGGCGCACCCCGGGTAACTGTTGTCGCGCCAGGTTCCGCCGACGCTGCCCGCGCGCTCCAGGACGACGAAGTCGGTGACGCCCTCGCGGCGCAGGCGGACGGCCGCGCCGAGGCCGCCGAAGCCGGAGCCGACGATGGCGACGCGTACGTGTTCGTCTCGACGCCCCTGACCGTCGCTGTCGCCGTCGCTGTCGCCGTCCTGACGTCCCTGTTCGTGCTGGGCCATGCCAAGCCTCCACGTCGCGACTCAGACTCCGCCAGTGTTCACTGGCACCATCGGAGGGTAGAGCAGGCGGTTACGCGGGGCTAGGGGCCACGCGAGGGAATGTCGACGACGGTACGACGTAGGGTTCCCGCGTGGCGGAAAACGACCGAGCACGGCGTGAGTACCGCGCCGAGGAGTTGGCCGGGCTGGCCGGGATCACCGTGCGTACGGTGCGGTTCTACCGTGAGCGCAGGTTGCTGCCGCCTCCTCGGCGGGACGGGCGGATCGCCTGGTACGACGATCACCATCTGGCACGGCTGCGCACGATCTCCGCGCTGCTGGAACGCGGGCACACCCTCACCGGCATCGCCGAGCTGGCCGACGCGCTCGATCAGGGGCGGGGGGTTGCCGACCTCCTCGGCGTCGACGCCCCCAGCGAGGAGGAGCCGGTGCGGCTGACGCCCGAGGAACTCGCCGCCCGCTTCGACGGGGAGGTCACCCCGGAGAACCTCGCCGCCGCGATGAGGCTGGGGTACCTGGGCACCGACGGCGAGGAGATCGTGCACGTGAGCCGACGGTTGCTGGACGTGTCCTCCGCCCTGGTGCGGGAGGGCATTCCGCTGGCCGAGGTGTTGGCGGCGGCGCTGGAGACCCGCCGCCACACAGAGGCCCTGGCCGAACTCTTCTCCACCCTGATCCTCCGGCACACCTCACCCCAGACCCTGACCCGCCTACGCCCCCTAGCCCAAACCACCCTGGAAGCAGAACTGTCCTTGGCCCTGGACAAAAAACTCCGCGAACGGGGGTAGGGGGGCGGGTTGGTGGGCGTTCGCGCCGGTCTTTTCAGGGGCGCGGGGAACTGCGCGACAAGCCACCACGGGCCGCAAGCCGACCGACGACCCATTAAGGGGCGCGGGGAACTGCGCGAACGCCCGCACCAGCGCGGGGCGCGAGGCAGCCGACGGTTCCGGCAGCGCCGGGTTTTTCAGGGGCGCGGGGAACTGCGCGAGCCGTTGGTCGGGGTTCAGGCGCCGGGGGCGTAGGTGACCGTTACGGGGGCGTGGTCGGACCAGCGGGCGGCGTGGGAGGAGGCCCGTTCCACCTCCGCCTTCACCGCCCGGGCGGCCAAGCCCGCCGTGGCCATGTGATAGTCGATCCGCCACCCCGCGTCGTTGTCGAAGGCCCGCCCGCGATAGGACCACCAGGTATAGGGCCCCTCCGCGCCAGGGTTCAGAGCACGGACCACGTCCACATACGCGGCGTCGGCGAGAACCTCGTCGAGCCACGCCCGTTCCTCCGGGAGAAAGCCGGAGTTCTTGGTGTTGCCGCGCCAGTTCTTGAGGTCGGCCTGCTGATGGGCGATGTTCCAGTCACCGCAGATGACGACCTCACGCCCCTCGGCGGCGGCCCGCTCCCGCAGCCCCTTCAGATAGGCATGGAACTCGCCCATGAACCGCAGCTTCTCGTCCTGCCGTTCCGTGCCCACCTCCCCGGAGGGCAGGTAGAGGGAGGCGACCGTCACACCGGGAAGGTCCGCCTCCACATAACGACCGCTCCGGTCGAACTCCTCCGAGCCGAACCCGATCTGCACCCGGTCCGGCTCCCGGCGCGTGTAGAGGGAGACGCCGGCTCGCCCCTTCGCCTCGGCGGGGGCATGCACGACATGCCAGCCCTCGGGCTCCCGGACCGCCTCCGGCAACTGCTGCGGCTCGGCCCGCACCTCCTGAAGACAGACCACATCCGCCGAGGTCCCGCCAAGCCACTCCACAAAGCCCTTCTTCGCAGCGGCCCGCAGCCCGTTCACATTCACCGAGGTCACAGTGATCAAAACACTCTCCTTACCTACGGCGGCCCAGGTTACGGGGGCCCGCCGCAGCTGCACACGTCAACCGTCTTCCACGCGACCATCGCGACGACGACCGGGTTTGCATCAACAGCCCGAATATTCCGCAATGCATTCCTTCGCATCAAACCGCAAAGGGATCGCCCATCACACCACAGAGCCTCACAAGACCGAGCGCTCCATCGTCACCGACCTTCACATAGACGGTATAAGACCATCCACGCGACTCCGCCTCACGTCGCGTCCAGGTCAGCACTTCATCGATATCAGCCTCTGAGACCTGATACTCGTGAGAGTGATTTTGGGCCGTGTCCCAGAAATACACGCGATAAACGGCGTGATCCTGCTCCCAGTTGATATCCCTGGGGTCTACCGGATGAATATGCATGACGTCATCCTAGAACCTCGACGTCGACGACACCCCACCCCGGAGAGCTACTTGATAGTGACCGTCTGGCTACGGCCCTCGTCGAGGTCCCCGGGCTGCGGCAAGGTGATCTGGCCACTGATGACGCCCGTGTAGGAGCCCGCCTTGCGCACCTGCGTTCCGCTTTCGAGCGGCGTGTAAAACGTCGCAGCCTTCCCGTTCTTGATCACCTGGCTCTGACTGGAAGTTGCCACTATCTGCCTCGGCCCCACATGGGGCCCCCGCTCCAGCCTGCCATTCAAGTGCACGGTGACCGACGGGTAAGTGCTCTGGCAGGTAACGCGAGTCTTGAACAGAATCCGACCATCGGGCAACCCTGACGACCGGTGGGGATTCTGGGGCGTCGCGGTACAGACCGCGCCACCCGCGAGGGCAGCGAGCCTTGCGCTCTGCGGTTGAAGAGTGTCCACAGCGAACGCGGGGTTCGACATCAGTACGGTCGCGGTCAGCCCAACTACTGCCAGAGCGGTGACTGTTCGGCGCTTCACAGGAATAAGTCCTTGCGGTGAGGGGGGTATTGCTCAGATATTGAGCTATCAACAACCCTCCCCCGGGGTGAATCTTGCCAAACACGTGATTTTCCAACTACCCGTCCGTTCCGATTACCCAATCGGCCAACTCGCCTTACATGCAAGGTAGTTCACCGAGTTCACCCGGGTACGGCTGAACCCCCCGCTGAGGGTGCCCTCGTCCTGTACGCCGCCGACGACACCAAGGCGTACACCCAGCCCGCGTTTCCGGTCGGCCTCGCCCCGAACAAAGCGGCGCCGTCCGGCTTGATGCTTCAGCGGGATTACGGGCCCAAGGCTCAGGCCGGCGTCGTCACGTTCGACAACGCGGACCGATGCCAACCGCCGCGCCATCCGGGCCCCGCGCCTGATCAGAGACCCGTCTGGCCTCATGTGCCTATGAGCATCCAGGCACAATACCGGCATGCACATACGTACGGTCGGGTTCGATCATCCCGATGCTGTCAAGCTGGACGCGGAAGTCCAGGCCGAGTATCACGTCCGGTACGGCGACGGGGGTGATGCCACGGTGCTGGCTGCCGCCGACTTCGTGCCTCCGAACGGCGTCTACCTCATCGCCTACGACGAGGCCGGTGTCCCCGTCGCCACCGGCGGCTGGCGGTCCCAGGACAGCAACGGCGAGGGCAACCTCGACGGCGACGCCGAGGTGAAGCGGATGTACGTCACCGCCGGGCTGCGCGGCCGGGGTCTCGCCCGGCGCATCCTGGCCGCCCTGGAGGACGACGCCCGTGCGGCCGGACGGCTCCGGATGGTCCTGGAGACCGGCGTCAAGCAGCCGGAGGCCATCGCCCTCTACACCTCAAGCGGCTACGAGCCCTGCGAGAAGTTCGGCTATTACCGGCACCATGAGGCCAGCCGGTGCTTCGCCAAGTCCCTTGTCAGAAAGGGGACTTGAGGCCCGTCCCACCCGTCCCACCCGTCCCCGTTTTCCGGTTCCGGTTGGCTTGAGACGGGCCCCCTCCGCCCCCTCAGCCTCCCCGGCTTCCCTCCGGTACCGGGCGGAATTCTCCGTTCACGAAGAGCAGCGGGTCCGCCGTTCCCGTCGTTGCGCACTCCTCCACCGCGCCCACGATGATCGTGTGGTCGCCTGCCTCGACGAGGTGGGCCGTGCGGCAGGTGAAGTGGCCGACGGTGCCCGCCAGGCGCATGCCGCCCGACGCGGGGGCGCCCGCGGTCTCGACGGCGGTGAAGCACTCCGTTCCGGTGGGGCGGTCCGGGTCGGCGAAGCGGCGGGCCAGGGCGTGCTGGTCGGCCCCGAGGACGTTGACGACGAAGCCGCCGGTGCTCTCGATGAGGGCGGTGATCCGGGTCCCGTGCCGGAGCGAGAAGTTGACCAGCGGGGGTGTGAGGGACAGCGTGGCGAACGAGTTCACGGTCATCCCGTGCATGTCGTCGCCGCGTCCGCTGGTCACCACGGTGACGCCGGTGGGCAGTCGGCGGGCGACCGTGCGCAGTTCCTCCGGTGTCACCGACCTCTCGGGGGTCGTCCGGGTGCTCAGGGTGATCCCTCCTTCGTCTCCGGCAAGGGGTGCGCTCCGAGGAGGACCGCGCCCAGGTGGGCGATGCCCGCGCCCAGCAGGACGTAGGTGTCCGGGTCCGGCCGCTCGTCCGGGGCGCCCTCCTTCTTGTCGTTCAGATGGTCCGCGAGGGTGATCAGCGGGTCGCTGCCCTGGCAGTGGGCGATGCGGCCCACCCCCTCCAGCGCGATCCGGTCGGCGCCGAACCCGGCCTCCGCCAGGTACAGGCGCATCACATGGCGGGCGAAGTTGCTGGGCAGCACCCGGCTGCTCGCCCGCGCGAAGGGGTGCCGGGCGGTGAGGCGGGCGAAGACCTCGCGGTAGGCGTTGACCCGGGAGGTGAGCTGTTGATGGGCGGTGCCGGCGCCGGACTCCTGTTCCGGGGCGGCGTGATGGGCCATGGCCAGCATCGGCAGCCCGGCCGCCTCGCCGGAGACCAGCGCGGAGGCGGCGCCGTCGCTGGCGATCGCCATGCCGCCCGCGACGACGCGTTCACCTCCGGTGGAGAGGTCGGCGAGGTCGCCGCTCACCACCAGGACGTGCCGGGCGGTGCCGTCCCTGACGAGGGAGGCGGCGGTGCCCAGGGCGGCCATGGCGGTGGCGCAGTCCATCAGGCCGACCGTGATCACCGTCGCCCCGGTCATCCCGGTGTCCGCGAGGAACTCCGCGACATCCCGGTGCGCCACCCGGCCCGCCGGGAGCGAGTCGGTGGCCAGCAGGACGACGTCGACCGCGCTGCCCGGCACCCCGCAGCGGGCCAGGGTGCGGTGCGTGGACGCGGTCATCAGCTCGACGACCGGGCCCTCGGACCAGTGGTAGGTGACGAACCCGGCCGACGGGGAGATGAGGTCGGCGGCGGCCCCCGGTCCCGCGGTCACCTCCAGGAGGTCAGCCACCGGCTCGGCGTACTCGCCCAGTTCGTAGGCGGGCCCGCACAGACGTGGAGTGATCACCGGCCGCCCTCCCGGGAGGCCTGTCCCGCGGCCACCGTGAACAGTTCGGCCAGCCGTTCGGCGGTGACCTCGTCGTACAGGTCGGTGTCGTACTCCAGCCAGCCCGTCACGCCCTCGGCACCGGGGTGGACGGCGAGGGTGAGGTCGTAGCGGGCGACGCCCTTGTCGACGTCGGTCGTGGAGACCTCGGCGCCCTGGAGGGTGTGCGCGGTCTCCTCCAGGGCGTCGAAGACGAACACGGCGTCGAGGAGCGGGTGCGTGCCGGGCACCCGGCGGGGAACGTCGATGAGTTCCCCGGGGTGGGCGGCGTGTCGCAGCCCGGCGCGGGAGGCGTCGCGGGCCGCCCGGACGCGGGCCGCCCAGGAACCGTCGCCCGCCTCCCGCAACCGCACCGGCAGCACGTTGAGCAGATAGCCGACGGCGCTCTCGGCGCCCGGCCGGTCGCGCCCGGCGGTGAACGTGCCGAGCAGGACATCCGGGTGGCCGCCGAACTCCGCGAGCGCCGCCCAGGCGACGGCGAGCCAGCCCGCGTAGGCGGACGCCGCCGCGCCCTTGGCCAGCGTGGCGATCCCCGCCCCGACCTCGGCCGGGAGCGCGAACTCCACCCGGGCCCCGGTCCGCGTCGTCGTTCCGGTGCGGGGCCGGTCCGTCGGCAGGGGTGGGGGCGCGTCGGCCAGCTCCGCCGCCCAGTACCCGGCGGCGGCCCGGCCCGCGTCCCCGGCCACCCAGGTCTCCTGGCCCCGGGCCCACCGGCTGAACGGCGTCACGGTCGGCGCCGTCGCCCCGGCGTCGCGGCCCAGCGCCTCCAGGAGCAGCTGGAAGGACCACGCGTCGAAGACGAGGTTGTGCACGACGACGAGCAGCCACGCCTCCTTCGCCGACGCCCCGGTGGCCAGCACCACCCGGAACAGGGGGCCGTTGGCCAGGTCGAACGGCTCGTGGGCCAGGTCGCGGGCGGCGGCGTGCGCCTCCTCGGCGGTCGCGCAGTGCGCGCGGGTCACCCGGGGCGGCAGGTCCGGACGCACGACCGGGCGGATCTCGCCGTCGGCCTCGGTGAACGTGGTGCGCAGCGCCTCGTGGTCCCGGACGAATCCGGCCAGGCGTGCGGCCAGTTCGTCGAGGTCGACCTCGGCGCCGGTGAGGGCGACCACCTGGCAGACGACGTCGGCTGGACGGCCGTCGATCGCGTGGTGGGTCTCCCACAGCCTGCGCTGGCCCGGGGTGAGCCGCTCCTGCGGTTTCGCCTCGGCCAACCGGGCCTGGAGCAGGGCGCGTTGACGCGGGGAGAGGGCGGCGAGGCGGGCGGTGAGGGCGGGGGACGGTGACGGTGACGTCATGCGTAGCGCCTCCGCAGTTCGTTGAGCTGGCCGAGGCTCTCGACGACCAGGTCCTCGTCGACCCCGAAGTCGATGAGGCAGGCGATCTCGGTGACGCCCATGCCCTTGAACCGTTCCACCACGGCCATGCAGGAGTCGGGGGTGCCGAGCAGGGCGCCCTTCTCGAAGTACTTGTCGAAGGCGAACTGGACCAGCTGGTCGGCGTCGCCCTCCGACATGTCGCGGACCCCGGCGCCGGGCGCGAGGCTCTTCTTCTGGGTGTCGATGACGGTGAGGAAGGACCGCAGATACTCGCTGAACGGCTGGCGGACCGTCTCGCGCACCTCGTCGAGGTCGGTGCCGATGAAGGTGTGCAGCATGAGGGTGACCGTCACGTCGTCCCGGTCGTGGCCGTACTCCTCCAGCGTCTTGAAGTAGAGGTCGAGCTTCTCCTCCAGCTCCTCGTTGGTCATGTCGATGAGGGCGGTCAGGATGTTGCAGCCGAGCCGCCCGGCCGTCTCGAAGGTCTCCGGGCTCTTGGCGCAGGTGAGCCAGACGGGCAGTTCGGGCTGGACCGGCTGCGGGTGCAACTCCACCTCGACGTGGTTGCCGAGCCCGTCCTGGACGGTGACCGGCTCGCCCTCCCACAGTTCGCGGATGGTGGTCACCGCGTCGAAGGTCCGCTGGCGCCGGTCGGGCCAGGCGGGCGGGTTGAGGGAGAAGTCGACCGGGCTGAACCCGGTGGCCAGCGCGATGCCGACGCGCCCCTGGGACAGGTTGTCGACGACCGCCCACTCCTCGGCGACCCGGATCGGGCTGTGCAACGGCAGGATGACGCTCCCGGCCCGGATCTGGAGCCGTTGGGTCGCGGTGGCGAGGGCGGCGCCGAGCACGGACGGGTTCGGGTAGAGGCCGCCGAAGCGGTGGAAGTGCCGTTCCGGCGTCCAGATGGCGGTGAAGCCGTTGTCGTCGGCGTAGCGGGCGGCGTCGAAGACGAAGCGGTACTTCTTCTTCTCGTCGCCGGAGAAGAAGATCAGGCTGAAGTCCACGGGTCAGTGCTCCTTGTGCTGAGCGTCGGCATCGGCGTCGGACAGCAGTTGTTCGGTCAACTCCGGTTCGAGGGCGGCCAGTTCGGCGGCCAGGGCCTCGATCTCGTCGGCGGAGGTCTCCGCGAGGTCGGCCGCCGTGCCGTCCTCGGCTGCCTCGCGGTCGTCCAGGCGCTGCTGGACGAGTCCGGCCAGGGCGGCCGGGGTCGGGTCGGCGAGGACGTCGGCGAGCGGGACCTCCACGGAGAAGAACTCCCGGATGTCGGAGAGGAGTTTGACGATGAGCAGGGAGTCGCCGCCGAACTCGAAGATGTCCCCGCCGGCCGGCATCTCCTCGTCGCCGACCGCGTCCCGCACCAGCCGGGCCACCTGTTCGGCGAGGTCTCCGGCCGACTCGTCGCCGGGGCGCGGACCCGGACCGGTGCCGGTCGCGGTCGGGGCCGCGATGCGTTCGTCGCGCACCCACTGGTCGAGGCGGTGCCCGATGTCCCAGGTGGAGACGGCCACATGGGAGACGTCCCGCAGGGTGAGCAGGCGGCGGATCGCCTCCAGGCCCTCGTCGGGCTGGATCGCCTTGTCGTCCATGCTGCGGCCGATGGCGGACAGGGCCCGCTTCTCGTCCTGGTGGTGCTGCCACACGTCCCAGGCGGCGCTGATCCAGACGGTGCGGTCCAGGCCGCGGTTGGCGCGTTCGGCGGCGGCGTCCATGAAGTGGTTGGCGGCGCCGTAGGCCAGCAGCCGCAGCCCGCCGAGGACCCCGGCCAGCGAGGACAGCATCAGGCAGAAGTCGACGGCACGGTCCGCGAGGACCTCCTCCAGGGCGATCTGGCCGTGCGCCTTGGGCACGAAGTGCCACTGGCACTGTTCGACGCTGGCCCCGGTGAGGGCGCGGTCCCACTGCTCGCTGGGCAGACCGGCGGCGTGCACGACGCCGTTCAGCTCCCCGAACCGCTTTTCGACGCTCTCCACGGCGGCCCGCAGCCCCGCCACGTCGGCGACGTCGGTGTGGACGAGGAGGGTCTCGGCGCCGGCCTCCTCCAGGCGGCGCAGCCGGTTGATGCGCAACGCGGTCTCGTCGTCGGCCTCGTGACCCTCCAGCCACGCGTCCCACTGGTCGCGCTCGGGCAGCGGGTCCCGGGTGAGCAGGGCGAGCCGGGCGCCGCACTCCTGGTGCAGCCACCCCGCGATGAGGGAGCCGATCTCGCCGAGGCCGCCGGTGATGAGGTAGACGCCGCCGTCGCGCAGCCGGGAGTGGGCCTCGGTGCTCCAGTCGGCGCGCACCGGAGCGAGGTCGGCGGTCCAGCGGGTGTCGCCGCGCAGGGTGACCGCGAGGTCGGGGCGGCGTCGCCCGGCGAGTTCGCGGGCGAGGGTGCGCAGGGACCGTTCGTCGACGGGGGCGGGCAGGTCGAAGTGGCGGGCGCCGATGTTGCCGTGCTCCTGGCCGATGACGCGGGCGGCGACCGCCAACGAGACCAGTTCGACGGCCGGTTCGGGCTCGGCCGGGGTGACGGCGTAGGCGCCCGCGCTGATCAGGTCGAGGTGCAGCGGGCTGGTGACGTCGTGCTTGCTGAGCGCCTTGACGAGCGCGATCAGGCTGTACAGACCGTGCCGTTGCGCCTGTTCGAACCGCTCGATGCCGCGGGCCTCGGGCAGCGGCGCCGTCGACCAGGCGTGCACGATCCGGCCGGGCAGCCGGTCCTCGGCGAGGAGTTCACCGACCAGCAGACGGTGGTCCTCCTCCGAGTCGGCCCGCACGGTGAACGCGTCCCCGTCCCGCCCGTACGCCTCCCCCGCCCTGACGGTGAGCACCGGCCCCGCGAAGGCCTGCGCGGCGAGCCGAACGGCGGTGCCCTCGGCGTCGGTGAACAGCAGCACCGGGTCCGTGAGCGGCCGGACGTCGGCGTCGAGGGTGCCCACCGAGGGCCGCCAGACCGGTGCCGAGAACCACTCGTCCAGGTCCAGCTTGCCCGGCGTGCGACCGGCGCCGCCCGTGCCGGTCAGGGTGCCGGAGCCGGGCTCGACCCAGTACCGGGTGGCCTCGAACGGGTAGGTCGGCAGGTCGGCCTTGCGGCGGCCCCGGCCCGCGTAGTAGCCCGCCCAGTCGGGGGTCAGGCCCATCGCCCACAGCCGGCCCAGCGAGGCGGTCAGCGCGGTGAGGTCGGCGGCCGGGTCCTTGCCGCGCGCGGTGGAGGTGATGACCCCGACGCCGGTCTGCCGGTCGGGGTGGCGGCGCACGAAGGTGGCGAGGGTGTGCCCGGGGCCGACCTCGACGAAGACCTGCTCGCCCTCGCCGAGCGCGGTCGCCACGCTGTCCGCGAAGCGGACCGTGTCGCGCAGGTGGGCGCCCCAGTAGGCGGGGTCGGTGGCCTCCTCGTCGAGAATCCAGGTGCCGGTGCGGTTGGAGAGGAACGGGATCTGCGGGCGGCGCAGCGCGACCCCGGCCAGCAGTTCGGTGAGGGGGCCGACGGCGGCGTCCATCATCGCGGAGTGGAAGGCGTGCGAGGTGGACACCTTGCGGTGGGTGATGCCGGCCGCGGTGAGCGCGGTGATCGTGGCGGCCATCGCGTCCTTGGGCCCGGCGATCGTGCAGACGCCGGGTTCGTTGACGGCGGCCAGGTCGACGCCGTCGGTGAGGTGGCGGGTGACCTCCTCGGGGGTGGCCATGACGGCCCGCATCACCCCGGCGGGCAGCGCGTCGACGAGACGGCCGCGGGCGGCGATCACCTTGAGGGCGTCGGGCAGGGTGAACACCCCGGCCAGGGTGGCCGCGACGTACTCACCGACGCTGTGGCCGATGAGGGCGGAGGGGGTGATGCCCCAGGACATCCACTGCCGGGCCAGCGCGTACTCGACGGCGAACAGGGCGGGCTGGGTGAGCGCGGTGCGGTCCAGGCTGAGCCGCTCGCCCTCGTAGCCGCGCGGCCCGGGGAAGAGGGCGTCCCGGAGGTCGAGGCCGAGGTCGGGTGCGAGCAGGTCGGCGCACTCGTCGAGGGCGGCGCGGAAGACCGGCAGGTGGGCGTACCAGTCCTGGCCCATCGCCGGGTACTGGGCGCCCTGCCCGGGCAGCAGGAAGGTGACCTTGCGGTCGGCGGGGTGGCCGGAGTCCTGGAACACGAAGCGGGGGTCGGCGGTGCGCAGCGCCTCGATCGCGCTCGCCCGGTCCGGCGCGGTGACGATGGCCCGGTAGTCGAAGGTGTGCCGGGTGGTGGCCTGCGTGTAGGCGGCGTCGTCGAGCCCGGTGTCACCGGGTCCCGCGAGGTCCCCGGCGTCCGGCGGGGCCGTCTTCGCCAGCCGGTCCGCGAGGGCGTGCCGGGCCTTCTCCAGCGCGGCAGGGGACTTCGCGGAGACCGGGATCAGCACCACGGGCGGCACGGTCGCGGGCTCGGCGTACTCGACCTGCGGGGCCTCCTCCAGGACGACGTGCGCGGTGGTGCCGCCCATGCCGGTGGAGGTGACGGCGCAGCGCAGCGGCCCCTCCGTCGCCCACGGCCGCACCTCGGTGCCGACGCGGAACCGGGTGCCGTCGACCGGGCACTCGGGGTTCCACTCGGTGAAGTGCGGGGTGGGCACCAGGGTGCGGTGGTGCAGCATGAGCACGCACTTGATGAGCCCGGCGACCCCGGCGGCGGTGCTGAGATGCCCGATGTTGGCCTTGACGGAGCCGAGGGTGAGCGGGGCGGCGCCGTCGACCTGGTAGGCCTGTCCCGCGGCGGTCAGCTCGATCGGGTCGCCCATCCGGGTCGCGGTGCCGTGCGCCTCCAGGTAGCTGACGGAGGCGGGGTCCACGTCGGCGACCGAGAGGGCCTCGCTGAGCACGGCGGCCTGGCCCGAGACGCCGGGTGCGGTGTAACCGGCGCGGTCGTTGCCGTCGTTGCCCACCGCGGAACCGCGCAGCACCGCCCAGATGGTGTCCCCGTCGGCGACCGCGTCCTCCAGGCGTTTGAGAACGACGACGCCGACGCCGTTGCCGAAGACGGTCCCGTCGGCGTCCGCGTCGAAGGGGCGGACCACGCCGGTGCGGGAGGTGATGCCGTCGGTCTCCTGGACGTACCCGGCGTGCTGCGGGAAGCGCAGCGCCACCCCGCCGGCCAGCGCCACGTCGCACTCCTGCGCCAGCAGGGACTGCGCGGCGACGTGCACCGCGACCAGCGAGGTCGAGCAGGCGCTCTGCACGGCGATGCTCGGGCCGGTGATCTTCAGGTGGTAGGAGGCGCGTGTGGTCAGGTAGTTGGGGTCGTTGCCCATCAGGGTGGCCATGTCCTGCTGCATCCGGGAGAGCGAGCCGTTGAAGCCGCGCTCGCCGGTGAGGACGTTGTTCAGCAGGTAGGTGCTGGCCAGCGATCCGGCGAAGACGCCGATGCGGCCGTCGTAGACCTCCGAGTCGTGGCCGCTGTGCTCCAGGGCCGCCCAGGCGGTCTGGAGGAAGAGCCGCAGCTGCGGGTCCATGCGTTCGGCTTCCCGGGAGCTGAGGAAGAAGAACGACGCGTCGAACGTGTCGGCGTCCTCCACCACGGCCGCCCGCCGCACATAACGCGGGTGCTGGAACGTCTCCTCGGGCACCCCGGCGGCGCGCAGGGTCTCCTCGTCGAGTTCCGTGACGTGGCTGGTGCCGGCGAGCAGGTTGCGCCAGAACTCGGCGTGGTCGCGGGCGCCCGGGAGCCGGCAGTCGAGGCCCACCACGGCGATGCGCCCGGACAGCGGGTCCTGGAGCGGCTGGTCAGTCACGTGTTGCCTCCTGAGACGGTGTCATGAGCGTCGCCGGGCAGCGGGCTCGGGTACGGGCCGCGCGCGCGGCCCGGCGTCCTGCGGGGTGCGCGGGCCGCCGCGCGGCGGAGTTCGCCGCGGCTGTGGCCACGGGCGGCGCCGTCGCCCGACGCGGTTCCGGTCGCGGCGCCGGACGCCGCGATCAGCCGGACCAGCGCGCGGACCGTGGGTGCCTGGTACAGGTCGGTCATCCGCAGGCCGGGGGCGACGGTGCGGGTGAGGCGCTCGTGCACGCCCGACATGCGCAACGACGTGCCGCCCAGGTCGAAGAAGTTGTCGTCGGGGCCCGGCCGTGGCACCCCGAGCACCTCGCGCCAGGCGGCGACGACGGCCTCCTCGACGGGGGTGCCGGGTGCCGTCGGCCGGTCGGGGCCGTGGTGCGGGCCGGGGGCGGTGAGGGGGTCGGGAAGGGCGGCCCGGTCGATCTTGTGGTTCGCCGTCAACGGCAGCTCGTCCAGGACGAGATACGTCATCGGCACGGCATGGTCGGGCAGCACCCGGCGCAGCGTCGCGCGCAGGGCGGGCCCCTCCGGAACGGGGCCGTCGGCGGCCACCAGGTAGGCGGCGAGCTGCCGTTCGCCGAGCCGGTCGGTGAACGGCGCGACCACCGCCTCCCGGATCTGCGGGAGTTGCTTCAGCGCGCTCTCCACCTCGCCGGTCTCCACCCGGATGCCGGAGATCTTCACCTGGAAGTCCCGCCGCCCGACCAGCAGCAACGTCCCGTCGTCCAGGCGCCGTGCGAGGTCCCCGGTGCGATAGGTCCGCCCGTCCGGCGCCGCCCCGGGCGCGAGATGCTCGCCGACGACGACGATCTCGCCCTCGCCGGGACCCTCGACGGTGCCGCCCTCCTCGTCGACGAGGAGCACCTCGGTCTCCGTCACCGGGAAGCCCAGCGGGAACACCCCGGTCGGCGGCCGGTAGTCGAGGTCGGCGACGCGCAGCAGGGCGCACGAGCACTCGGTGGAGCCGTACGCCCCGGCGACCTGGGCCGACCCCTCGAAGTGCCGTCGGCACGCCTCCAGGTCGGCCAGGTGCAGGGTGTCCCCGCCGAGGGCCAGCATCCGCATCGCGGGCAGCCGCGTCCCCCGGCTCTCCATGGCCCGCACCAACGCCCGGAAGACGGGCAACGTCGAGTGGTAGACGGTGAGTCGCTCGGCCGCCATCCACGCAAGGAGGCCCGCGACGCCCGACGCCTTGAGGTCGACGGGGTACAGGGCGGCGCCGGTCAGCAGCGCCGAGAAGGTGTCCTGGACAGCCGAGTCCCAGCTGTAGGCGGACTGGAGCGAGAGCCGGTCGGCCGGGCCGATCCGCAGCCCGTCGGCCCAGGCCCGGGTGTGGTGCAGCACGTTGCGGTGCGGCTGCGACACGGGCTTGGGCCGGCCGGTGGACCCGGAGGTGTACAGCACGTAGGCCTCGGCGCCCGGGGCGGCGCGATCGACGTCGACGTCACCGCCGTGCGGATGCCGGGCCAGCTCGTCGTAGGGGAGCAGGGGCAGCCCCGACTCCGAGGCGAGCAGCGCCCCCAGTTCGGCGTGCTGGGCACCGGCGACCAGCGCCCGCACACCGGCGTCCCCCGCCATGAAGGCGAGCCGCTCCACGGGATACGCGGCGTCCAACGGCACATAGGCCACCCCGGCGCGCAACGCCCCGAGCAGCGCGGCCACCATCTCGGCCCCGTGCGAGAAGAGGAGCCCCACCCGGTCCCCTGGCCGCAGCCCGGCCGCCCGCACCCCGTGGGCGATCCGGGCGGACACCTCCCGCGCCTCGGCGTAGGTCCACCGGACGTCGGGGGTGACGACGGCCTCGCGCCCCGGATGCTCCCCGGCGACGGCGAGAAACCGCCCGGACAGGGTCCGTGCCACATCAGGAGGAGGGAAGGGCGAATGCCCGGCGGCGGAATCGGCAACGGCGGCGACCTCACGGGCGCTCATACGGCTCACCTCTGCCCGTAGTCGAAGATCACGGCGGGGTACGCGGGGCGCCGGCGGAGTTCGGCGTAGGCCTCGGCGGCGCGTTCCAGCGGGAGCCGGGGCAGCGCCAGCAGGTCGGGGCGGATGGCGCCGGTGGCGATGAGGTCGAGGGCGCGCCCCAGGTTCTCGGTGACGGTGCCCTCGCCCTCGGGCGCGGTGACCTCGCTGAGCCCCCGGGCGTAGGAGGGGTCCCGGTATCCGGCGCCGCAGCGGGCCGCGTACCGGATGTCCAGGTTGCCCAGCTCGACGCTGAAATCGACCCGCGCGGCGAACCGGCCCACCCCGACCAGCCGGGCTCTGCCGGGCGCGTGGTCCGCCCAACGGGCCGCGGCGGCCACGGTGTCGCCCGCCTCGCCGGTGACGCACAGGAACACGCAGCGCCCGCCCGTCGCCGGTGCCTCCGGGTCGGCGGGGAAGTCCCGCCCGATGTGGGTGTCAAGGCCGAGGGCGGCCGCCGTGCGGGTGCGGTCAGGACGCAGGTCGAGAACGGTGGTCCGGTGGCCCCGGGCGGCGGTGATCTGCGCGACCAGCAGGCCGACCATCCCGGCCCCGACGACCGCGCACTCGTCGCCGGGTCCCAGCCCGGCCCGGTCCACGGCGTGCACGGCGGTGGCCGCGAGGTTGGCCACCACGGCGTCCGCCAGCTCCATCCCGTCCGGCACCGGCCGACACAGCCGGTACGGAACGACGACGACGTCACCGTGGGTGGCCTCGCCCCAGCCCATCGCGGTCACCCGGTCCCCGACCGCGAACCCGGGTGCGTCGGGGCCGACCGCCTCGACCACCCCGGCCGAGCAGTACCCGAGCGGAAAGTCCTGTGCCGTATCGGCGAAACGGTCCAGGTAGTGCAGTTCGGTACCGGGACTGACCAGGCTGTGGGCGGCGCGAATCCGCAACTCCCCGACGCCGGGCGGCCCGGCCCGCCACTCCTCGACCCGGGGCAACGGCAGCCCCCCGGCGAGCAGCCGCCGCGACGGCAGATGAACGGCGTTGACCACCGACGTCACCGCCCCTCCCCACGCGAGCCGGAACCGGAGTCACCGGCGGACCCGGCGGTGCCGGTCGCGGGGTCGGCCGGGGCGGCGGGCGCACCCGAGGTACCCGAGGCACCCGAGGTGCCCGAGGTGCCCGAGGTGTCCCCGCTCCCCGGTGGCTCCGCCTTCCCCGAGGCGTCCGGTGCGGCGATCCAGCGCTCGTCCGGGATGATGTCCAGCTCCTCGCGGTGGCCCGGGATGGGGCCGAGGGGGATGACCTTGTCGGCGCGTTCGTAGGAGGCGCGGCGGTTGCGTTTGCGTTCCAGGCCGAGGTTGAGGCCGCGCAGTT
This sequence comes from Streptomyces sp. NPDC091279, assembly GCF_044757465.1. Taxonomy (NCBI): domain Bacteria; kingdom Bacillati; phylum Actinomycetota; class Actinomycetes; order Kitasatosporales; family Streptomycetaceae; genus Streptomyces; species Streptomyces sp. NPDC091279. The sequence continues at coordinate 297,992 of NZ_JBIVVA010000006.1, read as the reverse complement.
CGACGGGTTGCACGGACAGCAGCTCGTGCTCCAGGGCCGCGGAGACCGCCTCGGTACCGGCCCGGGTGCGGACGAACACCCGCCCGTGCTTGCTGTGTTCGGTGCGGTCGACGCTCGCGGCGAAGATGTTCGGGTCGCCGTCGCTGACGCTCACGTCGGCGAGCCCGGACATCCAGTCGCCGCAGGACAGGCAGCGGTGCGTCTTGTTGCCCGCGAAGTCCCGCACCGCCTGCCAGAAGGGGACGACGTGCCGCTGACCGTCGTCGGTGCTGACGGCGATGTCACCGGGGTACTCGCCCTCCCGGTAGCGCAGCCGCACCACCGAGTCGGCGGGGACCAGCGCCCGTTTCTCGATCATCGAGCGGGTGCCCTCGGGCAGGGTGCTGGAGGAGCACGCCGGTTCCATCATGAGGACGACGTGGTCCCGGGCCCAGCGGCCCGCGTCGGTGTCCATGCCCTGGAGCTTGCGCATGGCCTGCATGTGACAGGCGACGCCGGTGAGGGCCACCTTGGCGTCGGGTTCCTCGTCCATCACCTGCCGCAACGCACAGAGGTACGGGGCGAGTTGGTAGGTCGACTGGGCGGTCTCGGTCAGTGCGGCCGGGTCCCGCACCAGCGCCGGCGCGGCCCGCCACGGCTCGTCGGGGTCACGTCCCATCGACAGGACGACGTCGACGTCGAGGGCGACCAGGGCGGTGTGCAGCAACGTCGTGAGGCTGCCGCCGCTGGCGGAGGCCTCGTAGACCGCGGGGATCAGCGAGTGCCCGGCGAGCACCTCGGAGAAGACGCCGGTCCAGCGTTCCTCGGGGGTGCGGGTGCGGCCGAAGAGGCGGTCCTCGGAGACGGGCGTCTGCGGGTCGGCGCCGGGGCAGACGTCCAGGCAGTCGGTGCAGGACCCGCAGTCGGACTCCGTCCAGGACGGTTCCGTCAGCACCGGGGCGAGCCCGTCGAAGCCGATGACATGCGGCGGGCAGGCCAACTGGCAGGCCCCGCACACCGTGCACAGGTCATTGTCCAGAACGTCCTTGGTCAACTGCTCGAAGCTCATCGCCGCCCCTCCCCGGCACCGTCGGCCGGCTGACGGTCCGCCGCCCCGAACGCCTCGGTGAGGCCGGTGACCAGGACGTGGTACTCGCTCTCGGTCAGCAGCGCGGGCGGCACGATCTTCAGGGTGGCGCCCTCGGGCCCCCCGCCGAACAGCAGCAGCCGTCCGCGCAGGGCGGCCTCCCGCACCGCGCCGGCCAGCGCCGGATCGGGCCGCCCGGCGCGGACACAGTCGACGGCGGCCAGCGCCCCGGCCGTGCGCACCCGGCTCAGCCAGGGATACGTCTTCGCCAGCCGCGCCAGATCCTCCGCGAGCCGCGCGCCCAACACCCGTGCCCGAGCGGGCAGTTCCTCCGCGACGACGGTCTCCAGAACGGCGACGGCGGCCGCGCAGCTCACCGGGCTCCCGGAGAACGTGGACGTCTGCACCCCCGCGGGCAGCGCGTCCAGCACCGCCCGCTCCCCGACGACCGCGCCGATCGGGAAGCCGTTGCCGAGCGTCTTGCCCACGAGGGTCAGATCGGGGGTCTCGGTCATCAGCTCGGCGGTGAACAGCCGTCCCGCGCGCCCGAGTCCGGTGTAGATCTCGTCCAGGACGAGCAGGGCGCCCCGGGCGTGCGCGGCCCGCGCGATGGCGTCGAGCAGGGTGGGCGGCACGATGAGGAGACCCTCGGTCACCTGGATCGGCTCCAGGACGACGGCGGCCGTTCCGCCCAGGGCGTCGGCCCGGTCCAGGGCTGCTTCGAGGCCGGCCAGGAACGCGGCGCGCTCCTCGGGGCCGACGGCGTCGCGGAGTTCGGGCAGGTCGGCGGTGACGACGGCGTCCGGGTCGAGGGCGCTGTACGCCTTGAACTCCGCCCGCCAGGTCAGGCCCAGAGCACCGGCGGTCTTGCCGTGGTAGCCGTGGGTGAAGCCGACCACCGCGCGCTTCCCGGTGGCCGCGCGGGCGATCTTCAGCGCGCTCTCGACCGCTTCCGCGCCGGTCACCGTGGGCAGCACGGCGGGCGTCCGGTAGGGGGACAACTCCCCTAACCTGCGCACCAGTTCGGCCCGCGCGTCGGAGCCGAGCTTGCAGCCGGTGTGCACGAGCTTGCCGAGCTGTACGGTGGCCGCCGCGACCACGGCGGGGTGCTGGTGGCCGAGGGTCGCCGCGCCGCTGCCCGACGTGCCGTCGAACCACGCGGTGCCGTCGGCGGTCCGTAACCAGGGCCCCTGCCCGGTGTGGAACTCGGGCCCCAGGGTCGTCCCGGTGGACCGCGCCTCCGCCACGGCCCGCTCCCGCACCGCCTTCTCGTCCGGAGCGGTCTGCTCGTCCGCTGTCTTCGCGTGGGTGCTGTTCATCGCTGTATGACCTCGGTGATCGTCGCGCCGACGGCACGCTGTACCGCGGCGAAGTCGGGGAAGGACGTGCGGTGGCAGGCACCGCCGCAGACAGTGGTGCGGCCGGGCAGGCTGGTCGCCAGGGTGGCGGCGGCCATGGCGATGCGGTGGTCCTCGTAGCTGGGCACCCGGCCGGCCGTCAGCGGGGCGCCGCCGGTGACCAGGAGCCCGTCGTCGGCGGTCTCGATCCGGGCCCCGAAGGCGGTGGCCATGCCCGCCGTGGTGGCCAGCCGGTCGGTCTCCTTGAAGCGCAGCTCCTCGGCGCAGCCGATCCAGGAACGGCCGGGCAGCGTGGCGGCGACGACCGCGAGCAGCGGCACCTCGTCGATCAGCGCGTGCAGGGTGGCGGGGTCGTCGACGCGCACTTCCTTGACGCCCCCGGTGCCGCCCCGGACGACGATCGTGCCGACGGGCTCCCCGCTGGAGCCGGTGCGCCGGTCGCGGTAGCGGATGTCGGCGCCTGCCCGGCGCAGCACGTCGAAGAAGCCGAGCCGGGTGGGGTTCAGACAGACGTCGGGCACGGTGAGTTCGCCGTCGCCCGCGAGCAGCTGCGCGGCGGCCGGGAACGCGGCGAGGGAGGGGTCGGCGGGCACGTCGATGACCGGCGGGACGGTGACGGGGCCGCCGCCGTAACGGACTTCACCGGCCGCCTCGGTCAGGTCCGCGCCGAACGCGGCGAGCATCCGCTCGGTGTGGTCGCGGGAGCGCACCGGGTGGCGCAGGGTGGCCGGGAGTCCGGCGGCGACGGCGGCGAGCAGCACGCCGGATCTCGCCTGGGCGCTGCCGACGGTGAGTTCGACGGTGCCGGGCCGGTGCACCGGGCCGCGCACCAGCACCGGGAGCAGTCCCGGCTCCCCCAAGTGGACGATGTCGGCGCCGAGTTGGGCCAACGGCTCGATGAGCCAGGACATCGGCCGGTGCCGCAGCACCTCGTCGCCGTCGACCACGGCCGGGAGCCCGAGCCCCGCGAGCACGCCGATGAGGAGCCGGGCGGCGGCGCTGGAACCGCCGGTCTCCAGGTAGGGCACGTCGTCCGGCCAGTGCGTGATGTCCGGGTGGGGGCGCCGTTCCTGGGGGACGACGGGGCCGCCCCGTTCGACCACGAGGGAGTCCGGGCCGGCGGTGATGCGGTACCCGAGGGCGCACAGGGCGGGGAGCAGCGCGCGGACCGCGCCGCCGAGGTTGGCGTTGCGGACGGTGAGGCGGGACGGGGCGCCGGGGAGCAGGGCCGCGAGCAGGGCGCGGTGGCTCACCGACTTGTCGCCGGGCACGGTGACGGAGCGGGCGGCGGCCGGGTGGGGTGACCGGCCGCCGTCCACCACGAGGTCGGCCGATTCGGTCTTCGGCCTGTCGAAAGGTGACGTCTGTGACACGCACATGCTCCGTAACGTGATCCGCTGCCTGCGGGAGAGCGGCGCGGCGGGAACGGCAGGGCCATGAGGAACGCGGGGGACGAGAAGAGACGCGGGGACGACGGGAAACGGGGCCTACGAGGAAGAGGGGGAAGAGGGGGCCTACGAGGAAGCGGGGGACGCGGACACGGCGGCGTCCGGGCACGACGAGCGACCCGCCCCGAAATGCCGGGGGCGGCTCCACCGAACGTGAACAGAAAGTGAACGATTACTGAGGTGCGGTTGCCCGGCGTTTTATCCGGTCGACGGAACCGGGGCCGGCCGTTCGATCCGTGGATCACCTCGCCGTGAGGCACTCATCGATTTCCACCTAGCGGAAAAGGTGGAGGCCTTGTCCCGGGCTGCACAGTGACGCTGATTGGTCGCAGAATTTTTCTCTCACGGGTCATGACTCCTGTCAACAGCCGACCGATGAAATGGGGTGTGCAAGCCGTTCGGCCGTCACCGTAGCGTGCGGCGTTTGCGGAGCGGAAGATCGCATTACCGGGGCATCGGAAATGACCCGGTGATCCCGTCCAGAATTCACCGGCGGAGATCGAGTCATGGTGGCTGAAAACCCCACCCGGGCGACCCGTCGACCCTGGGAGGCCCCCGACAAACGCCGAGATTTTGCCGGAATGTCCGATCGGGGCGGCCCCCTGGGCCCCCTTTTCGATCATGAAGAATCACGGCTCATTTCCGCCGATCATGGCCTCATGGATCTCATAGGTTTCTGCTATAGGGGTTATAGGGGTTCGTTGCCACCGTTGACACTGCAATCTCCACGGTGTGACAGTGGAGCTTGGTTTCCTGCCGGGGCTATGAGGAGACACGTGTCGAATCCATCGGTCGGAGATATTCTCACCCACGCCAAAGGAACGCCGGACACCCGGGCGTCGCCGTGGAGAAACCTCACCGTCATACGCGCGGCTCTGCGGGAACTCGGTCGGCCGATCTTCGGCCGGATCTTTTTATCGCCGGTCCGCAGAAAGAAACCGGTCACCGAAAGAAACCCGCCCGCGGAGAAACCCGTCCACGGAAAGGAACCGACCGGCCCCGCTCCACCGGCCGTGCTGTCCCTCGGTCGGCGACGGGGAGGCACGGCCGGAGCGGGTGCCGTGGAATCGGCCGGGTCAGTCGAAGAGGTCCTGCTCGTCCCGGAGGATCTGGTCGCGCAGGGGCTGGAAGTTGACCCAGCCGAAATCGTCGGTGCCGATGTCACGACGGGTCGCCGCCGCCGTCTCGTGGTCGATGTGCACCACCTTGCCGGCCGCCTTGGCCAGCAACTGCGCCTGGCAGGACCGCTCCAGGGTGACGAACCACCAGGCCGCCGCCTCCACCGACCGCCCCACGGTGAGCAGCCCGTGATTGCGCAGGATCACCGCCTTGTGGTCGCCCAGCGCACGGGCGATCCGGCGCCCCTCCGCCACCTCGTCGACCAGGCCGTTGTACTCCTCGTACAGACCGTGGTCCTCGTAGAACGCGCACGCGTCCTGCGTGATCGGCTCCAGTCTCTCGCCCAGCGCGGCCAGCGCCTTGCCGTACAGGGAGTGGCTGTGCGCCGCCGCGACCACCTCGGGGCGCGCGGCGTGGATCTGCGAGTGGATCGCGAACGCGGCCTCGTTGATGTCGTACCGGCCGTGCACCACCTCGCCCGCGGAGTTCACGAGCACCAGATCGCTGATCCGGATGTGCTTGAACGACATCCCGTACGGGTTCACCCAGAAGTGATCGGTGTGTTCGGGATCGCGCGCGGTGATATGGCCCGCGATTCCCTCCTCGAACCCGAACCTGCCGAAGAGGCGGAATGCGATGACCAGCCCCTCCTGTCGATGTCGCCGTTCTTCCGCGAGATCCTCGTACACCCGAGGTGTGCGCAGGGCCAGCTGCTCCCTCGGTATCGGTTTCAAATCGGCGAGACTCACTCGATCCTCCTACCGGAAGGTGATTCGGCGAAATCATCATGCCGTATACGTCCGCCGCCTGCCAGAGGGCCTCTGAAAATGATTGGCGCCGGTCAGGGCCCTGAAGGCGATCAACTGGCGTGAAATACGGTGTCGGCCCGAAATGATTCGGGATACGCTTCCGGCGCATTTTCGGGAAGGCGGCGCGCGTTTTCCACACCGCCGTTCCACGCCTGCCTATGGCCTGCCCATAGCTCTGCCCATAGACGTGCCCATAGGTCTTGTCCATAGGTCTGCCCGTACGCCTGTCCCTACGCGCCTGTCCATGCGTCTGAAATATGGGTAACGAAAAAACGAACAAGGGAGAACGCAGTGTCGCAATCGCCGCCCGCCCCGCATCTGATCCTGGTGGACGCGCCTCCCGGACCTGGAATGCCGGACATCCTCGGAGCCCTGAAAGGCGTGGCCCGCTGGAGCGTCGTCACCCTGCGCTGGGGCACGCCCGAGGACCAGGACCGGCGCGTGGAGCAGCTGGCGGCGCTCGGTCCCGTCCAGGTCATCGACCGTCCGGATCAGGCCATCGACGAGGTGCTCGCCCTCGCCGCCGGGAGCGACCCGGTGGACGGCGTGCTGGCCCTGAGCGAGCTGGTGAGCTACCACGCCGCCGTGGCCGCGGCCGCCCTCGGACTGCCGGCCAACCCGCCCGCCGCCAGCGCCCGGCTGCGCCGCAAGGACCTGCAACGCGAGGCGCTGCGCGCGGCCGGGGCGCCCTGTCCCCCGTTCGCCGTCGTCACCGACGAGGCCGAACTGCACGCCGCCGCGGAGCAGTTGACGTTCCCCGTGGTGCTGAAACCGGCCGTCGGCGTCGGCAGCCTCTGTGTGACCCGGGTGGCCGACCTGCCCGCGCTCATCGCCGCGTTCCGGCGGGCCGTCGGGATGCACGCGAGTGACCCGCGCGTCATCGGCGCACCCCGGGTGTTCGTCGTCGAGGAGGTCATCGAGGGCGCCAACTGGCACGGCGACGACCGCATGGGCACCCGGGTCAGCGTCGAGTCCCTGATCGACGACGGCACCGTGCACCACCTCGCCGTCACCGACAAGCTCCCGCTGGCGCCGCCGTTCCGCGAGGTCGGGGACGTGATGCCGTCCGGGCTGCCGCAGCCCCGGGTCGAGGAGATCCGGCGGGCCACCACCGACGCGCTGCGCGCCCTGGGCGTCACCCGGGGCGCCACCCACACCGAGCTGATGCTCACCGCCGCCGGCCCGGTCGTCATCGAGGTCAACGGCCGGATCGGCGGCGGCGTCTGCGAGTTGCTGCGCGCGGCGGCCGGCTACGACGTCGTCGCCCAGCTGGTCCGGCTCGCGCTCGGACAGTCGCCCGCCGCCCTGCCGGAGTTCCGGGGCCACGCCTTCTACTACACGCCGCAGCCGCCGCAGGGCGAGTACGAGGTCGTCGAGATCAGCGGCGAGGAGGAGATCGCCCGGCTCCCGGGGGTGCTGGAGGTGGTCCGCGCCAAGCGGCCCGGTGACCGGCTGGTCGCCGACGAGGGGACGATCGCGCATCCGTTCCGGGTGCTCGCCACCAGCGCGGACTTCAGCGACTTCTTCACCCGTCTGAAGGCGGTCGAGGACGCCATGACCCTGGAACTGGCCCCGCTGCCGGGGCCGTCCGGCGCGCGATGAGACAGTACGCGCGCCTCTTCGACCGACCGGGCCTCATGCGGGCCGAGTTCTTCTCGGTCCTGGGCCGGTTCGGCTATGTCGCGTGCGGGCTCGGCGCCCTCTTCCTGGGCACCGCCCGGCTCGGCATCGGCGTCGGCGGCCTGGGCGCGGGCGCGCTCGCGCTGGGGGTCGCGGTCGGCAGCCCGGTCGCGGGGCGGCTCAGTTCCCGTTACGGCACCTCGGCGGTCTACGCCACGATGGCCTGCGTCAGCGTGCTCGGCACCCTGCTGGCGCAGACCGGTGCGGGCGGCCGTTCCGTGCCGTCGTTCGTCGTCGGGTGCGGGGTCGTCGGCCTGACGACTCCGCCGATCGGCGCGGCCATGCGCGCCCTGTGGACCCGCTCGGGCACCCCGGACCAGCTGGGGGCGACGGCGAACTCGCTGGAGTCCGTGATCACGGAACTCCTCTTCGTCGTCGCGCCCCCGGTCACCGGCGTGCTGGCCGCCGTCCACCCCGGGCTCGCCCTGGCCGTCGCCGACGGCTGTGTGGTCGTCGGCGGGGTCGGCTTCGCGGGCACCCGGATCGTCCGCACCTGCCTGGGCCCCGACGCCGCTCCCCGGCGCCGCCGCACCGCCCGGGGGACGACGCTGCCGGTGCTGTGGCTGGTGGCCATCGGCGGGGTGACGGCGGCGGTGACCGGGGCGATGGACGTGACCGTGGTGGCGGTCCTCACCGACGCGGGCGACGCGCGGGCGGCGGGGTTCGTGCTGCTGGCGCCCGCGCTGGCGAGCGTGCTGAGCGGCATCGCCTACGGGCTGCTGCCCGCCGAAGGGGCGGCAGGGCGCCGCTTCGGCCGGCTGCTGCTCGTCTGGACCCCCCTCTTCGCGCTCGTCGCCCTCCCGTCAGATCCCTGGCTCCTCGCGGGCGCCCTCTTCCTCGCCGGTGTTCCGCTGGCCGCGATCGGGATCGAGGAGTTCCAGCTGCTCAGCCGGGTCGCCGGGTCCAGGGCCCGGTTGCAGGAGGTGTTCACCTGGGCGGGTTCCAGTGCGAACATCGGCGTCGCCTGCGGCAGCGCGCTGGGCGGCGCGGTCGCCGAACACGCGGGCAGTGCCGTCGGCGGCTGGATTCCGGCGGCCGCCGTGGCGACGGCCTGCGCCCTGTATTTCGCGGGTGCCCGTCACTTCCGCCGGGACCTGGCCCCCGCGACCGAAAGCCCGGCGAAATCAACTGTCGACACTCCTGGTCAGAGGTAGGAAATGGCCCATCCCCACATCCTGGTGCTCGCCGGGAACGCCCGCATTCTGGAGAAAGCGGCGAAGCTCGGCCTGCGCGTCACCAACTTCGAGAAACCCGGCACCTTCGACCCCCGAACCGTCCCCTCCTGCTCCCAGCTGCACCTCTTCGACTTCCAGAACATCCGGCTCGTCACCGAGCTGGCCCGCACCCTCCACGCCGCCGACCCGTTCACCCGGATCGTCACGCACAGCGAGATCGGCCAGGTCATCTCCGGCCACCTCACCACCACCCTGGGCCTGCCCGGCAACGGCCTCGACGTCACCCGCACCCTGCACAACAAACTCGCGCTGCGGGAACTCCTCAACGACAAGGGCCTCGGCCCCGTCCCCGTCGCCCGCCGCACGACCCGCGAGGACCTGGCCGCGTTCGTCGCCGCGCACGGCGGGGCGGTCGTCAAACCCCTGATGGGCTCGGGCAGCCTGGGCGTGCGCACGGTCCCCTCGGTCAACGAGGTCCCCGAGGTCTGGGAGTGGATCGACGCGCACGGCGTCGGCGAGTTCATGATCGAGGCCCTGCTCAACGGCGTCGAGCTGAGCGTCGAGACCTACTCCGACGCCGGCCGCCACACCGTCGTCGCGGTCACCGGCAAGGACACCAAGGACGGCGTGATCGAACAGGGCCACGTCGTCCCGGCGCCGCTGACCCCCCAGGACACCGCGACCGTAGGGGCGTTCACCTGCGCGGTCCTCGACGCGGTGGGCCTCGTGGACGGGGTCGCCCACACCGAGATCATGTTGACGGCAGGCGGCCCACGGGTCATCGAGTCCCACAGCAGGGCGGGCGGCGACCGCATCAGCAGGCTCGTCGAACTGGCCACCGGCATCGATCTGGAGGCCCTGCCCCTGCAACGGGCCGCCGACCCGGACTTCACCGTGCCGGTCCCGGTGCTGCGGTCGGCGGCCGCCGTCCAGTTCCTCGATGTGCCCCCGGGCCTGATCACCCAGGTCACGGGCGTCGAGGAGGCCGAAACGGCGGACGGGGTACGGGAGTTGAGTGTGCGGGCGGAGATCGGTGACGTCGTGCGGCCGGTGCAGTGGTCCGACGACCGACGCGGCCATGTCGTCGTCCAGGCGCCCACCGGCTCCGAGGCCGTGCGGCTGGCCCGGGAGGTCGCCGGGTCGATCACCGTGCGGACCACGCCGGTCGCGGAGGTGCCCGCGCCGACCATGCGGGAGGTCCTCGCCGGTGCCCATGAAGAGCTGGACCCGTTCTCATGACCGAGGCCTCCGTCACCACGGTCGAGGAACAACGCGCCCTGATCGCGGGCATGGACGCCACCATCGCCGCCCTGCTGCGTCAACGCGCGGCGGCGGCGCGCCGGTTGGGTGAGCTGCGGACCGTCATGGGGCACCCGCGCACCGAGTTGGCCTGGGAGAATGAGGCCCTGCGGCGCTACGGCGCCGAGTTGGGGCCGTTGGGTGTCCGACTGGGGCTGCTGCTCCTGGAGATGACGCGTGACACCCCGGACGGACCACCGAACGAAAGGAGCCGGAAGTGAGCACCGCACTCGAACTGCGCCAGGCGCACGTCACCGACCACCGCGCGATCGTCGAGAACGTCCAGCAGTGGTGGGGCGACTCCCGCACCCCCGAACAGGCCCGCGAACTGTCCCTCCTCCTGCCGAAGTTGTTCCTCCAGTTCTTCTCCGGCACCAGCCTGGTCCTGGAGGACGACACCGGCATCAGGGCGTTCCTCGTCGGCTTCCACTCCGCCGACAACGACACGGACGCCTACATCCACTTCGTCGGCGTCGACCCGGCCCTGCGCGGCCGGGGCCTGGCCCGCACCCTCTACACGGCCTTCTTCGAACACGCCGCCGAGTCCGGCCGCCGCGAGGTCCGCGCCATCACCTCCCCGGCCAACTCCGGCTCCATCGCCTTCCACCAGGCCATGGGCTTCACCCTCGAACCAGGCGACAAGGAGCTCAACGGCCTCCCGGTCCACCTCGACTACGACGGCCCCGGCCAGGACCGCATCTGCTTCCACCAAAAACTCCTCCCGAGGTAACCCCAAGCAGGAAGCCCCCCGGCGAGGACCCGGTGTACCTCCGGTTGGTTCCGCTCCACGTGATGGCGCTCAACACGCTGTGAGGGAAGAGCAGTTGGGCGGTTACGCCCCTCAGCCCGACACCAGCCGCAGCACCGCGCGATGGTCGGCGTCCCATCCGGCGAACTGCATGCTGAGCGCGCCCGGCCGGGACGTGGGCGGTGGCGGCGTGCCGCCGGCCTTGCAGGTGCCGGTGTTCACGCCGCTGAGGCCACCTTGGAAGAACAGAGTGGCGCCGCAGTTGCCTTTCATGACGCCGGAGGCCTGACCGCCGTCGGCGAGCGTCAGCTTGAAGTCGACGCTGTCGTCGGGCTTCACCTTGGTCAGGGAGAGGGTGCCGCCGTCCACGGCGATGTCGACGGGCCGGGAGACGGCGACCTCGCACGTGCCGTCCGCGCAGGCCGCGTACCGCGTGCCGTCGGCGGCGGTCAGCGGCGGCGCCGAAGTGACCGGCGCGCTGCGGGACATGCTGGGGCTCACGGATGCGCCGCTCCTGCTCGCGGAGGCGACGGCAGCGGACTCACCGGCGCCGGACGCGCCACGGTCGGCTGCGGAACCGCACCCGGCGACCAGCGACGTCACCAGCACAACTCCCGCCGCCAGCAGGCGAGTTCGCATGGACACCGGGAAGGAGGTGAGGGCATTCATGACAGGTCCGTCACGGGTGAGTCGGCCGGGCGGACCGAGAAGGGGCCCGCGTCCGGGTGGTCCGGACCGCGACGGCGCAGCACGAGGCGGCGGGCCACGACGAGCAGGGCGCCGAGCACGCCCGCGCCGATGACCCACGGCCGCCAGTCCGTGGCGGTGTGCCCGGAGACGGCGACGATCCTCCCCTCGCCCGGCACGGAGGTGATGCGGAGCGGCGTGAGGATGACGTCGTCCGCACTGAGCAGGTCGTTGTGGCGACGGAAGTCGTCCAGACCGCCCGTGTAGGACCGGCCGTGGGAGTCGATCAGCGCGGTGGCCTTGTCGGACCGGCGGGCCACGTACAGGGTGATCAACTCCAGCGACCCGTTGTCGTGCTTGACCAGGATGGACCGTGCGAAGAGCGTTCCGCCCTTCCCCGCGAAGTCCCGCACCGCGTGGTCGACTTTCCCGCTCGGGGAGCAGTCGGCGTCGGTGTCGCACCGGTAGGCGGAGAGCAGCGCGGTCTGCACCTGGTCGGGGGAGCCCCGGGAGGCGAAATTGGCGACCCGGTCCGCACTCGTCGCGCTGCCGCTGGCGAACATGTCGTTCTTGACGTCGGTCGATCTCGTGTACTCCTGGAACAGTTCCGAGGCCGACGTCTTCGGCGCCGACGCACCACACCCCGACGCCATCACCACCGTCACGGCGACGACCGCCGCGCACATTCCAGATCGGGCACGCATCGAACAGTTCCTCCGCAGATCTACTGAGAATGGGCACGGCTGCACGAAGTCGTCCGCTGGAACCGAGGGTGGCAGGTCGGCTCGGGAGGGGTCCCGGAGTCGCCAGGCAAGGTAGCCGTCAGGGTGGGAATCGCCATGAACTCCCTTTTGCCGCGCACGCCTTGGTAATGTGAAACGGCTCGCGTCCGCACGTTCCGGCAAGAATTCCCCCTCGCCCCGATAACAACGTGACCTGGGTGAGGGAAAGCCGTGGAACCGTCGCACCCCGGCGACCCGAGCCAGGTGGACCCCTATCGCATCCTGGCCCGGCTGGACGCAGGCGGAATGGGCGTGGTCCACCTCGGGAACACGGCCCCTCCCGCCGCCCGCCGTCCAGGTCGTGACCGGCGATGGCCCCCGGACATCGATTTCGGGATCGCCAGACCGGCGGACGCCACGACGATCACTCAGGTCGGCGCCGCCATGTCACTCTCCAAGCGCGGCAGCGCCCCCAAGCTGCCACATCTCATAGTTCCCACATTCGGCCGTGATCTCGGCCGTCGACCGAGCCGCGGTGACGAAGTCATCCACTACCGGCGAGGTGTGCGATACCGCCACCGCAAGGCACACCTGATCGGGCGCCAGATCCGGGACGGGCACATAGACGACGTCCGGATGCGAGGAGAACACGGACGCCGAACGCGCCAGGAAAGAAATGCCCCGTCCGGCCGCGACATGCTCAAGCGTCTCGTCCACCCCGCGCACCGGGTACCCGGCATTGGGGAGCGGGCGCCTGGTGGGCTGCGTGCTCGGGTCACCGTGCCAGAGCAGCAGTTCGCCGGCCAGGTCGGCCTCGGTGACCTCCTCCTTACCGGCCAACCGGTGCCCGGCGGGCAGTACCGCCACCCGCGGCTCGGTGTACAGCGGGGTGACGCGCAGCCCCGCCCCGTCGATGGGCAGCCGCACAAAGCCGACGTCGATCCGGCCGTCGAGCAGCATCGCGGCCTGCTCGTCCCCTTCGATCCGCTGCACGTCCACGACCACGTCCGGGTGCCGCTCCTCGAACGCACGGGCCGCCGGGGTGACGGCAACACCGGCCCGGAACCCGACCATCAGCCGCCGCTTGCCACCGGCGGCGGCGGACACCCGGCGGCGGAGCGCATGCGTCGAGGCGAGCAACGGACCGGCGTCGGCCAGCAGTTGCCGACCCGCGTCCGTCAGCTCCACTCCGTGGCGATCCCTGGTGAACAGCGAGGCGCCGAGATCCCGCTCAAGCGCGCGGATCTGCCGACTGAGCACCGGCTGCGCGATGTGCAGCTCATCGGCGGCCCGCCCGAAATGCAGCCGTTCGGCCACGGCGACGAAATAACGCAGTTTGCGCAGATCCAGATCCACATCCATAAAGACCCCCAGCCTGGTAATACCTCCAGGGTATCACCACAGCTCACATAGGTATTGGACGTCACTCGGACCCGATGGCAGCATAAAAACCAGGCACTCAAGGAAGCCGAAGTGAATTCGCCACAAGAATTCGACCTAGCCTCTCGTGCCGCATGACGCCATTGCATTATTACGCCGCTGCGTTATTACGCCGTTGCATTTACGGCACGAAAAGACCCTCCCCCTACCCTCACCAGGACCATCAGATGCGTGTATTCGTCACCGGCGGGACCGGCCATTCCGGTTCGTACATCATTCCCGAGCTGATCGCCGCCGGGCACGAGGTCACCGGCCTGGCCCGGTCGGACGCTGCCGCGACGGCCCTGTCCGCGCTCGGCGCGACCGTACGTCGCGGCGACCTCCAGGATCTCGACGGGCTCAAGGAGGCGGCCTCGGACTCCGACGGCGTCATCCACGTCGCCCACCGGCAGGATCTGCTGCACTCCGGCGGGCTGGACGCCGTGGCCGCCGCAGAGGTCCCGATCATGCTCGCGTACGGCGAGGCACTCGCGGGAACCGGAAAGCCGCTGGTCGCAGCGGGAAGCCGGCTCACCCGGGCAGCATCCGGGCCGGCCGGCCACCGAGGACGACCCGGCCCTCCCCGTAGGCGAGGAGCACAGGGGCACCCTGCGGGTCCGCAACGTCGTGGAAAGGACCGTTGTCGACCTCGCCGAGCAGGGGGTGCGGTCGTCGGTCGTGCGGATCGCCAACATCGCGCACAGCACGACCGATCGGGCGGGCTTCCTCCCCACGCTGATCGCGCTCGCGAAGGAAAAGGGGTTCGTCGGCTACCACGGCGACGGCGCGAACCTCTGGAACGCCGTGCACATCCGCGATGCCGCCACCTTGTTCCGCCTGGCGCTGGAGAAGGGACCGGCGGGCAGGTACTGGCACGCGGTCGGGGACGGCGGCATCCCGTTCCGCGAGATCGCCGAGGCCCTGGCAGCCCGCCTGGGCCTGCCCGCCGCGAGCGTTCCCGACGACGCCCTGATGACGCCGGGGTACTTCGGGTTCCTCACGCATATCGCCACGCAGAGCTACCCGGCGTCCCACCTCATCACCCGCCGGACCCTCGGCTGGGACCCCACCCGCCCCGGCCTGCTCGCCGACCTGGACAACGGCCACTACTTCCCCGCCCGCTGACGGCGGGAACCGGGACTTGACGAGCCCGGCAACCATCAACTTCGGCTCTTCTGAAGGACGTTGAGATCATGACGACTGTGGGATTCATCGGAAGCGGAAGCATCGGCAGGGCCCTCGCGCGACTCGCTGTCGAGTCCGGCCACCACGTGGTGCTCAGCAACTCGCGCGGTCCTGAGACGCTCGCGGACACGGCCGCGGAACTGGGGCCGCTGGCGTCCGCGGCGACGAGCGAAGAGGCCGCGAGGGCCGGTGACCTCGTCGTGGTCGCGGTGCCGGTCAGCGCCTTCCCTCACGTGCCCGCCGCGCCGCTGGCCGGGAAGACCGTCATCGACACCTGCAACTACGGCCCCGAGCGTGACGGGCACATCCCCGAACTCGACAGCACGGCCCTCACCTCCAGCGAGCTGCTTCTGCGGTACGCCCCGGACGCCCTGGTCGTGAAGGCGTTCAACACCATCTTCTTCAAGCACCTGCTGTCACTCGCCCGCCCGGCCGGGGCAACCGACCGCTCCTGCCTGCCGATCGCCGGAGACTCCGCATCGGCGAAGGCGACGGTGACGGAATTCATCGACTCCATCGGCTACGGCGTGGTGGACGCGGGAACGCTGGCCGACAGTTGGCGGCAGGCGACGGGCACGCCGGTGTGGGGAACACCGTACGGACCGTACTCGGACGAGAAGGGCCACCCGGCCGACGAGGACGCCATCCGCACAGCACTGGCCACCGCGACGCGGTAACCGTCTGAACGACGAACTGCCCTCCGCACAAGTCGAGTCGGCTCACGGGCAGCCCAGAAACGACGAAATCCCGTCCGATCGAACCGATCGGACGGGATTTCATGAACCGCTCACGAGCTAACTCGGGAACGACCATTGCGGTGGACCTGTGGGGATTTGAACCCCAGACCCCCTCGATGCGAACGAGGTGCGCTACCAGACTGCGCCACAGGCCCTTGCAACGAGTGAAACTCTAGCACCCCGATCGGCGTACCCGGAAATCCGTTCCGGGCCCTGCGGTCCAGGTGGGACGGGCCCGGCTACTCGTTGGCCGCGCGCGGCCGCTCGCCGTCCTCGTACTGGTCGAAGAGCGGTGTCCGGCCACGCTCCCGGGCCCGCCGCGCGGACGCCGCCCGGCGCGCGTCGCTGCGCCCGTCGTCGTCGGCCTTCTCCTCGTCAACGACGCCGGAGGCCCCGCCAGGCTCCTCGTCCTCGCCGGCGCACTCCTCCGGCGCGACGGCACTGGAACGAGCCGAACTCCACGCGTCCGGCGCCCCCAGATCCACGTCCTGCGTGGCACGGGGCGCCACCGGCGCGGTCACGTACGTCGGCAGGGGCACCGGCACCGGGTCCCAACTGTCGCCGTGCCCGGGCCTGCGCTGCCGTTCCCGCTGCTGATCGACCCACTCGGCGTGGTCGGTCTGCTCCACCAGCGCCCGCCGGTCCGCCGCCAGCGCGGAGAGCGAGGGGTCGGTCTCCGCCTCCGGCGCGTTCTCCGGCTCGTCGATGTCCGCCTCGACCACCGCGCGCCGACGCGGCTGCCGCTGCCGTTCCCGCAGCCGCTGCGCCGCGGCCTCGGCCTGCCGCCGGTCCATCTGGTAGGCGAACCGGCGCCGCTCCTGCGACCGCAGATGCGCGATGTAGGTACTGAGCAGAACGGCGGGCACCCCGGGCGCCCACAGGAACGCGAGGCCTCCGACGGCGGCGACGATCGCGCCGAGGGTGAAGGCGAGGAACAGCACCACGGTGGTGCGGCGACGGCGCGCGAGCACCTTCGTGCGCCGGGCGCGCGCGGCGGCGGCCTCTGCGGCGGGCGAACGCCGGGCGGGAGGAACGGGGTGCGGGGCGGCCTTGCCCCGGGGGTTGGTCGCGGGTCCGGCACCTTGGGCGGTCGCGGGGGCCGGGGCGGGCGCGTGGCTCGGAACGGGCGGGTGGCCCGGCGTGGGCTCCGGCGCGGGCGCCTGCTCGCGCGCCGGTTGTGCGCGTCCCTGCGCCGGTGCCCGTCCGTCGCCGCGCGCCTCGGCGCGCACATCGGCGCGGGCGCGCGCTCCGGCCGGGGGCATGGCGAAGGCCCGGACGTCCACCGCGTCGGTGGCGGTGCCCGGTTCGTCGGCGCCGGGCTCCCCCTCCTCGGCGGAGCGCGCCCGCAGGTCCTTGGCGTAACGGCGCTCCATGCCAGCCCGTCCGGACAGCAACCGGATGGCTGTGCTGAAGCGTTCCGTCGGACGGGCCTCGTTCAGCTCGTCCTGCCTACGGAGCCACATCGGCACCAAGTAGGCGGCCCAGGCCCCGACGATGACTGCGTAGATGAGGCCGCTGCTGCTCACGCCTCACACCGTAGAGGGGTTTGGCTGAAGCCATCCGCCAATTGAGTCGGTGTGTCGCACGATCTGGCTGATATTTCGAACTTTTTTTGTGATCGATCCGATCAGCTGCCTGCCGGGGTGGCGAAATTTAAGGACTTAAGCCGGTGCCTGGCCGACAAATTTCGAACACTTATTCAATTTATCGGTCTACGCGGGATTGCCCGGCGTGTTCCTGGACGGATTCGGGTCCGGGTAGGGGCTCGGCCCGTTGTGCTGCGCCGTGTCGCGGGCGGCGGTCCGCTGCGCACGGGACCGGTGCCAGCGGCTGAGCAGCCCCTCGGGGACCTCCTCCGCGGTGAGCGCGTAGACGAGGTGGTCGCGCCAGGCGCCGTCGATGTGGAGATAGCGGGGCCGCAGCCCCTCCTCCCGGAATCCGAGTTTCTCCACCACCCGGCGGCTGGGCCGGTTCTCGGGGCGAATGCAGACCTCGATGCGGTGCAGGCCGACGGTGCGGAAACAGTGGTCGACGACGAGCGCCACGGACGTCGGCATCACCCCGCGTCCGGCGACCGACTCGTCGACCCAGTAGCCGATGTGCCCCGAGCACATGGAGCCCCAGGTGATCCCGGCGACCGTCAACTGCCCGGCCAGGCGCCCCTGGTGCTCGATGACGAACGGCAGCATCCGGCCCGCGTGGGCCTCGGCGCGCAGGTGCCGGACCATCTGCCGGTAGGTCGGCCGGTGGGCGATCGGGCCGCTGGGGGTGGGCGGCGGGATGGTCGCCTCCCAGGGGCGCAGCCAGTCACGGTTGCGCCGGTTGACCTCGCGCCAGGGGCGCTGGTCACGGAGCTTTATCGGCCGCAGGACGAGGTCGCCGTCGGCGAGGACGACCGGCCAGGACGGGGTGTTCAGCTCGCACCCCCCTGGGCGGCACCGGGTCTCGGGTGGTCGGCGCCGCGCAGCTGGTCGACGGCGTGCGGCAACAGGGGCTCCAGGACGGTGAGTCCGTCCCGCACCCCGCCGGTGGACCCTGGCAGGTTGACGACGAGCGTGGCGCCCGCGACACCGGCCAGGCCCCGGGAGAGGGCGGCGGTGGGCGCCTTCTCGCGGCCGAACGCCCGGATGGCCTCGGCGATGCCGGGGACCTCGTAGTCGAGGACGCGGCGGGTCGCCTGCGGGGTGCGGTCGGTGGGCGAGACGCCGGTGCCGCCGGTGGTGACGACGACGTCGTACCCGGCCTCGACGGCGGCGCGCAGCGCGGTCTCGACGGGGTCGCCGTCGGGGACGACCCGGGGTCCGTCGACGGCGAACCCGAGCGCTTCGAGGCTCGCGGCGATCAGCGGGCCGCCCCGGTCCTCGTAGACGCCTGCGGCGGCGCGGTTGGAGGCGGTGACGACCAGCGCGCGGGGCGGCGACGCGGTCATGTCCGGCTCCAGTGGCCGGACCTGCCGCCCGTCTTCTCCTCCACGCGCACGTCCGTGATGACCGCTCCCTTGTCGACCGCCTTGACCATGTCGATCACGGTGAGCGCGGCGACGGAGACGGCGGTGAGGGCCTCCATCTCGACGCCCGTGCGATCCGTGGTCCGTACGGTGGCGAGGATCTCCACGGCGTCGTCCGCGACCGACAGATCCAGTGTCACACCGGCCACTGACAACGGGTGGCAGAGCGGGATCAGGTCCGGGGTGCGTTTGGCGCCCATGATGCCCGCGATGCGCGCGGTGGCGAGCGCGTCGCCCTTGGGGAGCCCTTCGCCGCGCAGCAGTTCGATCACCCGGGGGGAGACGAGCACCCGGCCGCTGGCACGGGCGGTGCGCGCGGTCACGTCCTTCCCGGATACGTCGACCATGCGGGCGGCGCCCGCCTCGTCGAGGTGGGTCAGTCGGTCCTGCGTGCTCATGGCGTGTGGCGCTCCCGGTCCGGGCGTGTTGTGCGCGACACGGTACCGCCAACTCGGCGCGGGCACCGGATCAGGACCGGCCGACGCTCACCCCGCGCGCGTGGCCTCAGCCGAGCAGGACGACCTCGACGTCGGTGCCGGGGTCCACGGACTCGACGTCCTCGGGAACGACGATCAGCGCGTCGGCCTGCGCGAGGGCGGCGACCAGGTGCGATCCGGCGCCGCCGACCGGGCGTACGCGGCCGTCGGCGTAGCTGCCGCGCAGGAACTGGCGGCGCCCCTTCGGGGAGGTCAGCGCCTTCTCGGCGTCGAGGGTGGCGCGGACGGTCGGGCGGTGGACGTCGTCGAGGCCCATCAGGGTGCGGATCGCGGGGCGGACGAACAGCTCGAAGGAGACGTAGGAGGAGACGGGGTTGCCGGGCAGGGCGAGCAGCGGGGTGTGGTCGGGGCCGATGGAGCCGAAGCCCTGGGGCTTGCCGGGCTGCATGGCCAGGCGCCGGAAGTCGATGCCGCTGCCCGCCTCGTCCGCGTCGCCGACGTAGGCGAGCGCTTCCTTGACGACGTCGTAGGCGCCGACGCTGACGCCGCCGGTGGTCACCATGAGGTCGGCGCGGACGAGTTGGTCCTCGATGGTGGAGCGGAGCGTCTCGGCGTCGTCGGGGACGGCGCCGACCCGGTAGGCGATGGCGCCGGCGTCGCGGGCGCACGCGGTGAGGGCGAAGCTGTTGGAGTCGTAGATCTGTCCGTCGCCGAGTCGCTCGTCGGGCGGGACGAGTTCGCTGCCGGTGGACAGGACGACCACGCGCGGGCGGGGACGCACGCGTACCGTGCCGCGCCCGATCGCGGCGAGCAGGGCGATCTGCGGCGGGCCCAGGACCGTTCCGGCGTCGAGGGCGCGGTCGCCGGAACGGGTGTCGCTGCCCTTCGCGCGGATGTGCGCGCGTGCCTCGGCCGCCCGGTAGACGTGCACCGTCTCGTCGTCGCCCAGGGGGCTCTGGCCGTGTGCGCGCATCCCGTCGACGGGGCCTTCGCCGAGCCCGCCGTCGGTCCATTCGACGGGGACGACGGTCTCGGCGCCGGGCGGCAGCGGGGCGCCGGTCATGATGCGGGCGGCCTGTCCGGCGCCGACCCGCACCAGGGCGGCCTGTCCTGCGGCGATGTCGGCGACGACGTCCAGGACGGCCGGGAACTCCTCGCTCGCGCCCGCGATGTCCGCGACCCGTACCGCGTAGCCGTCCATGGAACTGTTGTCGAACGGCGGCAGCGAGACCGGCACCGTGACGTCCTCGACGAGGACGCAGCCCTGGGCGTCGAGGAGGTTCAGCTCGATGGGTTCGAGGGGGCGCACGGTGGCGAGGATGTCCGCCAGGTGCTCCTCGACCGACCACAGGTGGTCAGGGCCCGCGATGCGGGGCGCGGCGCTGGTCAAGGTCGTTCCATCTCCTCGGCGACGTAGTGGCGGAGCCAGGTCCGGAAGTCCGGGCCCAGGTCCTCACGTTCGCATGCGAGTCTGACAATGGCCCGCAGATAGTCGCCTCGGTCGCCGGTGTCATAGCGGCGGCCCTGGAAGACGACGCCGTGCACGGGGCCGCCGATCTTCTCGTCCTGGGCGAGCTGCTGGAGGGCGTCGGTGAGCTGGATCTCGCCGCCTCGGCCGGGCTCGGTGGTGCGCAGTATGTCGAAGATGTGCGGGTCGAGGACGTAGCGTCCGATGACCGCGTAGTGGGAGGGGGCGTCGGCCGGTTCGGGCTTCTCGACCAGGCCGGTGACCTTGACGACGTCGCCGTCGCCGGTGGTCTCGACGGCGGCGCAGCCGTAGAGGTGGATCTGTTCCGGCGCGACCTCCATGAGGGCGATCACGCTGCCGCCGTGCTGTTCCTGGACCTCGACCATGCGGGCGAGCAGCGGGTCGCGGGGGTCGATGAGGTCGTCGCCGAGCAGGACGGCGAAGGGCTCGTCGCCGACGTGCGGGGCGGCGCACAGCACGGCGTGGCCGAGGCCGCGCGGGTCGCCCTGGCGGACGTAGTGCATGGTGGCGAGGTCGCTGGACTCCTGGACCTTGGCGAGCCGCGCGCGGTCGCCCTTCTTCTGAAGGGCGGACTCCAGTTCGTAGTTGCGGTCGAAGTGGTCCTCAAGAGGGCGCTTGTTGCGCCCTGTGATCATGAGAACGTCGTCGAGACCGGCGGAGACGGCCTCCTCGACCACGTACTGGATCGCCGGCTTGTCGACGACCGGCAGCATCTCCTTGGGAGTGGCTTTGGTGGCCGGCAGGAACCGGGTGCCGAGGCCGGCCGCGGGAATGACAGCCTTGCTGATCCTGGGGTGCGACTGAGTCATGTCCGCAACCCTATCCGGTGCCTTGTTACGGAATCTGAGGGTCCGGTTACTTTGCTCGCATATGCGTGCATAAGGAAGGAAGCGGTGAGAGCGGTGCCCCAGAACGTTCCTGCGGACGAGCCTGACAAGCGTGTGTTGCGGCGAGGACTCCTCACGGTGAGAAGCGGGTTGACGGCCGATGACGTGCGGGCGGCGGCGGGCGAGCTGGCCCGGCGGGCGCTGGCGCTGCCCGAGCTGGAGCGGGCGCGCACGGTCGCCGCGTACGTCTCGGTCGGCACCGAACCGGGCACCCTCCCCCTCCTCGACGCCCTGCGCGCGCGGGGCGTCGCGGTGCTGCTGCCCGCGCTGCTGGCCGACAACGACCTGGACTGGGGCCGGTACACGGGCGAGGGCTCCCTCGCGCGCGTGCGGCACGGCGGGCGGATGTCCCTCTTCGAGCCCTCCGGCGACCGCCTGGGCCCGGACGCCGTGACGGCCGCCGACGTCGTCCTGCTGCCCGGTCTCGCGGTCGACGGGCGCGGGATGCGCCTGGGGCGCGGCGGCGGCTCCTACGACCGCGTCCTGGCCCGTCTGGAGGCGGCGGGAGCGCATCCCGCGCTCGTGGTCCTGCTGTACGGCTCCGAGGTCGTCGGGCACGTCCCGGCCGAGCCGCACGACCGTCCGGTGCAGGCGGCGGTGACCCCGGAGGGCGTGCACCGCTTCCCGGCACCCCCGGAGAGCTGAAAATGCCCTCCACGCACGCGTGGAGGGCTTTTTCACGAACCGGAGGTCACCGCGGTCAGGGCTTGAGGACCAGGGTGTCGCTCGTGCTCTTGTCGACGGCCTTGTCGGAGAAGGACCACGGCAGCAGTTCGCCGTCGGCCCACTTGTCGGTCTGGTCCGTGTAGTGGGCGCTGAAGGCGTGCCCGGAGGCACCGGTGAGGCTGATCCACTTCGACTTGTCGAGGTCGCCGAGGTTGACGACCATGCGCATCGACGGCACCCAGACCACTCCGTAGCCGCCGGCCGCGTTCCAGCCGGTGGCGTTGACGGTGCCCTCGCCGCCGCCGAGCTTCCAGGGGCCGCGGTTGAGGACGTACTTGAGGATGCTCGGGCCGTCGGTGCCGAGGGTCTGGTTCTTCAGGAACAGGCGGTGCAGCCGGCCCCAGCTCCAGGTGTCGATGTCCTTGCCGAGCTTGGCCGTCAGCTCCCAGCGGGCGTCGATCATGGCGCGCACGAACAGCTGGTCGCGGTTGTCGGCCTTGGGTCGGTTGCCGTTGGCCGGGGTCTTCCACCAGTCGCTGTTCTCGTCGTCCATGAGGTTGCGCACGACCTCGAACCAGCGGTCGCCGCCGTCCGGCTGGGCCTGGTCGGCGTCGCGCTGACCGCACTCCCTGACCTTCTCGGGGGCGTCGACGGGCCCGGTCGTGTTGACCGGGTCGACCCACAGGCACTGCCCCTTGACCCGCAGCTCCTTGGGCAGCTTGTTACCGAAGGCGAGCTTGACGATGTTGCGCCAGACGGCGTTGAAGTAGGCGGCCGCCGCCGAGTCGGCGTCCTGGGTGTAGTCCCAGCCCTCCAGGAGGTCCTGCGCCTGGCGGACGTCCTTGTCCTTGACGTCGAGCTTCAGCAGCTTGGGCACGAGCAGCTTGGCGATCTCGCTGCTGTTGTCGAGCTGCATCTGGCGCATGTCGTCGGTGGAGATCTTGCCGCCGCCCTTGATCTTCGACTCGATCAGGTCGGTGATGCGCTGGCTGCGGGTGCCGTAACCCCAGTCCGTGGTGAGCGTGTACGGGTACTTGTCCGGGTCGACGACGGCCTGGTTGGCGGTGACGATGTAGCCGCGCGCGGGGTCGTACTCGTAGGGCAGTGCGTCCTGGGCGATGTAGCCGGTCCAGCGGTACTTGGGGTCCCAGCCGGGCGCCGGGATCGAGCCGTCGTCGCCCGCCGCGCGCGTGGGGATCTTTCCGGGCAGCGTGTAGCCGATGTGGTTCTTGTCGTCGGCGTAGACGAGGTTCTGCGACGGCACGTCGAACTTGGCGGCGGCGGCCCGGAAGCTGGTCCAGTCCGACGCCTTGTCGAGGGCGAAGACGGCGTCCATGGTGGTGCCCGGCTGGAGCGCGGTCCAGCGCAGCGCGATGCCGTAGCCGTCGCCGCGGTCGGGCGCGGAGGTGCCGACGGTGGCCTTCTTGCCGACCTTGACGAGTTCGTCGTCGCGGTCGGACAGCAGGGGGCCGTTGTTGGTCTCGCGGACGACGATCTTCTTGGAGTCGCCGCCGGCGACCTTGATGGTCTCCTCGCGCGTGGTGAACGGCACGACCTTGTCGTCGTAGAGGTAGCCGTCGCCGCTGAACTTCTCCAGGTACAGGTCGCTGACGTCGACGCCCGAGTTGGTCATGCCCCAGGCGATGTTCTGGTTGTGTCCGATGACCACACCGGGCATCCCGGCGAACGTGTAACCGGTGACGTCGTACTGGCACTTGCTGGACACCGCGCGGCAGTGCAGGCCCATCTGGTACCAGACGGACGGCAACGAGGCCTGGAGGTGCGGGTCGTTGGCGAGCAGCGGCTTGCCGGTGATGGTGTGTTTGCCGGAGACGACCCAGGAGTTGGAGCCGATGCCCTGGCCGTTCACGCCGACGGCCGTCGGAAGGTCGTCCAGGGCGCTGTAGAGGCCCGTGAGCTGGCTCTGGAGCGCCGTCCCCGTCGAGGAGGCGGAAGAAGCCGTGGAGGCCGTTCCCGTGCCCGTGGAGGTGCCTGTGGACGTGCCTGTGGAGGTGCCCGTGCCGGACGTCCCGGTCCCGGAGGTGCCCGTGCTCGTGCCGGTGCCCGTGCTCGTGCTCGTGCCGGTGGAGGTGCCGCTCTGCTGGAACGTCCCGGTCAGTTCGTCGTACTGGCCCTCCTGGACGATCGCCTTGTTGCGGCTGTAGGGGTAGTCCGGGTAGAGGTCCTTGATCTGCTTCGGGCCGAGGCGACTGGTCATCAGGGCGCGGTCGATCTCGTCCTGCATGTTGCCGCGCAGGTCCCACGCCATCGCCTTGAGCCACGAGACCGAGTCGACGGGGGTCCACTTCTCGGGCTTGTAGTCGTTGGTGAGGCCCAGGGCGGCGTACTCCAGGGAGAGGTCCTTGCCGTCCTTGCCCGCGAGGTAGGCGTTGACGCCCTTGGCGTACGCCTGGAGGTACGACTTGGTGGCGGCCGACAGCTTGGTGTCGTACTCCTTCTTCGCCACCCGGTCCCAGCCCATGGTGCGCAGGAACTCGTCGTTCTTGACCTGGCCCTTGCCGAACATCTCCGACAGGCGCCCGGACGTCATGTGCCGGCGTACGTCCATCTCGTAGAAGCGGTCCTGCGCCTGGACGTACCCCTGCGCCATGAACAGGTCGGCGTCGGAGGACGCGTAGATCTGCGGGATGCCGTAGCCGTCCCGCTTCACGTCGACGGGGCCTGACAGACCGTCGAGCGTGATCGAGCCCTTGGTCTGCGGCAGGGACGCGCGAACGGTGCTGACGGACCAGTACCCGCCGTACGCGACGCCTCCGACGAGGGCCAGCACGAGCACGAGGACGAACAGTCGACCCTTGCGCCCCTTCTTCCTGCCGGACTTGCCGGGCTGTGGGCCCGTTGAGGCGGTGGTGTTCGGGGGCATCGCTGTCCTTGCTGTCCTAACGCGAGCGGCAGACGGGCTGAACTCATGGCGGAGCGCTGGAGCAACCATAGGCGCAGCCCCTCACGCGCCTTGACGCGGAGTGGGCAACCAGAGCGGACGGATGTTCGATCTCACTTCTGTGAGCGTCAAGGAATCGTCAAGAGTTAGGTAAGGTAACGAAGTACTTGGGTGCGGGGTTCCTCGACTTCGTGTCCTCTTGTACGGGAGCTCCCGCGCGGGATGCGTGTGAGCCAGGGAAGGGAACGGCCGCTGACTGTCCACCACCTCAACCAGCTTCTGCTCGTCTGCTCGCTGGTCCTGCTCGTCGCCGTGGCGGCCGTCCGGATCTCCTCGCGCAGCGGGCTCCCCAGCCTGCTCGTGTACCTGGGCATCGGCATCGCCATGGGCCAGGACGGCGTCGGCGTCCACTTCAGCAACGCCGAACTGACCCAGGTCATCGGATACGCGGCCCTGGTCGTGATCCTGACCGAGGGCGGCCTCGGCACGAAGTGGAAGGAGATCAAGCCGGTCCTGCCGGCCGCCTCCGCACTGGCGCTGGTGGGGGTCGCGGCGAGCGTCGGGATCACCGCGGCGGCCGCGCACTTCCTGGTCGGCCTGGAGTGGCGCCAGGCCCTCATCATCGGGGCGGTCGTCTCCTCCACGGACGCGGCGGCGGTCTTCTCCGTGCTGCGCCGTATTCCGCTGCCCGCGCGCGTGACGGGCACGCTGGAGGCCGAGTCGGGCTTCAACGACGCCCCGGTCGTCATCCTGGTGGTCGCCTTCTCCACGGCGGGCCCGGTGGAGCACTGGTACCTGCTGCTCGCCGAGATAGCGATGGAGCTGGCCATCGGCGCGGCCATCGGACTGGCCGTGGGCTGGCTCGGCGCCTGGGGCCTGAGGCACGTGGCGCTGCCGGCCTCGGGCCTCTATCCGATCGCCGTCATGGCCATCGCCGTCACCGCGTACGCGGCGGGCGCCCTGGCGCACGGCAGCGGCTTCCTCGGCGTCTACCTCGCCTCCATGGTGATGGGCAACGCCAAGCTGCCGCACTGGCCGGCCACCCGCGGGTTCGCGGAGGGGCTCGGCTGGATCGCCCAGATCGGCATGTTCGTCCTGCTCGGCCTGCTGGTCACCCCGCACGAACTCGGCGACGACGTCTGGCCCGCCCTCCTCATCGGCCTGGTGCTGACGATGGTCGCGCGGCCGGTCAGCGTCCTGCTCTGCCTGACGCCGTTCCGGGTGCCCTGGCAGGAACAGACCCTGATGTCCTGGGCCGGGCTGCGCGGCGCCGTGCCGATCATCCTGGCGACCATCCCCATGGTGAGCGGCGTCGACGGCAGCCGTCGCGTCTTCAACATCGTCTTCGTCCTGGTCGTCGTCTACACCCTCGTGCAGGGTCCGACGCTGCCCTGGCTGGCCCGCAAGCTGCGCCTGGGCGACGGCGCCGAGGCCGCCGACCTGGGCGTCGAATCGGCCCCTCTGGAGCGGCTGCGCGGACATCTGCTGTCGGTCACCATCCCCGACGGCTCGAAGATGCACGGCGTCGAGGTCGCCGAGGTGCGGCTGCCCGCCGGGTCCGCCGTCACCCTGGTCGTACGGGACGGAAAATCGTTCGTCCCACTGCCCACGACAGTGCTGCGGCAGGGCGACGAACTCCTCGTCGTCGCCACCGACCCGGTCCGGGACGCGGCGGAACAGCGGCTGCGCGCGGTCGGCCACGGCGGCAAGCTGGCCGGCTGGCTCGGCGCGGACGGCACCAACGGCGTGGACGCGGGACGCTGAGACGGCACCAAGAAGGCGCGCTGCCCGTGACGGGTGCCGTCGAAGTCCTTCAAGGGCGGCGCCCATGCCCTCGAAGGATGTCGTTAAGGGAATGTTTCGTACCGTTCACACCGGAACCAATCGCAGGTGAACGCGGTCACCGATCCCCCGTTCCACAGGTGCGTGGCTGACAGCCCCTGTACGCTGAAGGCGCACTCCTGATCGGACCAACTCTGCCTGACGCAGAGCTGGCGCGACCGTATGGCGGCCGGGACGACCCCTGTGGTGGGCGCCGGCATCTACCGCAGTTCCGCGCAAGAGGACAGCTCTCGGCGCCCCCGCACGGGCGCGCTACCAGGCGGCAGAAAGGCACGGGCCGTGGCATCCACGGTCAGCACCGAGCCGTCGAAGAACCCCTCGGCTCCCGCCCGTCCCGGTTACGGGCAGCTGCTGCGTACGCGCGGCGCCTGGACGTTCCTGCTGCCCGGCTTCGCGGCCCGGCAGCCGTTCGCGATGCTCACGATCTCGATCGTGCTGCTCGTCCAGCACACCACCGGCTCCTACGGGGTGGCGGGCGCCGCCGCGGCCGTCACCGGCGTCTCCATGGCGCTGTTCGCGCCCTACAGCGGCCGTCTCGCGGACCGGCACGGGCAGCGTGCCGTTCTCGTGCCCGGCGTCCTGGTGCACGCGGCTGCGGGGCTGACGCTGACGGCGCTCGCGCTGTCCCACGCGCCGCTGTGGGCGCTGTTCGCGGCGGCCGTGCCGACGGGGGCGTCGGTGCCGCAGATCGGGCCCATGGTGCGGGCCCGCTGGGGCGTGAAGCTCCAGGACTCGCCCCTGATGCCGACGGCGGCGGCCTTCGAGTCCGTCACCGACGAGCTGACGTTCGTTCTCGGCCCGCTGCTGGCCACCGCCCTGTGCACGGCCGTCGACCCGGCGGCGGGGCTCGTCACGGAGGCCTCGCTGACGCTGGTCGGCGGTCTGCTGTTCGCGGCGAGCCGGAGCACACAGCCCTCGGTGACCGCCGCCGGGCACGCACGCGTGGAGCACGTTTCCGCGCTGCGCGTCCCCGGGGTGCGGGTGCTGATCGTGACGTTCCTGGGCATCGGCTGCGTCTTCGGGGGCATGCAGGTCTCGCTGGCCGCGTTCACGCAGTCGATCGGCGAACCCGGCCTGAACGGCGTCCTTTACGGCACGTTCGCCGCGGGAAACATGCTGTCCGGGCTTGTCTGCGGCGCGCTCGCCTGGAAGAGCCCCCCGCGCCGCCGGCTGCTGATCGGGTACGGCGCGCTGGCGCTGACCGCCTCCGGGCTGTGGGCCGCGCACTCGGTGCCCCTCCTGGCCGGGCTCGGCCTGCTCGTCGGCGCGTGCGTCGCGCCCACACTGATCACCGGCTACACCCTCGTCGACGCCCTGGTCCCGGCCGGCGCCCGCACCGAGGCGTTCACCTGGCTGACCGGCGCGGTGGCGCTCGGCCAGGCGGCGGCGGTCACGGTCGCCGGACAACTGGAGGACCGCTTCTGGGACGGCGCCGGATTCCTGGTGCCGATGGGCGGCACGGTGCTCGCGTTCGTGGTGCTCGTGGCCCTGCGTTCCCGCCTGGTCGGACGGGGTCGCGGGACGACCGTCGCACGTGGCGTCGGTCACCGCGAGCCGGTGGCGGTGGACTGATCCCCTGGAATACGTCACTATGGACCGTCGTTAGCACTCACTGAGTGAGAGTGCCAGGAGGAAGACAGTGCCGACCTACCAGTACCAGTGCACCGAGTGCGGCGAGGGCCTTGAGGCGGTGCAGAAGTTCACCGATGACGCCCTCACCGAGTGCCCCGCATGCCAGGGACGCCTGAAGAAGGTGTTCTCAGCGGTCGGCATCGTGTTCAAGGGCTCCGGCTTCTATCGCAACGACAGCCGCGGCTCGTCGTCGAGCAGCGCGCCGGCCACGTCCAAGTCGACGACGTCGGCCTCCTCGGACGCGAAGTCCTCGTCGACGTCGACCACTTCGTCGTCGTCCTCGGACGCGAAGTCGAAGTCCTCGGGCAGCGGCTCCTCCTCCAGCAGCACTTCGGCCGCGTAACACGGCTTCACGAGACCCTGTCGTCACCGCACGGCAGGGTCTTCGTCATGCCGTGTCCGCCTTCCCTCTGAGGGGCTGTGGGAGGGGGGTCCCGCGGCGTCGGCGGCCCGGATACTGTGCTGGCCATGGCGAACGCAGAGATCGGCGTAATCGGCGGCTCGGGCTTCTACTCGTTCCTCGACGATGTGACCGAGGTCCAGGTCGACACCCCGTACGGACCCCCCAGCGACTCCCTCTTCCTCGGCGAGATCGCCGGCCGGCGGGTCGCCTTCCTCCCCCGGCACGGTCGCGGCCACCATCTGCCCCCGCATCGGATCAACTACCGCGCCAACCTGTGGGCACTGCGCTCGGTCGGCGTGCGCCAGGTCCTCGGCCCGTGCGCGGTGGGCGGTCTGCGCCCCGAGTACGGGCCGGGCACGCTGCTGGTGCCTGACCAGTTGGTCGACCGCACCAAGTCCCGGACGGGCACGTACTTCGACGGGCTTCCGCTGCCGGACGGCACGGTTCCGAACGTCGTGCACGTGTCCCTGGCCGACCCGTACTGCCCCAGTGGGCGGGCCAGTTCGCTCAAGGCGGCGCAGGGCCGGGACTGGGCCGCGGTGGACGGCGGCACCCTGGTCGTGATCGAGGGACCGCGTTTCTCGACGCGGGCGGAGTCGCTGTGGCACCAGGCGCAGGGCTGGTCGGTGGTGGGCATGACCGGGCATCCCGAGGCCGCGCTCGCCCGTGAACTGGAGCTGTGCTACTCGTCGTTGGCCCTGGTCACCGACCTGGACGCGGGCGCGGAGACCGGCGAGGGCGTCTCGCACGACGAGGTGCTCCAGGTGTTCGCGGCGAACGTGGACCGGATGCGGGGCGTCCTGTTCGACGCGGTGGCCGCGCTCCCCGCGACCCAGGACCGCGACTGCCTGTGCGTGAACGCCCTGGGCGGCATGAACCCGGGCTTCGACCTGCCGTAACGGGGGCGGCGGAGAGGGCGCGGGGCGGCGAGGGTTTCGCCGGGGCCGGGCGGAACGTCACGTTCGGGTGGGCGAGTTGTCCACAACCCGGCGCTTGTCCACGGGCTCCAGCGGGAATCGGCGGGAGGGCTCATCGTGGGCGGACCAGCCGATTCCTCCCGCAGGTGGTGACCAGCCGTGTCCTTCACTCCGCCCCCCTCCTCCCCGTCCTCCTCCCCGACCCCCTCCTCCTCGTCCTCCTCCCCCTCCTCCGCCGAGAGCCCGCCCGGTACCGACGCCCTCGCCACCTGTGAGGTGCCGCAGTTCGCGCCGGTGCGGGTGCGCGGCGGGTGGTACGGGACGGGCAGGTGCGTACGGCATCGGCGGCGCGCCCTCGCGGCCGGCCTCGCCGTCACCGCGGCCGCGCTGGTCGTGGCGGGGCCACGGGACGCCGGTGGTGCGCGCGGGCATCCGACGGCCGAGTCCGCACCCGGGCCCAGGTCGGTCACGTGGGTGGCCGCGCCGGTGCGGATCGCCGACGGCGCCACGGTCCGGCTGCTGCGCCCCGGGGACCGGGTCGACGTCATCGCCGCCCGGGAGACGCCGTCCGGCGCGGACGCCCGTGTGGTGGCACGCGGGGTGCGGGTGACCGAGGTGCCGAAGCCGCCGGAGGGCGGGGCCGACGCCGCCGACGGTGGGGCGCTGGTCGTCGTCTCGGTGTCGCGGGCGACGGCGACGAGGCTCGCCGGGGCGGGCGCGACGGCACGGTTGGCGGTGACCCGATGCGGAAGCTGATCGTCCGCATGCTGGATCGCCTGGTGTCAAGTCGCTCGTTCGAGGTATCCAATTGGACAGAACGGCGGCACGCTGACGTAGGTTGCGGAGCTGTTTGTTCCCCAACCTGTGCGTGCGAGGAGAGGCTCCGAGGTGAGCGAGAAGAAGGAACCAGGCGTCCTGCAAGGGTTCAAGACGTTCCTGATGCGTGGGAACGTCGTGGACCTGGCGGTGGCGGTGGTCATCGGCGCCGCGTTCACCAACATCGTCAACGCGGTTGTCAAGGGCATCATCAACCCGGTGGTCGGGACGATCGGCACGCAGAACCTCGACAACTACAGCTCGTGCCTCAGATCCAGCTGCAAGAACGGCGACGGCATCCAGCTCATGTGGGGTTCGGTGCTCGGCGCCACCCTGAGCTTCGTGATCACCGCGGCCGTCGTCTACTTCCTGATGGTCCTGCCCATGTCGAAGTACCTGGCCCGGCAGGCCGCCCGCAAGAAGGCGCAGGAGGACACCCAGGAGGCCATGGAGATGACCGAGCTGGAGGTTCTCAAGGAGATCCGCGACGCGCTGGTTGCCCAGCGCGGGTCGGGGCACGACGAGCGCTAGCCGCGACGCTCGACGGGGCCCGGTGGGCGTGGACCCGGTGGGCCCGAGAGATCCGGCAGTCCCGGCGGGCCGGTCCGACCCGGCGAACTCAGCGGCCCTTGGTGGGCCCGAGGGACCGAGGGTCGCGGGGCCGGGCGCGCTGGGGCTGGTGGCGTCAGATGTGGTGGGGCGGCTTCTCGTCGAGGAAGCGCTTCAGGTCGGCCGCGCTGTCCCGCTCGGCGCCGGGCCGCTCGCCCCAACCCCGGTCCGTGTCGTCCGCGGACTGCTGGTCCAACGGGTCGTCGAAGACCAACGAGGCCTTCGGCTCGCGCGGCTCGGGGGCGGGATCGGGACCGGTACTCATGGGTCCAGGGTACGCGGCGGACGGGGACCGGAACGCGGGCCGAGGGCCGGGCCGAGAACTGGGGCGACGCCCGCCCGCCGGCCCGGAGAACAGGGCCGACCCGGGTTTCCCGCCGCCTCTCGCACTCCGCTGGTACTCCCGGCGACCGTCCCCGGCGATTCCGTCGGATATCTGGTGTGCTGGGGATCATGACGACCAGTTCGACCGGTGGAGCGACACCGGACCCGCTCCCCTCCCCCGACGTGCCCACGGGCCGTGGTCCGCTGCGCGGGCTCACCGCGCGGGGCCGCCACGAGGCACACCGCGTGGCCTCCCCGCTGGAACTCTTCTTCGACCTGTGCTTCGTGGTCGCCGTCTCGCAGGCGGGCGGGCAGTTGGTGCACGCGGTCGCCGAGGGGCACCCGGGCGAGGGCGTCCTCAACTACGCGATGATCTTCTTCGCGGTGTGGTGGGCGTGGATGAACTTCAGTTGGTTCGCGTCGGCGTACGACAACGACGACACCCTCTACCGGGTCGTCACGCTGGTGCAGATCGCCGGGGTGCTGGTGCTGGCCGCCGGGGTGTCCCACGCGTTCCAGGACCACGACTTCCTGGTCGTGGTCCTGGGTTACCTGATCATGCGGCTGGCCATGACGGCCCAGTGGCTGCGGGCGGCCCTGTCGACCGGGGGTGCGGAGCGGACGATGGCGCTGCGGTACGCCGGTGGCGTGCTGGTCTGCCAGGTCGGCTGGCTCGGGCTGCTCGTCCTGCCGGAGGGCGCGCGGGGGTGGGTGTACCTGGTGATGGTGGTGCTGGAGATGTCGGTGCCGCCGTTCGCGGAGCGGGCTCATCCGACCTCCTGGCATCCGCATCACATCTCCGAGCGGTACGGCCTGTTCACGATCATCGTGCTCGGCGAGAGCATCGCGGCGGCGACCGTCGCCGTGAAGTCGGGGATCGACGAACACGATGCCCTGGGCGAGTTGCTGCCGATCGCCGCGGGCGGGCTGCTGATCGTCTTCGCCGCCTGGTGGATCTACTTCGTGGTGCCGATCCACGGTCACCTCCGTTCCAACCGGCAGGCCTTCCGGTGGGGGTACGGCCACTATCTGATCTTCGCCTCGGCGGCGGCGATCGGCGCGGGCCTGGAGGTCGCGGTGGAACAGGCCGTCGGCAAGGCCCACTTGTCCACGCCGGCGGCGTCCGCGGCGGTGACCGTGCCGACGGCGCTGTATCTGCTCACGGTGTGGGCGCTGCACTCCCGCTACTACAAGGTGGGCGTCGCGCAGCAACTGGTCCTGCCGACCACGGCGTTGCTGGTGCTTGCCTGCACCTTCCTGGGCGAACGGGCGGTGCTCGCGGCGGGCGTCGTGGCCGCGGTTGCGGTGGCGGTCGGGACGGGGCTGACGGCGCGTGGGGTGGGCCGAGGGCGTGGCGCCTATCGCCGCTGAGGGGCGGGAGTTCAGGGGCGCGCTGCGGCCGTGGTGACGAGGAGGTGCCCGAGCAGCGCGTAGGCGGTGACGGTGGCGCCGAACAGGATCAAGCTCGGGCCTGCTGGGCCTGCTGGGCCTGCTGGGCCTGCTGGGCCTGCTGGGCGCTGGAGGATGGGGAGACGGCCATGGTGCGATCAGTCCGGCCGGTACTCCGCGTGCGGGACGGCTCGTTCCCATGCCGCTTCGTACGCCGTGACGTACTGCGCGGCCAACTCCGGATCGTGCACGACCTCCATGCGCGGGCCGGTCCACTGCCCCTCACCGCTGAAGTGGTGCAGGATCACGGTCTCCTCATCCATGACCCAACCGTCCAGCGCCGGAAGCAAGAGACCACGCGCCCGCGAACGGGGCAGCCACCGCACGTCCTCACCCGCTGCGACGTTCGTGAACGTGCCGTCGTACTCGTAGCGCACGTAGTCACTCAGCGGCTCGGAGACGACGCGCAACCGCCGCATCGCCACTCCCCGAGCAGTGGTCTCGGCCACCACGTCCAGCCACGACCGCCACCACGACTCGCGGTCGGCCGGGTCGTACCGGTGCCCTTCCTGCCATCGGACGAACTCCGGGTCGTCGCGCATGTAGCTGTCCCTGAGTTCCAGGTGCCTCGCTGATCGCTGCGCCTTGGCAAGGCATTCACGTACCGCTGTTGCCACCGTTGCCCTCACTGTCCGAACGGGGGATGAACTGAACCATGTTCGCGGGCAATCGGACCACGCTCTCGTGAGCCGGGACATCGGTGGTGTGGCCCGGCACCGAGCCGACTTCCTGTGCTTGGCGAACGGTAGCCTCGTCCGCCGTCCATGACTGGATGATCAGGTCGCCGGTCGTATCGTCCAACCAGATCAAGGCGGGCGTCGTGGTCGCGCTGACGGTGTGCGGGGCGGGCCGGGTGGGGAGCGCGGGGCTGCGCCGGGTGTGTGACCGGGGCGTTGGGTGGGGCGGGGTGAGACTGGGGGCATGACAGTTGACGCGTTGACGGATGTTCTGGGGGTGCGGGTGGGGCACGCGACCCTCACCGGTGCGGGGCGGCTCACCGGGACCACGGTCGTGCTCGCCCCGGAGGGAGGTGCCGTCGCCGCCGTGGACGTGCGCGGCGGCGGACCCGGCACCAAGGAGACCGACGCCCTCGATCCGCGCAACGTCGTCCAGAAGGTCGAGGCGATCGTGCTCACCGGCGGCAGCGCCTACGGGCTCGACGCGGCGTCCGGGGTGATGGCGTGGCTGGAGGAACGGGGGCGCGGGGTGCGGGTCGGGCCAGGACCCACCCATGTCGTGCCGGTGGTCCCCGCCGCCTGCGTCTTCGACCTGGGACGCGGGGGCGACTTCTCCGCCCGGCCCGACGCCGGTACCGGGCGAGCCGCGGTCGAGGACGCGGCGGCGAGTGCGGTGGGGGCTCCGGTGCGGGAGGGGGGCGTCGGTGCCGGGACCGGGGCGGTCGTCGGGGAGTTGAAGGGCGGGGTGGGCAGCGCGAGCACCCTTCTCGGCTCGGGGATCACCGTGGCCGCGCTGGTGGTGGCCAACGGGGCCGGGTCGGCGGTCGATCCCGAAACGGGCGTGCTGTACGGGGAGTTGTTCCAGGGGCGGGTGGAGT
Organism: Streptomyces sp. NPDC091279; assembly: GCF_044757465.1. Taxonomy (NCBI): domain Bacteria; kingdom Bacillati; phylum Actinomycetota; class Actinomycetes; order Kitasatosporales; family Streptomycetaceae; genus Streptomyces; species Streptomyces sp. NPDC091279. The sequence continues at coordinate 263,605 of NZ_JBIVVA010000006.1, read as the reverse complement.
ACCCGGAGACCCACGTCCACCGGGCCGCCCGCCTGCGCCTCGCACAGATCGCGGCGAGCAATCCGCGCCCGCTGCTGAACACCACGCTCGCCGTGGTCGCCACCGACGCCGACCTGTCGAAGGCGCAGGCCCAGAAACTCGCCGGCACGGCGCACGACGGCATCGCGCGCGCCGTCCGTCCGGTGCACCTGCTCAACGACGGCGACACCGTCTTCGCGCTGGCCACCGGGGCCCGCCCGCTCGACGCCGAGGCGCCTCTCGCCCTCAACGAGATCCTCGCGGCGGGCGCGGACATGGTGACCCGGGCGATCGTACGGGCCGTACGCGCGGCCGAGTCGGTGACCACGGACGGCGGGACCTGGCCGGGGTGGGGGGAGCTGTACGGGTAGGGGCGGGGGGAGGGGGAGGGGGTGGGGGTGGGGCGGGGGGGAGGGGGGAGGCCCCCCCCCCCCACCCCCCCCCCCCCCCCCCCCCCCCGCCCCCGGGCCCCCCCCCCCCCCCGGGGGGGCCCCCCCCCCCCCGGGGGGGGGCCCCAATGGGTTGGGGGAGGCGCCCGTGGGGGGCCCC
>NZ_JBIVVA010000006.1:250281-263028 GCF_044757465.1 Streptomyces sp. NPDC091279 | reverse complement strand
TGAGTTCGGGACCCGGAGCAGACTCCGCCCCCGCACCGGCCACCCACGAATCCCCCCCCCCCCCCCCCCCCCCCCCCCCCGCCCCGCCCCGCCCCCCCCCCGCCCCCCCCCGGCCCCCCCCCCCCCCAACCCCCCCCCCCCCCCCCCCCCCAGAGCCCGTTGGCACCTCACACCGCTCAGGGCAGCAGCCCCTCACCGTGGGCTGTCAGCAATTTGGTTGCCAGTAGCCGCAGTTGGTCGCCCTCTCGTGTCGTGAGGGGGGTGGCGAGTATCGCGATCCGGGCCTGCACCTGCTGCGCGCAGGTGTTCACGAGGGTGGTGCCTGCGGGGGTCAGGGTCACCAGGATGCCTCGGCCGTCGTGCGGGGAGCGTTCGCGCCGGACCAGGCCGCGTTTCTCGGCGCGGGTGACCAGGCCGGTCATGGAGGACTTGTCCAGGTCCAGGTGGCGGGCGAGTTCGAGCATGCCGGGGCGGCGGTCGCGCAGGATGCCCAGGAGGCGGACCTGGATGAGTGAGAGGTCGTGGTCGGCGGCGATGCGGGCGAGTTCTCCCTGGATCAGGAACGACAGCTGGACCAGGGCGTCCACGGTGGTGTGCGGCTCGTCGAGGGCGGGGTCGTCGGGTGTCGGCATCGGCGTCGGCGTCGGCATCGGGCACGTTCCGTTCACGGTTGTTGACGGTTGTTGACGGTTGTTGACGTAGTACGTGAAACAAACTACCTTCGGAGTAGTACGTGGAACAAACTATAGGTTCGATTCCGGAATCCGGGAGGCCCCCGTGTACGCAGCCGTCGTCCACTCCTTCGACGCACCGCCCCGCTATAGCACCTTCGAGACACCCGCGCCGCGTGGCGCACACGAGATCCTGGTCGACGTTCTGGCGGCGGGCCTGCACCCCCGCGTGCGGTCCGGCGCGAGCGGCAGCCACTACTCCTTTGACGGCGCTCTGCCGATGGTGCCCGGCGTCGACGCGGTCGGCCGTACCGCCGAAGGGGAGTTGCTCTATTTCGTCGCCCTGGACGACACCGTCGGCACCCTGGCCGAGCGGGCCGTCGTCGACCGGCGCCGGGCCGCCCCGTTGGCACCGGGCACCGACCCCGTCGCGGTGGCCGCCGCGATGAACCCGGGGATGTCGTCCTGGGTGGCGCTGCGCCGCCGGATCGGCTTCAGGGCGGGCGCCGACGTTCTCGTCCTCGGCGCCACCGGCAACGCCGGACAGCTCGCCGTGCAGATCGCGAAGCACCTCGGGGCGGGCCGGGTCGTCGCGGCGGGCCGTGACCCCGAGCGGCTCGGGCTGCTGCCCGCGCTCGGCGCCGACGAGACCGTCTCGCTGCTCGGCGAGGGGGACGAGGCCGCCGAACGGGTCGCCAGGAGCGCCGCCGACGTCGATGTCGTCCTGGACTACCTGTGGGGCGACGTCACCGAGCGGGTCATGCCCGCGCTGCTCACCGCCCGCGCCGACCGTTCACGGGCGCTCGACTGGATCGAGATCGGGTCGATGGCCGGCCAGGACCTGACGCTGCCGTCCGCCCTGTTGCGCAAGGCCGGTCTGCGCGTCCTCGGCAGCGGGCAGGGCTCCGTCGCCACCGCCGACATCGTCGCCGAACTCCCCGCCCTCGCCGAGCTGATCAGCGCCGGGGCGCTCTCCGTGCACCCGGTTCCGATGCCGCTGGCCGAGGTCGAGCGGGCGTGGGACGTCGCCGTAGGGCCGGGCGAGCGGGTCGTGCTGGTGCCCTGAGCGGCGTTGCCGCCCCCTCCCGCCCTCGCGGCGGCGGCGGATTGTCGCGGTTCTGTCACGTGATGGCCTTCATATCGTATGGAGTGAACCTTGGTGGGGGGTTCTGGGCTCTTGTTGGGTGCAGTGGAGCGGATCACGCACCTCACACGAACCTGGAGCAGCCCGTGACAACGCCGGACATAGCAGCACGGCGCGCACTGGGGGCATGTGCCGTCCTGATGGTCGGTGCCCTCACCCTCACCGCCTGCGGTGGCGACGCCAACGCCAACTCGACCGGCGGCAGCGACAGTAAGAGCGGGTCGGCGAAGACGTCGGCCGCGAAGATAGCGATCTCGGCGAAGGACGGTTCGACCACCGCGTCGATCAACTCCACCGGCGTGAAGGTCAGCGGGGGCAAGCTGACCGACGTGAAGATGACGGTGGCCGGGAGCGGTCAGGCCGTGGCCGGGGAGATAGCTGCGGACGGCGCGAGCTGGAAGCCGTCGGCTCAGCTGGAGCGCGGGACGAAGTACCAGATATCGGCGACGGCGAAGGACTCCAGCGGTCTGACGGCGGCGGCCAACTCCATTTTCACGACGGTGACTTCGGCGAACAGTTTCATCGGGACGTACACGCCCGACGCCGGGACCACGGTCGGGGTCGGGATGCCGGTGTCGTTCAACTTCGACAAGGTGATCTCCGACAAGAAGGACGTGCAGTCGCACATCACGGTGTCGTCGAGCAGTGGGCAGAAGGTCGTCGGGCACTGGTTCGGGGCGCAGCGGCTCGACTTCCGGCCGGAGGAGTACTGGAAGGCCGGCTCGAAGGTCACGATGAAGATCGACCTGGACGGCGTTCAGGGCGCGAACGGCGTCTACGGCGTGCAGAAGAAGACGGTGACGTTCACCATCGGGCGGTCGCAGGTCTCGACGGTGGACGTGAACACGCAGACCATGACGGTCGTGCGGGACGGCAAGACGCTGAAGACGATCCCGATCTCGTCGGGCAGCCCGGAACACACCACGTACAACGGGCAGATGGTGATCTCGGAGAAGTTCCGGCAGACGCGGATGAACAGCCAGACGGTCGGTCTGGGCGGCGAGTACGACATCCCGGACGTGCCGGACGCGATGCGGTTGACGACGTCGGGGACGTTCATCCACGGCAACTACTGGTACAACAAGGCCAATCCGCCGTTCGGTCAGTCGGGTACCAGCCATGGCTGTGTGGGGCTCGCGGGCGCGCGGGGCGGGCTCGGTGGCACGCCGGCGGAGTGGTTCTTCGACAACTCCCTGGTCGGGGACGTCGTGACGGTGAAGAACTCGCCGGACAAGACGGTGTCTCCCGACAACGGGCTGAACGGTTGGAACATGTCGTGGAGCGAGTGGGTCGCGGGCAGCGCCGCGTGAGCGGCTCGACCGTCGTTTGACCGTTGCTTGACTGTGGGAAAAGGCTTTGAGCAGGGACTTTTGACGGTTCGTCGGGCCGCGCGGGAACTTCTCGCGCGGCCCGCGCGTTTTCCGGGCGTACGTTTTCTCGGTTCCCGGACATGATGTCCGACCGAGGAGCTACGGTATGCACCCACAAGGTGACATGCAGCAACGCCGGGAGAGACCTTGAGCGTTCCGTACGAGACGGCAGCGCACGAACCACCCGAGTCGCCCGAGTCTCCGGAGGAGCACCTCGCGCGACTCCTCGGCCGTGCGCTCAACTCCTTCGAGCTGCCCGACGACACGATAAGGCGGCTGGACTGCGCGCTGGCGTACGACAGTTCGCTGCACTCCGCGCACCACAGTGCCGGGCTGCACCGGGAGACGTACCGGCACACCTGGCTGCTCGTCGACGGCACGGCGCTCACCCTGTGGGAGCTGGTGCACAACACGGCGCCGGGGCGTGAGGCGCAGCACGAGGTGTATGTCGACGAGGAGGAGTTACGCACGGCCACCGCGCGGCTGCCGTTGCCGCCGGACGCGCCGGACTTCGAGATGCCGGTGACGGTCCGGCTGGCACCGTTGCCCGAGCCGCGGCACACGTATGAGTCGGCGGACTCGGCGGATCACGCGCGCCGGCTTCTGCGCCGTGCGGAGAACGACGACCGGCCGGGCCCGGAGACGGCCGCCTTGCTGACGACGGCGTTCGCGCACCAGATCACGCAGGCGTTCGGGCGGTGCGGGCGGGCGGGGCGTTCCGGGCTCAGTTTCTCGCTCTATGAGCACGCTTTCCTGCTGCACGACGGCAGCGAGGTCTCCCTCTGGGAGGTCGAGCACACGGCGACGCCCGACGGGCGGCACATGTGCGAGGTGTATCCGACCCAGGACGCGGCACGGGACGCGATGGAGCGACGGGCGGCCCGCATCTTCTGACCTGGACTGTCCGCCCCCGTGCCTGCCAAGACGCCCGGCCTACAAGGCCGTTCAGCCCGCCCCTGTCCCTCACACCTGCCGCTCCCCCGCGCCTCCCTTGCCCCGCCCCTGCGCTCCCCTGCCGCTCCTCCGCCCCCGCCTGTCCCTCCCCCGCCCGCAATGTCGACGGCCGTCGGAACCGGCCCCGGGCGGCCCTGCGGCTGGCTCCGGGGTGGTTCTCGACGGCCGTCGGTTTCGGGGGCGTTCGCACCTCGCGGTGGCGGTGACGTCCCTCGGGGTGGGGGCAGGCGCCCCTTGAGGTGGGGTCAGGCTGCTATCGGCTGCTTCTTCTGCGAGGCCGCGGAGGTGCCGTCCGTCGACGCCGTGCCCGGGGTGCCCGGCGTCTGCTTGCGCAGGCTCTTCAGAACGACGACCAGCGCCGCCGTCACTCCCACGCCCGCCGCGATGGCGATCAGGTAGAGGAACGGGTTGCCGATCAGCGGGACCACGAAGATGCCGCCGTGCGGGGCGCGCAGGGTGGCGCCGAACGTCATCGACAGGGCGCCGGTGATCGCGCCGCCGACCATCGAGGACGGGATGACGCGCAGCGGGTCGGCCGCGGCGAACGGGATGGCGCCCTCGGAGATGAAGGAGGCGCCCAGGACCCAGGCGGCCTTGCCGTTCTCGCGCTCGGTGGCCGTGAAGAGCTTGCCGCGCACGGTCGTCGCCAGCGCCATCGCGAGCGGCGGGACCATGCCGGCCGCCATGACCGCGGCCATGATCTTCATGGCGGAGTCGCTGGGGCTGGCGACGGCGATACCGGCGGTGGCGAAGGTGTACGCGACCTTGTTGACGGGGCCGCCGAGGTCGAAGCACATCATCAGGCCGAGGAGGGCGCCGAGGAGGATGGCGTTGGAGCCGGTGAGGCCGTTGAGCCAGTCCGTCATGCCCTTCTGGGCGGAGGCGATGGGCTTGCCGATGACGACGAACATCAGGAAACCGACGATCGCCGAGGAGATCAGCGGGATCACCACCACCGGCATGATGCCGCGCAGCGCCGCCGGGATCTTCACCTTCTGGATGCCGAGCACCACGCCACCGGCGATCAGACCGGCCGCCAGACCGCCGAGGAAGCCGGCGTTGATGGTGAGGGAGATCGAGCCGCCGACGAAGCCGGGCACGAGGCCTGGTCGGTCGGCCATGCCGTAGGCGATGTAACCGGCCAGCACCGGGACCAGGAAGGCGAAGGCGACGCCGCCGATCTGGAAGAGCAGCGCGGCCCAGCTGCCGGACTGGGTCCAGACGAAGTGGTCCATGACCGACGGTGCCTTGTTGACGGTGTAGCCGCCGATCGCGAAGCCGAGGGCGATCAGCAGACCGCCCGCCGCGACGAACGGGACCATGTAACTCACGCCGGACATCAGCCACTTGCGGAGCAGGGTGCCGTAGCCCTCGCCGGTGTCGCCGGAGCGTTCGACGGGGGTGGCGGCGCCGGAAGCGGCGGTCACCTCGCCGCGTTCGGCCTTGCCGCGGACCTCGGTGATCAGCTCGGCGGGGCGGTTGATGCCCGCCTTCACGCCGACGTCGACGGTCGGCTTCCCGGCGAACCGGTCCTTGTCGCGCACCGGCACGTCGTGGGCGAAGATCACGCCGTCCGCCGCCGCGATGACGTCCGGGTCGAGCCGGGTGAAACCGGCCGAACCCTGGGTCTCGACGACGAGTTCGACGCCGGCGTCGCGGCCCGCGTTCTCCAGCGACTCGGCCGCCATGTAGGTGTGGGCGATGCCGGTGGGGCAGGAGGTGACGGCGACGATCCGGAACGGCTGGTCGGCGGCCGTGGCGGCGGGGGTGGCGCTCGCCGACTCCGTCTGCGCGGCCGTCTCCTTCTCCGGTGCCGTCGTGCCGCTACTGCCCGCTGCGGCGCCGGCGGAGGCCGCCCCCGGCGTCGCAGCGGTGTTCTCGGGGGCGCCCTCGGTCGAGGCGCCCTGGGCGGGGGCGTCGCCGCGGATCAACGCGGCCGCCCCTTCCGCGTCCCCGGCCGACCGCAGGGCGTCCGTGAACTCGGTGTTCATGAGCTGGCGGGCCAGCGACGACAGGATGGTGAGGTGGGCGTCGTCGGCGCCCGCCGGGGCCGCGATCAGGAAGATCAGGTCGGCGGGGCCGTCGGGTGCGCCGAAGTCGATGCCGTCGGCGCTGCGGCCGAAGGCGAGGGTCGGCTCGGTGACGTGCGCGCTGCGGCAGTGCGGGATGCCGATGCCGCCGTCGAGGCCGGTCGGCATCTGGGCCTCGCGGGCGGCGACGTCGGCGAGGAACCCGTCGAGGTCGGTCACCCGCCCCAGGGCGACCATGCGTTCGGCGAGGGCGTGGGCCGCCGCCTCTTTGGTGTCGGCGGACAGGTCGAGATCGACCAGGTCCGCGGTGATCATGTCGCTCATCGCGGGCTCCTTCGCACGCGTATCGCCCGGGGTGTGGGGTGGGCGGAAAGGGGGACGGGGGTCACGTAGTGGGGGGCGGCGGGGAGATCGCCGGTGCGGGGCGAGCCGTGCCGGCCTCGCCTGTCACCGGCCGCGGTCCCGCCGACCGCGAGTCTGTCGGGTGCGGGATGGTGGCCCGCGGGCCGCGCTCCCTGGGGCGGGTCGGCCCTGGGCAACTGGGTCGGGCCGGTGGCCTGCCCCGTTGTCGCCGTTGTCGCCGTTGTCGCCGTTGTCGCCGTTGTTGCCGTTGTCGCTGTTGTCGCTGTTGTCGCTGTTGTCGCCGTTATAGGCGGTCCAACGGTGGTCCCGGCGGCGCCGTTCATGAGGTGGGCTCCGTCAGCGGGCGGTCGGTCGGGATGGTCGCCGTCACCGTCACGGCGGCGGGGTCCAGGTCGGCCGGGGTGGGCATCACGCTGCCCGGGAGCTGGACGGCGGCGGCGCCGTGGGCGACGGCGGAGGCGAGGGCGTCGGGCCCGGTGCCGCCCGCGATGAGGAACCCGGCGAGGGAGGAGTCACCGGCGCCGACGTTGCTGCGGACGGTGTCCACGCGGGCGCTGGCGAACCAGGCACCGGCGTCGTCCACGAGGAGCTGGCCGTCGGCGCCGAGGCTCGCGAGGACGGCGCGGGCGCCCATCCCGCGCAGTTCCTCGGCGGCCTTCACGGCGTCGCCGATGGTCGCCAGGGGGCGTCCGACGGCCTCGGCGAGTTCCTCGGCGTTGGGCTTGACGACGTCGGGGCGTTCCCGCAGCGCTTCGAGGAGCGCGCGCCCGGAGGTGTCCAGTGCGATCCGCGCTCCCCCGGCGTGCGCCTGTGCGACGACGTCGGCGTACCACTGGGGTGCGAGGCCCCGGGGGAGGCTGCCGCAGCAGGCGATCCAGTCGGCGTCGCGGGAGTGCGAGCGGACGGTCTCCAGGAGGAGTTCCTGTTCGGCGGGGGTGAGTTCGGGGCCGGGGGCGTTGATCTTGGTGAGGACGCCGTTGGCCTCGGCGAGGGCGATGTTGGAGCGGGTGGCTCCGGCGACCGGGACCGGGGCGACCTCGATGCCCTGGGCGTCGAGCAGGTCGGCGACGAGCGCGCCGGGCGCACCACCGAGGGGCAGGACGGCGACCGTGCGCTGCCCTGCGGCGGTGACGGCGCGGGAGACGTTGACGCCCTTGCCGCCGGGGTCCATGCGTTCGCCGGTGGCCCGGATGACCTCGCCGCGCTCCAGCGAGGGGACCTCGTAGGTGCGGTCGAGGGAGGGGTTGGGGGTGACGGTGAGGATCATGCGCGCACTACTTCCGTGCCGCCGCGTGCGATGACGGCGGCGTCTTCCGGGCTCAGCCCGCTGTCGGTGATCAGCAGGTCCACATCGTTCAGGTCACCGAAGCGGGCGAAGTGCTCCTCGCCGTGCTTGGAGGAGTCGGCGAGCAGCACCACGCGGCGGGCGGCGGCCATCGCCGCGCTCTTGACCGCGGCCTCGGCGAGGTCGGGGGTGGTCAGGCCGTGGTCGGCGGAGAATCCGTTGGCGGCGACGAACAGGACGTCGGCGCGGATCTCGCCGTAGGCGCGCAGGGCCCAGGCGTCGACGGCGGCGCGGGTGCGGTGCCGGACCCGGCCGCCGACCAGGTGGAGCTGGATGCCGGGGTGGTCGGCGAGGCGGGCGGCGATGGGCAGGCTGTGGGTGACGACGGTGAGGGTGGCGTCCAGCGGGATGGCTCCGGCGACCCGGGCGACGGTGGTGCCGGCGTCGAGGATGAGCGTGCCGCCGCTGGGGAGTTCGGCGACGGCGGCCTTGGCGACGCGGTCCTTCTCGTCGGCGGCGGTGGTCTCGCGTTCGCTGAGGTCCGGCTCGAAGTCGAGGCGGCCCGCCGGTATGGCGCCGCCGTGCACCCGGCGCAGCAGGCCCGCGCGGTCGAGGGCCTTGAGGTCGCGGCGGATGGTCTCCGCCGTCACCTGGAACTCCTCGGCCAGCGACACGACGTCCACCCGGCCGCCGTCACGGGCGAGCCGGAGGATCTCCTGCTGCCGCTCCGGTGCGTACATGTCCCACCTGCCTTCGCCTCGGTCGTCTTGATCGTCTTGATCGTCTTGATCAGCCTGATCGGCCTGATCCGGTCCGTCCGATCGGCCTGATCCGGTCCGTCGGTCCGCTCCGGTCCACCGATCCGATCAAGCCGTCCGGTTGATCGGCTTGAACTGGTCGATCCGGTGGATCGGCCGGGCCGTTCCGATGTCCGGCCGCTCCCGGTTCGTTCCCGATCGATGCCCGAACGTGTGATTTCAGTCGGAGGCTACGTGCGGATTTCCAAAAAGTAAACAGGTTCGGATGTGGAGCAGACACAAACGGGCATCGGGGACGGTGGAGATACAGCCACGGTCGTGGTGAGCCGCCGACAGCTCAGACAGTCAGGCCCGCCGCCCACGCCGGTTCCTCCCCGCCAACGGCGCCCTCGGCATCGTTGGTGTCGTCGGCGTCGTTGGCGTCGTTGGACATGTCCGTGCCCGTGCCGGCCTCCGGTTCCTCCCCGGGCGGACCGGGCGCCTCGGCAGGGCGAACATCAGCAGGAAGATCGCGCCCAGCACCGCGGCGACCCAACTCAGGTCGTTCTGGAAGGCGTTGACGAAGGCGGGGCCGATCTGAGCTGGGGTCAGGTGGTCAGGAAGATCGGGCGCCCTTCCAGGCCGAAGAGGTTCCACTCGGTGAGCAGCGCGCCGAGCAGCGGGCCCGAGACGGCGCCCAGGCCGACGACCGCGCCGAAGAGCCCGAAGACCGTGCCGCGCTCGTGCGCCGGGAAGGTGGCGGGCACGATCGACAGGACCTGCGGCACCGTCATCGCGGCCGTCCCGCCTTGCAGGACGCGTGCGGCGACGAGCATCTCCGGGTTCACGGCGAGCCCGCACAGCGCGGATGCGAGCGTGAAGCCGCCGATGCCGAGCAGGAACAGCCGTTTGCGGCCGTGAATGTCACCGAGGCGTCCGCCGGTGATCAGGCCCGCCGCGAAGGCGAGCGCGCAACCGGCGGCTATCCACTGGATCTGGCTGAACGTCGCGCCCTCGTCGCGCTGGAGGGAGGGGATCGCGAGGGTGACGATCGTGACGTCGACGAGGTCCATGAACGCCGCCGTCATCACGATGGCGAGTGCGAACCAGCGACGCCGGTCCGCTCGGGCGGCGGGCGGCGGGCGGCGGGCGGCGGGCGGCGGGCGGCGGTCTCGTGTGCGGTCATGCGGTGAGGTCAGACAGCCAATAGGCCACTTCATGTCCTAGTTCTGCGGCACCCTCGACGACATGACGACGGACACTCCGGCCCGGCTGCTGCACCTCCTCTCGCTCCTCCAGACGCCCCGCGAATGGCCCGGCGGCGAACTGGCGGAGCGGCTCAGCGTCTCGCGGCGCACGGTCCGCCGTGACATCGGCCGACTGCGCGACCTCGGCTATCCCGTCCAGGCGTCCCGGGGCGCCGACGGCGGCTACCGGCTCGTCGCGGGCAAGGCGATGCCGCCGCTGGTCCTCGACGACGAGGAGGCGGTCGCCATCGCGGTCGGGCTGCGCGCCGGCGCGGGGCACGCACTGGAGGGCGTGGACGAGGCGTCCGTGCGCGCCCTCGCCAAACTGGAGCAGGTCCTGCCGTCCCGGCTGCGTCACCGGGTCGCCACGTTGCAGGCCGCGACAACGCCGTTGACCAGCGGCGACGGCGCGAGCATCGCCCCCGAGACGCTGACCGTCATCGCCTCGGCCATCGCCGGGAACGAGCGCCTCCGCTTCGCCTACCGGGCCGGTGACGGCACCGAGTCACGCCGCCTCACCGAGCCCTGGCGACTGGTCTCCACGGGGCGTCGCTGGTACCTCGTCGCCCACGACGTCGACCGTGCCGACTGGCGCACCTTCCGCGTCGACCGGGTGAGCGAGCCGCTGGCGACCGGCGCCCGTTTCACACCCCGGGAGCTGCCGACGGGGGGTGCGGCGGAGTTCCTGCGCCGCTCGATGCGGGGCCGCCACCCGTCCTACGACGTCGACGTCACCGTCGCCGCGCCCGCCGAGGCCGTCGCGGGGCGCGTCCCCGCCGCGCTCGGCACCCCGGAGGCGCTCGACGCGGGGCACTGCCGGTTGCGGACCCGTTCGAGCGAGGCCCCGGAGTGGCTGGCCCTACGACTCGCCCTCCTCGGCCACGAGTTCACCATCAAGCAGCCACCGGAACTACGAGACGGGGCACGACAGCTGGCCGAACGCCTGCTGAGGTCGGCCGCCACGTCATAACCCCGGGCGACCTGTGCCTCTTGATGCCGCCCGGCCGCACTCACGCGCTCGCGCTACTGCACAGGGGAGTTGGGCGAACGTCTGCCCCGGGCGACCGGTGCATCTTGATGCCGCCCGGCTGCCCCAACCTGCTCGCGCTACTGCACACGGGAGTTGGGCCAACGGCTGCCCCGGGCGACCGGTGCATCTTGATGCCGCCCGGCCGCACTCACGCGCCTCCCCACGCGAACCCCTCCAGCGCCGCGAGGTTGCGCAGCGCGCCCGCCGCGGGCTCCTCAGCCCCTGACGCCGGGGACTCGTCGGCAGCCCAACTCCCGCTACTGGGCAGGTGAGTTGGGCGAACGGCCGCCCCGGGCCGCCTGTGCCTCCTGATGCCGCCCCGCCACTCTCACCCGCCTCCCCACGCGAACCCCTCCAGCGCCGCGAGGTTGCGCAGCGCGCCAGCCGCGGGCTCCTCGGACCCCGATGCCGGGGACTCGTCGGCGGCCCAACTCCCGCTACTGGGCACCGGAGTTGGGCGAACGGCCGACTCGGGCCGCCTGTTCCTCCTGATGCCGCCCCGCCACTCTCACCCGCCTCCCCACGCGAACCCCTCCAGCGCCGCGAGGTTGCGCAGCGCGCCCGCTGCGGGCTCCTCGGCCCCTGACGCCGGGGACTCGTCGGCGGCCCAGCTTTCCACGGCCACCCTCACGACAGCGCCTGCGACGGCTGCCGCGAACCTCAACTCGCCGTCGCCGGTGCCCTCTTCGCCGTTGCCCCACCGTTCTCGCAGTACCTCGGCGAGGCGGTCCTCCGACTCCAGGCAGACCTCGGCCCAGACGCGGGCCAGTGCCGGGCTGCTGTCCGTCAACTGGAGCAGGGCGCGGCCCAGTTGCCACGAGGCCGCGGTCACTCCGGCGCCCGGCGTGAGGGTGTAGCGCACGGCGTGCTCCAGAGCCTGCGGGACGGTCATTCCGGCGGGCGCCGTCCGTACCGCCTCGCGCCAGCGCTGGGCTCCCTCCGCGTAGAGGGGGGCGACGGCTTCCTCCTTCGTCGCGAAGTAGCGGTAGAAGGTGCGGGGGGCGATGCCGGCGGCCCTCGCGATGTCCTCCGCGCGGGTGGCTCGGAGGCCCTGCCTCACGAAGAGGCTTGCTGCGGCTTGGGCGATCTCCATGCGGGTCGCGGCCTTGCGACGTTCCGTCAAGGAAGCGGGGGTGGCTGAAGTGGAGCTACTCACGTCGGCAGGCTATGCCCATGTGGCACAATCTGCCATTCGGCGGGCCACCCCGGGGTTCAGGTTCGGGGTGCCCCGCCCCTCCGGGGGGTGCGGTGAGTTCGGCCGCTGGTGGGGTGCGGCGGCGTCGCAGGCTCTTTGCGCAGTTCCCCGCGCCCCTGGGGAGGTGCGATGCGGTCGCGGCCGGTGGGCCCGTGCGGCACCGTCGTGGTGTTTTGCGCAGTTCCCCGCGCCCCTGGACAGGTGAGATGTGGTCTCGGCCTCTGGGCCCGTGCGGCGCCGCCGTGGGTTTGCGCAGTTCCCCGCGCCCCTGAAAACAGGGGCCGAATGGGGTGGGGGTCCATGGAAGGGTGCGGCTCCGTCGTGCTTGCCCCGCAGCCACCCCACCCGGCCCGCCGTTTATCTGGGGTTCCGCCGCACGGGCACGACCACCCATGGGCCTGCATCGATCCGCGGCCACACCGCGCGGACGCGACCCTCCCCGACCGCGCCGCACTGGCCCACCGACCGCGCCCACATCGCACCTAAAGGGGCGCGGGGAACTGCGCGACCAGCCACCACGGCGCCGCACCCGACCACGCACCCCTCCCAGGGGCGCGGGGAACTGCGCAAAACCCCACCACGGCGCCGCACGGGCCCACAGGCCGCAAGCACCTCGCACCTCCCAGGGGCGCGGGGAACTGCGCGACCAGCCACCACGGCGCCGCACCCGACCACGCACCCCTCCCAGGGGCGCGGGGAACTGCGCAAAACCCCACCACGG